>CBFHNF010000016.1:0-51243 GCA_965657135.1 uncultured Paracoccaceae bacterium
TGAATTCGCCCGCCTTAAATGCATCTTTGACGCTTTCTTGATCCGCAAATACGCGCGCGGGGGCTTCGATCACATGGCGTTCTGGTGCAACGGCTGAAATTTTTATCATACCTGTGCCTAAGTTGCCGTGCAGTTGCTTCAAGCCGCCTGTTTTTTGAAACGGATCACTTGAGGGCCGCAAAATTTTGTCATTTTGGGATTGAGTGCTGCCTTGAACAAACTGAATCCCAGATGTCGTCAATTTGGGTTCTTGGCGATAGGCGTCTAATCCATGTCCCATCAATGTCGTAACGTCGCCATGAAGCAACCCTGCATCAAGAAGATCGTTGATCAAATATCCAAGTCCCCCGGCCGCATGGAAGTGATTCACATCCGCCAAGCCATTTGGATACACCTTTGCCATTAACGGTGTCACAGATGAAATTTCATCAAAGTCTTCTATTTCTAAACAGATACCTGATGCACGAGCCATCGCAGGTAAATGTAGGACCAAATTCGTGGATCCGCCTGTTGCCATTAAACCCACGATTCCATTCACGAAGGCGCGTTCGCTCAGCACCTGATAGGCTGGGATATAGTTGTCTCCAAGGGCGGTGATTTCACTGATCCGTTTGGTGCCGGCGCGAGTAAGCGCATCCCGTAATTCTGTATTTGGCTGCACGAACGACGCGCCAGGCAAGTGCAGTCCCATGAATTCCATAAGCATCTGGTTTGAATTTGCTGTTCCGTAAAACGTACATGTGCCCGGGCTGTGGTAGCTGGCCATTTCTGCGCGCATCAGTTCATCGCGCCCAACCTCACCTTTTGCAAATTGCTGTCGTACCTTAGCCTTTTCATCATTCGACAGGCCAGATGGCATTGGACCTGCAGGCAGAAAAATGCTGGGAAGGAAGCCAAACGTTCCTGTTGCCATCACCAATCCAGGCACGATTTTATCACAAACGCCCAAATAAATCGCCCCATCAAATGTGTTGTGAGAAAGCGCGATCCCAGCTGCCATCGCAATCACATCGCGCGAAAAAAGGGACAGTTCCATACCAAGTTGCCCTTGGGTTACACCGTCACACATTGCGGGCACGCCGCCTGCAACTTGGGCTGTCGCACCATTCAAACGTGCAGCTTCTTTAATCACGTCGGGAAAGTGCTGGAATGGTTGATGCGCAGATAACATATCATTATACGCGCTCACTATCCCCAAATTAGGCTGTCGTTGTGCAATGAGTGCGCTTTGATCCGAACCCATTGCCGCATAGGCATGCGCCTGATTCCCACAGCTGAGGTGCGCGCGCCTTGGTCCTTGTTCACCCAGCGATTTCATGCGCTCAAGATACGCCCCCCGTGTTTGTTCGGATCGCTGAATGATACGCTCTGTGACACGGGCAATGGTTGGATTCAAGGGCATGGTGGCTCCGCTCGGTAAGAAATTGTTAGCGCTAACTATCTGCGTGATACTCTAGAGATAAACAAACTTCAAGATATGCTTTACATCAGTCACGTTTGATACCTCTTTTCATTAAGGATGCGAGCGCGTAAAGGTCAAGCATGTCAGATACAGCCACTCTTCCAATAATCCGCTTGCGTCCGAACGCCGCGCCACGTGCCATTCGATTTGGTTTCCCATGGGTCTACGAAAATGAATTGGTCATGGATCGTCGCAGTCGCAAGATTGGGCCGGGTCAGATCGGGATCTTAGAAGATGCAGATCGCAATTCACTTGGGCTTGTTGCAATCAACCCAAATTCAAAAATTGTTGCGCGCATGTTGGATCGCAATGTTGATACCTTAATCGACTTAGATTGGTTTCGTGGTAAAATTTTGCGTGCTTTGACCATGCGCGATCAACTGTTTGATGCGCCTTTCTACCGCCTTATCCATGCGGAATCTGATGGATTGCCGGGTGTAATTATTGATCGCTTCAATGACCATTTTGTGGTTCAGCCAAACGCAGCTTGGGCGGATCGTTTGATTGATATGTTGGTGCAGGCTTTGGTTGATGTCACTGGGGCAACCTGCGTCATTAAAAATGCAACTGGTCGCACGCGCAGTTTGGAGGGGCTCGATGACACATCTCTTGCACTGGTCGGTACCCTGCCAACAAACCCAATTCAAGTATCGATGAATGGGGCCGTTTACATGGCGGATTTGACCGGTGGGCAAAAAACAGGATTGTTCTTTGATCAACGCCCCAATCATGCTTTTGCGGCAGGGTTGTCGCGCGGTGCACGTGTACTGGATGTTTTTTCCCATGTTGGAGGGTTTTCACTCGCTGCATTAGCGGGTGGTGCAGATCATGCTATCGCTGTTGATGGATCTGCGGCGGCGCTTGATCTTGCTGAAAAAGGCGCACGGATCATGGGGGTCCAAGACCAATTTGAAACGCGGCGCGGTGATGCCTTTGATGTTTTGACATCGATGGTCGAAGAGGGTGCGCGATTTGATGTCGTCATTTGTGATCCACCCGCATTTGCATCCGCAAAACCAGCGCTTGAGGCAGGACTACGCGCCTATGAACGGATCGCGCGGTTAGCAGCTCAATTGGTTGAAGAGGGTGGCTACCTTAGCCTGTGTTCATGTTCTCATGCCGCTGATTTGGCAAAATTTCGAAACGCATCAATTCGTGGGATCGGCCGTGCGGGGCGCACATCGGCATTAATTCACACGGGATTTGCCGGTCCCGACCATCCTTTGCATCCACAATTGGCAGAGAGTGGATACCTGAAATCATTGTTTTTCCGTCTATGAAATTGTTGATCGACACCTGTGTTTTATTTCCAACGGTGATGCGTCACGCGGTGTTGGGGACCTGTCGCATCCAAGGGTGGACGCCGCTTTGGTCGGATCGGATTTTGGAAGAGTGGGCACATTCTGCGCGTAAATTAGGCGTTGATGGAGAAATGCAGGCGCGTGGCGAAATCGCATTGCTCAAGGCGAAGTGGCCAAAGGCCGTGGTGTCATGGCCCGCGGAGATGGAGCGCCAAGTTTGGCTGCCCGATGAAAATGATCGACATGTTCTGGCCGCAGCAATCTCGGGGTCCGCTGATTTGATTGTCACGTTGAACGCACGTGATTTCCCCCGCGGATATTTAAAAGAAGAAGGGTTAGATCGCATCGATCCAGATACATTGTTGATGCAAGCCTTTAGCGATAATCCCGACGCACTGACCCGTTTGGCCCAAGAAACAATTGAGATTGCCAATTCGTTTCATGGGGCAAACTGGACACTGCGTGCGTTATTCAAAAAAGCGCGTTTGCCCAGATTTGCCAAGGCTGTGTCTGCCTAGGGACTTTCGCTGCGCAGGATCGAACGCCCGGCATAAATTGCGGTTTCATCCAACATTTCTTCGATACGGATAAGCTGATTGTATTTGGCCAACCGATCGGAACGCGCCAGTGAGCCTGTTTTGATTTGACCACAATTTGTCGCTACCGCAAGGTCGGCAATTGTTGCATCTTCGGTTTCACCAGACCGGTGGGACATCACGTTCGTGTAACGCGCGCGGTGGGCCATTTCGACGGCGCGCATGGTTTCAGACAACGAGCCGATTTGATTCACCTTTACTAACATCGAATTGGCACATCCTTCTGCGATCCCGCGCGACAGGCGATCAGGGTTGGTAACAAACAAGTCATCGCCCACCAGTTGCACGCGATCCCCAATCGCATCGGTCAGTGATCTCCAACCCGCCCAATCATCTTCGGCCATGCCATCTTCGATAGAAATGATCGGGTAATCATTTACCAATGCCGCAAGGTAGGCAACATTTTCATCAGAGCTAAGTGTTTTGTTTTCACCGGCTAGCACGTATTTACCGTCTTTGTAATACTCAGTAGATGCGCAATCCAGCGCAAGATAGATATCCTCGCCTGGTGCGTATCCTGCTTTTTCGATGGATTTTAGAACGAAATCCAATGCGTCCCGTGTTGAGCTTAGATTTGGGGCAAAGCCTCCTTCATCCCCAATTCCAGTAGACAGGCCGGCAGCCGAAAGTTCTTTTTTCAATGTATGAAAAACTTCGGATCCCATGCGTACCGCTTCACGGATATTTGCCGCACTGACGGGCATGATCATGAATTCCTGAATGTCGATCGGGTTATCCGCGTGCTCACCACCGTTGATGATATTCATCATTGGAACAGGCAAAACGCGCGCGGATGTGCCACCGATATAACGATAGAGAGGTTGGCCCGTGAAATCCGCTGCGGCCTTGGCTGATGCCATTGACACGCCTAGAATGGCGTTTGCGCCCAGGCGACCTTTGTTGGGTGTGCCATCTAATTCGATCATGACAGCGTCAATCGCCTCTTGCTCGACCGCTTCAAATCCGACCAAAGCATCTGCAATTTCATCATTTACTGCGTTTACGGCTTCTAGGACACCTTTTCCCATATAGCGCGATGTATCTCCGTCGCGTTTTTCAACTGCTTCATGTGCACCTGTTGACGCGCCTGATGGTACCGCCGCACGACCCATTGTGCCATCCTCAAGTGTCACATCCACTTCTACAGTGGGGTTGCCGCGACTGTCCAAAATCTCTCTGGCGTGAATATCGATGATCATGCTCATGTTTGCACCTTTCTTGACTACCTTGATCCCGCTTTAACAGGTAATTGTAACAAAGTGAATGCGTTGTGTTAGCGATAACATAAAAGATAACGCTAACGATTGCGCAAACATGTCACTTTAGGAAATTTCGCCCTCTGTCCGCAGGCGTTCGCGCCAGAATGTATAAAGTCCTGATGCAATCACAATCGCGCTGCCGAGCCATGTCATAAGATCAGGGCGTTCGCCCAAAAACAACATCGCCAAACCTGTTGAGAATATCAGGCGCGAATATCGATACGGTGCCACAGTCGAAGCGGGTGCGATACGTGTTGAAATGATAATTGCCAAATACCCCAAAGCGGCCGTGACGACAGCAACAAAAATATATAACCAATCCAGCGGCGTTGGTTGCACCATTGGGTTTGAAAAAGGCCATATCAGCACGCCAGCAGACCCCATCGCAAAAAATCCATAAAACCCAAAGGATGTAGAATGAAGTGTCGTGTTGATCACGCGCATCAGCACATCGCGCAGTGCCAGCATAGCCACAGATACCACAGCGTACACCATGCCTATTTCAAAATCTGCAGCACCTGGTCGCACAATCAACAAAACGCCTCCAAAACCAATCAGAATCGCCGCCCAGCGACGTATACCCACCCGTTCATTCAAAAAGAGCACGGCCCCGAGTGTGACAAACAAAGGAATGGCCTGTATAATGGCGGCCAAGCTCGATAAAGGGATGCTGACAATTGCCAAAATGAAAAACGCGGCACCAAAGAAATCACATGCAATTCTGATCAGGATCAATCGGTCAAATATTTCCTTATTAATAAGCGGCGTGCGGATAAACAGGGTCCAAAGTGCGAATACCAATGCGCCGCCGTAACCGACCAAAAATAAAATTTGATGGGGCGGAAGCACGGGCCCCAAAAATTTTAAAAACAGATCCTCAATCGCGAAAAAGGCCATGGATGCGATCATCATGGCGATCCCGCGAATATTATCATTTTTCATGAATTGGCTTTCTTATTCAACGGAACTCCGTAAAGTTCCATTCGGTGCCCTTTAAGTTCATAGCCTAGCTTATGTGCAATCTTTTCTTGCAATGCTTCGATTTCTTCATCCATGAATTCGATGACTTCACCTGAGCTAAGATCAATCAGGTGGTCGTGATGGTCGCGATCTGCAGTTTCATAGCGCGCACGACCATCCCCGAATTCATGCTTTTCTAAAATGCCGGCCTCTTCAAACAATTTAACAGTGCGATATACCGTTGCGATTGAGATCGTATCATCGACCTTTGATACACGTGTGTAAAGCTCTTCAACGTCGGGGTGATCGGCTGCACGTTCCAAAACGGTAGCGATCACTCGGCGCTGATTTGTCATCCGCACCCCATGTTCTTCGCATTTTGTTAAAATTATGCCCATGAAATGGATATCTCTTATCTCTCTCGTGACGTCAATCTCAATCCTTCATTACAACAGATCTGGTTCGCGCCCCCAGCGTTTGGCGAGAGGTGCGATTGATAGGCCCTGAATGATGATGGAAAAGATGACCACGATGTATGTCGCCGCCAAAATCATAGGTTTCCAGTCGCTTTCAGGTAAGGATAGCGCTAGGGCGACAGAAATTCCGCCCTTCAACCCGCCCCAAGTCATGATTGGGACAATACCCTGTGAAAACTCTTGGCGACGCTGCAGCAACAGAACTGGAATATAAACGGCAGCAAAACGTGCAAGGATTGCCAAACCAATTGACAAAACGCCGGTTACCAAAACATCAAAATCAAACGTAACGGCAAAGACCTCAAACCCGATCATAAGGAACAAGACGGCATTCAAAATTTCGTCAATAAGTTTCCAAAATGCGTCGACGTATTCTCTGGTCTGCGCGCTCATCCCATGTTTTGCACCGATATCGCCGATCAATAATCCCGCACACACAGCCATTATTGGTGCAGAGACATGTAACCAAACGGACAATTGGTACCCTCCGAATGCAAGCGCGAGTGTCAACAGAACTTCAAGTGGATAATCATCAATCTGGCGCATGACGCGAAATACAATCCATCCAAGAAAAATGCCGATTACTGCGCCCCCCACTGCTTCTTGGGCGAATAGGATTGCGGCATCGCCTAGGCCACTGCCGTGACCGTGCTCGGATGGAAACGCAAGCCCAACCAAGACCAGAAATACAACATATCCAACCCCATCGTTGAACAGGCTTTCACCAGCAATTTTAGTTTCGAGTGATTTTTTCAAGTTTGCTGCTCGCAAAACGCCCAAGACTGCCACAGGATCCGTTGGGGAAATGAGAGCGCCAAAAACTAAAGCCACCAATATTGGCAGCCCAAACATCAAATGTGCGCCGATTCCAAATACAATCGTGGACAAGGCTACGCCAAGCGTTGCCATAAGCAATATGAGGGACCATTGTTTTTGCAAATCGGACAATTTCACGTGCAGTGCGCCCGCAAATAGTAATAAACCCAGCATGCCTTCCAAAAGGGCTTCGGAAAAATCGACGCCGGTGACAGTGGTGCGCACCGTATCCTCGATCCCAAAATCAGGAAGGAGGGCATTGATCACCACAATTCCTAATGATGCCAGCAAGGATACGACCAATATTCCAATCGCGCTGTGTAATTTGAAATATAAATAGTTAATCGCCCCAAATCCCGAAGCAAGAACGATCAAAATTGATGTAATTTGTAAAAAATCCATGCGACACCTCCATTACCTTAATTGGCTATTATTGAATGCGGCGCAAAAAAAGAACCAAAAGCCTCTTGACCCGCGGTGCGACTTGGCGTCCTTTCAGCGCATGAAAAAACAACGAAATATGGACCATGTGGGCACGCTTTTGTTGGTTGGGTTTGCGATCGCTCTGGCCTTTAACCAAGTTGTGATCAAGGTAACGAATGATGGGTTTCAGCCCGCCTTTCAGGCAGGGCTGAGGTCTGTTGGCGCGCTTATGCTATTGGGTGTCTGGATGACATGGAAAATGCAATCATTGCGTATTCCCGCCCGATTGTGGCCAGTCGCGATCTGGGTCGGGTGTTTGTTTGCAGTTGAATTCATCTGTCTCTTTACAGCGCTTGATCTGACATCTGTCGCACGAGTGAGCATTCTGTTTTATTCAATGCCTGTCTGGTTGGCAATAATCGCCCACTTTGTGTTACCTCGAGAGCGTTTGAATGCAATTCGCGCAATCGGACTGGCTTTGGCAATGGCCGGGGTTGCTTGGGCCGTTCTTGAGCGCGACCCCGTGACTTCAGGCAACGTTTGGGGCGATGTTCTGGCACTTATTGCGGCGCTCTGCTGGGGTGCGATTGCGCTAAGTGTGCGGCTCACACGGCTGCGTGATGAAACACCTGAAACCCAACTGTTTGTACAGCAACTGGTTGCCGCGCCAATCTTGTTGGGATTTGGGTTGTGGATCGGAACGCCGTTTAGTGATCCTACTACGCTGCATTGGGCCGGGATTTTATACCAAACTGTGATTGTTGCGTTTGCTGGATTTTTGCTGTGGTTTTATTTGGTTGCAAAATATTCTGCGTCTGGCGTTGCATCATTTAGCTTTCTGTCGCCTGTGTTTGCGGTGTTCATGGGATGGGGCATATTAGGCGAACAAATTGGCGTTGGAACATGGGGGGCCTTGATTCTCGTATCTGTCGGATTGATTATGATAAATCGAAAACGCGCATGACACAGTTTCCTGATTTATTCATTCTGCGACATGGAGAAACCGCATGGAACCGTGAGGGCATATTTCAGGGTCCATACGATTCACCGTTAACGGCCATGGGACGTGAACAGGCTGCGCATCAAGGCAAAATTTTGGATCGTGTTGTTTCAGATTGGTCTGGGGTCGATATTTTCACCAGCCCCCAAGGCCGGGCCAAGGCAACGGCCGAAATTGCATTGACACACGTGAATCACACCGCAACGCCGCATCATGCACTACGAGAGGTTGATACAGGCGATTGGGCAGGGTTGCACATCTCCCATATTATGGATGATGATCCAAGAATGTGCACACCCTATACCGTTGATTGGCTGCGCGCCTATTTTTCGGCCCCGAATGGCGAAGACTTTGGCTCGTTTCGAGACAGAGTATTGGACTTTATGATGTCGTTATCGCGTCCAACCGTTATAGTCACGCATGGAATGGTCGGGTTTGTGATACGAGGGTTATACTTGGGTCTGTCGTTCGAACAAATGGCGGTGCAAGTGGGCGGCCAGGGCGTGGTGTTCCATTTAATGAATGGTCAAGAAACGGTTTTGCACGACTGATTTTTACGTCCCGCAAAAAGTTGCTTGAACAACTTCATGCGGTTTGGGGGCCGCCACATAAGCCTCATTCACATCAAACGGGTGCGTGATTGCACCCAACATCGAGTGAAAGGGTTCTAAATCACCATTCACAGCAGCGGTAATCACAGCTTCGACTCGATGATTTCTGGGAATGACCGCTGGATTTGATGCCTGCATCAGGCCCAAGTTTCTGCGCCCTTCAGTTTCCCGATGCCAACGTTGAATCCAAGTAACCAGAGGGGACGAGTTTGTTTTGGTGTTAGTTTCAAAGTTACTTGTAAGTTCATGAAAAATAATGGTAAAATCCATTTCTTTTTCTTGCATAATTCCAAGTAAATCACGAGCAAGTGTCACATCTGTTTCTATCGGGTCAGTGATCCCCAATTTTGCACCAAACACGATTGCCCATTCCTTTTGGATCAATTGGGGCATCGCGTGAATAGCGTCGGTAAAGATTTTTACAGCCTCTTCGCCATTTTCCATCAACGGTACCAATGCTGTCGCCAATTGCGCCATATTCCAGACAATTATATCTGGCTGACTTGCATAGGCGTAACGTGCGTGTTGGTCAATTGAGGAAAAGACGCACATTGGATGATAGGTGTCCATAAATGCGCAGGGGCCGTAATCAATCGTTTCACCAGAAATTGAACAATTATCTGTGTTCATGACACCGTGGATAAATCCAACACCCATCCATTTTGCAATCAATTTCGCTTGTGCGCCGATCACAGCGTTTAGAAATTCAAGTGGTGTTTCGGTCTCGGGATAATGGCGCTTGCGCGCATAATTGAACAGGGTTCGCAGCCCATCTGAATCGCGGCGATGTGCAAAATATTGAAATGTACCAACGCGCAAATGGCTGCTTGCGGTGCGGGTCAGGATCGCACCGGGTAGGATCGTTTCACGATATACTTGATCACCACTCGCCACAGCGGCCAATGCACGGGTCGTGGGTATACCCATGGCGTGCATCGCTTCGGATACCAAATATTCGCGTAAAACTGGGCCCAACCAAGAACGCCCGTCCCCACGTCGAGAAAAGGGCGTTCTGCCTGATCCTTTGAGTTGTATGTCGCGCTGCTTGCCACTTAAGTCACAAACCTCACCTAGCAAAAGCGCACGCCCATCCCCAAGTTGTGGGTTAAAATACCCAAATTGGTGGCCTGAATAGGTCTGCGCCAAAGGGTCCGATCCAATCGCAACGCGATTTCCAGAGAAAATTTCCGCAATTTCAGAATCGTTTTGTACCTGAATACCCAGTTCCCGTGCCAAACCTGTATTCCAAGCGATCAGAGCAGGGGCGCTGACGGGTTCTGCCGCTTGCTTATGATAAAAATGCGACGGCAGCGTCGCATAGGTGTTGTCAAACGGAATGTGCATGTGCGCCTATATGATACATTTTGTTAGCCGACATTCGTATTGTTCCACGAAACTTGAGCAGTGTCACACTAAAATGACAGCAGGTGTAGATCAGATTAGGGCTTGGAACCTTACCAATTTACCTATAACCGAGCGAGGCGCTCTGTTAGAAGGTCAAAGAAACCATCCGCATCCAAATCCCCGATAAACATTGCATTCGGTTCACGCCCAGATACGCGCCACCAATCCGCAACGGTCATACCCAAAGTTAATTCAGATTTTGTTTCAACCTCCACATTCACATAGCGACCGGTAAATAGCTTGGGATTGATAAGGTATGCAATGACGGTGGGGTCATGCAATGGCGCGCCTTCGGATCCGTATTTTTCGCGATCAAAGCGTTCGAAAAAATCAGTCATTTCTGCAACCGCAATTCCAACGGGAGAATTTAGGGCGCGAAAGCGATCATTGCGCGCCTTGGTCACCAATGCCTTATGTGTCACATCCAATGACATCATGGTGACCTTTGCGCCAGATTTCAGAACAATTTCAGCAGCCTCTGGATCAACATAAATGTTAAATTCAGCAGTAGGTGTGATGTTTCCGACCTCGAAATATGCTCCTCCCATCAGGACGACTTCTTGAACGCGATCGATAATGTCGGGTGCCTGATTAAAGGCGGCTGCGATGTTGGTAAGCGGTCCAAGTGGACAAAGAGTGACAGTGCCTGATGGCTCATCGCGCAATGTCTCAATGATAAAGTCGACGGCATGTTGATCCTGAAGCGGCATTTCTGGATCGGGCAGGGTCGGACCGTCCAGCCCCGTTTTACCATGTACATGTTCTGCTGTGACCAGATCACGTTTCAACGGTCGTTTGGCACCTGCGTAAACAGGGATATCTGTTTTTTGCGCCAGTTCGCAAATGATCCGCGCATTTTTTTGCGTCAGGTTAAGTGGGACATTTCCTGCAACGGCCGTGATGCCCAAAACATGCACATCTTCTGGGCTGGCCAGCGCAAGAAGAATTGCCACTGCATCATCCTGACCTGGGTCTGTATCAATGATTATTTTACGCGCGGTCATGGCGATCCCTTAGGTTATCCGCATAAGTGATCGCAGTTTAATCAGATGGGCGCAAGGGGCGCAAATATCGCAGGGATCATGTCTTGGGTTTTTCCTGTTCTTTGGCGGCATCCCAAAGGGCGTCCATTTCATCTAAATCTGACTCGACAGGGGATTTGCCGAGCTTTTTCAACTCTGCTTCGATGAAGCGAAATCGCCGCGTAAATTTATTGTTTGCGCCGCGTAGCGCCTCTTCTGGATCGATATTTAGATGACGCCCCAGATTTGCGATGACAAATAACAGGTCACCGTATTCCTCGGTCAGGTGGCGGTGATTGTTTTCCTCTCGCGCTTCGCTGAGTTCGCGTGCTTCTTCGACGATTTTTTCGACCACCATCGAAATATCGGGCCAGTCAAAACCAACCCGTGCCGCGCGCTTTTGCAATTTCACCGCGCGCATCAGCGCGGGCAACCCAAGCGCCACATCATCCAAAACACCTTCGCGCTTTTTAGCGGCGCGCTCAGCTGCTTTGATTTTCTCCCAGTCTAGGGTTTGTTGGTCGGCGGATTTATCACGGCTTTCGTCGCCAAACACATGCGGATGACGCGCGACCATTTTGTCACTGATATCATTTGCAACATCATCAAAATTGAACAATCCCGCCTCTGTTGCAATTTGCGTGTGATACACAGATTGCAATAATAAATCTCCAAGTTCACCGCGTAACTCGGACCAATTTTTGCGCTCGATCGCATCGGCCACTTCATAGGCCTCTTCGATTGCGTAGGGTGCAATTGTTTCAAATGTTTGTTCAATATCCCAAGGACAACCAGAGTTGGGATCACGAAGGGCGCGCATGATTTCGATAAGGCGCGGCATACCCCCTTTCGGGTTTTTGATCAAATTCGCATCATAGGCCATTGCCTTTCCTCTCAAACTTGGGTCAGATAATAAAAACGGATTTAACAGGGTAATGAAACGATGCCAATCATCAATAGGATTGCACAATACCAAACGGACATGACAGGGTGGAGACGCCATTTACACGAAAACCCGGAATTGGGACTAAATTGTCATGAAACGGCAGCCTTTGTGGTTGACCGTTTGCGTGAATTTGGTGTGGATGAGGTTCATACAGGGATTGCAACCTCTGGTTTGGTGGCCATCATAAATGGGACGGGCGATGGTCCTACAATCGGATTGCGTGCGGATATGGATGCGCTCCCCATGACAGAGGAAAGCGGTTTGGAGTGGAGTTCACAACGCGAAGGTCTGATGCATGCCTGTGGTCATGATGGTCACACAACGATGCTGTTGGGGGCTGCGAAATATCTGTGCGAAACGCGCCGATTTTCCGGGCGCGTCGCATTGATTTTTCAACCGGCCGAGGAAAATGACGGCGGTGGGCGCATCATGGTTGAAGAAGGCATGATGGAACGCTTTGATATCAAAGAAGTTTACGGTATCCACAACGTCCCCAATCATCCTTTGGGGCATTTTTATACAACGCCGGGGCCGCTGATGGCGGGCGCGGATACATTTCACATTCACATCACTGGCCAAGGCGGTCACGGGGCCTATCCACATGAAACGCGCGATCCTGTGATGGCGGCTATACAGATTGCCCAAGCCTTTCAAACGATTATCACACGCAATTTGCATCCAGTTGAAAAGTTGGTGATCTCGGTCACTCAAATCCATACGGGAACAGTGGACAACGTAATACCAGAGACTGCCTATATGAACGGAACTGTGAGACACTTTAGTCCAGAAGTTCAGGCGATGGTAAAGGCACGGATGGGGGAAATTTGTCAAGGCATCGGTGCGGCTATGGGAGTTGAGGTGGAGTGTGAATACCGTGAAGGATATCCCCCGACGATCAATCATGCTGAGCAAGCGGCATTCGCCACGGAAGTTGCACGTGATGTGGCAGGTGATGCGGCGGTGAATGGAGATACAGGTCTTGAGATGGGAGCGGAAGATTTCAGTTACATGCTGAATGTGCGTCCGGGCGCCTATGTGTTTATGGGAATTGGCGAAGGTGCTGGTTTGCATAACACTCATTATGACTTCAACGATGAGGCGTTGCCCCATGGGGCGTCATTTTTTGCACGTTTGGCAGAAACGGCTTTGCCTGTGGGATGATGCCCTTTTCCGCGTCATCCCACCCACCCACCCCTGCCACGAAAAAGGGCATTTGACATGGCATTAGAAGATGCAAAAACACAAATTGATCACGCGTTTACACGCAATGATCCGCGCGGGCTGAGTTATGAAAACGCCTTTGCGGGTGCAGTTTCTTTTCTGCGGCGCAAATATACCAAAGATTTGACAGGTGTTGATTTGGCAATTACGGGTGTCTCGTTTGATCAGGCTGTGACAAACCGCACAGGTACGCGATTGGGTCCGCGCGCACTGCGCGAGGCAAGCACGCTTCAGCCCTTTGATCCACCCTATGGATGGGGATTTGATCCGCTAAGTGACTTTGCCGTTGTAGATTACGGGGACCTTGCGTTTGATTATGCGAAAGTGTCGGATTTTCCTGCAACGCTGCGCACCCATATTCAGACGATTTTGGCTCAGGATGTTGCAACGATCACCTTAGGTGGGGATCATTATATTACTTTGCCGATCCTCGAAGCTTATGTGGAAAAACTGGGTGCGCCGCTTTCGGTTCTACAATTTGATGCTCACTCTGACACTTGGCCTGATGATGATTATGAGCGGATCGATCATGGAACCATGATGTATAAGGCCGTCAAAAAAGGGATTGTCGATCCCTCTAGGTCCATCCAAGTCGGCATCCGAACGCATAATGATTTGGATATGGGATTTCATGTTATTGAGGCGCGTGAAGTGCACGAAAACAAGCCCTCTGACATAGCCGCGAAAATAAAGGGTATTTTAGGCGATTATCCCACCTATCTGACGTTTGATATTGATTGTTTGGATCCTGCTTTTGCACCGGGGACGGGCACGCCTGTTTGGGGAGGGCTAAGTTCGGGACAAGCGGCAATCATTTTGCGTGATATCGCAGGGATAAACCTCGTTGGGGCAGATATTGTCGAAGTCTCGCCACCCTTTGACCCAACGGGCGTCACGGCTGTTGCGGGCGCTCATGTTGCGATGGAGCTGATTGCCCTGTGGTGCTGGAACAAACGCGCGAATGCCACTTGACCTTCGCGCATCAATCGCGACATTAGCGCCATGGTACCGATAGATAGATTAGAACAGATCAAACAACGCTTTGAGTTTCTTGAAGCCAAAATGAATGACGGCGCAGTTGGAGAGGATATCGCCAAGCTCGCCAAAGAGTATTCTGATTTGCGCCCCGTTGTGGAACAGATCAGCGAATATCAAACATTGCTAAGTGATCTGGAAGAAGCGCAATTGATGCTGCAAGACCCCGATATGAAGGATCTTGCGGCTGAGGAACTGCCAACGATTAAGGCCCGCCTTCCAGAAGTGGAGCATGCCTTGCAACTTGCGTTGTTACCCAAGGATGCCGCCGATGCGCGTCCCGCGATGCTGGAAATCCGACCCGGTACAGGTGGAGACGAAGCCGCATTGTTCGCGAGTGATTTGATGCGCATGTACCAACGCTACTGTGAAACACAGGGTTGGACCTTTGATGTCATCGAAGAGCAGCAGAGTGAAATCGGTGGCATTAAGGAAGTTGTTGTCCATATCAAAGGTGATGGTGTCTTTGCACGCATGAAATATGAAAGCGGAGTCCACCGTGTTCAACGAGTCCCCGAAACAGAAAGCGGCGGGCGCGTGCATACATCCGCGGCAACCGTGGCTGTTTTACCCGAGGCAGAAGATGTCGATATTCATATCGACCCGAATGATCTTCGAATTGATACCATGCGTTCGTCGGGCGCGGGGGGGCAGCACGTCAACACTACCGATTCAGCCGTTCGCATCACGCATTTACCCAGTGGATTGGTTGTGACAAGCTCTGAAAAGTCACAGCATCGTAACCGTGAAATTGCCATGCAGGTCCTGAAAACGCGTTTATATGATATGGAACGTCAAAGGGTTCATGATGAACGCTCGGCTGATCGTAAATCGCAGGTCGGATCAGGGGACAGATCTGAACGCATCCGTACCTATAATTTCCCGCAAGGGCGAATGACGGATCATAGGATCAACCTAACCCTATACCGTCTGGATCAAATCCTAGCTGGGGATTTGGATGAAATCGTTGATGCACTGACAGCGGATGCTCAGGCGGAAATGTTGGCTGAATTAAACGGATGACGTTACGCGATTTGATTTCAACCGGAAAACGTGGATTGGATCATGCTGGCATACTCAATTCTGCGCGCGATGCACGCCTATTGGCCGCACATGTCATGGGAATTGATTCGACGCGGATTACGCTTCATGAGTTGGACGACATCGACAATGATGTGATAGAACGCTATGGTGCCGTCATTCAAAAACGCATCGATCATTGCCCTGTATCCCGTATAATTGGTGCGCGCCAGTTCTGGGGGCGGATGTTTAAGATCACGGCGGATGTCCTTGATCCACGCGGGGATAGTGAAACCTTGATCGCAGAGGCGTTGGGTGATCCGGCAAACCATGTTCTTGATCTTGGAACAGGTAGCGGTATTTTGGCCATCACCTTAGCAGCTGAGTGGTCACAGGCACGGGTTGTTGCGACAGATATTTCGAATGATGCCCTTGATGTCGCCCGGGAGAACGCTGCGCAATACAAAGTAGAAACGCAAATTCAGTTTTGCCAATCAGATTGGTTTCAAGACGTTCAAGGAGTATTCGATCTGATTATTTCTAATCCGCCTTATATTGCGGAGCATGAATTGCAGGATTTAGAACGCGACGTTATCAATCATGATCCAATGATCGCACTTTCGCCAGGAGGTGATGGGTTAGATCCCTATCGGATCATCGCGTCGCAGGCGCGAGATTATTTGCGCCCCAACGGTCGTGTTATTGTGGAAATCGGACATTTACAGGGGCGCGATGTACAGTCTTTGTTCGCGGATGCAGGTTTTGCTGATGCAAGGATTCTGCAGGACTTGAATGGAAAAGACCGCTTAATTGTTGCGAAATATCCTGATTAACCCGATTTTTTTGGAAAAATAGCTGAATTTTTAGCTAAAATCACAATTGGCTCTTGTATCGCTGTATTAAACAAGGGTATCAAACTCATGTTAGACGCAGGACGTGCAGATGTGCACCACGCTAACTTTCATCGCAAATCGCTGGTTCGATAGATTGTTGTCATGAACCGCGCAACGAATTCTAATTGACTAAGGCTGGAAAGCTTACATGAGATCCTCAAAATCGCGTTCGCGTTCAAAGCAGAACCGCAATAACCGCTCAGTCGGAAATGTAATAAACCGTGTGTTTGACAGCTCTGGCCCAGAAGGCAAGGTGCGCGGAACACCGCAGCAGATCATTGAAAAATATAATCAATTGGCGCGTGATGCACAATTGTCCAACGATCGTGTTGCTGCTGAGAATTTTCAACAACATGCGGAACATTATTTGCGTTTGCTCAGTGAAGCGCAGCGTGAAATGGATGCTCGCCGCGAGCAACAAGAACGCGAAAATCGTGAACGTCAGGCCCAAAGAGATCGTGAACGCCAAGTACGTGATGATGTAAATGATGCAGATGGTACAACCAGCGACGCGTTCGGTGTTGGTGATGATTTTGCGGATGGAGAACAGCCGATCGTTGATGCAATGCCGATCATGGATGATAAGCTACCAACGCCACAGGATGCTGCGCAGTCTATCGAAGACGAAGTCGCAAAACCCAAGAAGCCGCGCAAGCCGCGTGCACCGCGACAAAAGAAAACGGCTGAAGTGGTTGAGGGCGGACAGCCACCCTCGCCAAGCGAAGCTGCAGAATAATAAAGAAATAGGCCGCAGAACGCGGCCTTATTTTTTGGCAACCTCACGTGCAAGCGCACAAAACGCTTCTAGAGGAACCTGCTCTGCGCGATCTGTCGGTTTGATTCCAGCGGCGATCAAGCGATCTTCAATATCAGGTGCAACCCCCTTTAAGGAGGCGCGCAGCATTTTGCGGCGCTGATTAAATGCTGCCGCCACGACCCGCGACAAGACATTGGCATCTGCATCAAATCGGGGTTTTTCTAATGCTGTTACATGAACAACTGCGCTGGATACTTTTGGAGGGGGTGTGAATGCCCCCGGTGGTAGATTAAGCGCAATGCGCGCATCCGCCCGCCAAGAAGCAAGAATAGCCAGACGACCATAAGCCTTGCTGCCGGGTTGAGCGACAATGCGTTCAGCCACCTCTTTTTGAAACATAAGTGTCAAGGATTGCCAATATGGCGGCCATTCTGGGGGCGTTAGCCAACGCACCAACAACTCAGTGCCCACGTTATAGGGGAGGTTTGCGGCAACGCGAATGGGGGGAGTTAGATGACTGAGTGGATCAACCTCAAGCGCATCTCCCTCGATCACTTGCAGTTTGTCAGGGTAGGCGGCCGAGATTTCCTCAAGCGCCGGAATACAGCGTTTGTCTTTTTCTATGGCAAGGACGCGGCGCGCCCCTTCGGATAACAACCCGCGGGTTAGTCCGCCAGGTCCGGGGCCAATTTCCAAAACGTCGCATGCATCTAAATTCCCTGCCACACGTGCAATTTTAGCAGTCAAATTCAGATCCAAAAGAAAGTTTTGGCCCAATGATTTGCGAGCACTTAGGCCATGATTTGCAATCACTTCGCGCAAAGGGGGCAGGTTATCAATGTTACTCATTTTGAGCCCATTTCTGCCGCCAGCTTTAATGCCGCGATCATAGAGGTCGGTTTGGCAATTTTTTGATGGGCAATATCAAATGCCGTACCATGATCGGGGGAAGTGCGGACAAAATCCAGTCCCAGCGTCACATTTACGCCGCCGTCAAAATCCAGTGTTTTGATCGGAATCAACGCCTGATCATGATACATTGCAATTGCTGCGTCATAGTTTTGTCGTGCGCTGGCGTGAAATAAAGTGTCCGCGGGATGTGGACCCGTCAATTGAAACCCTTCAGCGCGTAATTTTGCGATTATGGGTTTAATGACGCGGCTCTCTTGATCGCCCATGCGCCCGTCTTCCCCAGCATGGGGATTCAATCCTGTAACTGCTAAACGCGGGTTTTGTACGCCAAATTGGGTCTTTAATGAGGTGTTGGTAATGCGGATCGTATTTTCAAGCAAGCTAGGAGTTAATACAGTTGCTACTTGATCAAGTGGAATATGAATTGTCGTCGGTACCACACGCAGATCAGGTGAGGCCAGCATCATGACCACTTGTGATTTATGATCTAGGGCTGCCAAGAATTCAGTGTGACCAGGATATGCGAAATTTGCCCCGTTTTGTAAAACTGATTTCGCAATAGGAGCGGTGCATAGGGCATGCCCAAATCCACGTTGCACCAAATCAACAGCGCGTTGCAAGATGTCGATGACACATTGTGCATTGCCAAGATTGGGTGTGCCCAACGCGACGGGTTCACGAAAATCATGCCGCAAAACAGGTAGTGCTGACGCTGACACATCAATCGCCTGCGCGGGATCATCGATAACAGCGTGCGGCATATCGAGTGGAAGATGCCTTGGATCGCTCAGCAAACAAAAAGGAACAGTATCGCGCAGTTGATCCCACGCCTTTTGCACCACTTCTGGGCCAATGCCTGCAGGGTCACCACACGTGACTATGATTGGTGATGTCATCATTTGAAAACGATGCGTGCATCATCACGCAGGTTTTCCAAATAACTGTCTGCATAACTTCCCAAGCGTTGGTTTAATAAACCGTCGCGGATTTTAGCAAGGTCTTGTTCCTCAAGTTCCAGAGCTTGGCTGCGACTGCACAACATAACAAGGGTGGTCGTTGATCCTTGGGGTGCGATCACATATTCGTTTTTGTCCAAATTCTTCAAAACAGCGCGAGTCGCCCCATCAATTTCTGAGCGTCTAATGGTTTGCCGTTTCAGAACGTGGTTTGGGTTCCCTTTGGCCCAAGCATAAAAATCATCACAATGGGTTATGTTTGCGCGTATGCGTTGGATGTTTTCAACTTCGGATGAGGGCAAAGCATAGCGCAAATAATCTATGCTGTCTGATACTGGGCGCTGATATGCAGTTTCACGAATGCCGCGCAATTGGAAAAGAGCCAGCGCATTTGGAATATTCAGCGGATCTGTAACCTCACCTGGTGCAAGACCAAAAATCAGAGGTTGTAAAACACCGGGCAGGGTGTCCAATTTTTGCCAGGTCACGCGCCCGCCCACTTCGCGCGTTGGGGCGTCCGAAAACTCACGCGCTGCTTTTGAAAATTCATCTGCTGAGCGGATTTTGGAGAGTTCGCGTGCGCGATCGCGGACCATTCGTTCTTGCTCAGGAGGCATCGACATGATGATTTCAGTTAATAAAACTTCGATACTACTGCCAGACTTTTCTGCATTTGCGCTGCGTTCCACTTGCGCGTCATCGATCCGCGCCTGGGCCCCAAAGCGCGCACGGATGACATCACGCCATAACAATTGATTTCGAATAAAAGCGCGTGCCGTGTCAACGGATATCCCGACGCGTTCCAACTCGGCCGCGAAATCTTCGAATGGAACACCAAAGCGTTGTGCGAAGGTTTCCAGTTCAAATTGCAATTCCTCGTCACTTGCGCGGATCCCCAATTCATCTGCAGCAGCCATTTTCAACCGCTCTTCGATGAGTTGTTCGGGCGCGAGATCCTGAGGAATGCCCGGAAAACGTAGCGCCTGTAGAAACATTGAGCGTTGCTCCAATTCATAATGTGTGATCGGCTGATCATTCACAAGAATTGCAGCAGTGAACAGATTTTGCGCGCTTACAAGCAATGGCGCCACGCAAAGCGCAATAGCGGTGAGACTGATGTGAATGCATGTTTTTATTTTCATTTGCTTGCTCCACATGATGTTTGAACTGCGCGACTTGCGCCCCCTGTGCTAAAGCCTTTTAGTGCGATCGAAAAGCCATAAGTTGTCTGCGGTGGTGATCCACCAAGATCAGTAAACCGACGATCAGCAGAAAAAACAACACTGGAACATTGTCCATCCCATTTTATGCCGATCCCCGCTGTCGCAAGTGAGTCTGCAACCAAGTCATAACGCAGGCTATTTGATAGTTGCCAATTTTGACCTGCAGCATAAGTTTGGTTAATCGTCCATTCCGCAATGTCTGCATCACGATCTTCTTGCAGCGGATCCGCTGGCAAGAACGAGTATCGTCCATCAAAGCCATATTTTTTGTATTTGAACTTAGAGAGGACTTCGGATTTCCCTGGACGACCTTCCTCTCCGATCAGTGTGCGCAGTTGAAGATTAAAACCAAGAGGTGTTTCAACATAGGCTGCTAACAACACATCGGAGACAGAACCAGAAAGCCCAGATGAATTAGAAAAGCCTGCATTTGTATCATGCCAGTTGATTTGACCCATGGTTAGTCCGGCTTCATAACCAGCTGCGCCTTGAAAATTATAATTTAATCCGATGGCGCTCCGTCTTCCATTTTCTATGCGATCTGGAGCGGCGAATCGTGACAATGCAATAAGGTTACCTTCATCGAATTCTGAACGCGTACTCTCTTCACTGGGGAGGGTAAAAGTGTTTGTTTGTTCAACATTCGCAATTTGGTAAATCGGCTCTATCAAATGTATACTGGTGGCGTCGCGTCCAATGAATGGCCATCGCAATGTTAGTGCGCTTGTGTGCGTAAGTGTTGTATTTTGGGTGTCAAAGTCGCTGTCATGATCAATGACAAAATGGTCCAAGCGGCTTTCATGTTCCAATGACATTTGGCTGCCAAGCATTAGATCCCAGTTCCTGTGGTAGCGCGCGCCAGAATTAATGCGGGCAATGTCACGACCTATTTTGTCTGTATCTGAGCTTCGCACAGCGCCCCAGAATTCACTTCTGACATCCAGTGTGCCGCCGAGCCTCGCAATTTTCAGGCGCTGATCGATCTGTCCAAAAGAGGTTAAAAACGGATTGGGCCCCTCATTCTTATAAAAGGATTGATAATTGGATAAGCTGATTTCCTGAAACTGGTTTGGGCGCGTGCGTTCAATCGTGATATTTGAATCCATCGCTTGGCTTGTGTCGATTTCATAATCCCCGACATAGGCATCATCAGAAACGGACTGCACCTTAAACCCAAGTTTGTATCCATTCTTGATGTTTAGATCCCCCGAAACAAGGCCAAAAGCGCGAAGCGAGGATGTATTAAGATTATCATCCGAAATTGACCCGTCAAATTGGAACTTGCCGTTCGATACAACCTGTCTATAGCGTACTTGCAATGTGCGCGTGTTAGGCGAATTATACGGGGAAAAAGTAAGGTCTTTGTCTGTTCCGATGGGTAGAAAGTAAGGCGTGACAATCCCTGTTCCCAAACGCGAGGTCGAGCGAAGACTAGGCACCAAGAAACCTGAAGAACGCTTTAAACTAGGGTCTGGGATGCGCAAGCGAGGAAGGTATAAAATCGGAACCTCACCTATGAGTAATTGTGCGCTTTTGAAATGAATTGTGCGTTTTTCAGTATCATGTCGGACTGCGCTTGCGCGTATTTGCCAAAGGGGAGGGGACGTATCACAGGTGATGCATGAAGTTGCTGCAACACCCTGCATCTCTGCGTTTACTCCATCAATGCGAAGCATTTTATCTGCCTGCAACTCAAGCTGATTTTCCAACATGACGCGCGCGCTCATCAAAAGGCCAGTTTTAAGTTCTCGATCCAGCTCGGCAAACTGTGCGGTGATCGTGTCTCCGTTTTCGTTAGTGAACAAGATTGGACCATCAATCGCTAAGGTTTCGGTTTCAACATCATACCTAATCAGTGTCGCAATTAGGGTTTCAGCGCCATAAAAAACCTCGATGTCACCGCTGGCAACAAGGTCGCCATCTGCAGCAATTTCAATACGGTCTGCGATCATGCGCACGGGATTTTCCTGTGCCAATGCGCCAATCGCAATAGACAATATCCCCAAAAATAATACCAGAAGCCGTATCATCCGTCTTCCATATGTAAAATAATGCCTGTCGCCAACAGGATTGTTGCAATGGGTGGTGCATAGGCTGCGAATAACACAGAAATTTGCCCAGTTTCACCTAAGACTTGTGCAAAGTTGCGCACATAGTACAAACTAAAACCAATGACAATCGACAATACCAGCGCCTGACCTGTCCCTCCAAATCGCACATGGCGCATCGTAAAGCTTGCTCCAATCAAAAGCATGCCCACCAAAAAAAGCGGACGTGCAATTTCCATGTGGAACCAAACAGTGTGCCGACGTGCCGAAAATCCTGCAGTTTCAAGTTGTGCGATATAGGCGGGTAAGTCCCAAATTGGGATAGAAGATGGGTTTCCAATCCGATCTCGAATTTGTTCCAGTGTTAGATTTGAGGGGAAATCAAACTGTCGTACGTTCTGTGCCAGAGACTGCGGGTTCACGCCGTGATTAATCGGCCAAACTGTCGCGTTGCGCAAGACCCATTTGCCCTCTTCAAGGCGTGCGGTATCGGCCTCAATTCGCCTGTTTGGGCCGCCCTGATCCGCATAGGAAATAAGCGAAACATCAAACAGGACCGTGCCGTCCAGATTTGATCGTGCGGCGCGAATAACTGTTTGCCCATTTTTATCACCTTG
The DNA here is from genome assembly GCA_965657135.1 of uncultured Paracoccaceae bacterium. Lineage (GTDB taxonomy): Bacteria > Pseudomonadota > Alphaproteobacteria > Rhodobacterales > Rhodobacteraceae > HIMB11. Next base: position 22,959 of record CBFHNF010000016.1, read on the forward strand.
GCGCAACCAAAGCCCTTCGGCACCAATTGAAAACTGCGCCCGTCGTCCATCAATAAATTCTTCTCGCAACTCAATATATTGTTTTTTTGTACTGGCGACAATTGGATTGCCCAGACCAACAATCAGCGCTCCAAAAACCAGCATCGCGACAACCGGTGCGACCAATGCTTGAAACGCAGAACGACCCGCAGCCCGTGATATCACCATTTCACTTGAACGGGCGAGGGCAAGAAAAAACCAAAGGGCTGCAAGGATCGAAATCAAGGGAACAATCTCATAGAGTTCCGCAGGCAAATTAACCAAAGTCATCTGGGCAATTTGTAACATTTCGGTATTTCCACCAAATCTCCTAAGCTGTTCGACAAAGCCAATCAATCCGATAAACAACGAAAATATTACTGTGACGCTTAGGAAAATCATCAAAAATCGTTTTGCAAAATACTGGTGTAAAATCATGTACTTTGCTCCGATTTTTGGGAGTTTTTGCGAAACATGCCAGGATGAACCGCAACATACATAATGATCCAAAACATGATCAGACCAACGAGTGAGGGCGCATAGACCAATGGCCAATTCTCAATTTGGTTTTTGGTTGGTTCGGTCATAGCGCTTTCAACCAGTTTGATAATCACTAACAAAAGGATTGCAAAAATAATAAATCGACCCGAACCAAAGCGACTGAAACCCGCAGCATATAATGCGGCAAAGCCAATCATACTGGATACCAAACAAAGGATGGCAAATTGGATGCGGCTGTGAAATTCTTCGCTCACACGGGATAGGGACTGTCCGGACAGGTCCGCTGCAGCTAGGGGATCTTGCCATAACAGTGGTGTGGGCAAATAATATAGACGTGGGCGCGCTTTGCGTGCTGCTGAAAATGTTCCTGTCAAATCGTAGGATAATTCGTCGAATTGAATAAGTGAAAGAGTGTCCTCAACCCGATTATGGGATTGCATCAGCCCATTTTGCATCACGAAAATGGTTTGATCATTGGTTTGCACCAGAAAGGCACGTTCTGAGGAGTATGTATAACTTGTTTCTGCTTCACGCCTGTCTGATAGAAACACATCCTTCAGCTCGCCCTCGGGCGTGATGTCGCGAATGAAAAATGTAACGCCTCTCATGGGATGCTCAAATGATCCTTCTCGTAGAAATTTAGCACCTAAACTTTGCGACAGTTCGAATTCGCGGTCCTTGGTCATGGTGCCAGTGGTGGGGACGAAATATGTCGTAAGCGACAGCATGAATAGACCGACGAGGATCCCAAACATAAATATGGGCCGCGCCAAACGCCATGGGCTCATCCCAGTCGCTTGAATAACGGCGAGTTCGCTCTCATTGCTTAATCTAGATGTGACATAAACCGTCGCAGCAAAGGCCGAGACCGGCAAAACCAACGAAAGTACTGTGGGCAGCGCAAGAACCGAAAATTCCAAAAATACCCCTGCCGAATGACCGTCCGTGACCAATTCGTCAAACAAAATCACAGCGCGATTTATCCACATTACAAGCGTAAAGATCAGCGTAAAAAACGCAAAAACAGCCAGGCATTGCTTAAAGATATATCGATCCAATCGCGACATTATTTGGAGTGTGTCCCTCGAACTCAGCAACCTCTACATTGTGATTAAACGAAGTTTCTGGAATGTCTAGGTTTAGCTGCTAAACAAGCAATTATACGCAGGTTTCTCAAGGTGGTCCGGCTGCTTATCTGACGGTTCCTTCGTTTTGGAGGCATGTTCATCCTGATCAATACAGTAAATTTTTTCTGAGCCCTATTTAACTATCTGTTACAGGGGCCTAATGTTACCCAAATCATTTAGGAGAACCCAATGGCAATTAATCTGACTTGGAATTTTGTGGAACCTGATCTTGATGCAATTGGAACCCAGTCGGGGCGTATTGTTGTGATTGCAAGCAGTGATGCCAAAATTGATCAATTCGGGCGTCGGGTGAACAAATTGACGCGGGGTGCCGTGGTGCGCGCAATTGAAAGCGAAGCTTTTGAAAAAGCAGCGATTGGGCAGGTTGTGACCCTAAATTACCCCAATGGAATAGAAGCTGAGGCGATCGACATTGTAAAATTAGATCGCCGCGCGGACACCTTGGTTGCACGCAAGGCGGGTGTGGCAATCGCCAAGGCATGTGGTGCCAAAGATACCTTGATCCTAGCAGGATCGTTGAAACATACGACAGAGCTGGTCACAGGCTATGCGCTGCGCAATTATGAATTTACGGATCATAAAACAGACAAATCTGACACATCAAACGCTCATGTGACAGTGATGATGAGCAAAGCTGTCGAAAGCAGCGACATGTGCGAAACCGCGCTTGCGATTGTTGAGGGTGTGCATTTCACGCGCGATCTCACGAACGAACCCGCAAATATTTTGACAACAACAGAATTTGCAAACCGTTTGGTCGCATTACAAGATCATGGTGTTTCTGTCGAAGTGCTTGAAGAAGCAGATTTGGCGCAGCTGGGCATGAATGCCTTATTGGGGGTCGGGCAGGGATCTGAGAGCCCATCCAAAGTCGTCATTATGCAGTGGAATGGTGGTGTGGAAAATGCACAACCCTTTGCTTTGGTTGGCAAAGGCGTCGTTTTTGACACAGGCGGAATATCCCTTAAACCAGCTGGCGGCATGGAAGACATGACGATGGACATGGGTGGCGCGGGGGTTGTTGCAGGGACGATGTTGGCCTTGGCCAAACGCAAGGCTGCGGCAAATGTTGTTGCATTGGTTGGTTTGGTGGAAAATATGCCCTCCAGCAATGCGCAACGGCCTGGTGATGTTGTTACTTCGATGAAGGGGGACACAATAGAAGTCATTAATACCGATGCTGAAGGCCGCTTGGTTCTGTGTGATGTGATGTGGTATGCCCAAGAACGCTTTAACCCAACTGGGATGATTGATCTGGCGACGTTGACGGGCGCAATTATTATCGGATTGGGACACGAAAACGCAGGCGTATTTTCCAACGATGACGCATTGTGTAACAGGTTGCTGTCTGCTGCAAAATCTCAGGACGAAGGCGCATGGCGTATGCCGTTGGGCGAAGCCTATGACAAAAAGCTGAAATCGCGGATAGCAGATGTGAAAAACGTAGGTGACCGCGCTGCTGGCTCTATCACAGCCGCGGCCTTCTTGCAGCGGTTTGTTAAGGATAATTTGCCTTGGGTGCATATCGACATTGCGGGTGTGGCATCAACGAAAACAGAAACTCCCTATGCGCCCGTTGGTGCATCTGGTTGGGGGGTGATGACCCTGAACGAGTTAATCGACGAACTTGCCCAAAGGGACTAGGAGCATGGGCGCGGCCTATTTTTATCACCTTACACGTCGGCGATTAGAAGACGCACTGCCTGTGTTGGTTGAGCGGTCTTTGGCGCAGGGCTGGCGGGTCGAGGTGCGCGGCACGCGCCCTGACACATTGGCGCAGTTGGATGACCACCTGTGGACATATTCAGAAGATAGCTTTGTTCCGCATGTGCGCGCAAGCAGTGATGGGGCCGAATCGTCGCCTGTGGTCTTAAGTGATCAGCCCCTCAGTGGCTATGACTGTATCCTGTGTATTAATGGCGCTGAGTTAAGCGCGACAGAAGTTACAACTTCAAAACGGGCGTGTGTGATTTTTGATGGACATGATGATGCGGCTTTGACGCATGCGCGGGGACAGTGGAAATCTCTGACGGGTGCTGGCTGTTCTGCGCAGTATTGGTCTGAAGAAAGTGGTAAGTGGGAACTTAAGGCCGAAAAATAGACTTATTTCGTTATGATCAATTGATCGCGCGTAATTTCCAAACGGCCAAACCGGTTCAAAAACTCCATGCCCAAGAGGGACTTATCCAAAATTCCACCGTTCACAGCCGCGCGCACGTTTCGTTCTTCAAATGGCCCTAATGCGACGCGATCCAGTCTGATGGGTGCGGTTGACACAATTCCGTTTGCGGTGTGTGCTTGACCAGAAAATTGCAATCGATCTATATCAAACCCTGCCGCTTGCGCGTCTTGGGGGGTTAGGACTGTCAGGGTCGCGCCCGTATCTACCAGCGTGTCAATGGGCGCGCCGTTAATGACAACGGTTGCATGAAAATGTCCGTCGCGTTGTTTGTCCAACACAACATTGCCCTGCTCATTCACGCGTGCAAATGATCCGTTGCTATTGCGCGATAGGTCCGACCAAATACCGTATCCCATAACGATAGCGCCAAACACCAAGGCCCAAACGCCCAGTTGACGAAGTGTTTTCCCCAACTGCCCTCTACGTGTGAGCAGCACACTGCCCAAAATGACGGCCAACAAGATCGAGTAATAGACCAGTTGCTCCCAATCACCTGTTCTCACAGGGCACCTCCATTTGCTGGCAAAAAGGCAAAAAACCCTTCAAGAACGAATTGTACCGAAAGGGCGGCAAGCAGCATGCCTAATAATCGTGTGACCAAATCAATTCCCGTTTTGCCCAATAGTTTCTCTAATCCATCCACCATTGCGAAAAAGATAAACACAGAAATCAATCCTGCAAGTGCAACAAGTGCAGCAGGTGCCACACCAATGGCCCCTGGTGTGGCACCCGCGCTCAAAATGATTGTCGTGATTGATCCAGGTCCAGCGATCAGAGGAATTGCCAATGGGAAAACAGAGGAATCATCTGCATCCTCATCGGATTGATCTTCACGTCGTTTTGCACGGCGTTGAAAAAGCATATCAAGCACCGTTAAAAATAACAAAATCCCTTCGGCAAAACGAAACGCGGGCATAGAAATTCCCACAAACCCCAAGACGGTTTCTCCAAACATCGCAAATAGCATTAAGACGAAAAAGGCGACCCCGGTGGCGCGAATGGTTATTTTACGCCGCGCGGCAGGTCACATGCCTTGGGTTAGCGCGACAAAAAGTGGCGTCAGCCCGATTGGATCAATAATCACAAACAGTGCAACAAATGAGGTAATGAGAAAGTCGATTTCCAAGGTGTAATCCTGTGTAGTATGGTTCAATAAATTGCGGTAGGACGATCAACGAGCGTGTCAGTTCCTATATCGATGTGAAGGCATTCGTGATGTAAGATAGACATCCCTATCCCTTATTTTCAGCCGAGTCCAAGTTTTCTTGTGCGTTGACCCAAAGTGTTTCGGCACGTGATATGGCGTCTTCTACTTCTGTGAATTTCTTATTCCAAACCGCAAGGTCGGCAATATTTTTGTCGTTGTATAGTTCTGGATCTGCGAGTTTTTCCGATAATTTTTCGTGCATCTCCATCAGCTTTTCCAACCGTTCCTCGCATTTGCGAACCTCGGCGCGCAAGGCCAGGATTTCATCGCGACTGGCCTTTTTCACTTTTGGCTTATCGGTTTTGATTTTTTCTGTTTGTTTGTCCCCAGTGAGCAAGTTCGCGCGATAGGTTTCTAAGTCATCTTCATACGACGTAACATGGCCGTCTTTGACCAACCATAATCTATCTGCAACAAGAGACAGTAGATGCATGTCGTGACTAACCAACACGACAGCGCCCGAATAGGCGGTTAGCGCCTCAACCAGTGCTTCGCGGCTCTCGATGTCCAGGTGGTTAGTGGGTTCGTCCAAGATTAACAAATGTGGCGCATCGAGGGTGGCAAGAAGCAGCGATAGCCGTGCTTTTTGTCCACCTGATAGCCGTCCAACCAGTGTGTCAGCCTGTTCCGCGCCGATGCCAAATCCACCCAAAATGGCGCGCAATTGCGCAGGTGTTTTGTTGGGACGCATGCGACGGATATGATCTAGTGGCGTTTCATCGATAAAGAGTTCATCAACCTGATGTTGGGCGAAATAACCAATTCGCAATTTGTTGGACGTGACAATGCGCCCTGCCATCGGATCAAGTCGCCCGGAGATAAGTTTTGATAGGGTCGATTTTCCTTCCCCGTTTTGCCCCAGTAATGCAATCCGGTCATCCTGATCGATGCGCAAATCCAAATGCGACAAGATTGCGGTATCATCGTATCCCACAACCCCGTTTTCCACCCGCACGATTGGGGGGGACAGTTCTTCTGGTTCTGGAAATGAAAACCGCCTGCGCGCGGCCTCTTGGGGGCGGCTGATGGGTTGTAGTTTTGCAATCATTTTCAGGCGTGATTGTGCCTGCTTTGCCTTGTCTGCTTTATATCGAAATCGATCCACATAGGATTGCAGGTGCACGCGGCGTGCATCTTGTCGTTTGGCCTCGGCTTCGGCGCTGGCCAATCGGGCCGCGCGTGTATTGGCGAATGTATCGTAGGCGCCCTGATAAAAAGTGAGTTTACGATCTTCAAGGTGCAGAATTGATCCGACAGCCCGGTTCAACAGGCCGCGATCATGACTAACAATAATTACAGTGTGGGGGTATTTTGCCAGATAACTTTCCAGCCAAATCGCACCTTCAAGGTCCAAATAGTTGGTTGGTTCATCCAGCAAAAGTAAATCGGGTTGCGCGAACAAAACTGCGGCCAAGGCCACACGCATGCGCCAACCTCCAGAAAAGGCCGAACAAGGCATCTGTTGTTTTTCAGGCGAAAATCCCAACCCTTTTAAAATTGATGATGCACGACCCTCGGCAGACCAGGCATCGATATCGGCCAAACGGGTTTGTATATCTGCGATGCGATTGGGATCGGTTGCATGCTCTGCTTCTGCCAAAAGTTTTGCGCGTTCGGTATCCGCAGCAAGGACCGTTTCAAGAAGTGAAACATCATTTCCCGGAACTTCTTGGGCGACACCGCCGATACGCGCCTGTTTTGGAATTTCAATGGATCCAGTTTCCAATAACAATTCACCACGGATCAATCTAAATAATGTGGTTTTGCCGGTTCCATTGCGTCCAACAAGGCCCACTTTGTGCCCTGCAGGAATTGTTGCAGAGGCATTTTCCAACAAGGCGCGACCTTCGACAGAATAAGAAATGTCATGAAGTTTGATCATATCTGATGTTTCATCCGAACCCTAAGCGACTGTTAATGCCAATGACCCGATTTTAAAGGATTTGTAAATGCCTCGAGACAATCGACATGACGACGGAAATGAGACTTTCCAAATGAAAGAGGGCGTGTTATTGCGCGCCGAGATTTCAATCAGGCACACCTGTGTCAATCGTAAAAGGAAACATCATGGCCACGGAACGTACCCTAAGCATCATCAAACCCGATGCAACAGCGCGCAATCTTACAGGTAAAATCAACGCTAAATTTGAAGATGCAGGTCTTCGCATTGTTGCGCAGAAGCGTATCCAATTGACCAAAGCGCAAGCTGGTAAATTTTATGAAGTGCACGCAGAACGCCCATTTTATGATGAATTATGCGAATTCATGGCGTCAGCTCCTGTTGTTGTTCAAGTGCTCGAAGGCGAAAACGCAATCGCGAAAAACCGCGAAGTTATGGGTGCAACAAACCCAGCAGACGCAGAGGCGGGCACAATCCGTGCAGAGTTTGCACAATCTGTTGGTGAAAACTCTGTTCACGGTTCAGACGCACCAGAAACAGCAGCAGTTGAAATCGCGTATTTCTTCTCTGGTCTAGAATTGGTTGGCTAATCGCCGATTTATTTTGGATTGCGTGTGTGATACATTACAGGCGGAGCGTGTTGCGCTCCGCTTTTTTTATATTTTTAACGTTTTTGGCGTGACAAAAGATCAAACGCGCGCTTTCATGAATAGGTAACGATCCATAAAAGGTGATGGCTCAGCAATGCCATCAATCACTTGTGCTGGCGATTTGATGATTTTTGACAAAGTCCAATCCGTCAAATAGCCTGACAAAAACGCCCATTTAGCAGGTTTTGAAACTGCTTTGCATCTGCGAAAATCCGCTCTTATTTCGCCTGCGCGCAGAGCAAGGGTTTCAGCTCGACCATCATCCAATGGAACTTTTCCAGCGTTTTGAAGTGCAGGGATTGCCCGCATAAACTGTGCAAACCCATGTGCTATGCCTATGCGCCGTGCAGTGTCCGTATCACAAGGGCCAAGAGCGCTGGCAGCAGTTGCGTACAAATTTCCGGACGTATGTTCCAGATAGGTGTAAAATGCAGTTTGATTGGAAAATGGGTCTGAATAAATGTCCCATCGTCGCGCATCCACCAAATCTTGTAACAGCAGTGCCTGTTCAGGTGTGATGTAATAGGCAAGAGAGGTTACCACCTCGTGGCGACGAACGACATGGCCGTTTGCAATTTCCCCAAGTGCATCGTGCCACCACTGTAAACGCATTTCTGCAATCATCGCTTCTTTTGTAACCCAAGGCGCACGGGCGACTTCTAGGTTAAAGGCAAAGATCGCAAACAGAGCAGGGCGCAGATTTGCGGGTGTGGCCATTACGGCCCGGAAACGCAACGGATCACCGCGTTCAATCAGTTTCGCGCATGCAATCACGTCATCAGAGTACATTTGCGTTATGAATCCATGCGAGTGTCATGTAAAATTTTCCACTGCATCGCTTCGATTAGGGCCTCAAAGCTGGCATCGACGATGTTTGGAGATACTCCAACCGTTGCCCAACGTTGCCCCTGCGCATCTTCGCTATCGATGATAACGCGGGTGACGGCTTCGGTTCCGCCTTGGGTAATGCGAACCTTGAAATCGACCAATCGCATATCGGCGATCATATCCTGATATTGGCCTAAATCTTTCGCCAATGCTTTGGCAAGGGCGTTGACAGGGCCACGATCAGATCCTGTTTCATCCATGCTTTCGCTGACTGACAGACGTTTTTCGTCGCCAACTTTTACAACAACAACCGCCTCGGACAGACTGACCATTTTATTATATTTGTTTTTTCGACGCTCAACGGTCACACGATAGCGTTTAACTTCAAAAAAATCCGGCATTTGGCCCAATTCACGTCTGGCCAATACTTCAAAGCTGGCCTGCGCCGTATCATACGAATATCCCTCTGCTTCTCGCGCTTTGATTGCGTCCAAGATACGGCCAAGGGCTGGATCACCCTTTTCGACACGGATGCCTGCATCGCGTAGACGTTTAATCAGGTTGCTTTGCCCCGCTTGGTTGGACATAGGAATGATACGGGCATTTCCAATATCACTTGGGTCAATGTGTTCATATGTGCTTGGATCTTTTAGGATTGCACTGGCGTGTAATCCCGCCTTGTGTGCAAATGCAGCGCTTCCGACATAGGGCGCTTGGCGCGAGGGAACACGATTAAGGATGTCATCCAATAAACGCGATGTTCGCGTTAGCATTTTTAGCGCATCTTTGCTAACGCCAATATTGAAACGGGATGCAAAGGGTTCTTTCAGTAAAAGCGTTGGGATTAAGGATGTAAGGTTTGCATTCCCACAGCGTTCGCCCAAACCATTTAACGTTCCTTGAACTTGGCGCGCACCTGATTCGATAGCAGCAAGCGAATTTGCAACGGCGTTTTCTGTGTCATTATGCGTGTGAATGCCCAAACGGTCCCCCGGAATGCCCGCAGCGATCACATCGGTGACGATAGATTTCACCTCGCTGGGGAGGGCGCCGCCGTTTGTGTCGCATAGCACAATCCAACGCGCACCTGCGTCCATGGCTGCCTGCAAACAGGATACGGCATAGCTTGGGTTCGCTTTATACCCGTCAAAGAAATGCTCTGCGTCAAACAACGCCTCGCGCCCCTGCGATACGCAATGGGCAATCGAGGCCGAAATCGTTTCGACGTTTTCATCAAGAGTGATGCCCAAAGCCTTGGTCACATGAAAATCATGTGTTTTGCCCACCAAACATACCGCGGGTGTGCCGGCATTTAACACAGCGGCCAAAACATCATCGTTTTGCGCAGAGCGCCCTGCACGTTTTGTCATACCGAAGGCTGTGATTTGTGCCTTTGTATCGGGGCGGGTCTCAAAAAACGCGCTATCTGTTGGGTTCGCGCCGGGCCAGCCGCCTTCGATGTAATCAATGCCCAAATCATCCAGCGCGCGTGCCAATGTCTGCTTTTCGTCAGTGGAAAACTGCACCCCTTGGGTTTGTTGTCCATCGCGTAGGGTTGTGTCGTAGATATATAAACGCTCTTTGTTCACGGCGGTTCCTACTATTTCTTGGCCCGTATACCTTTGGGCTATATGATCCCGTCCAATGCGGCAATGTCAAATCCCGCTGAGGGGACAAGTTCAACACCCGTCTTACTCATCCGCACTTCAAGCCCTGCGGCCTGAAAGGCAGATTTAAGCCTATCGACTTCGCTGAAATCCTTCGTTTCCATCGCGCTTTGTCGCACAGTGAATAAATGTGCCTCATAGGCGGATAAATCCAAAGCCTCTGCCCACGCCCCCATTTCAGGTGTTAGTAGCCCAAGGAGTTCTGCGCCTGCACGCAAGGCCATTGCGTCCCCAGCGTTTGCTAATTTGTGCAATTCGGCAATTGCGCCAGCGGTGTTTAAATCATCCCCCAAAGTATCCAGGATGGTCTGCGGCAGTGCACCTGCGGCATGATCTGCAACCACGGCGCGCCATTTGCGAAGTGTTTTTTCAGCCTCTCTCGCCTTGGCATCCGTCCAGTCCATGGGTTTGCCATAATGGGTTGAAAGGAACACAAAGCGGATCACTTCGCCCGCGTAACCCTGATCCAGCAAGTCACGCACAGTAAAGAAATTGCCAAGGGATTTTGACATTTTCTTGCCTTCGACTTGTAACATTTCATTGTGTAGCCAGATGTTTGCAAATCCTGCGTCAGGATAGGCGCAGCAGCTTTGCGCAATTTCATTTTCATGATGTGGGAACATCAAATCATTGCCACCCCCGTGGATGTCAAAGGACGGCCCCAACAATTCATAAGACATGGCGGAACATTCAATGTGCCATCCGGGACGGCCACGGCCCCACGGGCTATCCCAACCTGGCACATCATCGGCAGAAGGTTTCCACAGCACAAAATCCATCGGATCGCGTTTATAAGGTGCAACCTCAACCCGTGCGCCGGCAATCATATCATCCAAGGATCGTCCAGACAGACGACCGTAATCTGCATAGGAAGACACAGAAAACAGCACATGCCCTTCGGCTGTGTAGGCGTGATTGTCAGCAATTAACTGTTCGATCATTGCAACCATGTGCGTGATATATTCGGTGGCGCGCGGCATATGTGTGGGCAGCAGGTTTCCAAGCGCACTCATATCATCCAAATACCACTGTGTGGTTTCAGCCGTTATGTCCGAAATATCGCGCCCACTGGATGCGGCACGCGCATTGATTTTGTCGTCAACGTCCGTGAAATTGCGGACATAGGTCACCTGATCTGTCCCATAGACCTGACGCAACAGGCGAAATAGCACATCAAACATTATGACATTGCGCGCATTTCCAATATGGGCACGATCATAGACAGTAGGCCCACACAAATAAATGCGCACATAATTTGGATCAATCGGAGCAAATACCTCTTTCTGGCGGCTCATTGAATTGTGCAATTTGATAGTCGTCATTAAAGTGTCCTTTGCCGCGGGCATCAACAGGGTTAAGCGGGACTTAGCAATTTCATTTAGGGAATGTAAATGACCTTAGATCCAATCCAGATAGATTGAATTTAACAACAGCAAATAATTATGGTGTTCATGGTCATCATGCTGTGGTCTGAATCAAATCACATGGCGGGTTTCAACGAAATTCCAGTTTGACATTTCAAGCGCCCCATGGCCCATTCGGATAAAGAAGTAAGGGATTATTCGTGCAATTATCAAAGCGCATTCAACACATCACCACTGATGGATCAGATGGATGGGAGATTTTGTACAAATCACGCGCCATGATTGCCCGTGGGCAGGATGTTCTGGAATTGACCATCGGTGAGCATGACATTCGCACCGATCCTCGCATTTTAGATGCCATGCATCGCGCGGCGCTTGGAGGGCACACTGGTTATGCCAGTGTTCCTGGAACATCCGAGCTACGCCGGGCAGTTGCAGCGCGGGTGCAAGCGCGCACTGGTGTTCCAACAACTTCGAAAAATATTTTGATCACACCGGGCGGGCAGGCTGGTTTATTTGCAGCACTTTTATGTGCCACCGATCCTGGTGAAGGTGTTTTGCATATGGATCCCTATTACGCGACCTATCCGACCTCTATTCGCGCGGCCAGTTGCGTGCCCATGCCCATTTCAACGGGCCCTGAGAATGAATTTCAACCAACAAAGGTTGATTTTAACGGCCATTTAAATAGGGCCCGCGCGCTTTTGATGAATTCGCCCAATAATCCGACGGGTACGGTTTATGGCCCCAAAACGATGGATGTCATTTCGCAATATGTGCGCGATCATAATCTGACATTGATTTCGGACGAGGTGTATGACACTCAAATTTGGTCAGATGCGCATATTTCACCGCGCGCTTTGCCCGATATGATCGATAGAACCATCGTTATTGGATCAATGTCCAAAAGCCATGCGATGACAGGCAGTCGGATTGGATGGGTTGTTGCGCCCGAGGCGGCCATCGAAAACATGATAGATCTGGCGACTAACACAACCTACGGCGTGGCTGGGTTTATCCAAGATGCCGCGGCATATGCGTTATCACTAGGCGAGGAATTTGAACAACAAATTGCGGATCCGTTTCAGCGGCGCAGAGCGCTGGCGCTGGGTATGATCTCAGAGTTTCCAGATATTCCAATGATTGCGCCGCGTGGGGGCATGTATTTGATGCTTGATCTGCGTAAAACTGGGCTAAGTGGGATCGACTTTGCAAATCAGTTACTTGATCAAAGATCCATCGCCGTCATGCCCGGTGAAAGTTTTGGACAATCTGCAGCGGGCCATATTCGCGTGGCAATGACGATTGAGGATGAACGATTTTGCGATGCCCTGCGTGGCGTTTGCGACTTCGCCGCTGGATTCATCAATGGCTAAGTCCATTTCGTCCATTCGAAACCTGGGCCCTGCAGTTGAAGCGGCCTTTGCCCAAGCGGGGATTAACACGGCCGAAGAGTTGCGCAGCATGGGGGCCGACGCTGGATATTTGCGACTGTTGCAATCAGGGGCGCGTCCACATTTCATTGCCTATTATGCACTTGTCATGGGCTTACAGGGGCGATCTTGGAATGATTTGGATGAGCGGGAAAAGGCAGATTTGCGCATCCGCTTTGACGCTCTAAAGGCGCAGGTTACCACGCCCAATGCCCCTGCAGGGATCGAAGCTGTCTTGGATAAGATCGGTGTCGGAACCCGCCGCGGGCAAGAGGATTAAGCGCGAGCGCTTTTTACACTTAGCCAGATCAGGGCTCCTGCCGCCAATAGCAAGAACGGCGCCATAGCGATATTGACGGCGGTCCATCCTTCGACTGGTGAGCCGCCGGAACAATTCATCAGTCCACCAGAAGAAAGCGACGCCACCGTCACTCCACCAAATACGTAAAAGTCGTTCATGCCTTGAACAATGCCTTTTTCCTCTGGGTTGTGGGCTGCGGCCAACATCGTTGTTGCGCCAATAAAGCCAAAGTTCCATCCCACGCCCAATAGTATGAGCGCCAAGAAAAAGTTTTCAATATCGACACCGTTCAACGCAACGCCCCCAGCACATGCAAGGATAAAGAGACCGGCAGCAACAATTTTAGTGGTGCCAAAACGTGCAATAAGATGCCCTGTAAAGAAGGATGGGATGAACATTGCCAAAACATGCACTGATACAATATCGGCCGCTGTATTTTGTTCAAAGCCGCACCCCACAACAGCCAACGGCGTTGACGTCATCACAAGATTCATCAACGCATATGACACCATAGCGCAGATCATGGCGACAGCGACAGTCGGTGTTTTCATGATTTCCCATCGGCTGCGCCCTGGGGGTGCGTTCGCATCGCGTGGTTCAGGTTTTGGTATGTGAAGTGCCAAAAATAACAACGAGCCCAGCAAATTGATGACGATGATCGCCAGATAGGTTCCCATGAACGGAACAACCATGGATTGGGCTGTGACCTTGACCAATTGTGGCCCAATCAGCGCAGAGGCCAAGCCACCCGCCATCACGTATGAAATCGCCTTTGGACGAAATGCCTCGCTGGCGGTATCAGCGGCGGCAAAACGATAAAATCCCTGCGCTGACATATAAATACCAGTCAAGAGTGACCCAAGCAAAAATATTTCAAAGGATTGCAGATATAAACCGTAGGCGCCAACAGCACCACCAAGCGCGCCCCCTAAAGCGCCAACAAAAAAGCCGGTGCGCCGCCCGTAGCGTTGCATAATCATCGACAGTGGGTTTGCCGCCAGCATGGATCCCATAACAATGAGCGAAATTGGCAAAGTGGCATAGCATGGGTTTGGTGCAAGCGTTTGTCCCGCAAGCCCCCCAATGGTAAAAATCATTGGCATCTGAGACCCTAGGATCGCTTGTGCCAGCACTAAAACTGTTACGTTAAATTTTGCACGATTATGCGCGCTAGCGGTTTCGCCAATATCAGTATGTATCATTGCGTCCCTTTAGAAGCCCGCTGATATTCCTGCAAGTGAAAAAACACGAAACACAGCGTTGTATGCAATATTGCGCATTTGTCGAAATGAGTTAGTGTCCCAACATGCTAGTCGATAAAAAAGTATTGGTGTTGTCAGGAACCCGAGAAGGGGCAGAGTTAGAACGTTACCTGATGAACCGGAATATTACGGTAATCAGCACAATTCATCCCAACACAGGCCGTGATTTAGGACATGAGACACAGGCTCGCGTCGCTGGCTTTCAGACATATGCAGAATTCGACACGATGATAAACCAACATGCGATCACGCATGTGATAGACGCTAGTCACTCGATGGATGCAGAAACCTCAACCCAGGCCAAAAATTTCAGCACCTTGTCAGGTTTGCCTTTCCTAAATGTGACGCGCGCCCCCTGGCGGGCTGGCCCAGGGGATATTTGGCATTATGTCAGCTGTGAAAGAGACGTTGCATCGGTCATTATACCGCCTGCGCGTGTGTTTTTGGCAACGGGTCGCATGGGACTGCAGGGATTTGAAAATTTAGGGCACTGCTACCTGTTTTGCCGCCAGATTGAAATTGCACCAGATACGTTTCCACATCCCAATGGTGAATATGTATTGGGACATCCTCCATTTAGTGTTATCGACGAAATGACCTTGTTTGAGCGACTGCGCATAGATTGGCTGGTGCTTCGCAATGCTGGGGGGGGGCGCAGCAAAACCAAACTTGTCGCGGCCCGAAACTTGGGGATATCTGTCGCAATGATTGATCGCCCTAAACCTGTGGATCCCACAGTGGAAACGCCGATTGCGGCTCTAGATTGGTTGGATAGATGTTGAACGAAAGACTGATCCGTGGGGATGCTTGTGTGGCCGAGGGGGCCGCTTGGTTGGCTGAACACGAACCGCGATTTGCATCCGCACTGAAGAAAACTGGCCCGTTGCCACTGCGGCTGCGTGAGGGGGGCTTTAATCAACTCTTGTCCGCCATCGTGTCACAACAGCTGAGCGTTTCCGCAGCAGCATCGATTTGGACGCGCGTCGAGGCGGCAGGCGTCATCACGCCAAGCGCTATTCAAAACAGCAGCGATGAGGATATGCGTGCGCTGGGCCTAAGTCGTCAAAAAATTAGATATGCGCGCGCATTGGCGGATGCGGGGATTGATTTTGACGTATTACCCAATAAACCGCTGGAACAAGTGATCCAAGAATTAACGGCCGTTTCGGGTATTGGTGCGTGGACTGCAGAAATCTATGCAATGTTTAGCCTGCACCGTGCAGATGTGTTTGCTCATGCCGATTTGGCACTGCAAGAAGCTGCGCGCCACCTGTTTGACTTAGATAAACGGCCAACCTCCAAAGTTATGGCTCAAATGGCAGAGGACTGGCGCCCATGGAGATCGGTTGCAGCGCGTCTGTTATGGGCCTATTACAAACATATTAATGAACGCGAGGGAGTGCGATGACACGAGTATTGAGCGCAGGACGCAAAGAACCCCAATCTTGTGAAACACGCTCAGCGGTTGTGTTTTTGCACGGCTATGGCGCAAATGGCGCGGACCTATTGGGGTTGGCAGATCCACTTGGGGAACACTTGCCAGATACGTTGTTCGTCGCCCCTGACGCCCCCGAAAATTGTGCAGGCAGCCCGTTTGGGTTTCAATGGTTTCCAATCCCTTGGATTGATGGTTCCAGCGAAGAGGAAAGCAGCCGCGGCATGCAGCAAGCGGTTGAAGATTTGAACGCCTTTCTTGATGCGCTGATGGTGGATGAGGATTTGTTGCCCGAACAGGTGTGTCTGTTTGGCTTTTCGCAAGGAACAATGATGTCCTTGCATGTAGCGCCGCGCCGCGAAGATCCTGTTGCTGGGATCGTAGCGTTTTCGGGTCGCCTGTTAGAGCCAGAATTGTTGGCGGATGATGTGCAATCGCGCATGCCAATCCTACTGGTTCATGGTGATCAGGATGATGTGGTTCCGGTTCAATCGCTGCCAAAGGCCGCAGAAGCGTTACAAAACGCAGGCTTTAGTGATGTCTATGCCCATGTGATGAAGGGAACAGCCCACGGTATCGCACCTGATGGGCTAAGTGTTGCCTTGGCCTTTATACGAGATCAATTGGGTTTCTAATCGTCATAGGCTTGTTACATGTTCATGTTTCCTATCACAGCAAAGATATATTGCTAGATCAAGGGGCTTGATCGTTGCCGATGACGAGATATAGTGGTCTCAGCGAATATGTGGTACGAAAGTAGTGAGCAAGCAGGGGACACCCCATGGACGGCGAATTTAGGACAGATTTTGTAAGACAAGCAGTTGGATCCAATCATCATCCGGCCTTGGTTTTGAACGCGGATTATCGGCCGCTTTCGTATTATCCGTTATCACTGTGGTCCTGGCAGGATGCGGTTAAGGCGGCCTACATGGATAGGGTGGATATCGTGGCGGAATATGACACGATTGTGCGCAGTCCTACCACAACCATACGAATACCCTCGGTTGTTGTTCTAAGAGACTTTGTAAAACCTCAAAAGCGCGTGGCCTTCACGCGCTTTAATTTATTTTTGCGGGATGGTTTTGAATGTCAGTATTGTGGCTCAAAGGGGGATTTAACCTTTGACCATGTTGTGCCACGGAAATCTGGTGGCGTGACCAGTTGGGAAAACGTTGTCGCCGCCTGTTCCAAATGTAATTTAAAAAAGGGATCCAAGGCGCTGCGCCACTCTGGTCTTTCCCTGCGCCAGCAACCCCGCCAACCAGGCGCAGAAGAGCTGCGCAATCTTGGCCGCCGCTTTCCACCAAATCACTTGCACGAAAGCTGGATGGATTTCCTATATTGGGATACGGAATTAGAGACTTGATATAGACTAAGACCAAAATCTGGCCTTACTGGAAGCTATTGCTCCGTGGTCAAGATGCATCGTATCATGGGTGGTTTTATGTGGTGGTTGTTTCGTATATGCGCTGACCCTATTTCCGCGTTTGATTAGCTGAGCACACAACTGAGTCTGAATAAAGAAACCGAAGGCATGTGATAAGTGATAAAAATTGTGGGGTAAATTAATACCTATTTTGTAACGTATTGATTATAAACATTTATATATGATTTGATGCACTTGACTGCCCGCGCGCACTCTATATAAACCGCTCATGATTTGCACGGGGGTCGGCCCTGTGCGTTAACTTTAGGATCATCTTCGATGAAAACATTCTCTGCAACGCCAGCAGACATCGACAAGAAATGGATCATCATCGACGCCGAGGGCGTTGTTTTGGGCCGTCTTGCTTCGATCGTTGCAACACGTCTGCGTGGCAAACATAAGCCATCTTTCACACCACACATGGATTGTGGTGATAACGTCATCGTTATCAATGCTGAAAAAATTCAAATGACTGGCAACAAGCGTCAAGAGAATTTTTATTGGCATACGGGCCACCCAGGTGGTATCAAATCACGCACAAAACAGCAAATCCTAGAAGGTGCACACCCAGAACGCGTTGTGACCATGGCTGTGAAGCGCATGCTTCCAGGCAATCGCCTAAGCCGCCAGATTATGACAAACTTACGCGTTTACGCCGGGTCTGAGCATCCTCATGAAGCACAATCACCAGAGGTTTTGGACGTTAAGTCTATGAACCCTAAAAACACACGGGTTGCATCATAATGAGTGAAGAAATCAAATCCTTGGGCGACCTAGAAGCCGTCGCCGGCGGTGTAGAAGCAGTTGTTGAAATTGCAGCACCTCGTGAACCTATTCGTGACGAATTGGGCCGTTCATATGCAACAGGTAAGCGTAAAGATGCTGTTGCACGCGTTTGGATCAAACCGGGTTCAGGCAAAGTGACAGTCAACGGCAAAGAAATGAAAGCATACTTTGCACGTCCTGTTTTGCAGATGATACTGCGTCAGCCGTTCCAAATTGCAGGTGTCGAAGACCAATTCGACGTTATGGCAACTGTGAAAGGTGGCGGTTTGTCTGGTCAGGCCGGTGCAGTCAAGCACGGTATTTCAAAAGCGCTTCAGCTTTATGATCCCGCGATGCGTGGCGCCCTGAAAGCCGCAGGCTTCTTAACACGCGACAGCCGTGTTGTTGAACGTAAAAAATACGGTAAGCGCAAAGCGCGTCGTTCCTTCCAGTTCTCAAAGCGATAGTCTATACATCCAAGAAAAATATTTTAAATCAAGCACTTACAATTTCTATTGTAAGTGCTTTTTTTTATGTCAAAATTGCGTACGATAGGTGTAGCATTTTGCTTGGTGCGTTGACTTTCCCGTTAGCAATGTTTGCGTAATTGTAGCATTAAGGTTTGCAATAAATAGGCGAGTGTCATCTATACCCGACATCATTCAAAGACTTACCCCCTAAAATGATAGCGGCAACGAACATTAAAATTCCGCCACAGCGATTTATCCAAATAGTTGCTTGCGGTTTTAGGAAGGATACGAGCCGCTGCGCACCATATGCGTATGACGCAAGAAAAATACCATCGATGACTAAGTAAGTTACTGATAAAATGAGAAATTGTTTCCAAAAAGTAGCGTCATAGTTGATAAATTGTGGAAATAATGCGGCAAAGAAGAGAACTGCTTTTGGATTAGATGCAGAAGTAATAAATCCCTGCAAGAAAAGAGTTCTATTTGATATCGAATTGTCATTGTGATGTTTGTCTAAATTCACTGGGCGTGCATTAACAAATGTTTTGTATGCGTGCCACGTGAGATAGGTAACGCCGCACCACTTGATAATAGTGAGAGCGTAATCTGATGCAATTATTAGTGTGCCTAACCCCAATGCAGCCGTCAGCATCTGTAGTGAGTTGGCGGTTAAATCCCCAAAGGCGGTGATAGATGACTTATTGAAACCATATGTGGCACTATTAGAAAGTATAAGTAGTTGACCAGAGCCAGGTGTGCTCATTAATGCCAAAACCGTTGCAACGTACAAAATCCAAATCTCAAAACTCATTGCCAAGTTCCATTTATAACATCTCAAAGTGATAAAATAGTTTCACCAATCTTTATTCTTATCAACGTCTATTTTATATAAACCCGGTTAAGAGCACAGTCTTCACATCTGTTAACTAAGTGCTATAAATAAATCCCTGTTCAATTGGGTAAGTTATCAAACTCAACGAATAATGCACAAAACAAGTAAGCGATTTGTTTACAATACTGTGTACTTCTTCGATGCCGTTGTGGGGGCATTCATGGCAATGGAATACAAATACTTTTCAATTCATAAAAATAGTTAAAAGTTTTAACTTTTCCTGCAGCAGTTGGAACAAATAATGTTAAGATTAGGTGTGGATTTTGGAAGGCTTGGTTGAGCATTTTACGTAGCATACACGTAGCATAATTTTTCACTACGCATAACATATTGTTATTGCTTATAAAATTAGACGTTACGATTAGCCAAGCGCTGATAACCGTTTTACAAAGTATACATCAAAAACAAGCGCTTACGAAAGTTTGTGCTTGTTTTTTTATGGGTTTTGTGACTTTGGCGCATTGGATCATCAAAGTGTGGTTATTGCCACATCGCTTGTTTTAAATTTTTTAAGCAACAAAAAAGCCCCCCAATTGGCGGGCTTGATGGTGTTTATGCGTCTTTTTTGGACATCCGCTTGCGTTCGTGCGGGTCTAAATAGCGTTTACGTAGTCGGATGGATTCGGGCGTGACCTCGACCAATTCATCATCATTGATATAGGCAATCGCTTCTTCCAATGAGAAATTGATATGAGGCGTCAGGCGCACGGCATCGTCCGTTCCTGAAGCACGCACGTTTGTCAATTTTTTACCCTTAAGAGGGTTTACCTCAAGGTCGTTGTCACGGCTGTGTTCACCAATGATCATCCCCTGATAAACCTTGGTCTGTGGCGCAACGAACATGCGTCCACGCTCTTCTAGATTCCATAGGGCGTATGCAACGGCTTCGCCGTCTTCCATCGAAATCAAAACACCTGCGCGGCGGCCCGGAATTGGCCCTTTAAACGGGGCCCAGCCATGGAATACGCGGTTCATGATCCCGGTGCCGCGCGTATCTGTCAAAAATTCACCGTGATATCCAATCAATCCGCGCGCCGGAACATGTGCAACGATGCGTGTTTTACCCGCACCAGCAGGACGCATTTCGGCCAAATCGCCCTTGCGTGCCCCTGTGATTTTTTCAATCACGGCGCCAGAGTAATCATCATCGACGTCAATTGTAACTTCTTCGATGGGTTCTAGGCGTTGACCATCTTCTTCACGCATCAAAACTTGAGGACGCGAAATGGACAATTCAAATCCTTCACGGCGCATGTTTTCAATCAAAACGCCCATTTGCAATTCGCCGCGACCAGCAACCTCAAAGGCTTCACCGCCGGGTGTATCAGTGATTTTGATCGCCACGTTGCTTTCGGCCTCTTTCATCAGGCGATCGCGGATGACACGCGATTGCACCTTGCTGCCCTCACGACCTGCAAGCGGGCTATCATTGATACCAAACGTCACTGTAATTGTGGGGGGATCAATCGGCTGCGCCTCAAGTGGAGTGTCAACTGCTAGCGCGCAAAGCGTATCTGAAACGGTGGCTTTGCTCATCCCTGCAATGGTGACAATGTCACCAGGTGTTGCCTCATCAATCTCTTGCTGGGCTAAGCCGCGGAAGGCCAAAATTTTTGTGACACGGAATTGTTCTATTTTTTGACCGACGCGGGACAGGGCTTGAATAGTTGCACCAACTCTTAATGTACCGCTTTCAACACGTCCTGTTAGAACGCGACCAATGAAATTGTCACTGCCAAGTGTGGTGGCCAGCATGCGGAAATCGTCATTTTTTTGCTGCAACTGACGTGGGGCAGGGACGTGATTTACGATCAAATCAAAAAGAGCAGATAGATCTTTGCGCGGTCCATCCAGCTCATGGTCTGCCCAGCCAGAGCGGCCCGATGCGTACATATGCGGAAAATCCAACTGATCATCCGTTGCATCAAGTGCAGCAAACAAATCAAAACATTCATCCAATGCGCGATCGGATTCTGCATCGGGTTTGTCGACTTTGTTCAAAACCACAATCGGGCGTAGACCCATGGCAAGCGCCTTTGATGTCACAAATTTTGTTTGCGGCATTGGCCCTTCGGCCGCATCGACCAATAGGACAACACCATCCACCATGCTAAGTATACGCTCAACCTCGGCGCCAAAATCTGCGTGACCGGGCGTGTCAACGATATTGATGCGCGTGTCTTTCCATTCGACCGAGGTGCATTTGGCCATGATCGTGATGCCGCGTTCGCGTTCAAGATCGTTGCTGTCCATCGCACGTTCGGCCACAGCCTGATTTGCGCGGAAGGCACCGGATTGTTTTAGAAGTTCGTCAACAAGGGTTGTTTTGCCGTGGTCAACGTGTGCGATAATCGCGATATTGCGAAGTTCCATATGCAGGATCTACCTAAACTAGTGATGTTGGAGCATCGCCTATCCGCAAACAAACAAAATTGCCAGACCCTATTGGGTCGCAGGACAAGTTTCTTTGTCACGCGACATGTTTGTTTTGTCTTAATGCTGCAAATGAATGTTAAATGCCGATCTGATTGCGGCCTCGGTCTCGGCATCAAACCTTGCGTTTGATGGCTCACTCAAGATTGCGTGTTTCCGTTTCGTTGCATTTTCCAACAAATCCGGCTTTCCATTTTCTGCCCATTCCTTTGGGCTGCTGCGATCTCCAAGTTCTGGGTAAATGTATTCGGTTTGCATCAGTTTCAACGTTTGATCAGACCCCAAATAATGACCTGGGCCTGACAAACATGTTTCGCGAATGACCTCGAGGCTTACGCTATCTTCCGTCACTTCGATCCCTTTGATACAGCGCAGGGCCTGCCCAATAATATCATCCCCTAAGATTAAGCTTTCGTGGCAAAAACCTAATAGGGATGCGTGCATGCCAACAGATTCATACACCATATTCAATCCGGTCAATCCCGCCATTAGGTTTGAGTTCATCTGTTCCCAACCCGCCTGCATGTCGGGTAATTTCGCATCCGCAATCCCTGCGGCCGCCCCTCCAGGTATGCCGTAAAACTGGTGCATCTGCGCGCATCCTGCAGTTAACAATGCCTGTTCACCACTGCCCCCTGACATCGCACCTGTGCGTAGGTCAGAAACAAATGGCCATGTGCCAAAGATTGCTGGATGGCCCGGTTTAATCGAATGGACATAGACCAAACCCGCCAAGCATTCTGCAACTGCCTGAACAATCGCACCCGCAATTGGGGCCGGGGCCGTGGCGCCCGCCTGACCCGCACTTAGTAATAGGACTGGCATGCCTGCTTTGATACATTCCTCCATGACTTCGCAGCTTTCTGTTGCGAATTTCATCGGAGGAACCACAAAACAGTTCGAATTCGATACAAACGGACGTTCTCGCCACTTATCCTCGCCTCCGGCCATGATGTGCAATAATTCGATTGCGTCTTTGACAAAGCTGGGTTCAGTGAAGGATGTTCCAACATGCTTTTTCGTGCCGCTGCAGCAGGCATAAATGGTGTTCAGATCCATTTCACGGTTGTCGATTACGTCACGCGCTACCATGGGGCGTTGCAAGAAGTGGATATTGTCCAATCGGTCTGCGATGCGCGCGGCATCATGCAAATCCTGAAGGGTGCTATCGCGATAGTTTCTGCCATCTACGTCCACCATGTGAACAGCTGCACCCGCTGTGCCATAATGAACCCGTGTTCCACCGAGGAACAGATCATGCTTTGCATCGCGACCGTGAAGCGTGATTTCACGATTTGCAGAGGCGAGCGCATCTTCAACCAACGCACGGGGAAAACGAATACGCCCGTCATCGCCTAAAATGGCCCCTGCGGCGGTCATGTAATCAATGCCACTTTTAGGGGCTTCGGATAAACCGATTTGTTCCAAAGCGTCCAAAGCTGCCCGATGAATGCGCTCCATCCCTTCTTGGGTTAGAGGACGATATTGGCCTCCTTCAAGGCCGGCACGCACTGGGCGTAGGTGTTCGGCAAGAGGCGCTGAACGGGTTTGACGGCGGGCATTACGGCCGCCAGAGCGACGAGGTGTTTCTGATGTCATTGATATATATCCGATGTTTAAGTGTACTGAAGATGTTAATTCAGGACGAAACGGGTGCGCCACGTGCCGCACGGCCACGGCATGCACCGATCACAACGATCACAAGAGTATGTTTTGAAGACATAGATTGCATGTTCACCCCGTGTACTGCCCCAAACATTGTGCGAACATGCAAAATCGTCTAGCCAATTTGCGACCTATGTCGCAATTGAACTATTTTGCTTCACATTTTTCATTTCCATATTTTGACATGCATTTTTGGATTGCGTTATTTTACGTTTTGGTCCCTGTTTGTTTGCCGTCACTGTTGACGATACTTCCGAAATCGTGAAACCGCAGGATGTCGATTTGGTTGAGATTTCTGCCGATGAGAGCAGCGAAATGATGCGTTTTCTTAGGCAATACATTTCCATTCGTCGCTTAGATGAATTTTATGGTGTGACTGAAGTTGATCGCAAGCCGCTGAGTCAAATGGCGTGCATCGTATTTCAAAAGCTTTGGCGTGTATCGCAGTGCCGGTAGATGAAGTCGTAGATCGTCAACAAGTTGTTCTACAACCATTGGTTGGTGCGCTGTCTGATGTTCGGGCAAGTTGGGGTTGTGCGCTTTTTGGCACGGGAGAGTTTGCAGTTGTGCTTGATGGTGAGCGGATCGCCACGGGTGAGGAAAAATAATGCTTGCTGATCATTCGGAATATGAAAAGATCAGGATCTGGGTCCTAGAAAAATCGGGGATTTCTTTTCCAGAGAAGAAAACAGATATGTTTCGGCAACGATTGTCGCGTGTGGTTACTTCGCGCCATCTTTCTGGGCTGAAGGAACTGTCTGAACGCCTGCTGGGAGGGTGTGATCCAAATTTGCAATTGGATGTTTTACAAGTTTTCCAAACAATGTCTTACTCAGACGTCCAGCAATTTTGATTGTATTTTCATGTCAGTTACTCCCGATTACATGAAATGAAATGAAACAGCCGCGCCAAGTGGTACACTAAATTTAACTTTTTATACAAATATCACAAAGATAATTCTTTAGGGTGGTTTTTTCGGTCATTGGTATGTGGGGGCTTAACTTGAGGCGAAAAATCGCGAATAGCTAGTACACCAACGGCAAGATATGGAAAAAATGGCACAACCAGCAGCAATTAACTCCGAAATTCGCATCCTTGTTGCGGATGATCACGAAATGATTTTGGACATCGCGCGAATGTATTTGGATCAACAGGGCGATATGTCTGTCGTGACTGTTATGGATCTAGACGCGGCACTTGCTGCATTCCGTGATGGAGGCCCATTTGATATTGTTCTGCTTGATTATCAGATGCCAGGGATGGACGGTTTGAACGGACTGGTTAAAATGGTTTCTCTGGCCGAGGATCGTCCTGTCGCGATCATCACGGGCAACCCAACGCGCAACTTGATGAAGCAGGCATTGGATGCAGGTGCGGCGGGAATTATTTCGAAATCTCTTCCTATTCGCTCGCTGGCAAATTCCATTCGGTTCATTCACTCAGGTGAAACCTATATGCCGCTGCATTTGATGCAAGAAGATCAAAGCAGTAAGAGCACTGACACCGGCCCATTAAGCGCGCGTGAGATGACGGTATTGGGATACTTGGGCGAGGGGCGTAAAAACAAAGAGATTGCAATGTCTTTGGGCTTATCAGAGGGCACAGTTAAAATGCATGTCATGTCAATTTGTAAAAAGTTAGAGGCAACAAATCGCACGCAGTCTGTGATCATCGCGCGTGATATGGGATTGCTCTAGTACTATTCCATCTGTTCCATGATGAGTGATTGCGCACGCTCAATTGCGGCACGCTTAATTTGCGAAACACGGCATGTGGTCATGTCCAAAATGGCGGCGACTGGACCAAATGAAGTGCAGGTGTAACTACTTTGGTCATTGAGTTGCGAATTGGCACCGGCACTGCGCGAACGCTTATCTATAGGCGTTCTGTGGAACTTTCATGTGCGCAGAGCTGGCGAAACCTTGTTTTGCTTAAAATATAATCCAATACAGGAATGCAAGAACAACAACAGCGATTAATAGTTTTGTTGTGCCTGACATCCCATCTGATCTCGCTTGCCCAATTGGCGTTTCGATGGCTGCAGGCTTTGGATCTGATGTGTGTGCGGCTTCTTCAGTTGGTTCATTTGTTGTTTCGGCGACAAACTCCGGTGCCGATGCCGGTGCCGGTTCAGATACTGCCGTAGCGGGGGCCTCTGGCGAAGCGTCTTTTGATGGTTCGTATTTCCAACCCAATGTGCGATTTACCAATTCATCTTGGCCTGCCAGCGGCGCACTGGGTTTTACCTGAGTTGCGGTTGGCGCATTTTCCCCGCTTGTCTGTGCATCCAGAAGAGCGACCAATTCATCCTTCTTCAGGCTCATCTTTGCGTCCACGCCCAATGCCGCGAGTTCCTCTAAGAGTTGAGCTTTTGTTTTTTTATTGTTTTGTGTCATTGCGTCATTCCTTATATGGTGCGCTTTTGAAAAAAGCAGAGTAAATTTTTCCAAACGCTATCACGGTTTTTAAATAAAACAATACTGGACGATGGTTGCATATTTTCAGTTCAACACGCAAATCACGCAAAATGCCCATTTCATCCAAGCGCTTGTATGATTATATTCAGCAACAACGCAACTTAAGTGATACAAGACTGTCCAATTCATTGTGATTGGTAATTGAGGGTGAGATGGATCAAGCTGTTTTTGATAAAATCAAATCTAGTTTTAAACGACAGTCTTTTATGGCGACCATTGGTGCGCAACTGCATAAAGTCGAGCAAGGGCATGTTAGCATTCGCGCGCCCGTGTCGGACCAGATATTACAGCAACATGGGTTTGCCCATGCGGGTATCGCGTTTTCCATGGGGGACAGTGCGGCAGGTTATGCGGCGCTAACTCTGATGCCCGCTGATGCAGAAGTGTTAACCACAGAGATGAAAATCAATCTTTTGTCCCCGGCAAGCGGTGATTTGATTATTGCAAAGGGTAATGTGATCAAAGCGGGGCGCCGATTGACCATTGTTGGCGCTGATGTTTATGCAATCACTGAAGGGGTTGAAAAACATATTGCCATTTTACAGGGCACCATGATTTCAAGTTAATGTGATGGCAATCGCATCAAATTCGCCCTATATTCTTGATAGGCTTTTTAAAATCGGAGCAGGTATGAAAACCCTTCTAATTGCACTAGTATCTTGGGCCTTTTGCTTAACAGCGGCGCTGGCGGATCAACAACGTGTTGCCGGATTGTTTGACGCGCTGAACATGGCAGACATTATTTCGATCATGCAGGACGAAGGCAAACGGGATGCCACCGACACCATTGAAATCTACACGGGCCAAATGGTCGCTGATGGATTGAATGCGCGTATTGATGAAATTTTCGATACAGCCGAAATGCAGATTGTTTTAATCAATAAAACCTCTGAAAAAATGTCAGATGCACATATCGCCGAAGCAACAGAATTTCTGAACAGCGATGTGGGTGCACGCGCCAATACACTTGAGACAACAGCGCGTCGTGCCATTTCTGACGATGCAATCGAAAAGTATGCGCTGTCTCAGTTCAATGATGCCTCCGATTTGGCGAGATATACCCAGTTTCGTGATATCATTGTTGCCCTGGACCTGATTAATCAGAACACATACGGCGCGATGGGCGCACAGTACGTATTTATGATGGAATTGGGCAAAACCGATCAAATTGCACTGACAGATGCCGACATAAACGAATTATTGCGCGCTGGTGAAGCAGAGCTGCGTGATGGCATCCGCGCGTGGCTATATGGATTTTTTAATATGGCCTACGCGCCTTTAAGCGACGAAGACTTGGCAACCTATATTCAATTTCAGCAATCAGAGGCTGGCAAGGCTCTGAACAGCGCATTATTTGCTGGTTTTAATGAGCTAAGCGTGCGCCATGCCCAAAAGATGGGAATTTTGATTGCAGAATTAATGCAGGTGCAGGATTTATAGGGCCTGCTGGTGTTGACTTTTCATATAAGCGCTTGCATACACGGGCTATCGACGGCGGGGATTCCCCGCCTTTCTTTGTGAAATACGTCCATAGGGGCGCGCAGTTTGGGGCGGTGCAATGGCATCACAACACCTGGAAACAGGGGCCGAAAAACGCGGAAACGAAAAGGAAAGACGCATGTTTGCTGTCCTAAAGACCGGCGGTAAGCAGTACAAAGTTCAATCGGGCGATTTGCTTCGTGTTGAAAAATTGGCTGCCGACGCAGGTGAAACAGTGCAATTCAATGAAATTCTAGTGCTTGGTGGTGATGCACCAGTTGTCGGATCGCCTCGTGTTGATGGCGCGGCAGTTCAGGCCGAAGTGATCGATCAGATCAAAGGGCCAAAGACAATTAACTTTGTTAAGCGTCGCCGTAAGCACAGCTCGCAACGTACAAAAGGCCACCGCCAGCAACTAACCTTGTTGCGTGTGACAGAAATTTTGTCATCTGGCGCGGATGCATCTGGCATCAAGGCAGCCGTTGGCGCGGGTTCAGTCGTAACTGCAACACCAGTTGCAGCGCCGAAAGCAAAAGCAGCGCCAGCAGCGGCTGGTGCAGATGATCTGAAACAGTTGTCAGGCGTTGGCCCAGCGCTTGAGAAAAAGTTACACGCTGCTGGCGTAACATCATTCGCGCAAATTGCAGCGTGGACAGATGCAGACGTAGCTGCTATGGACGAGCAACTGTCATTCAAAGGCCGTATCGAGCGTGAAGGTTGGATCGCTCAGGCCAAAGAATTGGCAAACTAAGGAGACGAAGGAATGGCACATAAGAAAGCAG
>CBFHNF010000017.1:0-48360 GCA_965657135.1 uncultured Paracoccaceae bacterium
CAACGGCCTATGCGGGAACGCCAGATTATCTAAAGGTGATTTTGGATAAGGCAGATGAGATGGGCGTAAAATTAGGTATCACCAAGGCTGCGGTTGGCGGTGGCGCACTGTTTCCTTCTTTGCGGCAGGAATACGCAGACCGCGGTGTCTTGTGTTTGCAAAACTACGCCACCGCGGATTTGGGCAATGTTGCTTATGAATCCCAAGCGATGGAGGGTATGATCGTTGATGAAGGCGTGATTGTAGAAATCGTAACTCCGGGCACAGGGAACCCAGTGGCTGAAGGTGAAGTGGGCGAAGTTGTGGTGACAACTTTGAATCGTGATTACCCCCTTATCCGATTTGCCACGGGTGATCTGTCTGCGATTATGGCGGGGCAGTCCCTGTGTGGTCGCACGAATATGCGTATCAAAGGTTGGATGGGTCGCGCCGATCAGACCACCAAAATCAAAGGAATGTTTGTGCGCCCCGAACAGGTTGCAGATTTGGTTGCAAAACACGACGAAGTGGATCGTGCGCGCATCATTGCAATTCGCGACGGTGAGATGGATGGAATGATTGTGCAAATCGAAACAAATGCCACAGATGCATCGCGTTATGAAGCCACGGTGTTGGACTGCCTAAAACTACGTGGTCGGGTCGAATTGGTTGCGCCTGGCGGATTGCCCCGCGATGGTTTGGTGATCGAAGATCAGCGCAAATACGATTAGAGTTCTTGTGGGAATTTGATACAGCCATCAGCGCCCAAGGATAAAACCAAAAGGGCGCTGATCGCGATTATATTATAGCATCATTTGATAGCTGGCCGGTACATATCGGAACCCTTCAGCACGCGTTTCCACATACCCCAAACCAGGCCAAGGCATGTGATACCCAATGAATGGCATTTTTTCATCTGCCAACATGCCTAAAATACGACGGCGTGTTTGTGCCGCTCCTTCGCGGTCACGGTCAAAACGCAATTCCCAATCTGGGTAGGCCAGTGACCAGATATAGTGATTGGCAAAATCACCACCCAAGAACAAGTTCTTGCCCTCAGATTCGATCATGTATCCCATATGCCCCGGAGTGTGCCCAAATGTGGCCATTGCGGTGATGCCTGTGACGATGTCCTCACCATCTTCTAGCATGACAATCTCGTCTTCTAGCGGACGCACCTTTTCCTCAAACGTGTCGTTGCCTGAAAAATCCCAATCTTCGTATTCAGCAAGTCCACAGACGTATTCTGCATTTTCAAATGTGCGCACATCATTTTCGGATAGGCCCCCAATATGATCACCGTGGAAATGGGTTAGGACAACCTTGTCGACCTGATCCGCGCTGTAACCTGCGCTTTCCAAAGCGGCAACAGTGCCGGATGGATTCTGGCCTGTATCAAATAGGATCAACTCGGCCCCTGTGTTGATGACAGTTGGGGTATAAAACATCTGGAATTTATCGTCGGGGATTGCGTTTTCAGCGCACACGCGTTTGAATTCATCTTCGCTGACATTCAGGCCAAAAATGCTTTGTGGGTCATTATTGACAGTTACTGTTCCCGACAGGATGGTTGTGATTTCAAAGCCACCCAATTGAAATCTTCGGTGTAGCGACATGGATGGTCCCAGCATTGGGGCGGCGCTTTGGGCGGCAGTGGCCGTTGTGGTTGCGGCCAAACCAGCCAAAAAGGTGCGGCGTCGCATGTAATAGGGTGTTTTCATAATATGCTCCTGCGTGTTTCATTAATGTAGCGGATTGCCATCAAATATAAAGGAATATGAATGTGACGCAAAACAAAACTGTTCAAACTGGTGCGTCGGTTGATGATTTTATCGCATCCATCGAACACCCAACACGGCGACAGGATGCGCTTGCACTGGTTGATCTCTTTTCAAAAACGACTGAGTTTTCCCCAAAAATGTGGGGGGACAGCATTGTTGGATTTGGTCAGTATCATTATCGCTATGCTTCTGGACGCTAGGGTGATTTTTTGGCGACGGGGTTTTCACCGCGTAAATCAAACCTGTCTATATACATTATGCCCGGTTATGGCTATTTTTCCGAAATTTTAAATGATCTTGGCAAACACAAATTGGGCAAATCCTGTTTATACGTAAATAAATTGGCAGATATTGATTTGGACGTTCTTCAAAAATTGATTGCGGCTGGGATCGCGCGCTTGGATGAGATCTGGCCTGTAACCCCAAGTTGACTGGACAAATGAGCAGAGGTGTGAAAAACACCGCGCGACATAGGAGAATACCAATGACAGTCACGCGTTTTGCACCATCCCCAACCGGCTACTTGCATATTGGAAATATGCGTGCCGCATTGATGAATTATCTAATTGCACGCAAAACGCAGGGAACCTTTGTTTTGCGCATTGATGATACGGATCCGGAGCGTTCCAAAGAAGAATATGTGGATCAGATTAAGCGTGACTTGGAATGGTTGGGCCTGACTTGGGATCGTATTGAGCGACAGTCAGAACGCCTTGATCGGTATCATGCAGCGGCGGATAAACTGCGCGACATGGGTCGTTTTTACGAATGCTTTGAAACGCCGACTGAGCTGGATCTAAAGCGTAAAAAACAGTTGAACATGGGCAAACCCCCTGTGTATGACCGTGCCGCGCGTGCCCTGAGCGATGCAGAAAAAGATGCGCTACGCGCAGAACGCGGATCGGGGCATTGGCGTTTTTTGCTGGATCATGCGCGCATAAATTGGACAGACGGTATTTTGGGCGATCTGTCGATTGATGCCGCGTCCGTGTCTGACCCGGTTTTGATCCGTGCGGATGGTCAATTTCTGTATACATTGGCATCAGTCGTGGATGACACGGAAATGGGCATCACGCATGTTGTGCGCGGTTCCGATCACGTGACGAATACCGCAACGCAAATCCAAATGATCGAGGCCTTGGGTGGCAGTGTTCCGACATTTGCGCACCACTCTTTATTGACGGGCCCACAGGGCGAGGCATTGTCAAAACGGTTGGGTACCCTTGCATTGAAAGACATGCGTGAAAACGGCATCGAACCCGACGCAATCATCAGTCATATGGCGCGCCTGGGATCTAGCGAACCTGTCGAACTGCGCACGTCCTTAGAGGAAGTTGTGGAAAATTTCGAATTGTCCACCTTTGGGTCTGCGCCAACTAAGTTTGACGAGGCGGATTTGTATCCGTTGACCGCGCGTTTGTTACACGATCTTCCCTTGGCAGAGATACAATCAGATTTGGATGCTGCAGGCGTCAGCGCCGATTTGGCAGAACCATTTTGGGCGGTTGTGCGCGAAAACATTACGACACGCAAAGATATTGCTGGCTGGTGGACCCTAATCAGCCAAGGTGCAGACCCCTTGATCGAAGAGGAAGACCGCGAATTTGTTGCAACTGCAATGGACATGTTGCCTGTCTTGCCGTTTGATGACAACACGTGGTCCTCTTGGACAGCCGAGGTTAAGGCGGCAACGGGGCGCAAAGGCAAGGGTTTGTTCATGCCATTGCGCAAAGCGTTGACAGGAATGGCAAACGGACCAGATATGTCTGCACTCATGCCCTTGCTGCAGGTTGTAAAAGCAAAAAATTAACTTAGGTTCCTTCCCTCAAGGGAAGGGAACCTTATGCCAAACACTAACGCCAAGTTTCTAACCTGCGCGCCCATGCGGCACGTCGCTGTTATGTCTGTAACGGCCTCAATTGGTCTAATGGCCATGTTTGTTGTTGATTTTGTCGATATGATTTTCATTTCGATATTGGGCAGTGCAGCTCTTGCTGCGGCAATCGGCTATGCAGGCAGCATTCTATTTTTTACAACGTCTTTTGGGATCGGGTGATGAAGAACTCGCACGATCAAAGGCCTCGCATGCGTTGTTCTACGGTGTTGTATTAGGTGCTGCATTTGCTGCTTTGGTTTGGTTCAATGTGCTTAATTTGGTCACCCTTGTGGGTGCGTCTGGGGAAACAGCCGAATTGGCGGCTTCTTACCTGCGCATAATTATTCCCAGCCTTCCAATATTGGTGGCCAGCATTTTTGCGAGCGCGGTTCTGCGGTCCCACGGTGCGGCAACCTCGTCGATGTTTGTGACGATTTTGGGGGGTGTTGTGAGTGCCATTCTTGACCCGATTTTTATATTTGCGTTGGAAATGAATTTGGCAGGGGCTGCGTGGGCCTCTGTTGCTGCACGTATTGCGTCGGCAACGCTATCATTTTACTTTTTATTCAAAAACCATGGCGGTCTTGATGCGCCTGAACGGATCGGGTTGTTTCACGATTTCAAGCCCGTGAAGGTGATTGCGGAGCCTGCGATTATTACGCAGCTTGCAACTCCGGTAGGCGCAGCATTTGCTACACGGGCGATGGCAGAATTTGGCGAGGCCGCAGTAGCCGGGATGGCCGTTATCGAGCGATTGGTTCCTTTGGCTTTTGGGGTTGTCTTTGCCTTGTCTGGGGCTGTTGGCCCGATCATTGGGCAGAACTTCGGTGCAGGAAAAATGGATCGCGTAAAGCGCGCGTTTTATGATGCCCTACTATTTACTGCGGCTATAGTTCTTTTGATCTCGCTAGGTTTGTTTTTGCTGCGCGATCCAATTGCATCCTTGTTCGCGCTAGAGCAGGGGCCAGCGCTGGCGCTGCTCTATGCGTTTTGTGGTCCGCTTGCGATCCTGTTTTATTTTAACGGCGCAATTTTTGTATCAAATGCAGCGTTCAATAATTTGGGTCATCCTTATTATTCCACTTGGATCAATTGGGGGCGTCATACCATCGGAACCATTCCCTTCCTGTACCTAGGTGGCATGTGGTTTGGCCCCGTTGGTGTTTTGGCGGGGCCGTATGTGGGTGGTGTGATTTTTGGTCTGCTTGGGCTGATGCTGGCACGGCGAGTTATGGATCAAAGCCAGGATACCGATAGCGAGGTGCAAACGCATCAGGCGCATCAATTGCGCCTGTTCCATTTGCGTCGTTAATCAGGGGTTTTCACATTTTCAGCAAAAGCCTTGTCAAAGGCTTTTTGCTGATCCCCCGATGCTTCTGTTTGGTAGTTTGTTTTCCATTCTTCCATTGTCATGCCGTAAAAAATCTCGCGGGCTTCATTTTTGTCCATTTCAATGCCGCGTTCATTTGCGGCCTCTTGATACCAGCGGGACAAGCAATTTCGACAAAACCCTGCTAAATTCATCATGTCGATGTTTTGAACATCGGTTCGTTTTTCCATCAAATGCTCTCGTAATGTGCGGAAAGCGGCGGCCTCTAGTTCGATACGCGTTTGATCATCCATTGCATTCTTCCTTTAAAACTTATGCTAATGGATATATGGAGTTCAGACGCATTGGTCCAGAACTGTCACATTATCGTTTCTCAAGCGCGATAAAATCAATTTGGAATTAGCGTTGCGAAAAATGAAAACATACTGCATAAAGTAGGAAATGTTAACGCTAACAATTGAGTCAGCAGTGAACCGCACAGATCCGCTGTGCTGTTGAAAAGGTAAAACACATGAGACGTCATCGGAATGTAAAAATTGTTGCAACCCTAGGGCCTGCATCCAGCAGCTATGAAATGATCAAGGCGCTGCATGAGGCTGGGGCAGACGTATTTCGTTTGAACATGTCACACGGAACCCATGATGAGATTGCACAACGCCACCGTCTCATTCGCCAGATTGAAGTAGAGTTAAGCAGTCCAATCGCAATTCTTGCAGATTTACAGGGCCCAAAGCTGCGTGTGGGTTCCTTTGCCAACGGTGCGGAAGAGCTGAAAAATGGTGCCTCTTTCCGAATGGATTTGGATACTGCCGAAGGGGACAGCACCCGTGTGTGTTTGCCCCATCCAGAAATTTTTGCAGCACTGCGCCCTGATGCAACGCTATTGGTGAATGATGGCAAAATCCGCTTGCGGGTGATAAGCTGCGGCGCGGACTTCGCTGAATGCGAGGTGGTCAATGGTGGTACTATCTCAAACCGCAAGGGTGTGAATGTCCCTGATGTTATTCTGCCTGTGGCTGCATTGTCCGAAAAAGATCGCGCGGATTTGGAATTTGTCTGTGAATTAGGGATTGATTGGCTTGCGCTATCATTTGTTCAGCGCCCCGAGGATCTGGTTGAGGCACGCGAATTGGCCAAAGGGCGCGCGGCGATTTTGTCCAAGATTGAAAAACCCTCTGCGGTTGAACGGTTTGACGACATTTTGAACGCGTCTGATGGGATCATGGTGGCACGCGGTGATTTGGGCGTGGAACTGCCAGTGCAGAATGTACCGCCCATTCAGAAACGCTTGGTCCGCGCATGTCGCGCCGCGGCAAAGCCTGTCATCGTCGCAACACAAATGCTGGAAAGCATGATCGAAAGCCCCATGCCCACCCGTGCCGAGGTGTCGGATGTTGCAACCGCGATCTATGAAGGGTCAGATGCGGTTATGTTGTCGGCTGAATCCGCTGCGGGCAGTTTCCCGATTGAGGCCGTGACAACGATGAACAACGTTGCAGTCGAAGTGGAAAGCGATCCAACATATCGCTCAATCATGGAAACATCACGCACTGCACACCGCACGACAGTGGCCGATGGGATCGTATCCGCGGCCCGCGAAATTGCGGAAACAACGGATATTAAGGCGATCTGCTGTTATACTCAGTCTGGTACAACAGCATTATTAACTGCCCGCGAACGTCCACGGGTGCCAATTATTGCCATGACCTCACAAACGGGTACGGCCCGCCGCTTGGCCCTGACTTGGGGCACGAACTGTGTGATGTCAGGCAGTAAAGACCGATTTAAAGAGGCCGTCGTCAGCGCCGTTCGCGCCGCATTGTCCGAAGGGTACGCCACCCAAAACGATCAAATCGTCATTACCGCAGGTGTGCCGTTTAATATCCCAGGAACGACAAACATCCTACGCGTCGCCCCGTGCAACGAACGGATGATATATGCGATGGATCCTGAGTAATGCGTTGGACGCGAGGGTTTGAACGGCAGGCAGCTATTCATACAATGGTATTGGAGTGCATGCTCAGATCGTCGCTTTAACCTTTGAGAGAA
Source organism: uncultured Paracoccaceae bacterium (assembly GCA_965657135.1). Classification (GTDB taxonomy): domain Bacteria; phylum Pseudomonadota; class Alphaproteobacteria; order Rhodobacterales; family Rhodobacteraceae; genus HIMB11. The sequence goes on from CBFHNF010000017.1 coordinate 7,016, forward strand.
ACTCGGTAACTTCTTCGTAGAGTTGTAGCGCATGCAACGTATGGATTGGTTTGATTATACATCGGCTTTCGCTGACACGTGTGGACATAATTTCTGAATCCTTGTAGGTCGAAGCTGTTTGACTGTTCTACTGCGATCTCAGCGTTTTCAGCTGCAACAGGATTTCAATTACATAGTCAGAAAATAAACGCGATTTATTGTTTGATCATCCCCCTTGCACCCCCCTTACATCCACGCTATACGCTCCCCTCATTACGTAGCCGGCGAAGGGCATGCCGAGTCGCGTTGTCACCGATCTAAGATTAAGGAGACGGAAATGCCTAAGATGAAGACCAAGTCGAGCTGCAAAAAGCGGTTCAAAGTAACAGCTACGGGTCGCGTTAAGACTGCTCAGGCAGGGAAGCGCCACGGTATGATCAAGCGTACAAACAAATTCCTTCGCAACGCGCGCGGAACAACAGTGATGTCAACTCCTGATGAGAAAATCATCAAGAGCATGATGCCATACGCACGTTAAGGAAGGATTAGAACATGTCACGCGTAAAAACAGGTCCCGTTACCCATCGTCGTCACAAGAAAGTTCTTGACCAAGCCAAAGGGTACTATGGCCGTCGCAAGAGCACATTCAAAGTTGCCGCCCAAGCGGTAGACAAAGCAAACCAATATGCAACACGCGACCGTCATAATCGCAAGCGTAATTTCCGCAGCCTATGGATTCAGCGTATCAATGCCGCAGTGCGCGCGCATGATGAAGCGTTGACATATAGCCGTTTCATCAACGGTCTGTCATTGGCTGGTATCGAAGTTGACCGCAAAGTTTTGGCAGATCTTGCCGTACACGAACCAGACGCATTTGGTGCGATCGTGGATCAAGCCAAGGCAGCACTCGCGGCATAAGCCAAGGCGATAACAGACATTCCAAAGGCCGCGCATCTGCGCGGCCTTTTCTTTTTCTAACAGGTGTGCCTGATGGGCGGGCCAAATACCTTGCACTGATCTGTGAATATGATAGCAGGGGCGGGCATCCAAAATAGGGGATATCGATGGACGATTTGCGCCAAAAATACCTAGACGCCATTTCGAACGCTGCAGACGAAGCCGCGCTTGAGGAAACCCGCCTTGCTGCCGTTGGCAAAAAGGGTGAGGTCAGCCTAAAGATGCGTGAATTGGGCAAAATGACTCCAGAGGAACGTTTGGTCGCAGGACCTGCGTTGAACGCCCTAAAGGATGAAATCAACAGCGCGCTTGCCGCAAAAAAGGCCGCCCTTGCCGATGCGGCCCTGAACGAACGTTTGCAAAGTGAATGGCTGGATGTAACGCTGCCATCGCGTGGGCGCGGACAGGGCACGATCCACCCTATTTCACAAGTCACAGAAGAAGTTACCGCAATTTTCGCCGACATGGGCTTTGGTGTGGCCGAAGGGCCGCGGATCGATACAGATTGGTATAATTTTGATGCGTTGAACATTCCAGGGCATCACCCGGCACGCGCGGAAATGGATACGTTTTATATGCACCGTGCCGAGGGCGATGATCGCCCGCCGCACGTATTGCGCACGCACACCAGCCCCGTACAAATCCGCACTATGGAAAAAAGGGGTGCGCCCGTGCGCGTAATCTGCCCAGGTGGGGTTTACCGCGCAGATTATGACCAAACCCACACCCCGATGTTCCATCAGGTCGAAGGCCTGGCAATTGACAAAGATATCTCAATGGCGAACCTAAAATGGGTTCTGGAAGAATTTGTTAAAGCCTATTTCGAAGTGGATGATGTGGAGTTGAGATTCCGCGCGTCACACTTTCCATTCACCGAACCTTCTGCCGAAGTAGACATTCGCTGTTCATGGGCGGGTGGCCAACTTAAGGTTGGCGAGGGAGACGATTGGTTGGAAATCCTGGGCTCTGGCATGGTGCATCCAAAGGTGTTGCAAGCAGGTGGAATTGATCCAAATGAGTGGCAGGGCTTTGCCTTTGGCATGGGGATCGACCGTATTGCAATGCTGAAATATGGTATTCCAGATTTGCGGGCCTTCTTTGATAGTGATCTGCGTTGGCTGCGCCACTACGGATTCAGCGCACTTGATATGCCGTCGATCCACGCGGGCCTTAGTCGGTAATTTGTCGTGACTACCCTTTTGATCATAGAAGCGAATACGCCAGATATGGTTTCCCGCGGACGTCGCGGGGCAGAGGGGTTTGAAGAGGCCTTTTTATACTTGTCTCCAGAAGCTCAGGTGCGTGTGGTTAATCCTTATGAATGTGCACTCACTCGTGATGATATTCAGGGTGTAGATGGGGCTGTGTTTACGGGATCGGGTGTTGCATGGTCCGCCGACGCGCCCGAGGCTGCGTGTCAACGCGCAGCGATGGAACTGGTTTTTGACGGGGGAATTCCCAGTTGGGGCAGTTGCAATGGCATGCAATTGGCCGCGGTGGTGCTGGGCGGGCAAGTCGGCGCCTCGCCAAATGGGTTAGAGGTTGGTGTTGCGCGCGAAACCCAATTGACACCTGCGGGCCAAACCCACCCACAGTTTAAATCACGCAACGCCATCTTTGCCGTTCCTTGTATTCATCGGGATGAGGTCAAGCGCTTGCCAGCAGCAGCTGTCAAATTAGCGCAAAACAATCATTCCGAAAATCAGGCATTTGCATACGATCAAGATGGCGTGTCATTTTGGGGTGCGCAGTATCACCCTGAACTGCGCACACCGCACGTGGCGGCCTATCTAGAAGATAGTGACAGTATTTTTGCGGGTAAATCGGTCCTAATTGCGGATCTGAATGCTGCAGAAACCGATGAACAGGCCGCAACGCGGTTGGGTACATCGACAGATGCGCTAACCGCATCATACCGAACAATCGAGCTTGCCAATTGGTTGGCACATGTAAATCAGCACGCGGATCTTACGCGGCAACTATGATGGAATAAGACGATGAAATTCACTCTCTCTTGGCTAAAGGACCATCTGGAAACGGACGCATCACTGGATGACATCCTATATGCATTGACCGATCTTGGGTTAGAAGTTGAAGGTGTCGAAAATCCAGCAGAGCGCTTGGCCGAATTTACAATCGGCAAAGTTGTTCATGCAGAAAAGCACCCTGATGCAGATAAGTTGCGCGTGTGCCAGGTGGAAACCAAAGAGGGGAAATTGCAGATCATCTGTGGAGCGCCCAATGCACGCGAAGGGATTACCGTTGTCGTTGCTAAACCTGGGGTCTATGTGCCAGGCATCGATACGACAATTGGCGTTGGTAAAATCCGCGGCATCGAAAGTTATGGAATGATGTGTTCCGAACGCGAGATGGAGCTTTCAGACGAACATGACGGCATCATCGAATTGCCCTCGGGCGAAGTGGGCGATCGCTTTGTCGATTGGCTCGCAGACAATGACCCCGCCAAAGTGGATACTGTGATTGAGATTGCGATTACACCGAACCGCCCAGATGCGCTGGGTGTGCGTGGGGTTGCGCGCGATTTGGCCGCCCGTGGTTTGGGTACATTAAAGGCGCGGGACACTGATCCTATCAAGGGTACATTCCCATGCCCGATCAGCGTGTCAATTGATAAAGATACATTGGATCAGGCACCTGTTTTTTATGGGCGCGTCGTGCGCGGTGTTAAAAACGGGCCTAGTCCTGCGTGGTTACAAGATTGCCTAAAGGCGATTGGTCTGCGTCCGATTTCCACATTGGTCGATATCACCAATTTCTTCACCTATGACCGCAATCGTCCGTTGCATGTGTTTGATGCAGACAAGGTTGCGGGAAATGCCCTGCGCGTGCACCGCGCCGCAGGGGGTGAAACGTTCAAGGCGCTGGATGAAAAAGAATACACGTTGGTTGAAGGGATGACCGCGATTTCCGATGCGAATGGTGTCGAAAGCCTTGCGGGTATCATGGGTGGCGAACATTCGGGTTGTACGGATGAGACAAAAAATGTGTTTATCGAAGCTGCGTTTTTTGATCCGGTGCGCACGGCATACACGGGTCGTGCATTAAAAATTCACTCAGATGCGCGGTACCGGTTTGAACGGGGGATTGATCCTATGTGGACGCCAACGGGCCTGGATTATGCAACTCAGATGATTTTGGATTTATGTGGTGGCGAAGCATCGGAGGTCGTGATTGCAGGTTCAATTCCTGATCATTCGCGCGCCTATCGTTTGGACACCGATCGTGTTCAATCCTTGGTTGGCATGGAAATTCCGGCCGAAGAACAGCGCAAAACACTGACTGCGCTGGGATTTGAATTAGATGGCGACATGGCACATGTTCCAAGTTGGCGCCCAGATCTTCTGGGCGAGGCGGATTTGGTAGAGGAGGTTGCACGCGTTGCATCGCTTACCAAATTACAAGGCAAACCGTTGCCACGGTCGACAACCGGTGTACCAAAGGCGATCCTAACGCCTATGCAAAAACGTGAACAAATTGCCCGCCGCACAATGGCCGCCCTTGGGTACAATGAATGCGTGACCTACAGTTTTATTGATCGCAAATCTGCCGAATTATTTGGGGGTGGGGATGATGCAACAATGCTTGAAAACCCAATTTCAAGCGACATGAGCCACATGCGTCCAGATCTATTGGCGGGATTGCTGCAAGCAGCACAGCGCAATCAGGCACGTGGTTTTGCGGATATGGCCTTGTTCGAGGTTGGACCAGCCTTTCACGGAGGCGAACCAGAAGAGCAGAATTTACAAGCAGCTGGACTATTGGTTGGTCGCACGGGCCCAAAAGATGTCCATGGAGCCAGCCGTAACGTGGATTTGTTTGACGCCAAAGCAGATGCCGAGGCCGTATTGGCAGCAATAGGTGCCCCAGCCAAGGTTCAAATTTTGCATGATGGTGCGCCTTGGTGGCATCCTGGTCGTCATGGTCGTATTTGTTTGGGGCCGAAAAAAATGTTAGCAGTATTTGGCGAAGTACATCCCAAAACACTGGCAGAGATGGATGTTAAGGGACCTGCAGTTGCATTCACGATTTGGCCTGCTGAAATTCCGATGCCGCGAAACGCTTCTGCAACACGGCCGGCACTGCATTTGAATGATTTGCAAGCTGTCGAGCGTGATTTTGCGTTTGTTGTCGATACCGGTGTCGAAGCGCTCACACTTGTGAACGCTGCGGCGGGTGCGGACAAGGCGCTTATAGAACACGTTCACGTGTTTGATGAATTCATAGGTGGTTCGCTGGGCGAAGGAAAAAAATCTTTGGCCATAACTGTCCGTTTGCAGCCCACAGATGCAACATTGACCGAGAAAGACATCGAAGCAGTTTCTGCAAAAATTGTAGACAAAGTTAGCAAAGCAACTGGTGGTGAATTGCGCGGTTAGCGTTCCAATTTAACAATATTTGTCATCAAAAAGCGGCGCAGATTTCTGCGTCGCTTTTTATTTTGGTCTCTCAATTGTGATACACAAATTGAAAATTTCCCATGAATTTTATAACCCCAATCGCTAAACAGGGAATGCGGATGTACCTTGGGAATTCCAAGGAAAAGGTAGGGAAAAGAAATGCTTCAGGAATTTAAAGACTTCATCGCCAAGGGCAATGTCATGGACATGGCCGTGGGGATTATAATCGGCGCTGCCTTTACAGCGATTTTTAAATCAATGGTTGGTGATTTGATTAACCCGTTCATCGGATTGTTCATGGGCGGTGTTGATTTCACAAATATGTATGTCGTGTTGAGCGGTGATGGCACTTATGCATCATTAACCGAAGCGCGCGACGCGGGTGCTGCGGTGTTTGCATACGGTGCCTTTATCATGGCGGTCATCAACTTTTTGATTATTGCCTTCGTGGTTTTTATGTTGGTCAGATATGTCAACAAAGTGAAGGAAGCGGCCGGGAAAAAAGAAGAAGCACCAGCACCCGACGCGCCCAAAGGCCCAACGGAATTGGACGTTTTGTTGGAAATTAGAGACTCGCTCAAAAAATAAGTAAGATTCAGTTGAGAGAGAACTTACCCCCTCGGCCGAAACCGAGGGGGTATTTTTTATTAGTTTAACACAGATTTTGGATCAGTTGAGTCCAATCCCAATGCCTCGCCAACCGCGGCATAAGTTAATTGGCCTGCGTGAACGTTTAGGCCGTTCAACAAATGGTTGTCATCTGCACATGCCTGACGCCAACCTTTATCGGCCAGCGCGATAACGAATGGCATGGTCGCGTTGCCCAGTGCCTGGGTCGAGGTGCGCGCAACAGCTCCGGGCATGTTCGCAACACAGTAATGCATGATGCCGTCGACTTCGTAAATTGGATCTTGATGGGTTGTCGCACGTGATGTCTCGAAACATCCCCCTTGGTCGATCGCTACGTCGACCAAGGCAGCGCCTGGTTTTAGGTCAGCCAACTGAGCACGCGTAATCAATTTTGGCGCAGCGGCCCCTGGAACCAATACTGCACCAATAATCAAATCTGCTTGTGCCGCCAGTTCCGCAGTAATCGCCTTGGTCGCATATGCGTTTTTAAAGGTGCCGCCAAATACATCGTCCAAGTAACGTAAACGATTTACCGAACGATCCAACACAGTTACGTCCGCACCCATGCCAGCTGCAACTTTAGCTGCTTGTGTCCCAACAACGCCGCCGCCAATGACCAGTACGCGTGCAGGGCTGACGCCCGCAACACCACCCAATAGAACACCACGACCGCCGTTTGCCTTTTGTAATGTCCATGATCCAACCTGTGGGGCCAAACGACCTGCTACCTCTGACATTGGTGCCAGCAGTGGAAGCCCACCCGCATTGTCCGTGACCGTTTCATACGCAATTGCCGTGCAACCGCTGTTTAATAGGTCATGTGTTTGATCTGGGTCTGGTGCCAAATGAAGATATGTGAACAACAATTGGCCTTCCCGTAACATTGCCCGCTCGCTTGATTGCGGTTCCTTTACCTTGACGATCATTTCAGCTCGATCAAAAACCTCTTTTGCAGTCGCAACGATTTCCGCACCCACTGCGATATAGTCAGCATCGCTGAACCCGGCGCCTGTTCCAGCATTGGTTTCCATCATGACCTGATGGCCGCGTTCCGTCAGTTCAAATACTGCGCTGGGCATAAGTCCGACGCGAAATTCCTGTGGTTTGATCTCTTTTGGGCATCCGATAAGCATGTCACGCTCCTGTTGTGAAATTTAGGGCATTCTCACTTTTTAATATTGAAATAGGTTTGAAATTATTGTTGTTCATTCGTATAATAACGCAAGATTAAACGAAAAATTACAAAATAGCAGGATATAATTCGAAAATATGAAAATAGACGCCACAGATCAGCGAATTCTGAATCAGCTGCAACGTCGGGGTAAGATCTCAAACGCCGAACTGGCTGAGGTTGCAAACCTTTCCGCCTCGGCCTGTCATCGCCGTGTGCAAAGGTTAGAGGCTGAGGGGATCATTAAGGATTATGTTGCCCTGCTGGATGCGCGCAAATCTGGGTTGCCCACAACAGTGTTTGTCGAAATCACACTTTCAGGTCAAGCCGATGAAGTTTTGGAGGCCTTTGAACGTGCCGTGGCGCGTATCCCCGATGTTTTGGAGTGCCATCTTATGGCAGGAAGTGCAGATTATTTGTTAAAGGTTGTTGCCGAAAATACAGATGACTTTGCGCGCATACATAGGCAGCACTTGGCAAGATTACCTGGAGTGGCCCAGATGCAGTCATCGTTTGCATTGAGAACCGTTTTTAAAACGACAGCGCTTCCGATTTGATTGCTTTTCTCTTAGTGAGCTTGATATAGAGGCGTTCCAAAGATTTTGTCATAAAATCGTAATGTACGGACAACAGTATTGTAGTGTGTCAGCCGAAGGTAGGTAAGATGTTAGAAGACCACAATAACAAATCATGGATAGAAGCAGAACTCGAAGAGACGCTTGATGAATTATACGAGGCAGAGTTCAATCAACCTATATTAACTGAAGAATTGCGTAAAATTTATAAAGACAAACATCCGGACATGTTGGATCGCGGCACCTATTATTCCAACTTGTTGCGCCTTCAATCGGAACTCATCAAACTTCAAGACTGGGTACAGCACACGCAAGCCAAGGTTCTGATTATCTGTGAGGGACGTGATAGCGCAGGTAAAGGTGGTGTGATCAAACGGATCACACAGCGCATGAACCCGCGGATAGCACGTGTGGTTGCCTTGCCCGCACCAACGGAGCGAGAGCAAAGCCAATGGTATTTTCAGCGTTTTGTTCCACATCTACCAGCAGGTGGTGAAATCGTCCTGTTTGATCGCTCATGGTATAATCGCGCAGGCGTCGAACGGGTCATGGGATTTGCAAGCGATGCGCAGGTTGACCAGTTTTTTCACGATGTTCCGGAATTCGAACGGATGTTGGTACGATCAGGAATCATTGTTTTGAAATATTGGTTCTCGATCACTGATGAAGAACAACAGTTACGGTTTTTGATGCGCATTCATGATCCGATGAAGCAGTGGAAATTATCCCCCATGGATTTAGAAAGCCGCATCCGTTGGGAGGACTACACACGCGCCAAAGAGGATATGTTCGCGAAAACGAATATCCCAGAAGCGCCGTGGTACATTGTTGAAGGAAATGACAAAAAGCGCGAACGCCTAAACTGCATCGAACATATTTTGTCAAAGATTCCCTATCATGAAATCGAACACGAAAAGGTTGATTTGCCAGATCGTGTCTTTAACCCTGACTACGAACGTCGCGTGCTACCCGATGAACTTTATGTTCCTAAGGTTTACTAACGAGCAAACGACTTATGCGCGTTAAATTGTAATGGATTATGGCCCTAGGACGATAAGAAAGAAGTTCTAAGGCCATTCAAAGTGTTTTTATGCGGCTGTGATGCCATTAATCGAACACAGGCTAAACTTAGTTTACCAAAGACGGTCGCGCATTCCGCTGAGGCAAAAAGTTTTCCTGGAGCACGTAAATTAAAAAAACCCCCGATCATTGGATCGGAGGTTATATTTTCAACAGAATGTCGTATGACTTACATCATACCTTCACGCTGTGCTTTTTTGCGCGCCAGTTTACGGGCGCGGCGGATCGCTTCAGCTTTCTCGCGTGCTTTTTTAACTGAGGGTTTCTCGAAATGCTGCTTAAGCTTCATCTCGCGGAAAACACCTTCACGCTGTAGCTTCTTTTTCAAGGCACGAAGTGCCTGTTCGACATTATTGTCGCGAACGCTAACCTGCATGTGGTTTTCACCACCTTTCTAAGTTTGAGTGTGCAATAGTTGCAGGAAGCCTTGCTATAGCAATCTGATCTCCTATTGTCTAGATAGAACCAAAAAGGAGCACACGTGGACCAAGCAGAAGTCACTCAAAAACTGTTAGATGCCGCTGGAATGCATGTTCCCTTTGACGGATGGAGCGGTGAAATGTTTTCTGCGGCCTGCCAAGACGCAGGGATCGACGAATCATTTGCACGATTATTTTTACCCGCAGGTGGACGCGATTTGGCCATTGCTGCGCATCAAAAAGGCGACGCTGACATGATCGCGCAACTTGCTGATATGGATCTATCGGAATTGCGGTTTCGTGACAAAATTGCGCGCGCCGTCATGTGCAGGTTAGAGTGCGCAGGCGATAAAGAGGCGGTTCGCCGCGCAACAACATTGTTCGCATTGCCACAAAACCTAGCCATTGGGACAAAATTGATTTGGGGCACCAGCGACGTGATTTGGACTGCGCTTGACGATACGTCTCGCGATTATAACTGGTACAGCAAACGCGCGACCCTCAGTGGTGTTTATGGATCAACTGTCCTGTATTGGTTAGGCGATACATCACAGGGCGACCAAGCCACGCAAGAATTCTTGGATCGAAGAATCGAAAATGTGATGCAGTTTGAAAAAGTGAAAGGCCAAATTCGCAAATCGCCTAGTTTGATGCGGTTGTTATCCGGCCCTCGGGCCCTGTTGGATCGATTGCACGCACCCGAAGGACGCATGGATCTACCGGGATCAATTGATACAAGTTCGAAAGAAAAATTATGACAAGCATGCAGGCAATCGAAATTACAGAACCTGGTGGCCCAGAAGTACTAAAATTATGCTCACGTGACATCCCAACGCCGAATTCGGATCAAGTCATTATTCAGGTGGCCTATGCTGGTGTTAATCGACCAGATGCTTTGCAGCGCGCTGGTCTTTATAATCCACCAACAGGTGCCAGCGAACTACCTGGATTAGAGGCCTCTGGTGTTGTGGTATCCGTCGGAAAAAATGTATCGACACCGGCAGTGGGTGATCGTGTGTGCGCACTGCTTCCAGGCGGTGGCTATGCCCAATATGTTGCCACCCCTGCGGCACATTGTTTGCCGATCCCCAACGGTATGTCGATGAAACAGGCGGCCTGCCTGCCTGAAACATTTTTTACTGTCTGGTCAAATGTGTTCATGCGCGGCGCATTAACAGCGGGGGAACGCATTTTAATCCATGGTGGATCATCAGGAATTGGAACCACGGCTATTCAATTGGCGCATGTCTTTGGCGCGCGGGTCTTCGTTACAGCAGGCAGTGATGAAAAATGTCAGGCCTGTCTGGATTTGGGCGCAGAACACGCGATTAATTACAAAGACACAGATTTTGTCGACGCTATGCGCGCTGAGGGCGGCGCTCACCTAATCTTGGACATGGTGGGTGGTTCATATATCCCGCGTAATATCAATGCGTTGGCAGATGATGGTCGCTTGGTTCAGATTGCGTTTTTACAAGGTCCAAAGGCCGAAGTGAACTTTGCTCAGTTAATGACTCGTCGCTTGACCTTTACGGGTTCAACCTTGCGTCCACAATCAGACTTGGCCAAGTCAAAAATCGCAGAAGAACTTCGTGATCAGGTCTGGCCACTTCTCTCAACCGGAAAGATTGCACCTGTGATGGATAGTACGTTTGAATTGGCTGAAGCCTCTGATGCGCATGCGCGTATGGAGAGCAGCGCACACATTGGCAAAATTGTTCTGGCGGTTAAACCAGACAAATGAAAGTATCGAAATGACAAAAACTGTAATAATTGAAGAATTTGGCGGATCTGATCAGCTGAAAATCATAAACCGTCCGGTGGGTGATCCGCAGGCAGGCGAAGTGCGTATTGCGCATCGTGCTGTCGGATTAAATTTTATCGATGTGTATCAACGCACGGGCCTGTATCCGCTTGAGCTGCCAGCTGCGCTTGGAATGGAAGGCGCAGGCGTGATCGAAGCCGTGGGCGAGGGTGTCACACACCTGAAGGTTGGAGATCGTGCAGCCTATGCCGCAATGCCACCTGGTTCTTATTGTGAGACGCGTGTAATGCCTGCCGCACAAGTTTGTCCGCTGCCCGATGCAATCAGTTTTGAGGAAGGCGCGGCCATGATGTTGAAGGGTTTAACTGTTCAATATCTGTTTCATCGCACAACGCCACTACGATCCGGGGATACTGTGCTGTTCCACGCGGCAGCAGGTGGTGTTGGATTGATCGCATGCCAATGGGCGCGTTCCGAAGGGATTAATCTGATCGGCACAGCAGGTACAGACGAAAAATGTGCACTAGCGCGAGATCATGGGGCGAAGCATTGCATCAATTACAATGACCAAAATTTCGCCGCCAAAGTTCGTGATTTGACAGATGGACAAGGCGTTGACGTGGTCATGGACTCTGTGGGAGCGTCAACATTTGAAGGGTCTTTGGATTCATTGAAACCACTTGGCATGATGATCAGTTTTGGGAATGCGTCAGGTCCAGTTCCACCCTTCAACATCGGTTTGCTTGGTCCAAAAGGATCGTTGAAAATCACCCGACCAACGGTGTTTACGCATATCGCAGATCACGCGATATGCCAAGATATGGCGGCACAGCTGTTTGCCAAGGTGCAATCAGGTGATGTAAAAATTCGGATCGATCAACGCTATCCTTTGGATGAAATCAGCGCAGCTCACACTGCGCTAGAAGCGCGCAAAACAACAGGTTCTACAATCCTGACGATCTAGGTTTATGTAAATGTTCCAGCCACGCGCCCCAATAACATAAAGGCGCGGACGGTTCGTGTTTCAGAAAGCGCTGAAATCTCGGCCTCTGTTGCACCATCTTCGAATTTCGCAAACCCTTTATCAAAAAGGCGCAAGAAATGGTGCGCCGCGTCTCGAAACACGGGATCCTTTTTCATTCGCAAATTGGTCAGAGCCAAGGATGAACGGTCACGAATTCCGCCTAATGCAGCGATTGTGCGACCCCGTTCACCCTGAGCAAAGCGGCGCCAAATTTCGGGGTGCGCCATATCAGGTCGCAGGTCATCCATGTAAATTCCGTCTTGGCTAAGCAATGTCAAAACGTCTTGGGCGGCTTGGATCAATTGGTTTGTATTGCGATCAGCCAGTGCCCGACGCAGAGCGGCAAAGCCATCCTCGTCATTGGCATCCTCTGGGAAATGAAGGGCTTTGATGAAATCTTCATTTGTCAGCGGAGTTGTTAATACTTCGATCGGTGTGCCTAATTCAAGAACAGTTTGTTCTTGCTGTTCGTTTGGTGTGGGCGCTGGAAGAGTTGTTTGAAGACGACTTGCCTGAGCCAAGCGCGAAGATGTGAACATCGCAATTGCCGTTTCGGTCTTACGTTGGCTCTCTGCGATTTGATCTAAGCGTTTATTTACCGTTCCTTCGCTTGCAGGAATGCCAGACATTTTCGCCTGATCAATATAGGCCTTACGCAAGGCTTCAATCGCAAGGTTCAGGCGCTTGCTTTCTTGATTCATCCGATGCGATGTCCGAATGACCATCACCGATACCCATAGTATGCATACAGGCATAAATATCAGTAAGATACTGGTCAGCATTCCAGCGCCTAGGGCGGCATTGTTCAAAAGCACATAGCCGCTGATCCCAATCCATAAAATAGCCAAGGCTATGCCAATCCATTCGATCAACATTGTGGATTGCTTTTGCGCGCCCAGATACAGGCCGGCTAGTGTTGAGGTGCTTCCTCTATCGTCGTTCATGTGCGCATGCTCATGCGTACTCTATGGCAAGAATTTCGTAGGCTTTCTCACCGCCTGGCGTGCGCACCTCTACGCTGTCACCGATATCCTTCCCGATCAGGGCACGTGCAATCGGCGATTTCACATTCAACAGACCTTTTTCGATGTCTGCTTCGTGTTCACCAACGATCTGCCACGACTTTTCTTCGTCTGTATCTTCATCAACAACAGTCACGCGTGCGCCAAACTTAATCGTACCCGAAAGCTGAGCTGGGTCTATGACTTCGGCAAGTGAGATAATTCCCTCAAGTTCTTTGATGCGGCCTTCGATAAAGCTCTGCTTTTCACGGGCAGAATGGTATTCAGCGTTTTCAGACAAATCACCATGTTCTCGCGCCTCAGCAATAGCTTTGATAATATTGGGGCGCTCTTGGCTTTTCAGAGTCTTCAGCTCTACCTCTAGGGCGGTGTAACCCGCCTGTGTCATTGGGATCTTGTCCATATTTGTTCCGGTATAAATTGCCACGTGTTTGATGATATTATGCAGTGTTAACTATGCGATCAAGCCTTTGCAACGATTGGGTGAAAAATGTCCGAAAGCACGTGATATTCTGATCTAGATAACGCACGGACGTGAGGGAATGTTACCAAAATTGCGATTTAGTGCCGCAAAGCATCGATCCTAGGGCGCGTTTGGATTGACGCCACCGCAATCAACAGGTTAACCCATGCCCTAACGAAATTTCTGCGACCCGAAGGAGGAGGAGCGCCAATGTCAGAATTTGAACGCGAAGCGATGGAATGTGATGTTGTAATTGTGGGAGCTGGTCCTGCGGGTTTGTCTGCGGCAATCCGTCTAAAACAACTCGATGCGGATTTGAATGTCGTTGTCCTTGAAAAGGGATCGGAAGTTGGTGCGCATATCCTGTCTGGGGCGGTTTTGGATCCATCTGGATTGGACCGCTTGATGCCAGACTGGACAGAAAAGGGTGCGCCTTTGAATGTTCCCGTTAAAGAGGACAATTTCTATGTTCTGGGCGAGGCTGGTCAAATTCGCCTGCCAAATGCAATGATGCCGCCATTGATGAATAACCATGGCAACTACATCGTTTCGATGGGCAATGTGTGCCGCTGGATGGCAGAACAAGCCGAAGGCATGGGCGTTGAGATTTTCCCCGGCATGGCATGTTCGGAAATCGTCTATGGCGATAATGGCGAAGTCAAAGGTGTTGTCGCTGGTGAATTTGGGAAAAACCCGGATGGAACGCCATCAGATGCCTATGAGCCAGGCATGGAATTGCATGGAAAATATGTGTTCTTCTCAGAAGGAGCACGCGGTTCACTTTCTAAAGAGGTGATTGCCAAATTTGATCTGGATGCAAACTGTGACGTGCCGAAGTTTGGTATAGGAATGAAAGAAATCTGGGAAGTAAAACCAGAAAATCACAACGAAGGCGAAGTGACCCACACGATGGGCTGGCCGTTAGGTTGGAAAAATTCTGGCGGTTCATTCGTTTATCATCTGGACAACAATCAGGTCTATGTGGGCTATATCGTGGATCTCAACTACAAGAACCCGCATTTGTTCCCGTATATGGAATTCCAGCGTTTCAAACATCACCCAAAGATCGCGAAATTGCTTGAGGGTGGCAAGCGTGTCGCATATGGCGCTCGTGTCGTCACCAAAGGTGGATACCAGTCAATTCCTGAAACCGCCTTCCCTGGTGGTGCGCTGCTTGGGTGTTCCGCAGGTCTTGTCAACTTGCCACGCATCAAGGGTAACCACAACGCAATGCACTCTGGCATCGAGGCTGCAGAGGCTGCCTATGTCGCGATCCAAGAAGGCCGAGAGGGCGACACCTTACACGCATACGATGCAGCGCTGCGTGCAGGGCCTGTTGGCAAAGATCTGAAAACTGTCCGCAATGTTGCGCCATTGAACGGAAAATTTGGTCCGCTGGGGGGATTGACGCTTGGCGGGTTCGATATGTGGTTCCAAAGCATTTTCAAAGTGTCATTGTTTGGAACAATAAAGCATGGCAAAACCGATGCACAGGCAACGGAAACAGCAGACAAACATGCACCAATTGAATATCCAAAGCCTGATGGCGTTTTGTCATTTGATCGACTAACAAACGTATCGTTTTCAATGACCAACCACGAAGAAAGCCAGCCGGCGCATTTACAATTGTCTGATGCCGCGATCCCTGTGTCGGTAAATTTACCAAAATACGCAGAACCTGCACAGAGGTATTGTCCCGCGGGCGTTTACGAAATCGTCGAAGAAGAGGGGCAGGACCCACGTTTTGTTGTAAACTTTCAAAACTGTGTCCATTGTAAAACATGTGACATTAAGGATCCCAGCCAAAACATAACCTGGGTTACACCACAGGGCGGCGACGGGCCAAATTATCCAAACATGTAAATAATCACACGTATTTGATGTTACAATTTTGCGCGGGGCCATGATTATCATGCGTCCCGCGTTGTCTTTTCCCAAATCTACCCTTAACTTTATATGAGCGATGGACAGGGGGTTGAACACTTGCAACGCATAATAAGAATTTTATCAGCATGTTTTATCACGTGCACCGGAACAAACGCATATTCTGACGTGTCGGGACCATATTTGGCGGCGCAAAGCGCCATGCGCTCAAATGATTTTGGATTGGCAACGCAATATCAATCCCGCGTGATGAGTTTTGATCGCAACAATGACGTGACGATGCGCGATCTTTTATTTTCTTATGTCGCGTTGGGGCGATTGCGCGATGCGGTACCTGTTGCAAAAGTATATTCAGAACGCGGAACAGATGATTTTGTAACGAACCTCCTTGTGGTGCTGGGCGAAATCCAAAAGGGGAATTTTGCAGAATTAATAAGCACTCTGCAGAATGAAGAAGAGTTTGGTCTGAACCCATTTATACGCGAAGTCGTAATGGCTTGGGCAGAGCATGCACAGGGTAATTTTAAGGCCGCCGACGGTATTCTAAATGATATCTCCAGGCGCGCGGGCTTTGAATCTTTTGCCGCCTTTCATCGTGCGATGATGCATATCTCAGTGGGACAAAATAGTGAGGCTTTGGCCGTTTTAGACAGATTTGAAAATACATCAGGCTTGTTAACCGATCGCGCGTACTTGATTAAAACTGCGCTGCTCCAGCGTATGGGTGAACCGGACGATGCGCGCGAATTTTTCAATGCGAATTTCGCCTCAGCTGTGTCACCCGAAAGCATGGGAATTTTGAATAATCTGGAACGTGGGATCCCGATCTTGTCTGGACTTCCGCGCACAGCAGAACAGGCAATGTCTGAGATCTTCTATACTCTAGCGCTGTTTATCCAAGAGCAAGTCGATCCAAGCGCGACGCTTGTTTATGCACGAATTGCGGAGGCGTTGAATCCTCATTCCGCTGAGATAAAGTTGTTCGTCGCAAGTATGTTGGAAGAATTGGATCAATATGAACTCGCATTGCGGGTATATGATAAAGTTTCAATTGACGATCCAAAGTTTTATTCGGCTGAAATTTCTACAGCGCGTGCAATGCGCCAAGCGGGTCGCGTTGACGAGGGCATAGACACGCTTCGGGTTTTGGTTGCAGCGTATCCTGATGTACCTGTGGCCTATGCCTCTCTGGGCGATTTCTTGCGACGCAAAGAAAAATATGACGAGGCGCTGTCTGCTTACAATTCCGCAATCTCGATTTATGAGGCGCGCAATGATTTAAGATGGCGATTATATTATGCGCGTGGGATTACACACGAACGTCTGAAAATATGGCCAAGTGCGGATCGTGATTTTCGCCGCGCGCTTTCACTGGAGCCAAATAAGGCAATCGTTTTAAATTACTTGGGCTATTCACTCATTGAGCGTGGTGAAAAGCTGGATGAAGCCATGGATATGATCACCAAAGCTGTCGAAATTGAACCAAATTCGGGGTATATCGTTGACAGTCTAGGGTGGGGAAAGTTTCGATTGGGCCAGTATGAACGTGCAGTGCCAGATCTAGAGCGCGCAGCCGAATTGATGGCCACAGATCCAATTGTGAATGACCATTTGGGTGATGCATACTGGGCCGTTGGACGCAAAAATGAAGCCCGCTTTCAATGGCGCCGTGCGCTCTCATTTGAGCCCGAAGACAGTGAAGAAAAGCGTATTTTGCGCAAGTTGGACATCGGTTTGGATAAAGTGTTGGCCGAAGAAGGCAAGCCAGCACTCTATTCTGGTGTGATCGATGATTAACGTTACGGCACACGCCAAGGTGAATTTGACTTTGCATGTCTTGGGACAACGTTCAAATGGCTATCATGAACTTCAATCATTGGTTTGTTTGACCGAATTTGGGGATCAATTATTTCTGACGCCTGCAGCGGAATTTTCATTTACTGTGACGGGACCTTTTTGTGCCGGCATTCCACACGATGACAGCAATTTGGTTGTCAAGGCGGCCCAATTCATGGCCAAGAAATATTCCAAAGCGTTAACGATAAAAGTTGTGTTGGAAAAAAATCTGCCCATGGCCTCGGGGATTGGAGGCGGATCTAGCGACGCTGTTGCCATGATCAAAGCACTCAGTGAATATTGGGCGGTGCCGATGCCTCCGTTTGATGAGGTTATGGAACTGGGCGCTGATTTACCTGTTTGCATGACATCGGGGTTCACGCTCATGGAGGGTGCGGGCGAAAAGATTACACCTCTTATGCCAGCTACGGATTGGGGGATTGTCTTGGTGAACCCAAATGTTGGCATATCCACGCCCGCCGTTTTCCAAGCTTTGAAGTCGAAAGAAAACCCACCGATGAAGTCAGTTGCAACGCAATGTACGAATGTTACATGGTTAGGTGATCAGCGAAATGACTTAGAACAACCAGCAATCGCATTGGTGCCTGAGGTTGCGGATGTAATCGCAGCGCTTAGGACAGTCGATGCATGCGCAGTTGCGCGCATGTCTGGATCGGGCGCAACGTGTTTTGGTATTTTTCCCAACGAAACCATTGCAAGGGCGGCTGCGGTTCAAATGCGAAATTCACATCCAAATTGGTGGTCGGTTGCCACTAAATTGGTTTAAGATACTCTGGAAACAACGTAGATCGCCAAATCCGTTAAGATTGTTTTCAGCGCGCTGTCGGGTAATTGCGATAGGCTATCTTGCGCCTTTTTTGACCAATCTAAAGCATCATTTCGTGTGGCTTCAATTGCACCAGTCGCGTGCATCAGATTGATCGCATGCTCTAGATCGCCATCTTCTTGGCTGCCCTTGGCGATTGTTCTGTTCCAAAATTCACGATCATGATCGCTACCTGCAGAAATTGCCTTTATCAAAGGCAGAGTTAATTTGCGTTCGCGAAAATCGTCACCAACGTTTTTACCGATGGATTTGGCATCGCCAACGACATCCAAAAGATCATCAGCTATTTGAAATGCAATTCCAAGCGCATCGCCATAATCATAAAGTGCCTGGCATACGCTTTCTGGCGCGCCCGCTATGATCCCGCCAACCTCGGTTGCAGCGGAAAATAGCGCTGCAGTTTTACCTCGAACCACCTGCAGATATATGGCCTCTGTTGTATTTACGTCTTGGGCTGCGGTCAGCTGCAGAACTTCGCCTTCGGCAATTGTTGCCGAGGCATTGGCTAAAACGTCCAAAACCCGAAGCGACCCCGTTTCTACCATCAATTGGAAAGAACGTGAGAATAAGTAATCACCAACCAAGACAGAGGATTTGTTATCCCATAAAAGGTTTGCAGTTGGACGTCCTCGGCGCTGTCCACTTTCGTCCACCACATCATCGTGCAAAAGTGTCGCCGTATGGATGAATTCAACAGTGGCAGCCAGTCGAACGTGGTGATCGCCCTGATATCCGCACAAATGCGCTGCAGCAAGTGTTAACATGGGGCGAAGACGCTTGCCGCCTGCGTTCACAAGATGTGCCGTAACTTCAGGAATGCGTGGCGCATGTTCCGACGCCATCCGTGTCTGAATGAGGGTGTTCACCGCGTCCAGATCAGACGCCAAAATCCGAGCAAGCGCATCATGCGGTTTTTGTTGCTCTTTATTTAGGGCCATACGACACTCCTAATTCTTCACATTTCTCGCGCAGTCCATATATTAAGAATATGAAAGAACTCTTGCGCACAAATGACATTACGCTGATTGCATACACGAAACACGTCTTGGGTCAGCATGATATAGCTGTGTTTGAACTTGACGTAAATATGAGTGTTTTGGAAGGTGCGATTGGTATTTTGCCGCGCCGTATGTTGGTTATTGATTCAGAATATGATACTGCATGTGATATCTTGATTGAAAGTGGGATTGAGGCGCAAATCCTCTCATGAATTTTGAACTGACCATCGATGCTTTTATATCAGGCGCAATCAACGTTGCACAGCCTAAGACAGGATATCGTGCGGGCATTGATCCAATTTTGCTAGCCGCCAGTATCCCTGCCAAATCTGGGCAATCCATTCTGGAATTAGGTTGTGGCGTGGGTACCGCCTCTCTTGCTCTTGCGCATCGTGTACATGGGGTAAGTATTACGGCTGTTGAAATTCAAGCCGTTTATGCAGACTTGGCGCGTCAAAACGTGCTGCGGAATTGTTTAAATATTAACGTCGTTGAAGCAGATCTTAGCGCATTACCCGAGGATGTTCGATCCAAGCAATTTGATCATGTTTTCGCAAATCCGCCCTATTTTAATCGAACATCCACTTCCGCTTCGGCTGATGAAGGGCGCGACCGCGCGATAGGAGAACAGGATGAATTGCCAAATTGGTTGGATACCGCTGCCAAACGTGTAAAACCCAAAGGATATGCGCATTTTATATTCAGGACAGAGCGCCTGGATGAATTTTTATCCTACCTACCAGCGTCGTTGGGTAGTCGAGTGATTACTCCAATCGTTCCCAGAACAGGTCGGGAAAGCACTCTGTTTTTGGCGCACGCGCGCAAAAATGGTCGTTCAGCATTTCGGCTCGAATCACCGTTGATTCTGCACGACGGGGAATTTCACCATCATGATGGTGACGATTATTCACAAAAAATATCCAATGTTCTGCGAAATGGCGATACCTTAACAGATTGGTTTCGCGAGTAACACTTCTATAGGTTGTTAAAACTTTATTGATACAGGCTGCACATGCGGCGTGACAAATGACGTCGCCTATGCTCCAATCATGGAACTATTAGAAGGAGTCATTAGATGAGTGTAAGCGCACGTGTTCGCGAATTGAAAAGAAAACATGAAACTTTGTCACAAACAGTTGAGAAAGCCCAGCAATCACCAGGCATCAGCGACATTGACATTAAAACGCTCAAAAAACAAAAGCTCCGAATAAAAGAAGAAATAACGCGACTAAGCTCAACTTGAGCTTTGACCCCGCTTTAATAGAGTGGGGTTTTAATTTCCCAGGGTCACGTTTTCGATCAGATGGAATTGGCCTGTATCGCGGTTTTCGCCCATTAATGCCAATGAATTGATGTGTAGAGGGACGCCAACGTGGTTTGCAAAAACCGTTTTTGCGCTTTTTTCGACAGCCTCAATTTGAGTGTCATTCAACGGGCCCGAGAGTGTCATATGAAACTGAAACTCTTGCATCACGTAGGGGTACCCCCAACGCAGCAATAAAATATCCTGTTCTGCGGATAATTTGTTTTTCCGACGTTTCTCAATCGCCTCGGCGCTCAGGGGGGCGCGAAATTGATCCAAATCTGCAACTACATTGGCTGCTAATTCAGATACGCCAGCGCTCTGGATCTTTTGTGTGATTGCCAAGAAACGACCTAGGCGATTGATATGTAATATACCTCCAGTGATTGGGGTCAATGTTTGGCAATACCTTTGAAATGCCTGACGAAGATCAGTTTCCCTACATCCATCGGCAAGCACAAATGGCGCTTTGATCGTGGCGTGAAATCCGTATTTGCGTGGACGGTCCGTTATAATGCGCTGTTCAGAAGTTTGTGGTATTTCAAGCCCGTTAGAACAGTCCCATCCCAACCATTCTGATCCCAACTTTAAAAAGGGCTGATCGGGCACATAGTAAACGGCATATCTAGAAAAAATCATGACTTCCCTCGACAATTTTTGTGCGACGCTCGAATGTTCAGGTTTTGTTGGGTCGCAGCGTATCGCCCGATTGTAAAATTGGAGACAATTCGATGATGCTTTCATCTTTTGATTTGCCACCAATGACACGGTCAGCCACAATTTGCGCGGCACGTTCGCCTATATCGACGCGGCAAGCGTCCATGGTGGCAAGCTGCATGGGCAAACCATGAAGTAATTCTACACCATTAAAACCCGCCAGCCCGATGTCATCTGGAATACGCAGGTTACTGTCCAATAGATGCAGCAATCCTCCAGCGCCAATCATGTCGTTTGAATAATACAAAAAGTCCAAAGTTGGAGTGCGCTCTAGCATCTCACGCGTCATGTCCCGACCTTTGGAAAGGGCAGAGCCACCAGAGTAAAATTCTTGATCTTTAACCTCGATCCCACCTTTCGCGAGGGCCTCGGTAAATCCCTCGAAGCGTTTGCGCGCACGGTGATCGAGAGGCATTTTCGTACCCATGAAGCCGATACTTGAATATCCGGCATCCATGATTGCGTTGGCCATTTTACGACCGGCACGACGATGCGAAATACCAACCGCTGTATCGATTGGTTCCCCATCAATATCCATAATTTGAATGACTGGTATTCCAGAATTTGCCAACATCGCACGCGAGGCTTCGGAATGCTCTAGACCTGCAATAATCACGGCCGAGGGGCGCCATGACAGCATTTGATACAAAACTTTTTCTTCTTTCTCGGGAATGTAGTTTGTGATGCCAACAACGGGTTGCAGGTCTGTTTCCTCGAGCACGTTGTTTATGCCGGTCATCACCTCTGGGAATACCATGTTTGACATGGACGGAATAACGACAGCTACCAAGTTCACCTTTTGTGAAGCAAGGGCGCCCGCAATTTTATTGGGAACATATCCCAATTCTTTTGCGGCGATCAAAACGCGTTCACGCGTTGTTTCAGAAACATCACCTCGACCGCGCAAAACACGACTAACGGTCATTTCTGAAACACCAGATGCTTCTGAAACATCTCGCAAAGTTAGGGGGCGATTTTTTGATCCAGCCACGTGGAACCTGCTAGTTGCTCATCTTGGCTCAAGTAAATATGTTTTTTTGAATAAGATAAAGAGGCAAATTTTCGAACCTTCGGAATGCAATGCATCCTGAAAATGGCGCTTCTCTGGTTTTCCATACTTGTGTTGTCATAAAATTGTTTCTTAACATCGCGTGTTGTAAAATATGTTTGTGAGTTAAACTAAATTTAATTACATTGCTCATAATTGAGCAAAATTTTTGGTAGATGAATGTTATATTGGTATTTGATTCAACTAAAGCCAAACGGACACCGTGTGGCAAAAGAAAATCTGGATCGGCAAGGATTTAAATCCTTTCTTCCGCTACAAAATGTTACAAAACGAACTGCCCAGAAACCCCAGAAATCCACATTGACACAACCGCAATGTCAATCGACGATGCCGCTGAGCAAATCGTAAAACATTTGCTGGGTGAATAGGTTGGATTTCTTGCGCTTTTCGTAAGCGTTGGGTAACCCTAGATAACAGCGCCACTTTGGTGCTGTTTTTCCAGAAGGGTGGTCTATGAAAAAATCCCATGACGATACAATCGCTGCTCAACTTCTAGGGCACGTAGATCCACACTCAGCTGGTGTGATACCCAGTTTGCAGATGTCGACCACATTTGTTCGGGATCGAACTAATGTGTTGGTTCGTGCAGATAATTCTTATGGTCGTGACCATAATGACGGTGTGCGACTGGCAGAAGAGGTGATCGCTCAATTAGAGCGGGCGGAAGACGCTCTGTTATTTCCATCTGGAATGGCGGCGATTGCTGCTGTGTTTCAGGCCATCCCACAGGGTGCGCATGTTCTGATCCAATCAGGAATTTATTGGGGAACCACTAAGTTTATTGAAGATAACACTGCGAAGCTGCACCTAAACGTTGATTATGCCGACACCTCGGATGCCGCCGTCTTGGATGAGTTGGGATCACAATATGACATGGTTTTCATCGAAACTCCGTCAAATCCCTGGCTGAAGGTAACAGATATTGCCGACATGCGCCGCAGGTTTCCAAATGCCGTTTTGGTTGTGGATAGTACCGCGGCAACTCCTATTGTGACCAAACCCATAAAATACGGTGCTGATATAGTCGTGCATTCAGCCACTAAGGCGTTGAATGGGCATTCCGATGTCTTGGCAGGTGTTCTGTGCTGTGCCAATAAAACTGATATGTGGGGACACATTGCACAAAACAGGCAAGTTGCCGGCAACATTATTGGTGCATTTGAGGCCTGGATGCTTATGCGATCTTTGCGCACCCTACCTATTCGGGTCGAGCGTATGTGCGAAAACGCACGGCTATTTGCACATCATTTTGAAGCCCACGATGCAGTCGAGGCTGTTTGGTATCCCGGGTTGCCATCACATCCGCAAGCAGACTGCGTATTGCGACAAATGCCCGGGGGCGGTGGGTACCTTATGTCAATTCTAATCAAGGGTGACCAACGTTCAGCATTGAATGTGATTGCATCCCTGAACCTATTTCATCGGGCCACATCGCTAGGCGGCGTAGAAAGTTTGGTTGAACATCGCCATACCATCGAACCACACACAGGGATTCCTGAAAACTTATTGCGCATCTCAATTGGGATCGAAAATATTGATGATCTGATTGCCGATTTTGAACAGTCACTTGTTCAAGATGCCTGATTTTTCATTTGAAATGAATGCGCGTGAACAAGGTTATTGTATGGTTGCGGGTGTGGATGAGGTTGGGCGAGGACCTCTGTGCGGACCAGTGACGGCCGCAGCTGTGATTTTGGATGCAGATCACATTCCTGATGGTCTGCGCGATTCTAAAAAATTAACGGATCGACTTAGGCGCCGTTTGTATCAACAGATTGTTGAAACGTCTCAGTTCGGCATTGGCCATGCCAGCGTTACAGAAATTGATGAAATAAACATTCTACAGGCCAGTCATCTGGCCATGGTTCGGGCGATTGATGCCTTGCCAGCGCCTGCGGATTTTGCATTGATTGATGGCAATCGCTCTCCAAAAAAATTGATAATTCCATCCCTCTGCGTCGTAAAAGGGGATGATCAATCGTTGTCGATTGCAGCTGCATCGATCGTTGCAAAAATTACACGCGATGATTTGATGTTGAAACTGGATGAGCAATATCCTGGTTACGGCTGGGCCAAGAATGCGGGTTATCCTACTAAACAGCATCTTGTTGCATTAAAGTCACTGGGCGTGACACCACATCATAGGCGTTCATTCAAGCCGGTACACAATATGTTGTATTCGAACAAAGAAATAACCACCTGATTCAAAAAAGAAATTGACCTCGAATCATCTTTGACTCATGTTGTGCACAACAAGAGCGCGCAAATGCGCCGGTTGATTGAGGCAAAGAAAATGAACAAACAGACAACTCCTTTGGGGGCGGCATCGCTTCCTTTGAATGAGATATTGGCGGGTGATTGCATCGAAGTGATGAATGCCCTGCCTGAAAATAGCGTTGATTTAATATTCGCGGATCCCCCCTACAATCTGCAATTGAAAGGCGATTTGCATCGTCCAGATAATTCAAAAGTCGACGCAGTCGACGATGATTGGGATCAATTTGACAGTTTTCGCGTGTATGATGACTTTACCACAGAATGGCTTAAGGCTGCGCGCCGCATCCTGAAACCAAATGGTGCCATTTGGGTTATTGGATCTTATCACAACATTTTTCGTGTTGGTGCTGCGCTGCAAAACGAAGGGTACTGGATTTTGAATGACGTCGTTTGGCGCAAATCAAATCCGATGCCAAATTTCAGAGGTAAGCGGTTTACAAACGCGCATGAAACGATGATTTGGGCGTCCAAATCTGAAGGCTCTAAATATACCTTTAACTACGAAGCGCTCAAGGCACTGAATGAGGGCATTCAAATGCGGTCAGATTGGGTTTTACCGATTTGTACGGGTCATGAACGGCTAAAGAATGAAAACGGTGACAAGGCGCATCCGACCCAAAAACCAGAAAGTTTGTTACATCGTATTTTGGTTGGATCTACCAATCCGGGTGATGTGATTTTGGATCCATTTTTTGGGACGGGCACAACGGGTGCTGTTGCCAAAATGTTGGGTCGTCATTTCATTGGTATCGAACGTGAAGAGGCCTATCGCAAGGTCGCGGCAAAACGTATCGCAAATGTACGCAAGTACGATAGTGAAGCGTTAGCAGTAAGCACAGCAAAACGTGCAGAGCCACGTGTCCCCTTTGGTCAATTGGTCGAACGTGGCATGCTGCGTCCAGGCGAGGAGCTTTTGTCATTAAATGGACGCTACAAAGCAAAGGTGCGCGCAGATGGCACATTGGTGGGCGCTGATATTAAGGGGTCAATTCACCAAGTGGGTGCGAAATTAGAGGGCGCGCCAAGCTGTAATGGCTGGACCTATTGGGGGTATAAGCGGGATGGAAAAACCGTACCAATCGATATGCTGCGCCAACAAATCCGATCAGAAATGATTTAATTACTAATGGTGCCCAAGTATGGGCACCCCTCGATCCGCCTGTGTCCTGACAACACAAGCCGACTCATGCCCCGCGCCCTGTCGTGGGGCTTTTTTCAACGTGGCTTTGGGTTTGTCATTTTATTATAGGACGACCAATCTGTGATTTCGGGATAATACATCGACCGCCATTTTCGAACTCGATGGTTCATCATGCGGCGCCATACAGGAGGAAAAAATGCAAATAATCCCATGAAGGGATAACTGTAGGGCAGTTGGGGCGCAATGGATCCATCATACGTCTGCAACAATGGATATCGCCGATTGGGTTTGTAGTGATGATCAGAATGGCGTTGAAGGTTTATTAACATCCAATTTGCTGCCTTGTGTTCGGCATTCCACGAATGGTGTGGTAAAACGGGTTCATATTTCCCATTTCCCAGATGTTTACGTGTCAGGCCATAATGTTCGATGTAATTCACCAATTCCAGATGAAAGATTGCGGTGGTCGCCTGGAAAACAAACAGCAATAGACCCGAAATTCCACCGATCGTAAACGCAAGTGCCAAAAACAAACCTTGCAGCGCCCAGTAACGCCAAAACGGATTGCTTGGATCGTGCCATGGCAGCCCCTTGCGCTGCAACATTTCCTTTTCTGCGCGGAATGCAGATGTCCAACACTGTACAATGACCCGCCAGAAAAAGTTATGAAATCCCTCATTAAAGCGCGCAGTAACTGGATCGCGTGGGGTTCCAACATAGCGATGATGAACCAGTAAATGTTCACTGCGAAAATGCGAATACAGGGTCATTGCCAATAAAACATCGGCCAAATTACGCTCGAAGTTATTTTTCTGATGCATCAACTCATGTGCATAGTTGATTCCAACGGTACCTGTGATCATCCCAATCGCAAAGAAAGCACCCATTTGAAAAGCAAACGCATCATCACGTTGTTCAAGCACCCATAACCCACCAAAAATAAGTATAAACTGTAGCAGCGGCCAAATTTTAGTAATCAAAATAAACTGCGCCAACCCCTTTTCATCCATATCAGGATCAAAGTTGTTTTTTGCTTGGCTCATCAGTTGATCCAAAATAGGCACAACGTACCAAATAAAAGCGACAACAATCAAAAAGGCGTAACCGCCAGTAAGGATGGCGAACCAGCCCAGCGCGAATAGGAGAAGAGAGCTCCAAAAAGGAAGCCAGTCTGTAATGCGAAACAGAGTATTCTGTGCCATATTCGTCCCTCTTTGCATCAGATAGTGGATACCTATCAGTTTTAGTCAGTCGCGACCATATCAAACACCTTGCGCATCACAGTGGGCAGTGCCAATGGTGCAAAATTATCTGCGTCGACAAATTCGCCCCTTGTTTGCTGACGATCTAATGGAACCAACGCAGTTTTCACCACAAGTTTTAAGTGAAAATGGGTAAATGTATGGCGCACTTCACCTTGGAGAGTTTTCCATTCGGCACGAATGGGCGCGTTTTCGGTAGTGCTGCCCTCTGACCAGTCGGTTGTTGGCCAGGCTTGCATCCCGCCTAGTAGTCCACTCTCTGGTCGTGTTTCTAATAAATATGCACCATCGACCCGCCGCGTTACATAGGCGACGCCCATACGTGTTGGTTTTTTCTTTTTGGGTAATTTTTTTGGCAGATCTAGATGCGTTCCGTTTGCCAAACCGGTGCAATTTTTTCTCCAGGGGCACAATCCGCAGGCTGGATTTTTCGGTGTGCAAATCGTGGCCCCCAAATCCATAATGGACTGGGCGTAGTCACCGGGACGTTTTTCTGGGGTGAGCGTTTTTGCAAGGTCTGTTAACTCTGCCTTGGCAGTGGGCAATGGCGTGTGGATGTCAAATATTCGTGCGATAACGCGTTCCACATTTCCGTCAACCACCGTTTCCGGCAGATCAAATGCGATCGAGGATATCGCCGCAGCAGTATAGGGACCAACGCCGGGTAGTTCCATCAGTTGATCGTAGTTTGGTGGAAAGATGCCATTGTGGTGAAGCGTGACGAAACGAGCGCATTTTAAAAGGTTTCTCGCACGCGCATAATACCCAAGTCCGGCCCAAGCCGCCATGACATCTGCATCATCAGCCGCCGCCAAATCTTGTACAGTGGGCCACAGAGTTATGAATTTTATGAAATACGCTTTGACCGCCGCAACAGTTGTTTGCTGCAGCATGATCTCTGACATCCAAATGCGATAGGGGTCTGGTTCGACCCCAATCGCACGATCAGCTGGCGACACACGCCAAGGCATCGTGCGTGCATGTCGATCATACCAAACCAGCAGATCATGTGTTTTTGGATAGTCACGCAAGTTTGAACTCTATTTTAGTGGATTTGGGCTGGTGTGAGTTGAACAACAAACTAAACTGAACTGCAACACCGACTCGCAAAGTATAATGACAGATATCGCGCCAAAAAATCGGTTTAAACGGACCGCAACTGTTTTACAGTCACGTATTCGCAAAGTCAGCGAAGCGCGCGGTTTCGCGCAATCACGGATTCTGACGCATTGGCTGGAAATTGTTGGAAACGACATTGCTGAGAAAACGCGACCGGTCGAGGTTAGCTATGGTCGCGGTGGCATGGGTGCTACGTTAACAATTTTGACAACTGGTGCGCAGGCCCCAATGATTGAAATGCAAAAAGAAGCCATAAGAACGAAAGTAAATGCGGTTTATGGATATAACGCCATTGCCCGCATTCGCATTACACAGACGGCACCAATTGGATTTGCAGAAGGCCAAGCAGAATTCGTTCCAAAGCCCAAAGACAAATTAAGGCCCGATCCAGCATTGCAAGAACAGGCAAAGCAAACGGCACGTACGGTCACTGATGAAAATTTACGTCGTGCCCTTGAAGAATTGGGGCGCAATGTTCTAACCAAAAACAAAACGAATAATACGCCAACTTAGAAAGGCAGCAAAACGATGAAATTTTTGATGACACTTATCTCAACTCTTTGGATCGCCATGATTGGGACCCTTGCGGTGCATGCCGATTCTGATGCGCCAATCGTCGAGGAAATGATTCTAGGTGATTTAAATGCGCCGATTGAAATGATTGAATACGCGTCAATGACGTGTCCACATTGTGCAAATTTTCATAGTGATGTGTATCCTCAATTAAAAGAAAACTACATCGATACGGGAAAGGTCAAATTTGTATTCCGTGAGGTGTATTTTGACAAATATGGCATGTGGTCCTCGATGATTGCACGTTGCGCTGGTCCAGATCGGTTTTTTGGGGTGATTGATCAAATGTTTGAAAAACAAAAAACATGGTCGCGTGCGGGCAATGATCTGGCGATCGTGACAGAGTTAAGTAAAATTGGAAAACTTGCGGGTTTGGATGACGATCAAATAAATGCCTGTTTGCAGGACGCTGACAATCTGCGCAACTTGGTTGGCTGGTACAAAGCAAATATGGAAGAGCATAAAATCAGTGGCACACCCAGCTTTGTGATCGACGGCGAAACGGTTTCAAACCGCACTTACCAAGAATTGTCGACTTTGCTGGATGAGAAGCTGGGATCATAATGCCAAGCCCACTTGAAGGTTTAAAGGTCGTCGAATTGGCCCGCATTCTGGCGGGCCCTTGGGCTGGTCAAACGCTGGCTGATCTTGGGGCTGAGGTGATCAAGGTCGAAGCAGAGCAGGGCGATGACACGCGCGCATGGGGCCCGCCATTCATCACGAAAGAGGATGAAGAAACAGCCTCGTATTTTCACTCGTGTAATCGAGGCAAGGCATCAGTTACAGTCGATTTGCGCAATCCTGTTGATCAGAACCGCCTTCGAGAATTGATCAAAGATGCCGATATTTTAATCGAAAATTTCAAAGTTGGCGGGCTTGCCAAATACGGTTTTGATTACGATAGCCTGAAACTGATGAACCCGCGCTTAGTTTATTGCTCCATTACAGGTTTTGGACAGACCGGGCCTTATGCACATCGTGCGGGATATGATTATATCATTCAGGGAATGTCTGGTTTCATGTCGATCACTGGTGACCCAGATGGCATGCCGCAACGCGCAGGTGTTGCGATCACCGACATTTTTACGGGGGTGTATGCGACGACGGCGATTTTGGCCGCGCTTCGCATGCGCGATACCACAGGACAGGGTCAGCATATAGATATGTCATTATTTGACAGTGCGGTTTCCGTGATGGCCAATCAGGCACTGAACTATCTAAGTACTGGAACACCGCCTGTTCGTACCGGAAATTACCATCCCAATCTAACACCTTATCAGGTATTTGAATGTGCAGATGGTCATATTATCATTGCGACCGGAAATGATGCGCAATATCAGCGACTTTGTTCGGTGTTAGATTTAAGCGATATGGCAGAGGATCCAGATTATCTGCGGAATGCAGATCGGATTGCACACCGCGAAGCCATGACCGAGCGGTTGAGCGCGCGCACCAAAACATTTGCAAAAGAAGCATTGTTAAGCGCATGTGAAGGACAGGGTATTCCAGCAGGCCCCATTAACGACATGGCCGAAGTATTTGCTGATCCGCAGGTTATCGCGCGTGGGATGAAAGTCGACTTGGATGGCGTGCCCTATGTTCGCTCGCCATTTGTGTTTTCAGATGCGGATTTAACGCTAAAACGGGGTGCGCCTAAGTTGGGCGAAGATAACTAGCGTTTTGTGCGATTTAGCGAAATCTGCTGGATGACAGGTGCCAGCATTTTGTGAAGGGCATTGGGATTTTCAAACTCCAAACGTACGGGCAGCGACAAGATTTGACTGCGCAAATCTGCAGGTATTCGCGCGGCATCCTTTTCCGTAGTCACCAGTTGCGCATTTAGCGATTTCGCCTCTTTCATCAGACGTTGCAGCATAGGACGGGCAAGTTTTTGATGATCGTCCAACGCAACTGTGCGAACCAATGGGGCACCCAACTCACGCAATGTTGCAAAAAATTTCTCTGGATCTCCGATTCCTGCAAATGCCAGATATCGTCCTTCTTCCCATGGCATCCCCATTTCAATCGGCTTTAGAATTGCGGTAATATGGGGTTTTCCATCACTGACTGGTGTATTTTGCAGCAAAAAATGGGTTTGCGCAGAACTGTCCCCAATACTGATAAGAGCATCAGCGCGTTGCATACCAACCTGCGCGGGTTCTCGCAAAGGGCCAGCGGGTAGGCAAAGGCCATTTCCAAATCCACGCTGGGCATTTACAACAACAATAGAAATGTCTTTGGACAATGACGGATCTTGGAACCCATCATCTAATAAGATAACTTCTGCACCGGCCTGCTGTGCCGCTCGAGCACCCGCAACGCGACTATCGGCAACCCATGTGGATGCAAAGGCGGCCATCAACAGTGGTTCATCACCAGTTTCTTCTGCGGTATGCGCGCGCGGGTCAACTTGTGTGACAGAACGCAATGATCCACCGTACCCACGTGATACAATGTGCACAGCTATATTTTGTGATGTTAAATATTGTGCCAGTGCAATGGTCGTTGGTGTTTTCCCAGTGCCGCCGACATTGAGGTTTCCAATACAAATGACGGGAATATTTAATTGTGTGGGTTTTACGCGTTTTTGTCTGCGGGCAGTGGCCACGCCGTAAAGGGCACCAATCGGGCTTAAAATAGTGCTTTGCCAACCGCGGGGTGAGTACCAAAATTTTGGAGCGTGCATCAGGACAGTCCTTTTAGGTTCCGCGTAATGGTTGAATAGATGGCTTCGGTGGCTTCTGCTCCTCTTGTCACAAATTCCCAAGCAGCGCATCCCATTTTTGCAGCCTGTTCTGGCGCTGAGGACTGCAGAACCGCACCTGCCAAGCTGTGGCTGTCAAGGACAATGCGTGCAGCTCCAACACCTGCCAGACTGCTATATGCACTCAGGTGATTTTTTATGTTTGGACCGTATAAAATCGCACAGCCCATGGATGCCGCTGGCAGCGGGTCAGTTCCTTCGCCTTCACTCACAAGTGATCCACCAAGATACGAGACCGCCGACAGGGATAACCATCGCGCCATTTCGTCATTTGAATCCGCAAGAAATACTTGTGTGCGCGAAACAGGCATGTCGTCATCCAACCTCCGCGCTGTTTCCAGCCCGTATTCTCGGCACATACTATAGAAATAGTCTTCGTCTTTCGACAAAGCCGGTGCCAAAATCAGCAGGCTCCGGTGACTGACGCGCATCACCAATCGGTGGGCATTCAGGACGGCGGCCAATTCATCGCGGTGAACAGAAACCGCTGACCACATCGGACGTCCCTTGAGTGTGTTAAATTCATCGGGGTCACCCAATAATTTTGGAACTGTGGTTTGGGATTGCAATTTGCCAACTGGGTGTATGCGATCGTTTGGAATGTTTAAAAGATGCACGCCACCTGCAGCCTGTTCGTCGATGCAAAATATGTCGGAAAAACTGCGCAGTGCGCGTTCCATCTGCATTGGGATCAATTTAAATCGACGACGCGGCACAGTCTCGGCATCAATATTGGCCAATAATAGATATTCTAATTTGGCGCGAACCGCTAAAATTGTATTCGCCTGTACCTTTGGCCCAATCCAGATTAATGCAATAGGCGAATGATCGCGCAAGAGTTTTTGTGCGGTCCATTGTTCAGGGATGGCCCCGAAATAGTCAGCGGCCGCATCCCCTAACTGTTCCGCAAAAACATCGTCACCACAGGATAAGATGATGTCATAATCATCTTGTTGCCGGAGCCGATTATACAACGCGAGGCTTGCTGGAATATCAGAAACCGTTGCGGCATGAAGCCAAATATCAATACGAGGACGGGTCATCTAAACGGTCAGGTACCAAAATATTGTAACGTTATGCAACACCACTTAACGATAAAAGGCCACCGCATTGGGTGGCCTTTCAATAAATAGACAGGATATTAGTTTAGAAGCCCAATCCTTCGTATTTCTTTTTGAATTTTGAAACACGGCCACCTTGGTCCAACAGACGTGCGTTGCCGCCGTTCCATGCTGGGTGTGCAGTGGGGTCGATATCAAGCGCAAGCGTGTCGCCCTCTTTGCCCCATGTTGAACGCATTTTGATGATTGAGCCGTCTGTCATTTTGACGTCGATCATGTGATAATCTGGGTGGATATCTTTTCTCATGACATCGCTCCTTATGACTTAGGCTTATAATTTGCATCTTCTGCGATACGTGCGGATTTTCCGCGACGCGCACGAAGATAGTATAGCTTAGCACGACGCACGCGGCCACGGCGTACAACTGTGATGCTATCGATGTTCGTTGAATATAGTGGGAACACACGCTCAACGCCTTCGCCGAAAGAGATTTTGCGCACTGTAAATGACCCAGCGATGCCAGCGCCATTTTTACGTGAGATGCAAACACCTTCGTAGTTCTGAACACGTGTACGTGTACCTTCTGTCACTTTATAGCCAACACGCAATGTGTCTCCGGCTTTAAAGTCGGGAATTTCTTTCCCAAGGGCGGTGATTTGTTCCGCCTCTAGCTCTGCGATTAAGTTCATCGCGTCTCTCCTTATGCCTGCGGTTGATCCGCAAAGTTTTGCGCGTCCTCAGAGCTCTTGGTCTTCGTCCGGGTCCCGATATACAGCCCGCCAGAGAATAGGGTCGACGTTCCTTATTGGTGTGTCTCTGATCTGTTTGAAATCGCCGAAGCACCGATCCACACATACCAAAAACGGACAAAGTCGCCTTTGCCCACCAATGCGCTGCGTTTAGGGTGATTCAGGCGGAAGATCAAGCAAAAGTTACACCCCAGAGAATGCATTATTCTTATTATGCAAAGCACGTCCCGTACCCTTGTCCAAATGAGGTGACCACTGGAGTCTAGATGCCTTAGGTGCCTAAGGTTTTTGAACTTGGTGCTTTGCCCATAAATCTGGGCGGCGTTCTTGGGTCAGGCGTTCGGATTGCGTGCGGCGCCATTCTGCAACCTTGGCGTGGTTGCCTGATGTCAGCACATCTGGAATTTCGTGGCCCATCCATTCAGCGGGGCGGGTATATTGGGGATGTTCTAATAATCCGTTTGAATGGCTTTCTTCCATTGTGGAGTCGGCGTTTCCTAAAACATTTGGCAATAGGCGTACGGTTGCATCAATCATGGCTTGCGCCGCCAATTCACCACCTGTCATCACGAAATCGCCTAGCGAAACTTCCTCGACATTGTAATGATCAAGAACGCGCTGATCGACACCTTCAAAACGGCCACACAGCATAATCAATCCAGGCAGTTTTGACCATGATTGGGCCATGCTCTGATCAAATCGTTTTCCGCGCGGGGACAGATAGACCAATGGACGCTGGGATTTGGACGCCGCTATGGCGTGATCAATGGCATGCCCTACGACATCGGCACGCAAAACCATGCCAGCACCACCACCAGCAGGCGTGTCGTCAACATTTCGATGTTTACCCTCCCCAAACCTGCGAAGGTCGATGGTTTCAAGCGCCCATTTTCGATCCTTGAGCGCACGTCCGGTCAGGCTTTCGCTTAGAATACCAGGGAAGGCATCAGGAAATAGGGTAATAATTTGTGCCGTCCAAACACCAGTAAGACGTGGGTTTTGATCCATTAAATCCCGTGGCTTTAACGATGCGACTATGGATTTGCGCCCATGTGATTTATTGAGGGGAACGCTCATTCAAGCTCCGGGAAAATACCCAAAGGGGGATCCGCAACAATTCTGTTGTTTTTCAAATCAACCGTTGGCACCGCCGCGTTTGTGAAGGGCAGTAATACCGTTGCATTGCTATCGGGTAGTTTGATTTCCAACAGGTCAGACGCACCGTGATTATGCACAGACTTTACTGTCCCAAGATGTTGTCCACCGGTATCAGATACCTCTAACCCTTCTAAGTCTGAATAATAATACTCGTCGTCAGGCAAATCCGGTAGCCGTGAACGGGGCACAAATAATTTTGTGCCTTTCATTGCATCGGCGTCTTCTTTGCTGATGATGCCACTCATGCGCACAGTAAGACCATTTTTGGTTTGCCCAATGATCACCAGGTCAAATTCCGCCGTGCCGTTTTCAGTTAGGAGTGGTGCCAGATCTGCAATCGCATAAGGGTCTGAGGTAAAGCTTTTTAGCCGCACATCACCACGCACGCCAAACGCGCCTGCAATGGTTCCAACACATAGAAGGTCGTCGCTCATTTATAATCCTTGCACAGAAGCTTGCGATCAAAGTCAGAAAGATTGCCTGTAATATCGGGATTGCCGCAAACCCTGTCAATGCTGGGTGAAAGGCGGGTACGTTCAATCATTAGCCCTAGGTATGTGCCTAGGGCTAATGTGATTAGCAACATAAATGTTCGGATGGGTCCAAACATCGTGATCCTTTGCCTATGTCCTGACCCAACTGGGGATCAGGATGAGGAATTTATTCCTCTGCCGCGGCTTCTTCTTCTGCTGCTGGTGCTTCGGCTTCGGCCGCGGCTTCTTCTTCTGCTGCTGGTGCTTCGGCTTCGGCCGCGGCTTCAGCAGCTTCAGCTGCCTTTGCTGCTTTTTCTTCTGCCCGCTCTTGCGCTTTTTTGCCTGGAACCGCTTTGTTTGGATTGTTGCGCGTTTTTGCTTCGATCACACCAGCGGCTTCTAGGAAACGTGATACACGATCAGTGACTTGTGCGCCTTGGCCCATCCAGTATTGAACGCGTTCTACGTTCATTTGTACACGATCTTCGCTGTCTTTTGGAAGTAGTGGGTTATATGTGCCGAGCTTCTCAACATAGCGGCCATCGCGTGGCATGCGGCTGTCTGCTGCTACGATGCGATAAAATGGACGCTTTTTTGAGCCGCCACGGGCCAAACGGATTTTCATTGCCATGATATATTCTCCTTACGAAATGGCGTTCGGGGATTTGTCCCCTAAGACTGATGTTGTTTGTGATGTTGGATAACTTCCTGAATTATGAAATTCAGAAATTTCTTAGCAAATTCAGGGTCTAAGTCGGCCTGATTTGCGAGTTCTTCGAGGCGGGCAATTTGCTTTGCCTCACGTGCCGGGTCCGAGGGGGGCAAGTCGTGTTCGGCCTTAAGCCTCCCTACGGCTTGGGTATGCTTGAACCGCTCACCTAATGTGTAAACTAAAATCGCATCTAGCCGGTCGATGCTTTGGCGATGTTCTTTTAATACTTCTGCTGCGCGAATTACGGCATCTGACATCTTAGGATTTCCCCCAATTTTGAACGTCTGTATTGCGTCGGTATAACGTCGGTGTCACATCGGTGTTTGTGTTCATTTCAGCACCTCACTTGGTGCTGGATGACGAAACAACATGTCTTCACCCATGTGTATATTTTCATAAGTCCGCTCATGCACCGCACCCATACGTTCCGCCAAACGGATCGAACGCGCGTTGCCAGGAACGATATTGCTGGTGATTGTCTCAAACCCCAAATCTTCATAGGCCCAACGGCGCACTCGGCACGCGGCCTCATAGGCGATGCTGCGCCCCTCGAAACCATCAAACACCAACCAGCCGACTTCGGGCTCTGGCCAGCCTTCTGGATTCCAAATGCCTGACATGCCCGCGGTCTCACCTGATTTGGTTTCAATCATGAAATAGCCATATCCATGGATTGCCCAATGACCCACATTCAAGGCAAACCAACGCCATGCATCCCCGCGATTGGGAAGGGCGCCAAAGCCCGCAGCGCGGTCTTCATCTTGCAAAAAGGTGATCACGGCCTCTTGATCCCGCGCCTCTGGCCCGCGCAGGATTAAAGTGTCAGACAGCAATGTGGGTGCATTGGTGAACATTGGCGGCCTTACTTCTTCTTTCCAAAGCCGGACAGGCCAGGGGGCAACCCCATGCCGGCACCCAGACCTGGCAGTTTCGCACTACCCATGCCCAATTGCTTGGCCGCGGCTTCCATCGCCTTGGAGTCCATTTGGCTGGGGTCCATCCCTGCGGGTAGTCCACCGCCTTTGCCAAACATGCCCTTCATCGCTTGTTTTAGCATACCACCTTTGCCCATTTTCTTCATCATGTCGCCCATTTGACGCTGCATTTTTAGAAGTTTGTTCAAATCGCTGACTTCCATTCCTGCACCTGCTGCGATGCGTTTTTTGCGACTGGCCTGAAGGATTTGTGGGTTGGCGCGTTCTTTTTTGGTCATGGAATTAATCAGCGCAATTTGATGTTTGAACACTTTGTCATCAATGCCTGCTTGGTCGATCTGCTTGGCCATTTTGCCCATTCCAGGCAACATGCCCATGATCCCTTCCATGCCGCCCATTTTCATCATCTGTTCCAACTGGGTACGCAGATCATTCATGTTGAATTGGCCCTTTTGGAACCGCTTCATCATGCGTTCGGCTTGTTCTGCCTCAATCGTTTCTTGGGCCTTTTCGACCAATGAAACAATGTCACCCATGCCCAGAATGCGCCCTGCAATCCGATCAGGTTCAAAGGCTTCAAGGGCGTCCATTTTTTCGCCCAAACCGACAAAGCGAATCGGTTTGCCGGTTACCGCACGCATCGACAGGGCCGCACCACCGCGGCCATCCCCATCCATCCGCGTTAGGACAACACCACTGACACCGATTTTGTCGTCAAATTCGGTCGCAACATTTACCGCGTCCTGACCTGTTAGACCATCAACCACCAACAGCGTTTCGCGCGGGTTTGCCACATCGCGTACAGCAGCGGCCTGCGCGATCAATTCTTGATCAATGTGCAAACGGCCGGCAGTGTCCAACATATAAACATCGTAACCACCAAGGGATGCTTGGGTTTTCGCGCGTTTTGCGATTGCAACGGGATCTTCGCCCTTTACAATCGGCAGCGTATCAACACCAATTTGGACACCTAGAATTTGCAGCTGTTCCATCGCCGCAGGACGATTGACGTCCAAAGATGCCATAAGTACGCGTTTGCCTTCTTTTTCCTTAAGACGTTTTGCAAGTTTGGCAGTGGTTGTTGTTTTACCAGACCCTTGCAGACCAACCATCAGGATCGGGGCAGGGGGATTATCAATTTTTAACGCACCTGGGTCAGTGTCACCTGTTAATACGTGCACCAGTTCATCATGCACGATTTTGATGACCTGCTGTCCCGGAGTTACCGATTTTGTAACTGCTTGGCCCGTTGCCTTTTCCTGAACCGCTTTTACAAACTCGCGCGCAATCGGCAAAGAAACGTCGGCCTCAAGCAAGGCGACGCGCACTTCGCGCAGGGCGGTTTTTACGTCATCCTCAGACAATGCGCCTTGCTTGGTAAGCCGATCAAAGACACCGGACAGGCGTTCAGACAGATTTTCAAACATGTCTTGGCTCCTTTCGTCTACGGCCAATATAAGTGTGCGATGCCCAATGTAGAACAGCCCCCGTGGGCGAAACTCGCTGACGGGGGGCGATCCTTGGTATGAGCAAGGACCGGAAGGTATAACGCTTCCGGATAAATTTAGATGCGGCCTAACGGGATCAGGGACGAGAGTCAACCCGTCCCTGATCCCGTGAGTAGCAAGGCTGTGCCTTGTATGGAGCGCTTTCCCCAAAGCGGTTCCATCGATACCAGCGCCGTTAAATCGTGCTCATGCGCTGGATTGGACTAATGCTCTCACATCACTCCAATGCGTAAAACCATTACAAAAGTTATATTGAGATTCAATCGCAAATACTTAAGTGGTATGTGATTATTTGCACATATGATGTGCAAATATGTGATAGTGTCTATCAAAGGTTGCTTGATTAGATTTGTATTAACTTGGCTGGGAGTAAAACTATGGACAATTGGGACGAGGTCAAAACGGCACTTCACGTAGCGCGGGCAGGTACGGTAAGTGGCGCCGCCGATGTTCTAGGCGTTCATCATGCCACCGTCATTCGCCACATAGATGCATTAGAAGAACGTTTGGGCGTTAAATTGTTTCAACGTCACCCTCGTGGGTATACCGCCACAGAAGCAGGCGAAGATTTGTGTCGTGTGGCCCAGGCCACCCAAGAGCAGTTTTCACAATTTGCATCCCGTGCACGCGGTCAAGGTGATAGTGTATCTGGCGAATTGGTTGTAACGACTCTGTCCTTATTGACCCCAAAACTTAACCCAATGTTTGCGGGCTTTCTGAGTGATTATCCCGACATAAACCTTCGCATATTGTCAGATGAAAGGGTGTTTAAATTAGAATACGGCGAAGCACATCTAGCGATCCGGCTGGGGAAAATGCCAGATGAACCTGATAATATTGTGATCCCTGTCGGTCGGTTCCGAAATGCGATTTATGGAAGTTCTGCGTATTTTGCAAAGCATGGCAAGCCTGAAACGGTTGCTGATTTGGCGCGCCATTTGTTCGTGATGCAGATCGGCGATAGCGTTCGTGCCCCCTTTGCATCATGGTTGCGCGCGCTACCTGCAAGACCGCGTGAGGTTGTGCAAACCACAAGCATGAGTGCGCATGATTTGGCTATTCAATCCGGTGTCGGACTTGGCTTTGTGAGTGAAGCGCGCGCCAAGGGACTTGGACTTGAGTTGGCTCTGCCAGAACAATCAGAGTGGGGGGATGATATTTGGTTGGTGACACACATGGATTTGCATAAAATGACCAAGGTGCAAGCCATGATCAAACATATGAAACAGTGGTCAAAGAAAAATTGGACCTAATCGACAGCTGCGCTGGTTAAATGCTGGGTGGTCAGAAATTCTTCTAAGGCTTCAATGTTTAGGGCGTCATACTGCCCAAAACTCTGCATCCAAATTGCAGCATCGCGCATTGCGTCCGGCTCAAGTTTGCACCATTTTACACGGCCACGTTTTTCTTGTGATATCAGGCCAGCCTTGGTCAAAATGCCCAAATGTTTGGATATCGCAGCCAAAGACATGTTAAAGGGATCCGCGACATCGGTCACGGCCATATCATCTTCTAACAACATCATCAAAATGTCCCGCCGTGTCGCATCGGCAAGTGCAGAGAAAACAAGATCAATTTTCAATTGTTCGCGCATTATGACCTGCTGTGCATGTATCGTCGGCGCAGTATACAGCATTTAAGCCGAATGGTACAATGTCGCTCGGCATCACGGCTAAGAAAGCTTAAAAAATTGCGATCCATGTAATCGCAACACTGTTCAGTTCAGAGTATCGGTCGCCGCGATAAATTTCATTTTCCACGCGATGATATGCATGCGTGAAATAGGGGCTACTTGGTTGGGTTCCGTGGTAACAATGAAACCTGCGTCCAACGCTGTCCAAACATGGATTTGAGCGTTCCGCAGCATACGAGGTTAGCGAAGCAGAAAGTCGGATCCGCGAAACATTATCCAAAATGGAGTCAGGGTGGCGTTTGTTGATTTATGAACAGGTGTTGTTGTTTAACCAATCAACGAAGAACACCCAAGGTTAAGAAATTAATCAACCAAACGGTTGAATATACAAAATACCATGATTTGGCACATTGCCCTGACTGCTGCCGGACTGCAGCGGTAGGTTTTTAACAGAAAATATGTTTAATAACAAGGTGATAGATACATTAAACCTGCGGCATGTTATCGGTTGACTCGGTGCCTCCTTCCGCCTATCTAGCAAACAAATTGATTTTTGGAGCGCATTGTGGAGCCAGGTCGCAATTCTGACACTCTTAAACACTTAGAAGAGCGGATTGAAGCAGCGAAACAGGCACAAGAGGGTGGTCCAAGAACAGAAGAACACTATTCGGCGGCGCAGGTAGGTTGGCGGATGGTGACAGAGCTGGTCGCAGGTCTTGGGATCGGTTTTGGCATTGGATACGGATTGGACATGGCCATTGGTACTGCTCCGTTTATGATGCTGATATTTACATTGCTGGGTTTCACGGCTGGGGTCAAAACGATGATGCGCTCTGCCAAAGAAATCCAAGACGGAACGATGGGCGCATCTGCCGCCCAAGATGACAAGAGGACGTGAGAACGTGGCAAGCGAAGCAAAATCCGAAGGTTTGGTCTTTCATCCAATGGACCAGTTCATTGTAAAACCATTTTTTGGGGATGGGCCTATTGAGTTTTACACGTTTACGAACGTTGCTTTTTGGATGGTTGCTGCGATAGTTGTCGTGATTGCGATCATGGTCTTGGGGACGTCGCGTCGCGCTGTTGTGCCATCACGGTCACAATCTGTAGCGGAATTGGCCTATGGTTTTGTCTACAAAATGGTTGAGGATGTGACAGGCAAGGATGCGGTCGGCTTCTTCCCATATATCATGACATTATTTATGTTCATCGTGACTGCGAACTTTCTTGGTCTGATCCCAACATCGTTCACAACGACATCTCACTTTGCCGTGACGGCAATCCTTGCGCTGGCGGTTTTCCTAACTGTGACCATTGTTGGGTTTGTGAAAAACGGTACTGGTTTCTTGGGCTTGTTTTGGGTGTCATCTGCACCACTTCCACTGCGGCCAATTTTGGCGGTGATTGAGCTTATCTCATACTTTGTCCGCCCTGTTAGCCATTCCATTCGTTTGGCGGGCAACGTTATGGCGGGCCACGCGGTGATCAAGGTGTTTGCGGGTTTTGCCGCAATCGCGACAATCGCCCCCGTCTCTGTCATCGCAATCGTCGCGATGTACGGTCTTGAAATTCTCGTGGCCTTTATTCAGGCCTACGTGTTTACCATTCTAACCTGTGTGTATCTAAAGGATGCATTGCACCCATCACACTAAGGTTTGAACACCCTATATCTTATAACTTCCAATCGTAAGGAGAACTCATCATGGAAGGTCAATTGGCA
The DNA here is from genome assembly GCA_965657135.1 of uncultured Paracoccaceae bacterium. Lineage (GTDB taxonomy): Bacteria > Pseudomonadota > Alphaproteobacteria > Rhodobacterales > Rhodobacteraceae > HIMB11. The sequence goes on from CBFHNF010000017.1 coordinate 48,259, forward strand.
CACATCGGCGCAGGTCTAGCGGCAATCGGTTCAGGCGCAGCAGCCATCGGTGTTGGTAACGTTGCAGGCAACTACCTTGCAGGCGCGCTACGTAACCCATCA
>CBFHNF010000018.1:0-47527 GCA_965657135.1 uncultured Paracoccaceae bacterium
ATTGATGGGCATCTTCCAGGTCAACACTTGGGTTGCATTGTTTGCCACCTCCGGTGTGATCTTGTCTGCGGCCTATGCGCTCTGGCTCTATCGCCGCGTGGTGATGGGAGATCTGATTAAAGAAAGCTTGAAGTCAATAATTGATATGGGAACGCGCGAACGCGTGATCTTTGCGCCGCTTGTCGTAATGACACTATTGCTAGGGATATATCCCGCACTTGCGTTAGATGTGATTGCACCAGCGGTCGAAAACCTTGTTTCAAACTACAACGCTGCATTGCTGGACGCGGGCCTCGGCCAAGTCGCTGACGCAGCAAACGCGCATTAGGAGCGAGAACGACATGATCATTTCGGATCTTAACATCATACTGCCTGAGATTATCCTATCGATCTATGCGATGCTTGCGCTGGTTGGCGCCGTTTACACCGCCAAGGATGAATTGGCGAGCACACTGTGTTGGCTAACAGCAATCTTGTTCGCCGTGATCGCGTTTTGGATATCTTCAGATTCGTCAGCGGCGCAATCTGCATTTAATGGCATGTTCATTGATGATGGTTTTGCGCGATTTGCCAAAGTTATCATCCTATTATCGGCAGCGGCTGTTCTGGTCATGAGTGTCGATTACATGCGCCGACGAGATCTAATGAAGTTTGAATTCCCAATTCTGATTTCCTTGGCGGTTGTCGGAATGATGATGATGGTCTCTGCAGGTAATCTTATGTCGCTTTATATGGGGCTCGAGCTGCAATCGCTTGCTTTGTATGTTGTCGCCTCATTCCGTCGTGACAGTGTGAAATCAACCGAAGCAGGCATGAAATATTTTGTCCTTGGCGCATTGTCATCTGGCTTGCTTCTTTACGGCGCATCTTTGGTGTACGGCTACACAGGCAGTACCGACTTTGCAATTATTATCCAGTCTGCGGGTCAGGGTGGTTCAATTGGTTTAATGATTGGCCTTGTATTGGTTATCTCTGGTTTGGCGTTCAAGGTATCAGCAGTACCGTTTCACATGTGGACACCAGATGTTTACGAAGGTTCGCCCACACCTGTCACGGCGTTCTTCGCTACCGCGCCAAAGGTTGCCGCAATGGCGTTGTTCGCGCGTGTCATGCATGACGCATTTGGTGATGCCACGGCGGATTGGCAGCAGGTGATTGTTCTTATATCTTTGCTATCCATGTTCTTGGGCGCGGTGGCGGCAATTGGTCAAACAAACATTAAACGACTGATGGCCTATTCATCCATCGCGCATATGGGATACGCATTGATGGGTCTTGCTGCGGGTACTGCCTATGGGGTTGAGGCGATGCTGATGTACATGACGTTCTACGTGATCATGAACATCGGGACATTTGCCTTTATCATGACCATGGAAAAAGATGGTCAGCCTGTCACAGATATCCAATCCCTTAACCTATTATCTAAATCAAATCCGGGCAAGGCATTGGCCGTTATGGTTTTGATGGTGTCTTTGGCCGGTATTCCGGGAACGATTGGTTTCTTTGGTAAACTATATGTATTACAGGCGGCCTATGGAGCGGGTTTGTTATGGTTGGCAATCGCGGGTGTAATCGCCTCAGTTATTGGCGCATATTATTACCTGCGCATCATCTATTTGATGTGGTTTGGTACCGAACAGGATGACGCATTAGATGATTATTCCACGCCAATGTTGACGGCATTTGTTTCGATTTCAGCAATTGCAACCGTTGTGGGCATTGTGAACTTCTTTGGATTCAAAGGCGCGGCAATCGCGGCTGCAGCAGCACTTGTCCAATAAATTCCCAGTGGGATATGATCGTCGCGTTTTAGCGTCGGTTGATAGCACCAATGCAGAGGCCGTCCGCATTGCGAAAACGGCGAGTGGGCCAACATGGATCTTGGGTATAAAGCAGACCCAAGGCCGTGGTCGGCGAGGGCGCGCATGGGTGGATCCCGAGGGGAACTTTGCAGGGACCTTGTTGATGTTTCCAAATGGGGATCCACATAGTCTTGCTTTGCGATCATTCGTCATGTCGCTTGCGTTATCAGATTGCTTTGGCACATTATTTTCTGACCAAGTTAACTGTGCGTTGAAATGGCCGAATGATGTGATGCTGAGTGGTGCGAAGGTGGCGGGCATCTTATTAGAAACGGTCGCATTATCCGCTAATCAATTGGCCTTGGCCATTGGCGTGGGTGTAAATTTAAAAAATGCGCCCGAACATGAATTATTGGGTAATAGAGCGATGCCCGCTGCTTCGATTTATGGATTGACGGGAAAAACCCTAACGCCTGAAGATTTTTTAGACAGCCTTGCAACCGCCTTTGCCGCGCGTGAGGCGCAATTTGTGGCCTATGGGTTTGAACCAATCCGGACGGCGTGGTTGGCGCGCGCGGCAAATTTGGGACAAACCATTCATGCCCGCACACAACGCGATGAATATGTGGGGCGATTTGACAGTGTTGATCAGGCTGGACATCTGATATTGGATACAAACGAAGGCCGTCGCACGATTGCGGCTGCAGATATCTACTTCTAGGGGTTGGACGATGTTATTAGCGATTGACTGCGGTAACACAAACACGGTTTTTTCGATTTGGGATGGATCAAAATTCATCGCCACATGGCGAACCGCGACGGAACATCAACGTACAGCAGATCAGTATTTTGTGTGGTTAAGTTCGTTGATGAATTTACAAGGTGTCAAGGCAGACATCACAGACGTGATCATATCGTCGACTGTCCCGCGTGTGGTTTTTAACCTACGTGTCTTGGCGGACCGGTATTTTAATACGCGCCCCTTGGTCGTTGGAAAACCTGAATGTAAGTTGCCCATCAATGTGCGTGTTGATGCGGGGACAAGCGTTGGGCCAGATAGATTGGTCAACACGGTTGCGGGGCATGATCTATTTGGCGGCGATCTCATCATTGTCGATTTTGGGACCGCCACGACATTTGATGTCGTCGACAGTGATGGTGCTTATATCGGTGGGGTCATTGCCCCTGGGGTGAACCTATCGCTTCAGGCTCTGCACCAACAGGCAGCGGCCTTGCCGCACGTGGATATTGCAAAACCACAGGCTGTCATCGGAACAAATACGGTTGCCTGTATGCAATCTGGTGTGTTTTGGGGATATGTTGGATTGATTAAGGAAGTCTGCGCGCGTATCCGCACAGAACATGATAAAGCTATGAAAGTTATTGCGACAGGAGGGCTCGCCCCACTGTTTCAGGGGGCTGAATCCCTATTTGACGCATTCGAGGACGATTTGACCATGCATGGTTTGCGCCTCATTCACGATTACAATCAGGAATAATAAAACACATGAGTGACAGATTGATCTATATGCCCTTGGGCGGTGCTGGCGAAATTGGTATGAATGCCTATGTCTATGGATATGGAGCCCCAGGGAAAGAGAGATTAATCGTAGTAGATTTGGGCGTAACCTTTCCAGATATGGACAGTACGCCCGGCGTTGATTTGATATTTCCAGATATCACTTGGCTGAAAGAGCGTCGCAATCAAATTGAAGCGATATTCATCACGCATGCTCATGAAGATCATGTGGGCGCCGTAGGGCATTTATGGTCGGATCTTGGTGCCCCAATCTTTGCCCGTCCCTTCACGGCCCATCTGGCGCGGATGAAAATGGAAGATCATGCTCATAGCGCTCGCAACGTAAAAACCGTCATGAAATGGCCCGAAACAGTGGATGTTGGGCCGTTCAAGGTGGGGTTTGCGCCGATCTCGCATTCCATCCCGGAAAGCAGTGCATTGGTGATTGATACGCCTGATGGTCGCGTTTTGCATTCTGGCGACTTTAAAATTGATACAGACCCCGGAGTTGGTGAACCCTTTGATCATGAGATGTTCAAGGATATTGCTAAAAACGGTATTAAGGCATTGGTATGTGACAGTACAAATGTGTTTTCAATGCATGCAGGTCGTTCTGAAGCGACGTTGAAATCATCGATTGCGGAATTAATTGCACAGGCCCCCGCCATGGTGGTTGCCACGACATTTGCCAGCAACGTTGCACGTTTACGAACATTGGCGGAGGCTGCGACCAGTTCTGGACGGTCCATCTGTTTGATGGGGCGTGCCATGCGCAAAATGGTTCAAGCCGCATTAGAAACGGGTGTATTGTACGATTTTCCAACGGTTGTTAGCCCAGATGAAGCTCAGGAAATCCCACGCCAAAATCTAATGTTACTGTGTACAGGAAGTCAGGGCGAACGTCGTGCTGCAACCGCGCAATTGGCCAACGGTAAGTTTCAGGGAATTTCGTTGAAAGAGGGCGATACGGTTTTGTTTTCCTCTTCCACGATCCCGGGCAATGAACGCGATGTCATTCGCATCATGAACCTATTTTCCGAGCAGGGAGTTGATGTGATCACGGACAAGATGGGTGAGTATCACGTGTCGGGTCATGCAAATCGTCCAGACCTGATCGAAATGCATAAAATTATCGAACCGCAAATGGTTATTCCGATGCATGGTGAACACCGCCACCTGCGTGAACATGCTAAAATTGCAGAAAACGCAGGTTATGCGTCCTTGATTTGTGTAAACGGCATGATGCTGGATTTATCGGGTAATCGACCGAAGGTGGCTGAATATGTTGACACGGGTCGAATGTATTTGGATGGATCAACACAGATTGGCGCGCTGGATGGTGTTATTCGAGATCGTTTGCGTATGGCATTGAACGGCCATGTAATTGTGACAGTGATCCTTGATGAAGAAGACGAAATGATCGGAGAACCATGGTGCGAGGTGCGCGGATTGCCAGAGATTGGATCTTCGAATGCGCCGCTCGTGGATGCACTCGAAGAGGATCTCAGCCAATTTATTGGGCGCGCGGATCAAAAAACCATAACCAACGATGACAAATTGGAAGAAGCGATCAAGCGCATTGCGCGTCAAACATGTCAAACCGAGATTGGCAAAAAGCCAGAGGTGTCAGTCGTAATTTCGCGTTTGATGTAGGATCAGACGCGGTTTTCCTCAAGCCACAGACGAAATGTTCGAATTTGATCGGCAAAGGTATCAATCCGTTGCTCTGGCCAATCAGAAAAACATTCTAAAACATCAGGCATAAGTGCAGCCTGTAGTTTGCCGATGAATGCTGCGCCCTCGGGGGTCATTGATACACGTTTTTGGCGGCGGTCTTTTTCTGATCCGGTCACTTGTAATAATCCACGGTCTGAAAATTTTCTGACGATTTTGGTGACAGCTGGCTGCAATACCTCAACTGCGTCGGAAATTTGACTGATGGTTTCAGACTTGGATCTATTGCGCATTATTTGATCAAGTACCGCATATTGTGGATAGGTTACATCATGTGAACGCAGCAGTTGTGCCAAGCGTGTATTGTAACTTTGGGTCATGCGCCCCAACTCGCTGGAGAGTTGCACGGCCATTGGCATTTGTAATCTGGCGTTCATTTTGAACCTGTCTTTGACCAATTCATGACCAAAGACAGCAATTCATATGCCAACTTAGCCCGCGCGACGTTCCTCAAAACTTAGCGCGATAAAACTTGGCATGTGATCCCCCATGCCAACTATTGTATTTTCGTGGCCGCGGCGATCATTCCGGCGTCTATTTTGCGTGTTCGGCTTATCCGAATGTTCTGGTTTTGGTTCAGGCTGTTCAGTTTTTTCTGTGTATTCAACAGAATCTGTTTTCTTCTTGGGCGCCCACTCTTCTTGGAGCGCAGCAGGAATTTCCAGACGCTTGATCTCTTTTTGCAGCAACTGTTCAACAGCGATTAGCGACTTCTCGTCCCGCTTGGAACAAATCATGAAAGCGCGTCCAGAACGTCCTGCACGGCCTGTGCGGCCGATACGGTGTACATAGTCTTCGGGATGACCTGGTACATCAAAATTAAAAACGTGGCTTACGGACGGAATGTCCAAACCGCGCGCTGCGACATCGGATGCAACTAAGAATTTCAAACGCCCCTCTCGGTAATCTTCAAGGGTTTTTGTGCGTTGGGCCTGATCTAAATCACCATGGATTGGGGCCGCCTGATACCCGTATTTATTCAAAGATTTTGCGCAAATGTCCACATCAGTTTTGCGGTTACAGAAAATGATTGCGTTTGTCAGTTCTGCGCCTTCTTGGTCAATCAACGCGCGCAGCAGTTGACGCTTTTGTGAGGCTTCACGATCTTTTCGGGGCGCTTTGAACACTACAACGCTTTGCGCAATATTTTCGGATGCAGTGGCCTGGCGGGCCACTTCTATGCGTTCAGGGGCCGATAAAAACGTATTCGTGATACGTTCGATTTCTGGCGCCATGGTCGCAGAAAAAAACAGGGTTTGACGTGTAAAAGGTGTAAGTCCAAATATGCGTTCAATATCGGGAATAAAGCCCATGTCCAACATACGGTCTGCTTCGTCCACGACCATCACTTGTACACCTGTCAACAACAGTTTTCCACGTTCAAAGTGGTCTAACAATCGACCTGGCGTGGCAATTAGAACGTCCACACCTTTGTCGATTAGGGCATCTTGCTCTTTGAAACTGACCCCACCGATCAACAGCGCTTTAGTAAGCTTGAGGTGCTTGGAATAAGTGTCAAAATTTTCTGCAACCTGCGCGGCCAATTCGCGGGTCGGGCATAATACCAATGAGCGCGGCATGCGTGCACGTGCCCGCCCACGCGCAAGCATGTGAATCATAGGCAATGTAAAACTGGCTGTTTTTCCAGTGCCAGTTTGTGCAATTCCTAAAACGTCTTTGCCTTTTATGGCTGCGGGGATTGCACCAGCTTGAATTGGTGTGGGGGTTTCGTATCCAGCCTCTGTGATGGCTTTCAATATCTTTGGATTTAGCTCCAAATCAGCAAATGTGGTCATGTGTATCCGTTTGTTACGGACACTGTTGGGCCCGTGCGTCTGGTCATCATTGCGCACCTTATCTCATACAAAGCGCGCTTGGTGACGTGCTTGTACGCTGAAACCAGTGCCTGCGTCAATGCATGTGATAATTGGTTCTTATCACTCTGAGAATTTGGGGAAGTATCTTGCACGAATGGTATCGAATTGAAAGTCATAGAGGCGGTACAAGTCATACTGTTCTAAGCGTTCTATCAAGTCAGGTGTCGCTACGCATAATTCTTGATGCAATCGTTTTATCCCGTCGATACCGTCCGTTTGTTCCAAATGTTCTAAGATATCATTTAGGCTTTGGCGTTCTGTATTAAATGTTTTCCCCCCTGATAACGCAGGGCGATAAGATCCTGGTGCACGCCGGTCTTGGTATTGCTTATAAAATTTGTCCCACTCGGCCGTGTGATAATGTGCCAAATCTATATGGGCTAGGGTTCTGGTATTTGTGTCTTCATGTGTGGGGTAGTCGCAGAAATGAATCCGCGGGGCCATGAGCTCGGGAACAATTCGGAAAAATGACTTACCAACCTGATGACTGAGGAACCCACCCGATATTTTGGCCCCGAATTCGGGATAAACGCGGATGCTGATTTGACGTCTTCGTGTAAAAGGGGTCGTCTGCCGTTTGAATTGATCAGGGCCATCATAATCGGGTGTATCAGGTATCAGATACTCGACAGGCAAGGCACGGGCGCAGATGACATCATCATCAATTCTGGCCAGTCTGTTTTTAATCGTTCCATGTTCTGGAACATGCAGAAATTCATCGGCATCAAAATGACCCAACCACTGAACGCCGCTGGATCGAGCCATGTCGATCGCTGTTTTTATGTTTTCTATTTGGCGGCGTTCCACGGAGTGTGGTCTGCGACCTTTTTTGATCCAATAATCGGGACCGGTATTTGTCACACAAATATTTGAATGTGCGCGCAGATGCTCCTCGGCCATAGGATCTGGAAAGTCCAAAAATAAATACAATTCCACCGCGCCAAGGTGCAGATAATGTGCGGCAAAAGTTAAAATGTCTTTGGTCGGTGCCTTGATCGTTGCCACCACAGCCCATGTTTGCGGTTCCAAAGACATGTTTACTTACGCCATCATTTCCTTTGTCGCAGTCAGCTTAACATCTGGGTAATCTCTTTCAACCCGATCAATATCCCACTGTAATCGCGTTAAGAACACCATGTCACCATCATGATCCGTTGCAATATGTTGTTTGTTTGCGGAAGAAAATTTGTCTTGTGCCAGCTTGTCTCCTTGGATCCAGCGGGCGGATGTAAACTGAGATTGCTCAAATCGTACTGGCAAACCATACTCCAATTCAATTCGGCTGGCTAAGACCTCAAATTGCAATGCACCTACAACGCCAACGATAAAGCCTGAACCAAATGTAGGTTTAAATACTTTCGCCGCGCCTTCTTCGGCAAATTGCATTAGGGCTTTTTCCAAATGCTTGGCCTTCATCGGATCGCCTGCGCGGCAGGATTGCAACAATTCTGGTGCAAAAGAAGGGATGCCTGTCACGCGGATCTGCTCGCCCTCAGTCAAGGTGTCGCCGATGCGCAATTGTCCGTGGTTTGGAATGCCAATGATATCACCTGCCCAGGCCTCTTCTGCCAATTCACGATCCGCTGCCAAAAACAAAACTGGGTTAGAAACGGCCATCGGTTTTTTGCTGCGCACGTGGAGCAATTTCATACCACGTTTAAAGTGCCCCGAGGCCAGTCTTACAAAAGCCACGCGGTCGCGGTGTTTTGGATCCATATTGGCCTGAACCTTGAAGACAAAGCCAGATACTTTGGGTTCCTCTGGGGCAACTTGTCTGGGTTCGGCAGATTGGATTTGTGGTTCTGGGCCGTATTTGCCTATACCATCCATCAGCTCTTTTACGCCAAATGAATTGATGGCTGAACCAAACCAAATCGGTGTCATATGACCTTCTAATACGGATTGTGGATCTAGCGTTGGCAACAATTCACGCGCCATCTCGACCTCTTCTAGAAATTTTTCTAGCAAGTGTTCCGGGACGTGCTCTGTCAGCTTTGGATCATCCAATCCGTTGATTTCGATGCTTTCAGCCACGCGGTTTCGATCCGCACGATCCATTAGTTCCAGACGGTCGTTTAACAGATCGTAACAGCCCAAAAATTCGGCACCCACGCCAATGGGCCAACTGGCAGGGGTAACATCGATTGCAAGATTTTCTTGAATTTCATCAATAATTTCAAATGTTTCCCGGCTTTCGCGGTCCATTTTGTTACAAAATGTCAAAATTGGTAGGTCGCGCAGGCGGCACACCTCGAATAATTTACGCGTTTGGCTTTCGACACCTTTGGCGCCGTCAATGACCATTACTGCAGCATCCACAGCCGTTAAGGTACGATAGGTGTCTTCGGAAAAGTCGCTATGGCCCGGCGTATCAACTAGGTTGTAGCGAAAATTCTTATACTCAAATGACATCGCAGACGCGCTCACGGAAATGCCACGATCTTTTTCCATTTGCATAAAATCTGATCGCGTACGTCGTGCTTCGCCCTTGGCGCGCACTTGGCCCGCCATCTGGATGGCCCCCCCAAACAACAAGAATTTTTCGGTTAATGTTGTTTTACCAGCATCTGGGTGCGAAATGATCGCAAACGTGCGGCGTCGGCCAATTTCAGGCGGTAGGTCGGGTCGATTTGTGGCGTTTTGTGTCATGCATTGCCTATATTGCGCAGGTGCACAGTTGGCAACTGTTCAGGCGGTTCATACGTGATGAAAATTGATAATTATCCGCGTGACGCTTGTCGCAACAAGTGAACGGCATTGATCGAGCGAAGTTTATCTTCATCAACTTCTAAAACATCGCGATAACTGGAACGATGCAGGCTTATGCCACGCTTGGCCTCGGAAGGTAGAGCACTTTGAGTGCGTTGATCGAACAATAAGCTCTCAGCAGCGATGCCCTCGGCGTAGATGATTTGATGATCATCGAATAACAGTTGATAGTATTCAACAAACCCATCATCGAGTCGGTAAACATCATTGCCGTTTACCAAATGCTTTGCGCGAACAAGGGTTTCTGCACGTCCTGTTCCCAATTTATCTTGGCGCTGATATACGAATAATCGATGTTCTGGGCTGACTACTAGATCATGCATGTTGTTCATTGCGCCTGCTTTGATCACCACGGGCGCGAAATCACCGGTTGCGCGCATGATCGACTGACCAATCCAACGAATTTCTTGGACACCTTTGTCTCGCGTGATTATCTGCTCACCTATGTTTAAGTCTTCGATCGGCTTTAGCGCGCCAGATGACAATGTTATGCGTGTTCCTTTAACAAAGAATACGCATGTAATTTGCGCAAATCGTTCTTCTGCATTTTGGCGATTGATGCCAACCAATGTGTATTCGATCCCTTCAATCATGGGGGCAAAGGGCATCACATAAACATTCTCGACGGAATTATCGGTGGCGACTTCGACGATCAGTAATGCTTCGACGGTCGCTGCATTTTGTGTCATCAACGTGACGCAGCTATCTAGGTAAAGGGCGTTTCCTGCGGGCCCAACATCACCATTCGTGCCAACATTTAGGCCATTGTCACTTAGAATGACGGGCAGTTTCCGACGAGGTGACACCTTTTTAAGAATATAAACATCATCCAGCATCAATTCATCGGCAAAGGACATAGTATCGCCCAAGTTTGCACCGTGAACTACTTTCAAACTGTCAGCCTGATACACTGGAATTGTTTGCATGTCGTCTTCGCCTAGCTTCCTTTGCTGGGTTTGCCAGCAGGTCAGCGGACTGTTGATATTTGCAGCCTGAATTGATCTTACTCTGTTATTCGCCCTAACACCATCTAACATCGCAAATTTGTCAAAAACTGGACGTAGCATCGTTGATTTTAGGGCAGTGTTGAAAACACAAACGCTTCAAAGTAGAAAAACTTTAATGTAATTTTTGGGAACATCGGACATGGATTTGGGTATAGCTGGGAAAAAAGCACTGGTTTGTGCGTCCTCTAAGGGATTGGGGAAAGGCTGTGCATTGGCACTGGCCGAAGCAGGCGTTGAATTGGTATTGAACGCTAGGGGTGCAGAAGCGCTTGAGAAAACAGCACAAGAAATCCGAACACGATTTCAGGTTAATGTGACTGCAATAGCTGCAGATATTACGACAGATGAGGGGCGCAACGCTGTGTTGTCTGCGGCTGGGCACATCGATATTTTGGTCACTAATGCAGGTGGGCCGCCCCCAGGTGTTTGGAGTGATTGGGATCGCGATGACTTTATTGCAGCGATTGATGCGAATATGTTAACACCAATCACCCTCATCAAGGCGGTCTTGCCTGAAATGATGGAGCAGGGCTGGGGGCGTATAGTGAATATTACATCGCAATCTGTGCGTGCTCCCATTCCACAATTGGGCTTATCCAATTCTGCGCGCGCGGGACTCACGGGATATGTGGCAGGGACGTCGCGCCAAGTGGCACCATTTGGTGTGACTATGAACAACCTTTTGCCAGGGATTCACGCAACCGATCGTGCGATTGCACTGGATGGTAAAGTTGCATCAGAGACAGGGATAACGATTGAAGCGGCAAAATCAGCACGCGAGGCAACAGTCCCTGCTCGCCGCTACGGAACATTAGGGGAATTTGGTGCGACTTGTGCATTTATGTGTTCACAGCACGCGGGATTCATGGTGGGGCAAAACATCATGTTGGACGGTGGTGCAACGAACTTGACGATGTAAATTGCGCCCAGTTTTGTAAACGTGGGCGAAACCCTTGATCGTACGGCGATCAAGGGTTTTTTCTTTGTTTTTTAATACACTGGCGTTCAATGTTTCGCTCCAGTGGTTGCGCAGATTGAATGATGCTGGTATCCAATCTTAAATCCTGATAACTTTTATCGGAAAAGGGCGACGCGCAGTGCAAACCGTACCCAGATTAGAAATCAAAAATCTAACCCGTCGCTTTGGCGATACGGATGTCGTGCGTAATGTTTCACTTAGTGTGATGCCGGGGCAGGTGACGTGTTTGCTGGGCCCTTCAGGATGCGGAAAATCAACAACACTGCGCATGATTGCGGGAATAGATCAGCAAAGCGGAGGTGAAATTTGGGTGGATGGTGAATTGATGTGTGATACCCAAACCACCGTCCCACCAGAGGCACGATCAATCGGCCTAATGTTTCAAGATTTTGCGTTGTTTCCACACCTGTCTGTTGCGGAAAATGTGTCTTTTGGTCTTGGCGGATCCCGCGCCGAAAAACGCAATCGTGTCGAGGAATTATTGACCAAAGTTGGCCTTGCTAACATGATTGATGAATTTCCACATACCTTGTCTGGGGGCGAACAACAGCGCGTAGCCTTGGCCCGCGCACTTGCACCTCGTCCGCGGATCATGTTGATGGATGAACCCTTTTCAGGGCTAGATAACCGTCTGCGCGACGAAATTCGCGATCAAACCTTGGCGCTGTTAAAAGCCGAGGATACCGCAGTTGTGCTAGTGACGCATGAACCAGACGAAGCGATGCGCATGGCGGATGAAATTGCATTGATGCGTGCGGGGAAAATTGTGCAACGCGGGGCACCCTATAACATATACAACGCCCCAGTGGATAAGCGCGCGGTTGCGTTTTTTTCGGATATAAATGAGGTGCGCGCAACCATAAAAGGATCACTGGCTGACACAGCGTTTGGTCAGTTTTTAACACCGGGCATCGAAGACGGTACCCAGGTCGATATCGTCTTTCGCCCGCAGCATGTTCGCATCGATTTTGATCGGGCAGGCCGAGGCCCCAATCCCACAGCCAGTCAAGGTGTCGCTGCGCGTGCGCAGGTGGAACGTGCGCGCTTTTTAGGGGGCTATAGTCTGATTGAATTTCGCCTTGAAACTAATGGTGAGATGGTTTTGGCCACTGTTCCCAGCGTATTTTTGCCGAAAGCTGGCCAAGCAATGTGGCTTACCGTTCCGCGGGACCGTTGCTTTGTTTTCGAGGTTAAATAACGGTTTTTGGGATGTATTTGGCATGTTCTGAGTGCGAAACAAATCTTGCTAACGCAATAAATAAAGATTTTTCTTTCCGTTCGGGAAATTATCGACTTTAATCCGCGCGAATTAATGAATAGATGTGGGGCGGTCAAAGGACGCGACCTGTGTCGCGAACACGAGGAGAAAGATATGCTAAATAACATTGGTTTGCCGGGCATCCTGCTGATTGCAGTGGTTGTATTGGTTCTATTTGGTCGCGGTAAGATCAGTGGCTTGATGGGCGAAGTTGGTAAAGGCATCACAAGCTTTAAGCGTGGCATTAAAGAAGGCGAGGAAAGCGCAAAAGAAGAAGCAGCTGAACTTGCCAAAGATGTCACGCCAGAGACAGAAAAAGACAAGGCATAACGCATGTTTGACTTGGGTTGGACAGAGCTATTGGTCATTGGGATCGTAGCACTGATTGTTGTTGGCCCCAAAGATCTGCCAGTACTTTTCAAAAAGGGTGGGCAGTTTGTTGGGCGGCTAAAAGGCATGGCGCGCGAATTTAGCAGCGCGATGAATGAGGCTGCCGATGATGCAGGCGTAAGCGACATTAGCAAAACGTTCAAAGCAGCAACCAACCCGATGCAAACGGGCTTTGATAGCGTCAAAGACGCGGCGTCAGAGTTTACAAAGTGGACTCCCGAAAGTGAAACGGGAAAATTAGCGGCTGAGCGTGCTGAAGCAGCCAAGAAAATCCATGAAGCAACAGCCAAACGTCAGCAAGAAAAGCGCGATGCAGAAGCCGCAAAACAAGCGGCCGCAGCTGTCGCCGATGCCGCCCAATCAACTGACGCACCCGCAACGCCAGAGCCAGTGGCAGAGGCACCCAAGCCCGCCAAGGATAGCGAATGAGTACGGACGACCTAGATTCCAGAACTGCACCTCTGATTGAACATCTGACCGAATTGCGCCAACGTTTGATTTATTCGGTGTCGGCATTCATCGTTGGGATGATCATCTGTTTCACAGTCTGGAACCCGATCTTCAATTTCCTAACTGAACCATTATGTTCTGCAATGACGGCACGTGGTCATTCAGATTGCGGGTTGATTTTGATCAAACTTCAAGAAGGCTTTTTTGTCGCTGTTTCAATTTCCCTTTTGGGTGGCTTGATCCTGGCCTTTCCATACATCGCCTTTCAAATGTGGCGGTTTGTGGCGCCGGGTTTATATAAAACAGAAAAAAACGCATTCCTGCCCTTTATGGTGGCGTCTCCCTTTATGTTCATGTTGGGCGCTTCATTTGCTTATTACGTTGTGACACCCTTGGCCTTTGACTTCTTCTTAGGGTTTCAACAGGCGGGAACGGATTTGACGCAGGACACCGACGGAAATGCAATTGCTGGCATTGCGTTTCAGGGGTCTGCACAAGAGTACCTAAGCCTAACCATTAAATTCATTGTTGCATTTGGATTGTGTTTCCAATTGCCTGTCCTGTTAACTTTGATGGGTAAGGCGGGGTTGGTCAGTGCAGAGGGTTTGGGCAACGTACGCAAATATGCCGTTGTGGGCATTTTGGTTTTGGCCGCCATTGTCACCCCTCCCGATGTGATCACTCAGGTTATTTTGTTTGTTGTCGTTTATGGTCTGTACGAGATTTCCATTTTCTTGGTGCGACGTGTTGAAACCAAGCGAGAAGAGCAACTTCGCGCTGATGGGTATTATGACGACGAAGACGAATTCGATGATCCATTGATGAAAGAATTTGACGAGGACGACGAAAAATAGTCTACGCAAACCTGAGGGCAATTCAATGAATGACGTTGATGTCAAACGCATCGCTGATGCATTGGAACGTATGTCGCCAGCACCCGCCGCGGCGCCTGATTTTGACGCCGCAGATGCCTTTGTATGGCAGGTGGAACCTGATCATTTGACCCCCGTTCCCCAAGTGTCACGAGTAGATTTGTCATTGTTGATTGGTGTGGATCGCTCGCGTGACACTTTGATGCAAAACACTCTACAATTTGCCCAAGGGTATTCTGCAAACAATGCGCTGTTATGGGGCGCGCGTGGGATGGGGAAATCTTCGTTGGTCAAGGCGATCCATGCTGCGATTAATGCGCAGGGCCATCCATTGAAAATAGTAGAATTACAGCGAGAAGATCTGCCAAGTGTTGGCCGTTTGTTGAACCATTTACGTCACTGCGCGCATCGTTTCATTCTGTTTTGTGATGATCTTAGCTTTTCGCATGATGACCAGCATTACAAATCTCTCAAGGCGGTTTTGGATGGCGGGATCGAGGGGCGCCCGGATAATGTCATTCTTTATGCAACATCTAATCGTCGTCACTTAATGCCGCGGGATATGATTGAGAACGAACGCAGTAGTGCGATCAATCCATCTGAGGCAGTCGAAGAAAAAGTGTCTTTGTCAGATCGCTTTGGCCTATGGCTGGGCTTCCATCCTTGTTCGCAGGACGACTATTTCGACATGATTTTTGGGTATTGCAACGCCCACGGAGTGGTCGAGGACGCAGATGTCATTCGGGCTGAGGCTGTGGAATGGACGCGAACGCGCGGATCGCGTTCAGGGCGCGTTGCATGGCAATATTTCGTAGATCTTGCTGGACGCAAAGGCGTCCGTATATCCTAGGAAGTTATCTGTGATTTCGCTTCATGCGCAAAACGTTTGTGCATTCCCGCCATTTCACGATTAGTGTGCGCAACAAAGCGAACGATAAGCCCCACGGAAATAGATACCTGTTAATACAAGGTTACCACACGTGAGGCTATATGGCCGCTGACATAAGACAGCGGCCATTTTTATGGATTAAACGCATATTGGATCAGTTCAGATAATCCATCGGATCGACGCTTTCCAATCCTTTGCGTACTTCGAAATGCACAAAAGATGGATTTCCAGATGGAACCTTGGCAATGCCTTGTCCGCGCAATAGGTTATCGCCTTTGGCAACCATAATATCCGACAGGTTTGCATAAACGGTCAGCAGGTTGTCAGAGTGTTTCACAACAACAATCGGGACCTGGTTAACATCGGTGGTTACTGCGGCGACGACACCATCCATGGCCGATACAACGGTCGTTCCAGCGGGCGAAGAAATATCAATACCATCTGTTTTCCCTTTGGCGTATTCGCGGATGATTTTACCCTGAACGGGATATCCCATGCGTCCACCGGTTCGCGTCGCAACGGGTTCTGGTTTTGGTTCTGGGGTGCTTGCAACTTCAGGCTCAGGTTTTGGCAATGGCTTTTCGGCACTCGGTGGAGTGGGTGTTGCGCTGCCCGCGCCTGGGGTAGATGTTGGTGGAACAGGTGCTACAGTTTCAGCTGGAAGCGGTATCAAAAGATACTGTCCCTCGCGAACGGTGAGATTGGCGTCCAAGTTATTCCATTCCGCTAATGCACTGACCGTGACGTTATACAACCGTGAAATCGTGAATGCCGTCTCGCCGCGCACCACCTTGTGACGGATTGGTTCGATTCCTTCACTGCTGGGGGGCATAGATTTGGGTTCAGACGTTTGTGCATTATCAATCGCAGCATTCGCCAGTTCAGTCACATCAATGGGTGTATCCTCGGCCGTTGGAGCAGGCGCGGCTTCCAGTTTTTGAGGCAAGGCGACAATTGTGCCTTGGGCCAATGGTTCATCTACCTTTAATCCATTGTAGCGGGCGATAGGGCCGGCGGCTGTGTTTAAACGTTCAGCGATTTTGGCAATCGTGTCACCTTCAAGCGCTTCAACGACTTGATAGGTTGGATAGGAAATGACACCGCGCTCGTCTGCCACGGGTTTGGCGCGGGATGCGTTTTGCGCCGCTTCGGTTGTATCGTACTGGCCCCCACGCAGATCAATGTCAAAATTTTCAAGGTTGCCACACGCGCTGACGCCAAGGAAAAGTACAGCCGATACTGGCCAGGTTATCGGTTTCAGTGTTTTAATGCTCATCGTTTCGGATCCCCATTTATAATGGTTAAACTGCCTCGTTTATTATTATATAGTCTATATTATACATCTTTTCCCATTCCTTCAACGAGTGGGACAAAGCGCACAGTGCGCAGATCATCATAATCAAACCCAGTTTCCGTTCTGGTGACACGGATCAGGCTTTGAACCGTATCAGATTGTCCAACTGGAACGACCATTATGCCGCCCGGTTTTAGCTGTGATAATAGCGTTCCAGGGGGGTCTTCAGCTGCTGCGGTGACGATGATGCGATCAAAGGGTGCCTGATCTGGTAGCCCATGTGACCCATCGGCTAAAATCGGCGTAATATTGCTTAGATCAAGCTCGCGAAACACCTGTGTTGCTTCGCGAACAAGCGGACGATGGCGTTCAACGGTATAAACACGACGAGCTAAAAGGCTTAGAATTGCAGCCTGATAGCCTGATCCTGTTCCAACCTCTAGGACCTTGTCGCGCGGCCCTACCTTTAACGCTTGCGTCATCAAACCAACCACTGAGGGTTGTGATATCGTCTGACCACATGCGATGGGTAGGGGCATATCCTCGTACGCGCGCGCCGCAAAAACGCCCGATACAAAATGTCCCCGATCAATGCGTTCCATTGCGGTTAAAACGCGACTATCTGTTACACCCTTTGAGCGCAGGGCAAACAAAAATTGCATCTTGAGTTCGGGGTCAGCATCCATGGGGCGTTACGCACGATCTAAAACATCATAGGCCGTGAAATCGGCCCGCATGGGGGTGATGGAAATATATCCATCCAAATTCACCCCTGCATCCGTATGCGCGCCAACCTCGACATGTTGGTTCCCGCCTTTAACATACAGAAATTCACGATTGTTTGGTGCTGTCTGCATGATGGCTGAAAACTGGCTGCCTTTGCGACGGCCTTGGGGGGCAAATTTATGTCCCTTTACCTCTGAGGCTGGAACGGGGGGGAAGTTGATATTGTAAAAGATGTCATAATCGGACGAATTTTCATCACTGCGCGCAATGAGGCTTCGCAAAACATCAACGCCGTGCACATGGCTCGCTTCAAACGGGTCCGCAGTTTCATAATTCTGCGGGCCCAAATATTGTGACAGCGCAAATGATTTTATACCCTGAAGCGCTCCTTCTAATGCGGCCCCAATTGTTCCAGAATACAGCACATTTTCGGCAGAATTATTGCCTCGGTTGACCCCAGAAAGAATGATATCAGGACGTTCAGGCATGATATGATACAGCCCTGCTAATACACAATCCGCGGGATACCCATCCACAGAATATCGCTGATCTGATATCTTGTTGATCAGCATTGGTGCTGTGTAACTGACGCAATGTGCGACGCCAGATCGTTCTTGGGTAGGTGCAATCACCCAAACGTCGCCTATATCCCCCGCCAGTTCAAACGCGATCTTTTCCAGCGCCTTGAGCCCGGGTGCATTAATACCATCGTCGTTTGTGATTAAAATGCGCATTACTTGCCCTCAAATTGTCCGCTCTTAATCTAGGACATAGAGGAGCAGGGAGGTTGGAGCAAGCTTTTGCTGCGGCGCGTGTGCTTAGTTACCAAGATAGTCCGACAATAGGGTATGTGCGACATCATTGACCGGGCTGAGAGAGCTGCGATCTTCGCCTGGGAAAAACCGTGCGCGTGTTGCAGTTGGCATTCCCGGTGGGGTCACGATGTGTACCTTTGGACCGGTCTTTTCAGATTCTTTGGCCCAGCTTCGCGCCAACGCGATTTGCGCGGCCTTTGAGGCCCCATAGGCACCAAAAAACTTTTCTCCGATGTGGGTGTCGTCAAAAAACATTGCGTGTCCATCCTCTCCCAAAAGAGGTGTCACATATGAAATGAGTATTCCCGTTGTTTTTACGTTCAATTGGATCGATTTATCCCAATCGCGTTCGTCCATGGTTGCTGCAGGGCCAATGGGGGCTGCGTGAACTGCTGTATGTGCCCAAAAATTAACCTTGCCCCAACGGTCAAAGATCGAACGGCATAAATGCGCCATCGCATCTGCATTATTTACATCCATTGGCGCCAATGTGGCCTGTCCACCTTTGGCTTTTATGCGATCATCTAATTCTTCAAGCGCGCCAGTCGTGCGCGCGACAGCAATGATATGATGTGTCGGGGCAAGCGTTTCCGCCAAAGCGGCGCCCAAACCACGAGAGGCGCCAGTGATAAGTGCTATTTTCTGATCCATAGAAGCGCGTTTGCAAGAAAAGCGTTTTGTTGTCAACCAATCTTGCGAGCGATGCCCGTGTGGCCAAATCCCTCTAACATATCCAACAGCATGTCATAGGTTATGCCATCAATTTGAGCGCCATATAGCGGATCTTCTTCAAGTGCGGCATGTGCGATTGGACGTTGGAAATTGTTTCGCGGCTGAATACAAAAAGGATGCGGACCCCTAAATCCAGGGATTACATTTGCAATCCAGCCAAATTGCATATCCAATGCGCCTTGTTCGCTGCTTGGATAGCTGTCATGAAAACGATCAAAGCTGGGCTGATCCAAATACCCCCATGTACACAATATCAAACAATACTCGACATCGTGAAATGGTATTAGCATAACAGTGCGCACAAAATGCTTATCCCCGATGCGGCAAAAATCGTGGGTTAACACATCGCCCTGTGCTGTGAAAAACGTATCATTATCTTGTGGTGGCTCGGTCTGCGACCATTCTTCAGGGCCGAAATAGGCCAACGACAGTAGATCGCGCAAAGGTACATCGCAACATGGGCAGGTCGCGGTGCCCTCTAATAATGCGATCCATCGTGTTTCTGGCTCAGGCGTTTCTGTGAACGCAGATTTTTTTCATCCGATGGTTGGATGAATTTCTTGAAAAATGTCACTCAGCGGCCTTTACCGCAAATCCCTTTTCAATCATATCCGACGGTGCCACGGGGTATTCCCCCGAGAAGCACGCATCACAATATTGAGGACAAGATGCATTGCGCCCATTTTGTTCACCGACTGCCCTGTAAAGGCCGTCAAGCGAGATAAATTTAAGGCTATCGACAGCCAGATGGTCGCGCATCTCTTCTTCGGACATGGTTGCCGCAAGCAGTTTTTCGCGTTGCGGTGTATCAACCCCATAAAAACAAGGCCATGCAGTCGGTGGCGAGGCAATACGAAAATGCACCTCGGCTGCGCCTGCATCCAAGATCATTTCTTTGATTTTGCGTGATGTCGTTCCTCGAACCACGGAGTCATCCACCAAAATGATACGCTTCCCTTTCACTAACGCGCGATTCACGTTCAGTTTTAGGCGCACACCCATATTTCGGATTTGCTCGGTAGGCTCGATAAAGGTTCGGCCCATATATTGGTTCCGAATGATCCCCATCGCAAACGGGATTCCTGATTGCTGTGAAAACCCGATTGCTGCTGGTGTGCCGCTATCTGGAACAGCGCAGACCAGGTCCGCATCAACGGGGCTTTCTTTGGCTAATTCCACTCCGATTTGACATCGGGTTTCATACACAGAACGTCCGCCAATAATGCTATCAGGACGTGAGAAATAGACGTGTTCAAAAATGCAAAAACGTGGGTTTTGTTTGCGGAAAGGAAAATTGCTGTCTATGCCTTTATCGGTGATGACAACCATTTCACCCGGTTCAACCTCGCGCACGAATTCAGCACCGATAATGTCCAAAGCGCAGGTTTCAGAACTTAGCGCGTAGCCATCGCCAACCTTGCCAATCACCAATGGGCGCACACCCAATGGATCACGCACACCAATCAATTTTGTGCGTGTCATTGCAACAACAGAAAACGCACCTTCGACGCGACGCAGCGCATCTTCCATTCGTTCGGGGATGTTACGCTGAAGAGAACGGGCCATGAGATGAATGATGCATTCGCTGTCTGACGAACTTTGAAAAATTGAACCGCGTTCAATCAGTTCACGGCGCAGCGCATCAGCATTTGTTAGATTGCCATTATGCGCCAGCGCCGCACCGCCCATTGCAAATTCACCGAAAAAGGGTTGAACGTCTCGGATCGCAGCGGCCTTGGAGCCAGCAGTTGAATACCGGACATGTCCGATAGCAAGTTCACCAGGCAGGGTTTTCATCAAGGATTGTGATGTAAAGTTATCGCGTACATAACCAAAACGTCGTGCAGAATTGAAACCCAGCTCTGGATCGTACGCGACGATTCCTCCCGCCTCTTGCCCACGGTGTTGTAGTGCGTGCAATCCAAGGGCCACAAAGTTTGAAGCATCGGCGACACCAATCACGCCAAATACGCCACATTCTTCTTTGAGTTTGTCGTCGTCAAAGGGGTGAGCAGGGGGCATTTGTTTGAAAGACAAGTCCGGAAACTCCGATTCCATTACGTTGTTGCCTCTTCATACTGGCAATGCAGGAAAGTGTCACGAAACTATCACAATTAAATCTGGGTTATGCGGATAGCAATCTAAGCGGAGCGCATTATTCGACGTTGCACACCGAGACCAGCTGTTCGTATTGAACGGTGACCCAACCAAGCGCGCGTTCTGGATTGTTCGCTTCTATCTGAGAAGCCATGTCGCCAAAAACCTTAGCGGATCTACTTTCATCGATCATGGGAAGGCTCTGCGAACTCAATACGGCGCTATAGGCGAAAAACGCAATCGCGATTAGGGCGATGCCGCGTAGAACACCAAAAATAAAGCCCAAGACCTGATCCAATTTACCCAATGCTGATTTATGGATCAAAGATGATAAGAGTGGTGTGAAAAATGACACAATCATCAAAGTTACGGCAAACACGGCAGCAAATGAAGCAATAATAGATAATTCGCAACTGTCGGCCAAGATTGGACCGATCATTGGAATTTCCTCGATCAGGGGCATGACATTGGGAGCAAACACAAAGGCCACGATTGCCGCAGCCACCCAACCTGCTATTGCCATCGCTTCGCGGACCAAACCGCGCGAATACGCAAGAAGTGAGGAAAGCACGATAATCACGGCTACGACCCCATCGATTACGTTAAATCCTTCCATGGCCAACCACCCTTTTCCTGATTCTATGTTATGCCGAAAGTTTCGACAACGAAGGACGCAATATCCGACATTTGCGCCATATCTATTCCAGTTACGTCGGCCTGTTTCCCACCCACAGGACCTATTGCCCGTGTGAAACCAAGTTTTTGCGCCTCTTTCAACCTATTTTCTGTTTGTGCGACCGCACGTAGCGCTCCTGATAGGCTGAGTTCCCCAAATACAACACAATTTTCTGCCAAAGGTGTGTTTTCACGTGCCGAAAGTAAGGCCGCTGCCACGGCTAAGTCTGCAGCAGGCTCGTTGACGCGAATACCGCCCGCAACATTTAAGTAGACATCCAACCCCGAAAACGCGATCCCCGCACGTGCCTCAAGGACGGCTAAAATCATAGACAGTCGACCACTGTCCCAACCAACGACGGTACGTCTTGGTTGACTTAGAGGACTAGGTGCAACGAGGGCCTGAAATTCGACCAATACGGGCCGCGTGCCTTCTATACCCGCAAAAACAGCAGAGCCTGGGGCCGCGTGTTCATGATCGGTCAAGAACAAGGCAGAGGGGTTTTTGACCTCTTCTAAACCCCGCCCTGACATTTCAAACACGCCAATTTCATCTGATGCGCCAAACCGGTTCTTGACAGCGCGCAAAATGCGAAACTGATGCCCCCGTTCGCCCTCGAAATATAAAACGGTGTCGACCATATGTTCGACAACACGGGGACCGGCGATTTGGCCCTCTTTGGTGACATGCCCCACAAGGATCACAGAGGCGCCTTTTCGTTTGGCGAATGTGGTCAATTCATGGGCCGCGGCGCGCACCTGTGAAACACTGCCCGGCGCGCTTTCGACAGTATCTGCCCACATTGTTTGAATGGAATCGATTATGACCAGATCAGGTTTTTCCGTATCCATCGTGGTTAAAATATCACGCAGATTTGTGTCTGCCCCCAGTTGAACATCCGCAGAACCCAATCCCAGTCGTTGGGCACGCATGCGGACCTGCGCGCTTGCTTCTTCGCCGGAGATATACAAAACCTTCAATCCAGCTTGGGAAAAATGTGCAGCAGCCTGTAGCAAGAGCGTCGATTTCCCGATGCCCGGATCGCCCCCAACCAAGATGGCAGAGGCTGGAACCAATCCGCCGCCTAAAACACGGTCTAATTCATCAATACCAGAATTCGTACGCGGCACGGGGGCTTCGTGACTGGCCAAATTAGTCAGCTTGATTGCGCTGCCTTTCATCCCGCCAATCGAACCTTTTTTGGGCCCGACAGACAGACCGCTATCCTCGACAATGGAATTCCATTCCCCACAAGCTTCGCAACGACCAGACCATTTTGTCGTGACATTTCCACATGCGGAACAGGAATATGATGCGCTTGATTTTGCCATTGCTCATCTATTGCCAGATGGGGGTGAGCGTGACAAGTCAGAAGCAGGTATCACAGAAATTATCACGGACAGCAGAACACAAAAGCTAAATAAGTAAAGACCCCATTGCGTGTCGACGCGGCCCACGCCGATGACCTTTGCCGCTGTGATATAAAGGGCAATCAGAAATACATCTGCCATCGCAAATCGCGACAGGATCACCAGTGTCGTCCCCCAAGATTTGGCCGCAAATCCAAAATCAATTGCTGATTTTACAATTGTCTTGGCCATGGGCAAAATCACAGCAAATAGGGCGACGATGATTGATAAAAATGGATCATCTGACCACAGACTTTGTATGCCGCTGAGAATGGTGATGTCGGACATGCCAAAAAGGGGTAATAACCCTGCGCTCATCAATGGGGCAAACCACGACACTGGGTAAAGAAGCAACAATAGAAGGTTTAGGTATTTCAGAGTGTCAAAGCCCATAAAGTCAACATTCCAAATAATAAAAATAAATGCAGCGCATCAACACCGAACATGCGCCCCTGTTTTTGTATCATGGTGTTTAAGAAAACAATAGATGCCAACATCGGGGTGAACATACCGTCCCATGTGCGGATCAGGAATTGTGCGATATGCGCCCAGGGTTGTTGATAGATTTGGAAATAGGGTACAATGAAATGTGCCGCGATCCCAGCAAGGCATATGGACACTGTGATCAATGACAAGAGGCGGCTTATGCCCGGGCGCCACAACACTTTCACACTGGCAAGCAGCAGCAATGTTTCAAGGTAAATAAATTTTTTCGCCATCAAAAAGATCAATACGTTCATGGATGGTTCGAAAAAATTAGGTGTCATCTTATGGCCTCGATCGGGCCAATTGCGCGACCGTTGATGAATTGATCAATGTAGGGATCATCAGAGTGATCCATCTCACCAACGGGTCCTGTCCATTGTATGGCACCTGCATGAAGCATCGCAACAGTGTCCGCGATGGCGCGCACTGATGTCATGTCATGCGTGATCGTCATTGCCGTTGCCCCCATTTCAACCACGATTTCACGGATTAAATCGTTAATGACGCCTGACATGATTGGATCAAGACCAGTTGTTGGTTCGTCAAAAAATATGATTTCTGGTTCTGCGGCAATCGCGCGGGCAAGGCTGACGCGTTTTTGCATGCCACCTGATAATTCTGCTGGATAGCGATCTGCGACTTCGCGGCTTAATCCAACGCGGCGTAATTTTTCAATCGCTATCTCGCGTGCTTCGTCCTTGGGGCGTTTAAGTGATCCGCGCATCAAACGAAATGCGATATTTTGCCAAACTGGAAGGCTATCAAATAGGGCGCCCCCTTGGAACAGCATTCCAAATCGGGCTAGAAACGCATCTCGATCCGCTTGAACGATATCTTGGCCATCTACAAAAATTTTGCCCTGATCCGGTGTGATAAGGCCCAGTATTGATTTCAATAGAACGGATTTACCTGTTCCTGATCCACCGATGATGACCATGGATGTACCGCGCGCGATGGACAAATCCACGCCCGTTAGAACATGATTTTGACCAAAGGATTTATGAAGATCTTGCAGCTCTATCATGATGTAAAAAATACCTCAGTCAGGATGTAGTTAGCCGCCAGTATCAGAACACTTGCCCCTACTACCGCTGATTTTGTGGCCTGTCCTACGCCCTGAGCACCTCGGCCTGAATGCATGCCATGATAACATCCCATCAATGCGACGATAAAGCCAAAGACCGCGCCTTTCACCATGCCAGAAATCACATCACCGACTTCAAGGAAGTCGACGGTGTTTTTCAAGTATGCGGCGGAGTTGAAATCCAATCGATTCACACCCACCAGATACCCACCAAAAATTCCGATGGCATCCCCAACCGCGACCAAGATGGGCAGTGATAAGGTGGCGGCCAATACGCGCGGCAATGTGAGGTATTTCATTGGGTCAGTTGAAAGGGTCACCAATGCATCAATTTGTTCTGTGACCTTCATTGTCCCAATCTCTGCCGCGATTGAACTGGCGACACGTGCAGCCACCATCAAGCCCCCCAGAACTGGGCCCAATTCACGCACCATGCCAATGGCGACAATGCTGGGCACAACCGCCTCGGCGCTAAATCGGGCGCCGCCTGCATAAATCTGCAAGGCAAGTGCGCCACCGGTGAAAAAGGCGGTTAACCCGACCACTGGCAGCGAAAGCCATCCGATTTGAACCAAGGCATGAAAAAATTCACGTGGGTAAAACGGAGGTAGCACGAGATGTTTAACCGTTTGTGCGGCGAATATCACGACGCGACCAATGCTGGCTAAAAGTGATAATACCGCTGATCCTAGTGCGGCAAGTGCACCTATCATCCCATATCCCCTACATATCTGCGCTGATAGCGCCCGCCAAGAGAGGTTAGAATTTCATACCCTATTGTTCCAGCGTTTTCTGCCAGATCGTCAATTGTTTGACGATCATTTAATAATTCAAGGCTTTCGATTGGCTTGGTTACAAGCGTCACATCAACGCCAATCAAATCCATTGAAATGCGCCCGACAATTGGACAGGGCACGTCACCTGCATAGAGCGCGGTTTTATGACCCATTGCACGAATAATCCCATCGGCATATCCTGCCGACACCGTTGCAATACGCCGTGGCGTCGGGGCGCGCCAAGTATTTGAATAGCCCACCGTTTCGCCAACATCGACTTCGCGTATTTGGATGATTGGAATGTTTACTTTCGCAACAGTGCGTGCTTGTTCAAAGGGAAACCCACCATATATCCCCACACCCGGACGCGTCAGATCAAAGTGATATTCAGCCCCCAATAAGATACCACCTGTTGCAGAAAGCGAACGCGGAATATCTAAATCAGCAGTCATCTGATGAAAGGCAGCTAATTGATTTGTATTCATTTCGTGGCCAGGTTCATCTGCACAAGCCAAATGTGACATTACCAATTTAGGCTTTAGCGGTAGGGCAAGGTCGCGCACTGCCTGCCATTCAACAGGCTCCATTCCCAATCTATTCATTCCTGTATCCAGTTGAATTCCGAACGGGTGGGTGTGCAGTGTTTCAACATGACGTATCAGTTGATCGACGGAGTTCAACAGAGGTGTAAGGCGATAATCTCGTATCAATTCCGTGTCGCCCTGCATGTGTCCACCAAAAACAAAAATGGTCGGGTTTGCACCCACTGATTTTCGAACGACAACGCCTTCTTCGGCGACCGCAACAAAGAATGTGTTTACGCCTTCTTTTAATAATGCCTTGGCAACGAACCCCGCGCCCAGGCCATAGGCGTTCGCTTTGACCACGGCACCAGTTTCGCCGCCCGACTTTTCGTTCAGGGCGCGCCAGTTGGCACGAATGGCGTCTAAATCAATAC
Organism: uncultured Paracoccaceae bacterium; assembly: GCA_965657135.1. Lineage (GTDB taxonomy): Bacteria > Pseudomonadota > Alphaproteobacteria > Rhodobacterales > Rhodobacteraceae > HIMB11. The sequence goes on from CBFHNF010000018.1 coordinate 26,600, forward strand.
TTAGTGTCGCGGTACTCATACCTTCGTTTTGACAGTCTTGTGACGTAGGTCAAGCGGATTCTCGGTTGCAATCGTATACAAATCGCGATGATATTGTGGGGTAAGGATGCAAAAATGATATTTGATAAATTTACCTTATCGCTGATTACGGCGATTTTGGGATTTGGGATTTGGAACATTCAGCGGTTCATAGAAGACCGAAGAAATGCGCATGCCAAAGTTCTGAAACAGGATAATTTGGTGCGTGCGATTTATGCAGAAATTGATTTTAACACCACGGATATGGAAATTTTCCTAACCAAAAGTCCATCACTGCCCGTACTGCGCAAGGCAATGAGTGAACGCGAAGATTTGATTCCGCACATAACGGATGCACGACATACATGGTTTTACAGTTGGCGCATTTCGGAAATGCATGTGATATCAGATGATTTGATGTCACAGATCGTTCAGTTTTATGGACTGCTGGAAAAAATCAAGATGCAGGTAGAAGGATTAAACGCCCAAAGCTATAGCACGCTGAGTGCATCTGGCCGCTTCAAGGTTGTTGTTCTCATTCGCAACACGGCAGAAGAGGCATGGCTATGTGGCAAGGATTTGTTGCGGGGATTGGAACACGCCTATCACGACCTTGGCCTTGCTAGATATCAACGTCCAGAATTGGTCGATATGACTACGCTGCGCGAACGAATGGTGGCGTTGGAAACACGCATAGAGACGGCAAAAACCGTGTCGATTAGATGATTATTGGATCAGGGCCCAGCTTCATCAAATTCCTCCTCTTTGTGGCAGTATCCTAAAATTAACTGCCAAATGCAATCATAGGTTGTATATGTGCAGTAAAGTGCGCATTTTCAAGCGTCCTGTGTTGGATGATATTCGAAAAACGCACCACCCAATGCTACACGTTTAAATCCCATGGATAGATATACCTGATGTGCCGGTTCGTTTTGTAAATCGGCTGATACGGAAATGTAACTTGCGCCACACTCTGCAGCGGCATGAATTAAATAATCCATAAACTGACGCGCGCAGCCCTGTCCGCGATGCGTGTGATCGATAAAGAGTTGGTGCAAATGCAGACCACTTGAGGCGCTATGTAGGCGGAACATCGGGTAATATGCCATTAGTCCAATGACCTGTCCTTGATCTTGGGCTAGAATAACACGCAGTTGTGTTTTGGGATCACTTAGCACTTTGTGAAAAAACGCAGGATCTAAGCTGGCGTCATCATCATGAAAGGCACACAGTGCCTCTATTTTTGCGCGAACAATTTCGGTGTCCTGCACATTGGCGATCCGTAAATGAAATTTTGACATAAAAATACCCTACACTGAATGCATGTAAGATGATCACAAGTGCACATAACTTCCTAGTGAAAAGGGAACGGGTCGCGCAGGAATTAGTATTCGTTGTCTTGTTGCCAGGGTTTGGCTAGGTTGCCGAATTTTGTAAAGCGGCCTTCAAACGACAAATCAACTGTTCCAATCGGGCCGTGACGTTGTTTACCAATGATCACTTCGGCGCGACCATGCAAACGCTCCATTTCTTGTTGCCATTGCGCCATTTTTTCCAGATCGTGATCACCTGGTTTTTCACGCTCTTTATAATACTCTTCGCGGAACACAAACATGACCACATCCGCGTCCTGTTCAATCGAACCCGATTCACGCAAGTCAGACAGCTGTGGGCGCTTATCATCGCGGTTTTCCACCTGACGGGATAACTGGGATAGGGCGATAACGGGGATGTTTAATTCTTTGGCAATCGCCTTCATACCTTGGGTGATTTCTGAAACTTCGTTCACGCGGCTATCTTTGGCAGTGGCAGGGCGCACCAATTGCAAATAGTCGATGATCAAAACATCCAAACCATGTGTCCGTTTTAAACGACGGGCGCGTGCAGCAAGTTGTGATATTGGCAATGCAGGGGTATCATCAATATATAGTGGACAACTCTCGAGCGACTTTGCCGCATCAACGAATTGGCGGAATTCGCCCTCGGTCATATCGCCTTTGCGGATTTGCTCGGATGGAATTTCTGCGGCCTCTGATAAAATACGCGCGGCAAGTTGCTCTGCGCTCATCTCAAGGGAATAGAACCCAACAACGCCACCATCGACCGTTCCGTCTTCTCCATTGGGCTTCAAACCACGCCGATAGGATTTCGCGATATTAAACGCAACATTGGTTGCAAGTGATGTTTTACCCATCGATGGACGGCCTGCCAAAATGATGAGGTCAGAGGGGTGCAGCCCCCCCATTTTTTTGTCCAAATCAATAAGCCCAGTGGAAATGCCGGCCAGTCCATCTTCGCGTTGATAGGCAAGGTTTGCCATATTCACCGCACCAGTAACTGCCGACAAGAAAGATTTGAAACCGCTATCTGATTGGCCTTCTTCTGCCAAGGCATACAGTGATTGTTCCGCCTCAACAATCTGGGTTTTTGGATCAAGATCAACATCCGCTCGACGCGCGCGCGCTGAAATATCGTCTCCGACACGGATCAATTCGCGCCGCATTGCTAAATCATAAATCAACTGCGCGTAATCGCGAACCGCAAATCCAGCAATTGCTGCCCCAGCCAACCGCGCAAGATAGGCGGACCCACCCAATTCGCGCAGGCCAACATCATCCGACAAAAATGCATCCAGCGTCACCGGCGATGCCAAATTGTTCTTCGTAATACGTGCGGCCGCGACTTCAAAAATGCGAGCATGCACGGGTTCGTAGAAATGTTGCGATTTGATGATGGATGCTACGCGATCATAAATTTCGTTATTCGTCAGGATCGCCCCGAGCAGCTGCTGCTCTGCCTCGATTGAATGAGGCATAGTTTCGGGCAGCTGAATTTCTGCACCTGTTGGATTGATCTCAGTTACTTTATTCATCTCTTCCCTCGCGTCGTGAAGAGCGTTGTAATCTGCCCCGAGACGCGGGGCAAATTGTATATTCCTGTGGATAACCTGTGGATTAGCACATCTTGTGGCGAAATGCTAGCATCCTGCAACATCTGGGGATGTGGCCGCCAAAATATACGCAAGCTATCCGTTTTTGCCCATTCGCGCGTCTTGCCATTCACGCGGGTTATTTAGGAATTTCTCAACCTCGGCTAAAGTGCCCGTATCATAGGCATTTTGGGCTTTTGCCTCGGCCAACACGTCCCACCATGTGCACAAATAATGCAAGCTAACACCGTGATCTGACAATGTTTTGATCGTCTCTGGAAAGATATCATAATAAAAAATTACGGCTGTATGCGCACAGGTTGCACCTGTTTCACGAATGGCATCCACAAAGGAAAGTTTTGACCCACCGTCGGTTGTGAGATCTTCGACCAGCAAAACGCGTTGACCTTCGCTCATCGCGCCTTCGATTCGGGCGTTGCGTCCATATCCCTTTGGTTTTTTGCGAACGTATGTCATTGGCAGAGCCATACGTTCGGCAACCAGTGCAGAAAATGGAATCCCCGCCGTCTCCCCACCTGCAATGTTGTCAAAGGCCTCAAGCCCTACATTGCGCATAACTGTCACTGTCATGAAATCCATCAAGGTCGATCGGATCCGTGGATAGCTGATCAATTTGCGGCAGTCCACATATGTGGGGCTGGGTAGACCAGAGGCCAGTGTGAACGGATCCTCGGCATTAAAGTGAACGGCTTTGATTTCAAGCAACATGCGCGCAGACAGGCGTGAGATTTCAGATGTGTCGGGATAGGAACTTGGGATCATGGGAATTTCCTTTTATTCAGCAGACCAATAAACATCAAAGCCGGGGTCAAAAACGGTTAATTGACCCTTTTGCGTGTCGATTTTGGTTGGATATTGAACGGGTGCATCATGCTTTGTAAGAGTGAGCGTGCCTTTGTTGATCGGCAGGCCATAAAACGCAGGACCGTTTTCGCAGGCAAAGGCTTGCAATTTATCTAATGCTTGGTTTTCGTCAAAAACATGCGCGAGAAGTGACATGGTATTAGGCGCAGTGAAACATCCTGCACATCCGCACGCGCTCTCTTTGTCATGATCTAAATGCGGCGCGCTGTCTGTCCCAAGGAAAAAGCCTGCATCACCGCTGGTCGCAGCCTCGACTAACGCTTGGCGGTGTTCTTCACGTTTTGCGACAGGCAGGCAGTAATAATGCGGTTTGATGCCACCAACTAAAATGTGATTACGATTGATAATCAGGTGATGGGTTGTGATCGTTGCGGCCAAATTATCGCCACCTGAACGGGCATAATCGACACCGTTTTTGGTTGTGATATGTTCCATGATCACACGCAAGTCTGGGATAGAGGTGCGCAAGGGATCCAGTACGGTGTCTATAAACGCGGCTTCGCGATCGAAAATGTCGACACTGTCATGCGTTACTTCACCATGCACGCATAGGGGGCATCCAATCTCGGCCATTTTGTCCAAAACGCGACGGACTTTTTCGAAATTGCGCACACCTGAGGCCGAATTCGTCGTCGCTCCCGCGGGGTATAGTTTTACGGCAGTGATCAGTCCTGATGAATAGGCGGACGCTAAATCGTCTGGATCTGTATCTTCGGTCAGATACAGCGTCATGAGGGGCGTGAATGTCGCATCCGCCGGCATGGCGGCCAAAATTCTATCCCGATATGCACGAGCATCATCCGAGCGCACAACCGGTGGCACCAAATTTGGCATAATGATCGCTCGATCAAAATGGCGAGTTGTATGGGGTAGGACAGCGGTTAGCATTTCACCATCGCGTAGGTGCAAATGCCAATCATCAGGGCGGGGAAGGGTGATTGTTGTGCTCATGCATCTGCGGTTACACAAAATAGCCGCTAGTTTCTAGTCCAGATTGACGAAATTATTCCGCTGCGGCCTGTTCTATTTGGTTTAACGCTGCAATGAATTTCGGTGCTGTTGGATGCAAACGCAGGGTATGATGACAGACAAATTTGGTTAGCAACGGGCCTGGCCGCGCCTGCGCTTCGCCAAGAAGGAAACGTAAATGACGCAGAGCTTCACGCCGTGAACGCTGCAGTTTATAAAATTCCAATGTTGGATGGTCAGACAATTTCATTGCTGTGTTTGATCAAAGTTCAATCTATATTGTGACACCTATACGACTATTTTACGAACCCTCTTTGCTTGACCTCAAGACAACAAAATGCAGCATGGGTCCAGCAGGAGCGAGGAGAAGAGATGAGCGATTTTAATTCGATCGATGATGTTCAGGTGAAATTATCAGAACAGGGATATGTCTGTTCACGCGCACTTGCCACAGTAGTATTCTTATCACTGAAACTGGGGCGCCCCCTTTTTTTAGAGGGGGAAGCCGGCGTTGGTAAGACTGAAATTGCCAAGGCGATGGCAGCAGTGTTGGGACGAAAGTTGATCAGATTACAATGTTATGAGGGACTAGATGCGTCCTCTGCGGTGTATGAATGGAATTTTGCCGCGCAAATGATTGCGATTAGAACAGCAGAGGCGGCTGGCGCATCCAACAAAGACGCGCTGCAAACCGAGTTATTCAGCGATCAATATCTGATCAAGCGACCCTTACTTGAGGCGATGCAACCGGACGAAAACGGTGCCCCCATTTTACTGATTGATGAATTGGATCGTACGGATGAACCGTTTGAAGCATTCCTGCTCGAAGCATTGTCGGATTTTCAGGTGACGATCCCAGAATTAGGAACGATTAAGGCCCCCGAACCCCCGATTGTTATTTTGACCTCGAACCGTACGCGTGAGGTGCATGATGCTCTTAAACGGCGGTGTCTATATCATTGGGTTGATTATCCGAACTTTGAACGCGAAGTCAGTATTTTGAACGCGCGCGCGCCTGAGGTGGCTAAAGCCCTAAGCGAAGAAGTCATAGCATTCGTACAAGCACTCAGAACAGAGGATTTGTTCAAAAAGCCTGGCGTTGCAGAAAGCATTGATTGGGCAAAATGTTTGTTGGCCTTAGACGTCGTTGCGCTTAGTCCAGAAGTCATTTCCGATACCTTGGGTGCGGTCCTAAAATACCAAGATGACATTGCAAAAATCCAAGGATCAGAGGCCAAACGTATTCTGGACGAGGCCAAGGCAGGGTTAGCCGAGGCCACCGCATAAATGCCCGAATATGTCCCTCTGGAACTTCCTGAAAATCCAAAGCTTGCGCAAAACATTATCCATTTTGGGCGCGCTTTGCGACGTGCTGGTTTACCAATAGGCCCTGGCCGCGTTATCGACGCGATTGATGCAGTAAAGGCAGCTGGATTTACAAATCAACAGGATTTTTATTGGACGCTACACGCCTGTTTCGTGAATCGGCCAGAACATCGTGCCGTGTTTGCACAGATTTTCCGTCTGTATTGGCGCGACCCTCGGTATTTGGAACACATGATGTCAATGATGTTGCCCGCAGTCCGCGGCGTTCAAGAAGAACGTGGGGCGCAAGCTGCCGAAAAACGCGCGGCTGAAGCTCTGCTTGATGGATTGCAGCCTGATGTTCCAAAACCACAGGAAGATGAAGAAAACGATGAAACTATGGTCGAAGTCGATGCATCCTTTACTGCATCTACCAAAGAGCGATTGAAAACGCTTGATTTCGAACAGATGAGCACATCGGAAATTGCCGCGGCAAAGCGCATGCTGTCTCGATTAACGTTACCCGTGAAACCAATCGCATCACGGCGCACAAAGTCCAGCCATCTTATCGCACAGGTGGATCCCGCCCGAACCCTACGCGCCGCAATGCGGCAAGGGGGTGAATTTGGTGGTCTGCGTTTCAAAAAACAACGGATCAGATGGCCCAACTTGATCGTGCTGTGTGACATTTCCGGATCGATGAGCCAATACAGTCGAATGGTGCTGCATTTTCTGCACGCGGTGGTTAATCAAAAAGGCGCGGGTTGGGCCAAGGTGCACGCTTTTACCTTTGGGACGCGGCTGACCAATATTTCCAGGCATTTAAAAAACAAGGATGTTGATGCAGCATTAAGTGCTGCTGGAAGCGAGGCCCAAGATTGGGAAGGCGGCACGCGCATTGCCGCCTGCCTACATGATTTCAACCGTGATTGGTCACGCCGTGTTACGGGGCAGGGTGCGGTTGTTATGTTGATCACGGACGGTTTAGACCGCGACGACGAATTTGATCTATCGCGCGAGATGCAACGATTACAGTTATCCGCAAAACGGTTGATTTGGCTAAACCCATTGCTGCGTTGGGATGGATTTGCACCGCGTGCAGGTGGAATTACCGCGATGCTTCCTTATGTTGATAGTTTCCGGGCGTCACATTCTGTTGCGTCACTAGAGGATTTGGCGCAAGTAATTTCGGCCCCAGATGATCGTGGCGAACTTGCCCGAATGTTGGCGGAAATGCGGGCTGCTGCATGAATAAGGATTTGATGATGGAGCGATTTGAAAACATTCCCGAGACAGCGCTGCGGTGGCACCAAGAGGGAAAAGGTGCGGTTCTGGCAACAGTTGTCGAAACTTGGGGGTCTGCCCCGCGTCGGGTTGGGGGACAATTGGTGATCAATCGTGCAGGTGAAATGGAGGGCTCTGTTTCAGGGGGATGTGTCGAGGGTGCCGTTGTTTTAGAAGCGATCGAGGCGCTCGAAAAAGGGACGCACATGATCCTAGAGTATGGGGTCAGTGATGGTGATGCCTTTGCAGTTGGGTTAGCCTGCGGTGGAACGATCCGCATTCTGGTTGAACCCGTGGGCAATGTCCTGCCTGTGCGCATGTTAGAGACCTTGGTCGAAGCACGCAAAAATCGTCGCGCCGTTGCCTATGTGGTAAATACAAACACTGGCGTGCGTCATCTGTCAGAAACTGGATACGACGCGCGGTTTCAAATGGATCGATCAGGTTTTGAAGAAGATCAAGAAACCTTTGTCGCAATTCACAATCCACCCTTGCGAATGGTTATCGTTGGCGCAGTGCATATCGCGCAGGCCCTGGTGCCAATGGCCCGGATCGCAGGATTTGACCCGTATCTTATCGACCCTCGCGAAAGTTTTGGATCCGCCACGCGCTTTCCTGAAACGCCAATTTTGGATGAGTGGCCGGATGAAGCGCTGGAAAACCTAGGCGCGGATGCGCGAACGGCGTTGGTGCTTCTTACGCATGATCCAAAATTGGATGATCCCGCGTTGGAGATAGGTTTGCGATCAGGGTTATTTTATATTGGGGCTTTGGGGTCCTCTCGCACCCATGCAAAGCGGGTGGAGAGACTAAGTTCGCGTGGGTTCAGCACGGATCAAATCACGCGCATTCACGGACCCATAGGCTTAAATATAGGAGCAGCAACACCTGCAGAAATAGCAGTGTCGATTATGGCAGAAGTGCTGGGTCAATTGCGGGGCGCAAAATGAAATTTGGCCCAGTGTCATTAGCGGATGCCTATGGTTCGATTCTGGCGCATTCGCACAAAACCCGTTCAGGACGCATTCGGAAAGGCGTCATTTTAGGGGAGACTGAAATAAACGAATTGCGCGACGCGGGCATCGCATTTATCACTGCGGCACAGCTTGAGCCTGGTGACATTTTAGAAAACGATGCTGCAAAACTGTTTGCCAGCGCGCTTTGTCCAGAACCTAACAGCATGGGTGTTTCCCTGACCGAACCGTTCACGGGACGCGTGAACATTATTGCAAATGGCCCGGGTGTTGTGAAATTGGATGCTGCACGTCTCGTCGCTGCGAATTCTGTTGATCCTATGATTTCGGTGGCGACAGTCCCTGATCTTCATCAGATGAATGAGGGTGGCTTAATCGCGACGATCAAAATCATCAGCTATAGCGTCCCTCAATCAAAACTGGATCAGGCATGTTCGCTTGCACGCAATTCCATTCGTCTCTTAACGCCGCAATTGAAAACCGCAGATCTAATCATATCGCAAACTGACGGTGGTGCGGGGGACAAGGGGAAACAAGCAATAATAGATAGATTAGATGCGCTAAAGGTGCATTTGGAAAATATCCGAATTGTCCCGCATTGTATCAATGATATTGCTGATGCGATTAATGCATCATGTGCGGATATGGTTCTGATCTTGTCTGGTTCGGCAACCTCAGATTGGGAAGATGTTGCCCCGAGTGCAGTTTTACAATCGGGTGGCGCTGTTGACCGATTTGGAATGCCCGTTGATCCCGGAAATTTATTGTTTTTAGGAAACATTGGGTCGCGCCCAGTAATTGGACTGCCGGGTTGTGCACGCTCACCTGCGCTGAATGGCGCAGATTGGGTGTTATCTCGGATTGTTTGCGGTGTCCCTATTACAGATGTTGATTTTGCTGAAATGGCGATTGGTGGACTGTTAAAGGAAATCCCAACCCGGCCGCAACCCCGTCGCCCAAAAGGACGTACAAAATAGAACGCGGCCCAAAAAGAGCCGCGCAAAATCATGTGAAACGAGTTTGATTATTTGGCTGCCAGTGGACCGATCATCATGGTCATTTGACGGCCTTCCATTTTAGGCATGTTCTCAACTTTGCCATGTTCCTTTACGTCGTCGGCAACGCGGTGCAGCAACTCGCGCCCCAAATCCTGGTGCGCCATTTCCCGACCACGAAAACGCAGCGTTATTTTGACTTTGTCACCTTTTTCAAGGAATTTAAGCACAGAGCGCATCTTGACTTCATAGTCGTGCGTATCCGTTCCTGGACGGAATTTCACTTCTTTGACTTCAATGATCTTTTGCTTTTTGCGCGCCTCAGATTCGCGTTTTTGCTGTTCGTATTTGTATTTTCCGAAGTCCATGATTTTACACACGGGCGGCGATGCATTTGGCGAAATTTCTACCAAATCCAAACCGGCTTGATCGGCCATATCCATTGCTTTTGCTGGGGAAACGACACCGACATTTTCGCCGTCAGCGCCGATAAGGCGAATTTCGAGTGCTTTGATCCGTTCATTTACGCGGGGACCAGTTTCGCGCGAGGGTGGCGCGTTGTGAGGCTTACGGGCTATTGTTTTGTTCCTTGTTCAATCAAAATTGCGTGGGCAACGTAACCACATAGCCCCTTTTATTCAAGCGCTAATAGTAGAAAAGCCGGATCTGTGGGGTGCTTTTTCTGCCATATTGACAGTTCTGTCACGGTTTTACCTGTGATCAACCGACAAAGGCCTTTTCAACGACATATTCCGCTGGTTCTGAGTTTGCACCTTCACGCAGTCCATGGCGTTCTAAAATTTCCTTAATGTCAGTATTCAGCCCAATTGATCCACATACCATTGCGCGATCTTTTTGTGGTCCAAAATCGCTGACACCTAAGTCGCCAAATAACGTCCCATCATTGATTAGTGTGGTAATGCGACCCATTTTGGGACTGGCTTGGCGTGTTGTGGTGGGATAATAAACTAACTTTTCCAAATTTTCGGCACCAACCAACTCTGACATCAATTCATCTGATTTTACCTGTTCTACCAATTGGCGCCCGTATTCAAGCTCTGCCACGTCACGACAGGTATGGGTTAGGATAATTTGGTCATAATCTTCGTAGGTTTGCGGTTCCCGAATAAGGGATGCAAACGGCGCGATTCCTGTTCCGGTTGCAAAAAACCAAAGACGCTTACCGGGTAGTAGCGCATCGTGTACCAATGTTCCAACTGGTTTGGGTCGTAGTATGATTTGATCGCCTGCCTTGATGTGTTGCAAACGACTGGTTAGTGGTCCGTCTTGCACCTTGATCGAATAGAATTCTAATTCATCATCCCAAGCAGGGGATGCGATTGAATAAGCCCGCAGCAGAGGCTTCCCATCTTCTTTCAATAAGCCGATCATCACGAATTCGCCCGATCTAAACCTAAGCGATTGCGGTCGGCTGACACGAAATGAAAATAGGCGATCTGTCCAATGCTTAACATCCAATACTGTTTGTGCATCGGGAAGGGTTGGAACTTTTGCTACTGTCGCGGTTGTCACTGGGCTCTACTCTGTCATGTTTAATTGTCACATTTCTTTTAAGCGTTTTTGTCACAATTGGCTAGGTGATATTATAAAACCGTGGCTGACTGACACTGAGAGGTGGAACGGCTTGAAACCGGTTGTGCGCCTTTGACATGTGGTACAATACTGTCGTCCATTTCTGCTGGATTAAACAGCAATTTGGGAAAAAATCCTAAAAAAATATACGAAGAGAGTGCATTTTGGGATTGTGTTCTGTATGAGTGCGAATCTGAAGTAAATCAATAAAGGTAGGTGCTTAGGCAATGTTGCGTTTGGATGATACAGATCGAAAAATTTTGGTTGAGCTGCAGAGCGATGCCAACCAATCCCTTGAGGAAATCGCCAAAAAGGCCAACAGTTCTAAAACGCCTGTTTGGAACCGTATTCGCAAAATGCGCGATGCGGGTATCATCAAACAAAGCACGACACTATTGGATGCCGAAGCCTTAGGATTTGAGGCTTGTTTTTTTGTTCTGATCAGAACCAGTGAACATGAGGCCAGTTGGCAGGCCGCGTTTTTGCGGGCATTGAATGATCGACCAGAAGTGCAAGAGGCACATCGTCTTGCGGGTGATATTGATTACATCTTAAAGGTTCGGGTGAAAAATGCTCGGGCCTATGATCGATTTTATCAAGCCCTGATTTCTGAGGTGAAGGTGCATAATGTTACCGCACTTTTATCTATGGAAGAAATCAAAAGTACCACACAACTACCGCTTTAGGTTTGAACCCACAGCGCCTCTAGCCCATGAAAATGATACAAGTTTGCGTATTTCGGGTGTGAGGTGATACGCAAATTTGGGTGACGTTGGAAAAGAGCTTGCAGTGCAATTTGCATTTCCATCCGCGCAAGCGGAGCGCCCAAGCAAAAATGAATGCCCGATCCAAATGCGTGGTTTTTTTGCACCACGCGCATTGGATCAAACGTTTCAGGACTGTCCCAGCGTTTCGGGTCGCGCCCTGATGCGCCAATCATCAATGCGATCTGAGCTCCTGGGTTAAGCGTGTGTTCAGCCACATTAACCGTATTGTAGACGTAGCGTGTGAACATATGCAGCGGGGGATCGTAACGCAAAATTTCCTCAACCGTTCCTGCGATTGTGCTTTGTGCAAACCATTCAGGGTTTGTGCCGTGCTCAATAATCGCTTTGATTCCGTTGCCAAGCGTATGCACGGTCGCCTCGTGGCCAGCGTTCAACAATAGAATACAGGTTGTTATCACTTCTTGGCGCGTTAGGCGCGCGCCATCTTCTTCGGCTGCGATCAGATGAGAAATTAAATCGTCGGCGGGCTGGGCGCGACGTTTTTCTATATATTGGCCCATAAAAGTTGAAAACTCGATCGTCGATGCTACTGCACGCTCCTCTAATTCGCGCGTGCGGCGTGCTTGGTACATCATCACCATATCGTTGGACCAGCGCAGCAAATCGGGCGTCATGCTTTCTGGGACACCCAGCAACCGCGCGATAACGATGACAGGCACCTGCGTTGCAAAGGTTGATAAAATGTCAAAGGGTTCACTGGGAAAATCATCGATCAAAGAGTGACACAGCGCCGTAATTTCAGGACCCAGTGTTGCAATTCGTCGCGATGTGAATGCATGTAAAACCATTTTGCGCAAATGCGTGTGCCTGGGTGGTTCCAGCTCTAGCATCGAATGTGCTTCAATATCGTAAAATGGTTGTAAGTGATCCGGGATCGGGACTTGACGTGAATGTTTGATTTCACGACCTAAATATTTGTTACGAAACAAACTATCTATTTCGGCATAGGAAAAAATGGCCGGCATTTCATACTCGGACCAGTAGACAACTTTTTTCTGGATCTGGCTGTAAATTTGATATGGGTTTTGCACAAATACAGGATCAGTAGGTGATATTTGAATTTTTTTCACAGCTGAACCACCCCTTATTACGCTTGCTTATGCCTGCGCCAAGGCTTTGATGATGGGGATGAAATCTGCGGCTTTCAGGCTTGCACCACCAACCAAGGCGCCATCAACATTTGCAACCGAAAAAATATCACTTGCGTTCGATCCTTTGACAGATCCACCGTATAGCAGGCTGAAGTTTTGAGCATCGTCACCAAATCGTTCAACCAATGTCATACGTATAAAGTGATGCGCCTGTGCAATTTGTTCTAGGGTTGGCACCAACCCCGTTCCAATGGCCCAGACGGGTTCATAAGCGATGACCGTGTTGTCCGATGTCGCGCCATCGGGGACTGAGCCCGCAAGTTGCGTTTCAAGAATCTCAAGTGTTTTGTCGGCATCTCGCTCCGCTAGAGTTTCGCCGATACATATGATTGCCGTCAGATGCGCATGATGTGCTGCCATCGCCTTGTTGTGAACGATCTGATCGGTTTCTGCATGATCTGTTCTGCGTTCCGAATGACCGATAATCGTATACACCGCACCAGTGCCTGCAATTTGATCTGCTGAAATATCGCCAGTATGGGCGCCTGATTTAGCCGTATGACAATCCTGTGCACCAATTTTGATGGGCCCCCGCATTTCATTTGCAGTGATTAAGAGATGTGCAGGTGGGCATAAAACGACAGTGGGGTCCTCGGGTGTTACACTGTTGGCTATCGTGTGCAATTCAGCTAGATCCGGCTGGAGCCCATGCATTTTCCAGTTTCCTGCAGCAATTTTTTGCATCACGATCTCCTTGGCTGACCTAAACCTTGTCTTCTCATATCTTACTAGGTATGGCCCATTCCGATACACGGATGCAAGAGAGTGTTTATGATCCCCAAGATTGATTTGCAGGCACTGAATGCCAAACATCCAACCGCTGTTGATGCTTTGATTTCTGGCATTTCGAAACATGGATTTCTAATTGTGCATAACGCGGGTTTGTCGGTTGAGAGTGTCGCGCATGTCATTGAAACGTATCGGCGATTCTTTTTGTTAGATACGGATGAAAAATCGCGTGTCAGCATGGCAAAAACTGGATCGAACCGCGGATGGGGTGCCTCGGGGAGTGAACAGATCGATCCGAATGCAAACCCAGATTATAAAGAGGTGTTTGATAGTGGGTATGTTCCGCCTATCGATCATAATTACGCGAATTATCCCTTTTATGCCCCAAATCAATAGCCAAAGAATCCGCCAAATTTTGAGGAGGTTATTCGAGGCTATTACGATGCAGCCCTACATGTGGCGATGGAGGTATTACATGCGATTGCAAGTGCGTTGGGGTTGGACCAAGATTATTTTAGTGATAAATTTTCGCACCCCATGGCGTTGTTGCGCGGGAATTATTATCCGGCACGGCCAGACTGGGCAGGCGACAAAGATTTTGGCATCGCCGCGCATACGGATTATGGTTGCGTGACGTTCCTGGCAACAGACGGCGTGAATGGTTTAGAAGTGCAATCTCCAAATGGTGATTGGGTGAACGTTCAGGCCGAAAAAGGTGAATTTATCATCAATTTTGGTGAAATGCTGCAAATGTGGACCGATGGCGTTGTGCGCGCGACACCGCATCGTGTGCGTGGCAGCGATCAAGAGCGGATTTCAGTGCCGTTGTTTTTCAATCCCAACTATGACACGAACGTTGCCCCCTTGGGGTCAACAGATCATATCAAAGCTGGTGATCATTTAAAGAAACGATTTGAGGAAACCTATCTTCACTTAAAAAAGTGATTACATGCCTTCAAATTTGATGGATTCACCGCAGCCGCAGGCTTCGACAACATTTGGGTTTTTAAACTTGAACCCAGATTCCAATAGGCTTGTTTCGTAATCTATTTGAGTGCCGAACAAAAACATTTGCGCCATCGGCGCAATGATAACCCGCACACCATCTTGTTCCACGACTTCATCATGGGTATCCGGACCATCTACATAATCCAAAGTATATTCCATACCGGCGCAGCCGCCCTTTTTGACACCGAGTTTTAGGCCCCAATGCCCATCCTTATCCATCAGCTTTTGGATATGGCCCACCGCTGATGGGGTAAGCGTCACAGGTGGATTTCCAGGAATGCCAAACATTACATGAATCCTAGTTCTAAACGCGCTTCATCTGACATCATGTCCATGCCCCAGGGTGGGTCCCATGTTAATTCCACTTCAACTGATTTCACACCCGCAACAGGTTCGATTGCATCATTCAACCAACCCGGCATTTCACCTGCCACTGGACAGCCAGGGGCGGTCAATGTCATAATCAATCGAACGTCATTTTCAGTATTAATATCAATTGTATAGACCAAGCCCAAATCATAAATATTCACTGGAATTTCTGGGTCGTATACCGTGCGACATGCCTCGACCACTGCATCATATAGTGGATGATCAGTTGTCGACGGTTCAATCAGTGGTGTGCCCTCAAACGGGGGACTTGGATGTGTCATGTCTGTGTTTCGTCCTATTTCCTGACAAAACATATAGGGTATTATTGTCGCCGCGTCCAGAGGTGCAGCGTGACCCTAGTCACCAAGTGGGTTACTTCCCGGCAATGATAGGTTGGCGACCTGTTCTGCAATTGGCGCTGTGTTCAACGGATGCAACTTAGATGAGATATTTTCGCAGTCCGCCAAAGGTGTCCATTGACGGTCGCGATATATTTCTAAACCAGAAAAGCGTGCCTTATAACCCATCTTGGGGCTGCCTGGCACCCAATACCCCAAATACACATAGGGCAGGTTCAATTCCTGCGCCATCAGGATATGATCAAGAACAAGGTATGTTCCGATCGAACGATGCGACAAATCTGGGTCAAAAAAGGAATATACCATCGACAATCCATCATCCAGTACATCCGTTAGGCTGACTGCTTTCAGCGTGTTGTCTTGTTCGTATTCGATAACGCGCGTGCGAATTGGGGTTTCTTCGATCATGGCTGCAAATTCAAACACATCCATATCTGCCATACCGCCATCTGCATGGCGTGTTGCAAGGTAAGTGTGAAATAAATCGTACTGTTCTTCCGTGGCCCAGGGTGAATTTGTGCGGCGGCTCAGGGTGATGTTTTTCTTTGAAACCCTTTTTTGCGACTTTGACATTTTGAATTTGGATACGTCGATGCGTGCAGACATACACGCGGCGCATTCGACGCAGGACGGTCGATATAGCACGTTTTGAGACCTTCTAAAGCCTTGTTTCGATAAGGTATCGTTTAAATCTTGGGCCCGGTCACCATGTAGCGCGGTGAATAGTTTACGTTCATGCCGACCCTCAAGATAAGGGCAGGGTTGGGGTGCGGTTACATAGAACTGCGGTGCTATGGGCAATGTATGGCGCATGCCAAGAGGGTAACAATACTTCTTTCACTTGGCAATGCGCCTGAATCATTGGCTCAACCACATTAGTATAAAATGTGTGTGCGATTGACCATTACGGTTCCGATAACCAAATCTGTTAGGCTTTTGCGATCATCACGCATCACCATCATGCCGATTGAGAGTAGTTGCACCACAACAAAGGCATAAGACACATATAAGCCAACAGTGTGGAAAATTGATGTGATGAAATCTACACGGTATCCTGTTTCATGACGCAATTCAATCGCCATCAAACGCATCCCCAAAGTTGCAGATCCCATTGAAATGGTCGCCGTGCGATAAATGAAATCAATCACAGCATAGAAAAATGGGAACAAAAATAAGGAAACAAATAAAGTAAATGGTGACGTAATGATCAAAATTGCCAGCACGATGATACTGTCGATCAACCATGCAAAGAATCGTTTGGTGGTTACGCTTTCGTAAAATTCGGGATGAGATTGGGGATAGGGTATACGCATGTCCTTGAACCTGATTAGAAATAAGGTGGTCCCATTCCTGGGACCACGAGTGGTTTATGCTTGTTCTTTTTCGTCCGTTTTTGTCACCGTGTCACGCTCTTTCAAAAAGTCGTCAAATTCAGCGCGATCTTTGGCTTTGCGTAAACGATCAAGGAAGGCTAGAAACTCTTCTTGCTCACTGGCCAAACGGGTTAGCGTGTCGTTTTTATAGGCGTCAAACGCTTGATTTCCGGTTGGGCGCATGGCTTTGAAATGTGTTGAACGTGAACAACAACGTGATTTTCCAAACATTTTTTTACTCCAAATGATGTATGCAAGAAGTGCAAGGCCAACTGGCCAAAAGAAAATGAACCCCAAAACCATGGCGGCAACCCATGCGCCTTTCCCTTTTCGGTCAAGCCATGTTTCAGAGCGTTCAAACCAAGAAGGTCGTGAATACTCGACAGTATAGTCAGAGGCAGAAGTCATTTTTTTCTCCGTTAATATTAATGTGAAGCCCTTTCACATTATAACAGATGGGGAGGATCAACTCGCCTTTCAAGGGAAAATGTTAAAGGTTATTACATTAGATATATTTAAGAAATAAAAACAGATACTTACTGTGAAAACTTGTAAATTTAAGTTAAAAATAATAAAAAACCACGGCGACCTCTAGATCAATTTTCGGATAAATAGTCTGCTAATGTGTTGCAACGCGATCTCTGTCGTGTGTCAGAATTAGAACACGCCTGTTTTTCGATCGTTGTTTGTCGCTTAGAAGTGCAATTCGCGCCAGAGTTGCTTTGACACCTCGTTGACTTTTGCTCATTCTGGGATCAACCGTGCTGAATTTTATGCGAAAGACAATGATGCAATTTACCGACGCAATGACACAATGCCCGGATGTATATGATCATCAAATATATTCGGATATGATCGCTGAATTTTCGAACCTGCCGCCCAAGCTAAGCCACGCTTTGGGCGCGGTAGCCAGTGTAAGTCCCTTTCTTGCGGGCGTTATGCGCCAAGAGCGAGAATGGCTACTGCACTGGTTAGAAAAAGGTGTATGGAACGCGCCGATTGAAATCGATTCAACCATTGAGCTGGGCTCTTCTCTGCGTGTTGCCAAACGTCGTGTGGCGGTGTGGACGGGGTTGTGCGATTTGACGGGGGTTTGGCAGGTTGAACATGTGTGCAGAACGCTGACTGATTTTGCGGATCGCGCTGTACAAGCCGCGTTTCATTTTGCGATATCTCAGCAACTCACAAGAGGTAAATTACCAGGTCTGCCGCGTGACGCTGATCCGGCCGATACGGGTTTATTTGTATTGGCGATGGGGAAAATGGGCGCGCAAGAGCTGAATTATTCCTCGGATATCGATTTAATTTGTTTTTTTGATGAGACACGTTTCCCGGTCGATGATTTTTTTGAGGCTCGTGCCGCCTTGATTAAGGCCACCCGTGTTGCGACGGCACTGCTCAACGACATTACGAGTGAGGGTTATGTGTTTCGCACGGATTTGCGTCTGCGCCCTGATCCTGCCGTCACACCGGTATGTATGGGGGTCGAGGCTGCAGAGAGATATTATGAAAGCTTGGGGCGCACGTGGGAGCGTGCCGCATTTATCAAAGCGCGCGTTTGCGCAGGTGATCACGCGGCAGGCGAGGCGTTCTTGAAATCAATGCGTCCGTTCGTGTGGCGAAAACACCTGGATTTTGCGGCCATTCAGGACGCGCATGCAATGCGGTTGGGCTATCGGGAAAAAATGGGACAATCGCGCATCACCTCAATTTTTGGACACAATGTGAAATTGGGGATCGGTGGGATCCGCGAAATCGAATTTTTCACTCAAACGCAACAACTGATTGCGGGTGGGCGTGATCCTGATTTACGCGTTCGCGGCACAAAAGCGGGTCTGAGCCATTTAGCGAAAAAAGGGTGGGTGTCGCCGCAATTGTCTGATGCACTGTATAAATACTACCTTGATCATCGCAGCGTTGAACATCGTTTACAAATGATAAACGACGCACAAACCCATGATTTACCAACAACGGATGCTGGATTTGATCGGTTGGCGGCGATGATGAATACAACTGCAGGCGAACTGAAAAAAGACCTACAAAGCCGTTTTGAAAAAGTACACGAGCTGACAGAAGGATTTTTTGCAAACGCGGACACACCGGATTCGTCAGACGACTTTGAAACCTTAGACGAACAAAACATTACCCAAAGCTGGCCCAGTTATCCTGCCCTGCGCAGTGAACGGGCCTACGCGCTATTTCAAGAATTGCGCCCAGTACTTATGACGCGTTTGCGCGCGGCCTCGTTTCCCGATCAGGCATTGGTTTCATTTGATCGATTTCTATCGAAATTACCGGCTGGTGTTCAATTGTTTTCGCTGTTCCGTGCAAATCCGCAAATGATTGATTTATTGATTGATATCCTTGGGACCGCGCCGAGCCTATCCGAGTATTTATCCCAAAATGTTCAGGTGTTGGATGCCGTGATCGGGGGGAGTTTTTGGGACGATTGGCCCGGCGAAGACGCGCTGCGTGCGCAATTGATCAACCGCTTGGCCCAAGAAACCGATTATGAACGACAACTGGATGTGTCGCGTCGTTGGAGTAAAGAATGGCATTTTCGCATCGGTGTTCATCTGTTGCGTGGATTGACAGACACCGTGCAGGCCGGACGGGAATACGCCGATTTGGCGCGCGCCACACTTGGGGGGATTTGGCCCAGTGTATGCGCCGAATTTGCACGCAAACATGGTGGTTTACCTGGACGTGGCGCTGTGGTTTTAGGTATGGGGTCGCTGGGCGCGGGGCGTTTACATGCGCACTCGGATTTAGATGTCATAGTTATCTATGATGCCGATGGGATCGAGGCATCAGAGGGGCGCAGGCCGCTTCCTTCTAGGACATACTACGCGCGTCTGACACAGGCTTTGATAACTGCGGTGACAGCACCCATGTCTGAAGGCCGCTTGTATGAAATGGATATGCGCTTGCGTCCTTCGGGGAATAAGGGACCGGTTGCCACATCATGGCAGGCGTTTCAGGATTATCAACGTAATGAAGCATGGGTCTGGGAACACCTCGCTTTGACCCGTGCTGCAGCCATCGTCGGACCCGCTGATTTGTGCGATGATATTAATGCCTTTCGCACGTCATTTGCAAAAATCCGCAGTTTTGAAACAGTATCTCCAGCACTGGCCAAAATGCGCAATCGTATTTTTTCTGCCAAATCAGATCGCAGTGAGTGGGATTTTAAGATAGGGCCTGGTCGCTTGCAGGATATCGAACTGTTGTCACAAATGGGAACGCTTCTTTGCGGTACATCGGATCAAACTGTCGCTGCTGGGATCGCGGGATTGAATTCGTTGAATATCATTTCAAAATCCCAAGTCGATGACCTGTTGTCGGTGTATGAATATTTCTGGGCGCTACAGTTGGGTAGTAAGTTACTGAGCGAGGGCGCATTTGATCCTGAAATTGTCGGCGATGGCGGGCAAAACTTTATCAAAAGTCTTAGCAAGTTAGAAACGCTAGACGCAGTGCAAAACAAGACTAGGTTGCGCCAAGAGACTGCGCGTTCAATAATCGAAGCCGTGCTACCAGAGCCACAGGAGGATGTCGATGAAAGGGGATGAATTTGACCCGAAAGGTTTGATCTTCGAAGCCTATCGCATCGATGGGATTACAAAAAGTGAATGCCGCACGATTTTTTTGGATTGGGCGTTGAGTATCCCCATGGATGGAGATCAAAATTTATTCATTCAGACATTGCTTGCTCGTCATGGCGTGGATGACCATCCCATGAGCGAGGTTTTAACCGAAGGTTTGGCCTCAATCTCGGCACCAAAACGGCGCGGCGGCTGGCGAAGCAGAAATAGGCCAAGCAGTGATCTAAATTAACAAAATGTTAAGCCTTGGAAGAGATGATGGTTATGTTTACTCCAAGGATCATAAACGCGACACGTGATGCACCCTGCTTTGGCAATTGCCAAATGCAGGGGCATCATCATTTATCGAGGAAGCGCTGCTGCTTCCGCTGCAAGCCTTTCAATTGCTTTCCAATCTTTGGCGGCGATCAAATTTTGTGGCGCAACCCAACTCCCACCGACGCAAAGTGTGTTAGATAAGCTCAGATAGGTTGATGCGTTTTGTGGAGATACGCCGCCGGTTGGGCAAAATTTTACTTGGGGAAGGGGAGCGCCGATTGCCTTCAATGCAGGTGCGCCGCCATTTGCCTCGGCGGGAAAAAACTTTTGAACATG
>CBFHNF010000019.1:0-36857 GCA_965657135.1 uncultured Paracoccaceae bacterium
GATGGTGGCGTTTAAATAGTCTGGAAAATGACGCATTACTTTGCATCGGATTGAAGTTTTTAGAGGTTTACCAGATGTCAGCCAACGATCTTCGCTTGCATCTATATCGCTTTTGAAATTTACGCGCGATGTCAACGGTTTGTCTGGAATGAACGATCGGCCGCGGCGCGCAAAATGTGACCGCATTTCACGGTCCACAGGGCCCATTACATATTTTGCAAACCTACTGTTCAAATATGCTATTGCGCCAGTTCTGCTCCACAATTGCCCTGGTAAGCCACAAGGCATGTAGGTAAACCTAAGGATTTTTGTGTCCTGTTCTGAAAATACTGGATATTGATAGCACTTTGTTGCTGCGCTGAAGTTGAAGCTGTCCCAGTTTTCAGGAAATTCTGTATCAAGGCGCTGCGCTATTGCGACAATTTTGGCAATGACACACTCTGGTAGGTCTGCATCATCTTCAAGGATGATCGCATGTTTTTCTGTGCCGTCCAGAAAGAGTTCTAATGCTTTCACGTGTGACAGAAAGCAGCCAATTTCTCCGCTGCTCATTGGTCGATCGTGGCGGATTGTTGCGATGCGAGGATCGTAATTATACGTTCCCTGTGGCATTGCATACCGTCCATCTACTGCCGATAACTTTCGTCAGTTTACGCAGTCGCGGTTTAGCATCCCGCCGATGCTGTTCAACCTGTCCGTGCTGTCATCAAGGTTTATTACAATTATATCCACAACGCTGCCAAATTGCCCATCTGCTTAATGTTCGGAATATCGAGAAGCCAGACAAAATTCAAGCTGGATGCAATTTGGTGCACTTATTAATCTGACTCTTCGCATTTAAAAATGGTTTAGTTCCTTAATGTTTGGATGCCCACAGCTTCGTTTAAAAATAGATCTGGTGCACAGGTTTGGGCCAATTCAATTTTGGCTTTTACGTTTTGCGATTCCAAGTTCGCCTCTGTTTCGATCAGAGAAAAGACACCTTCGCAGACTTGGCCATTTGTACGCACAACTTGCACAGGGTTTCCCGCAACAACACCGACGCGTCCAGCGTCAACTAGTTGATCCACGTAAACAAACGTCTCAACACTTTTTTCGGTTGGATCGTAAATCTCGGCCGCCTGACCACCTTGGGCAACGCAATCACCAATGTTGGGATTAAAGTTCAATAGTACCCCATCAAATGGCGCCCGAAGCGTGAGTGCCTCAAGGTCCAACTCGCGTGCCTGTAATTCCAACTGACCGATCTCAAGTGCGATTTCAGCACGCCCTTTTGCGGCTTTTGCTCGTTCCAGGGCCTCTTCTGCGCGCTGAACAACAAATGTTGCGTCCAATTTCCGCCGCTCGGCCGTGTCCAACGTGGTTTCGTTGACCAAACCACGTTGGAACAATACGCGAGTGCGTTCATATTCGCGGTTTACGAAATCTTGTTCCTCAGTGACGCGTGCAACGTCTGCGTTCGCAACAGTGATTGCAAATGCACGTTCGCTCACCGCAGCTTCAAGATCGTTCAGCCGAACCTGCGCTGTTTTATGAGCTAGATTTGCAGCGCGATCATCTAATTGTATCAATACTTGTCCAGCCGTGGCGGTACCAGACTTCACAGCGTCGCTGGAGAGATCCGTGATACATCCCCGCGCCTCATATGATAAGCCAGTCTTATTATTTGCAACGACTGTGCCCGCCAGATTGATTGAGCTAAATTCTGCGTCGGCCAGAACCGGCGCTGCGGTAAGAGCGAGTGCAAATATAAAATGTTTAGACATGTCACGACCTAATTGTTGCTTTCTGTCAAAACGTTGGTGCAGATCGCTGCATAGTCAAGAAATTTATGCAAAAGCAGCTCAAACATAAGAACTGCGCAGTGCTTGGTAAATGACGGCAGTCGTAACGTTTGAAAGGTTAAGTGATTTCACCTGGCTATTTCGCATTGGAACATGAAACATCCTATCGCGCATTTGAGTGCGTAACTCCATCGGCAAACCAGCGGATTCCTTGCCGAAAACCAGATAGGCGTTTTCAGGATAATCAGGCGTGTAAAAGCTATGTTCTGCATCCTCCTCGAACAAAAATAGCTCGTCACGTTTTGGATTACGTTGTTCGATAAAATGTTCCCAACTTTCATATTCGCTTAATTGAACGAGTTGCCAATATCGCGTGCCTGATCTTGCAACTGATTTATCGTCTAATGAAAACCCGTATGGTTTGATTAGGATCAACTCCAGGTCAAGCGCAACACAGGTTCTACCGATCGCGCCAGTGTTAAATGGAATTTCTGGTTCGAAAAGAACGACTTTTATCATGAATTTTGCGCCTATATTTTGGAAACTAATAGGCGCATATCATCTGGTTGGATCACTTACCATCTAATGCAGTCAGCAGGGTGTTTAGGTTGTGTTCAAACATCGCCAAATAACTGGTTGCCGGTCCTCCGCGTTCAGATAGGGCATCCGAAAACAGGCGTCCACCGATAGACAGTCCGGTTTCATCGGCGATTTGCTGGACCAATGCAGGGCTGGTGATATTTTCAACAAAAAGTGCCGCAGCGCCGTCAGACTTCAGTTGCTCAATCAATATCGCCAATTCTTTGGCGCTCGGTTCGGCTTCGGTATCGACGCCAATAGGAGCCAAAAATGTCATATCATAGGCATGTGCAAGATACCCAAAGGCATCATGTGCTGTAACAACCGTCCGTTTTTCCAGTGGCAGGGTTGCAAGGGTTTCTTTGGTTGAGGCATCAAGCGCTCGTAACTGTTCAACGTAGGCCGCGCGGTTTTGTTCTATCGCATCCGCATGTGCAGGCATTTTTGCCGACAAAACGGCTGCAATATTATTCACATAAACAATACCATTGAGCAGCGAATTCCATGCATGTGGATCAATTTCGCCTTCGACTTCAACAGGTGTTATACCGATTGTTGCAGCATGGATCGACGCAAGAGTGCCAGATTCGGCAATTAATGTGTCCGACCAGGTTTCAAAACCCATTCCGTTTACAAAAATCACATCTGCGTCCGCAACTGCACGTGCATCCGCAACAGAGGGTTGATACACATGTGCATCCGCATCTGGTCCAACGATCGTTGTAAGGTCTGCATGATCTCCAATCACGTTTTGAACCATGTCCCCAAGGATTGAAAAGCTGGCGACGATTTTCAAACGCTCAGTGGCAAATGATGACGTTGCAAACAGCGCCATTGATAACGCGGTTACTGCACTTAACAATCGTGTCGTTTGTTTCATGAATATCTCCGAATTAGGTCATTTTCGACGGGTTTGAGCGTCTGCGTAACCCAAGGGGGCCAAAAAACGCAGACACAGCAAAGATGCATCCCGCGACTAGAACAATTGCGGGCCCAGACGGTGTTTCGGGCAGTAGGTAAGAAAGTATTAATCCAAACCAACAGCTGAATAATGAGAATGCAAACCCCAGCCCTAGTTGCATAGAAATGGTACCAGACCAGTAGCGCGCAGCGGTTGCTGGTAAAATCATCAACCCAACAGCCATTAATGTTCCAAGTGTTTTAAACGCGGCCAAAAGGTTTAGCACGAGCAGAAACATAAAGCCCTGATCCACAATCCAAGGCTTTTTGAATTGAGATTCAAAAAATACTGGATCGCATGTGCTCATGATCAAGGGGCGCAGGATCAGTGCGAATGTGATTAAAGTAACGGTTGCAACACCGCCGACCAAAATCAACGATTCATCATCCACACCTAAAATTGAGCCGAAGAGGAAACTTTTTAATGGAACTGCTGAACCTGCCGCCGATAGAATAAAAATACCGATGGCGAGAGCGATTAGATAGAGGGAGGCCAAGCTCGCATCGCTTCTTAAGATAGTGTTGCGGGCCAAATAAGCAGTAAGGATGGCAACACCAATGCCTGCGATTAATCCACCCAATAATAATGACATGACGGATAGGCCTGCGGTGACAAATCCAATGACCACACCGGGCGTTATTGCGTGCGCCATCGCTTCACCGGCCAATGATAGGCGTCTAAGAACTAGAAACGCACCTACGGGTGCCACGGACATCGATAAAACAGTTGTGACGACAAATGCCCGACGCATAAAAGCATAGCTAAACATTTCAAAGATCAGATCAATCACTGCTGGACATCCTTAGACTGGGTGTTTCTAAACATCCAAGATGCCTGTGACGATGACATATACCCTTGGGCCACTAAGTTGTCAGGGGTCAGCACATCGGCAACTTTTCCCACGCGCGCGCGCCCATTTCCCAACAACAATGCGTGGGTGCAATGATCCAAAACTGCAGATAGATCATGCAATACCATGATCACCGCGCGTCCTTCGTTTTGCCACTGATCAACGACACGTAACAAGTGTTGTTCGGTATACTGATCCACTGCAGAAAATGGTTCGTCCAACAATATGATGGGGGCGTCTTGCATGATGACTCGTGCAAATAAGCTGCGCTGTAATTGTCCCCCTGATAGTGTATGCAAGGGTTCGTCAGCGATATCCAAAATACCAGCAGTTTCCAGCGCCTGATCAATCCGCATGCGTATGTTTTTGTTCAGACCTGAAAACGGATTGAAGCCCTGCCATGTACCCATGGCGGCAAGATCGCGAACACGAATAGGGAACCTGCGATCAAATTCTGTTAATTGGGCCAGGTATCCAATTTCGTTGGGTTTTCCAGATGGCCATTTGATCTGACCTGATAAAGGAGATTGCAGACCCAATAACGTTTTTACAAAGGTGCTTTTGCCTGATCCATTTGCGCCCACCACTGCTAGTGTACTGCCGGTGACAATCGAACAGGATAGGTTTTCGAAAAGCGGAGCGCCGCCAAAGCCCAACCCAAGGTTATCAATGATTGCGAGTGGGGGCACTAAATCACACTCAGGATCATGACCCAGCACAGGCCGACCGCACCAATTGCATAGGAACAGATCGCGATTTTGCTACATTCTGTTAAACAGAATTGCGAAGATTTTTTGGGGGGTACACAGACATTTCCAACGGTGTCATCCGCTAAAATTTGTTCAACAGCGCTCCTGCTCATCGCATGCTCCTATTGGGGGAGGGTCGTCGCAGGAACCGCTAGGCGAATTAACACGTCTGACCAACTAGGACACCCCGCCCAGATGAATTTTAGTCCCAGTGGCAGGTCTCCTGACTTGCGCCTTTTTGTGAACTGCACCTTCCCAGACATCCATCCAGTGGCATACGCAGAACATACCAGCGCCTACAGTTGCGGGGGCAGTCACGGAGTTGCGAATGTCGCGCACCGTGTTCCCTTTTAAATCCTCAGCCGACTCGCTTTGGATACCAATTGGTTCAAGCAGCCTTAGAGCATTTTGTCGGGCATTCAATGAAAAAATGTGTGGTTCGTGAAAAAAATCAAATACGATGTACTAGGTCAATAATACCTGATTAAAACTATCGGAAAAAAATTCTTGACAAAAATACTCAGATTGATGATATGGTCCCCACGAGAAGGAGAAGACCAAATGAAGTTTTCGACAATGACAATGGTGATGACATTACTAACCGCTTCATTCGTGCAAGCGGCAGAGGTAAACGTGTATTCTTATCGTCAGCCTGAGCTTATCAAACCACTTACAGATGCATTCACGTCTGAAACGGGTATCGTTGTAAATGTTGCTTATTTACAAAAAGGTATGGTCGAACGAATGAAGGCGGAAGGACGTAGAAGTCCCGCTGACGTCGTTCTTACAGTTGATATTTCACGCCTGTCTGCGATCGTAAGCGAAGGTTTGACACAGCCAGTTTCAAGTAATGCACTGGCGTCAAACGTGCCCGATCTTTACCGGGATCCAGACGGCCATTGGTATGGATTAACAACCCGTGCACGCATTGTTTACGCAAGCAAAGACCGTGTGTCACAGGGGGAAGTGACGACCTATGAGGATTTGGCCAACCCCAAATGGCAAGGTCGCATTTGTACGCGTTCTGGCACGAATGCCTATAATGTTGCATTGACCTCGGCGGTTATTCACCACCATGGGGAAGAGGGTGCTCTTACCTGGTTGCAGGGAGTAAAAGATAACTTAGCCCGCAAACCGCAGGGAAATGATCGTGCACAGGTCAAGGCGATTTGGGCAGGCGAATGTGATATTTCCATTGGGAACACCTATTATATGGGTGCAATGTTGTCTGATGATGAACAAAAAGAATGGGCCGAAAGCGTCCGTATTTTGTTCCCTACCTTTGAAAATGGCGGAACGCACATAAACATTTCTGGTGTTGCGATGGCAAAGCATGCTCCTAACCCAGAAAATGCCTTGGCATTCATGGAATTTTTGACTTCAGCAAATGCCCAAGAAATTTACGCCAAAGCAAATCATGAATATCCTGTCGCCCCAGACAGCGAAGCAAGTGATCTCGTCAAAACATGGGGGGTGTTTGAGCCTGACCAAGTCAATTTTATGGATCTTGCAAAACTGCGCTCCCAAGCGCTGCGTCTAACTGAAATTGTTGATTTTGATGGGTGATTGACCATTTTGAACATTACGAAAAAGCGCCCAGTTGGGCGCTTTTTTATGCGGAATATTCAGCGACAGGTTTGCCCAAGGCGGCTTCATCGGGATGAACGCCCAGGCCTGGGGTTTCGGGCAAATGTAGGTGGCCATTGATGTTTCGTGGTCCACGTCCTCCAGCAATATCAACCGTCAGCATGTCTTGGCAGGCCCAGACTGCGCGAATGTTTGCATCTGGAATTGTTGCTGCTAGATGAAGCGCCTCGGTATCTGCAAGAACGGACCCGCCAGTGGCCATTACAAAGATATCAATACCATGGGCAAGCGCGATATCACGCAGACGCGCAGCCTTGGTCAGTCCGCCGACGCGGTTCAGTTTAATTCCAAAAACTTCGGCCAGGCCATCCCGTGCGATCCGTGCGCCGTCCTGTAACGTGACAAGAGTTTCATAGACGCTTACCGCTGCGCTACGAAGAGGACGAATTGCGGCAATATCATCTAAGGTTTCACAGGGCTGTTCAAATGTCACACACAGGTCTGTTGTTGCTTGCATCACCTGAAGCGCCTGCCACCGTGTCCAACCCCTATTGCAGTCATATAGAACAATTTCGTCCGCTGAACGGAACTTTTCAACATCTCGAATGCGTTCGATATCACGTTGAACATCCCCTCCAATTTTGACCGAATGCGCGATGTAGCCCCGTGCGCGATAGCGCTCCATGACTTCGCGGGTTTCTTCGACGGTTTTCGCTCCCACCGATGATGCAATGGGCTTAGGTGTGCGTGATCCACCCCCCATTAAATCGGCGATTGGAACACCTGCGCTTTGAGCGGCGATATCCCAACATGCCATATCGATTGGTGATTTTGCGTATAGATGGCCGGGTAGGGCCAAATCCATCGCACGTTCCACGTCCAAAACGCGTCGCGGATCTAATCCCATGATGAATGGAGCCATGGTTTCAATGCCTGCACGGATACCTGGGCCGTGTGCGGGCACATACGTGTGTCCCCATGGGGTGCCCTCACCCCAACCCACGAGTCCCTCGTCGGTTTCTATCTTAACCAGAGTGGCATCAAGGCATTCAAACTTTAATCGCCCAGCAGAAAGCCAGTATGGATATTCGAGGGGAAGATCGACTTGATAGACGGAAATGCGCGATATCTTCATGTTACTCTCAATTTTCTGATTCTTAGGGTTGTACGACGATATTGCCAGAGTGTTCTTTGGCAATGAATGCTGTTTGGGCTGTCACCAAATCCGCAAGAGGATAGGTCGCTGCTAATGCTGGCTTGATAGCGCCACTTTCGATTAATTTTATCAAATTGGGCATGACGCTTGGATCAATGACCGTTGACCCCAAAAACGTCAGATCGCGCAAATAAAAAGTGCGCAAATCAAAATCCACGATTGGACCAGCGATGGCGCCTGAACAAACATATCGACCACCACGTTCTAATTGATCAATCAAATTTCCCCACTGAATTCCGCCAACAATATCTGCCACTACGGTTATTTGTTCCGCCATGAGTGCTGCGGTTAAATTGTCAGGATTGCGAGGCAGGATCATATCTGCTCCAAGCGCGCGTACAGCGTCATGTTTACTTTCAGATGCCATGGCAATAACCCGAGCACCGCGGCATTTAGCAAGCTGCACCAATGCGCCGCCTACGCCGCCAGATGCCCCTGGCACCAACAGTGTGTCCTTTGCTGTGACCTGCGCGCGTGTCAACATGCCCTCAGCTGTAGAGTAGGAGCAACTGAATGTTGCAAGTTCAGCGTCACTGTAGTGTGAATCAACGGCCCAAGCATTTGCGGCTGGTATTTTTGCATATTGTGCAAAACCGCCGTCGCATTCAGAGCCGAAATAATAGGATTTATCTTTGTTCTGCGGATCATTTGGATCGCGCAACCAATTGTCGGTTATGACACGTTCGCCAATGCGGGCTGGATCGACGTTTGCCCCAACAGCTACGACATGTCCACAAATGTCAGCACCTTGAATACGGGGAAATGTGATTGGTCGCCCGCCCCAGGTTGGGTCTGCGCTCGATACGCTATCATAGGCATCCCCAGTTGTGGCTTCGCTTACACCCTTAGAATACCATCCAGTGCGCGTATTTACGTCTGTGTTGTTTAATCCACAGGCGGCGATTTTGATCAAAACATCATCGTCTTGGGGTATTGGTGTTGGCCAATCGTTTCGCCATTCATACATATCCATCCCGCCATTACCCGTTAATACCATTGCCGACATTGATGTGGGGATTGCTTGTGCTGGATTTGCCATTATGCCCTCCTGTTGAACACATTTTGGGATAGACAACGAAAATTGATAAAACCGAGCGTGTCAATTTGCGACGGATTTCCTAAAATTTTTGTCATGATGGGTCGCGCAAGGTAAATTTTGATATTTGTAAACTAATGTATAAGATAACGATCAACGCCACCTCTGCGTTGACTTTCTATCCCTATGGGGAGATTGATGCGACTGGCCTGAGTGTGGAATGGCTTATGTCAGAGCTGTATTGGCGAAGTATGATACAATCAAATAGGTGCATTTTGTTCAGCAAGCGTGTAACATTTCTGATGATCCTAATATTGTGCGGGCAACCCGCTTATGCCCAAAATTTTCTGGGTCAGTTATTAGGAATAGAACCAAGTGTGTCCCGCGAGGCTGCGGAGCAGGCCGAACTATTTCCCGAAGAAGGCGAGCCCGAGCCAGAACCTTCGCTTGCCGAACTGATTAATGCAGAAGTTTCTGAGTATCCAACACTAGTGTCCTCAATCGATTATGTCAGCCGAACGGAATGCATCCTGGCGCTCTCTGAAATCTATGACGCGTCGCTGAACGATGGTATTTATGCAATTCCAAGAATGGACTTCTGGTTAGATCGATATATCGAACCTGGGCGTGAAATCTTTATTTGTGACGGTGCAATCCTGAATGCCTATTATGACGACGATAATGAAGTTCCCGTACGATGGAGAATGGTGCGCACCTCTGTTGACATTATTTTATCTCAACTTGATACCCAAAACTGACGTTAATTAAGAATCACAGCGCAGCGCGTAATTTTTGTTCATCCACGTCCACACCTGAAAAATGGCGCCATGCGTGAACGCCTTGATAAAAAAATAATTCGTAACCCGAAATGACATGCGTTTTGGCATCTTGCGCCATTTTCAGAAAATCGGTTTCCATTGGGGTGTAAACCGCATCGAAAACCCAAGTTGCCCGAGAGACTTGTGACGCGGTGAAAGGGGATCCGGGATAGCCCAACATACCAACAGGTGTTCCGTTTAATAATCCGTCACACCCAGCAGTGGCCTGATTGATATCAGACATTGCCTGAACTTTGATTGTTGTGCCGAGTGCGTTTAGATCATTTGCCAATTGTTGTGATTTGCTTTGATCACGATCCAACAGGCGAATTTCTTCTGCGCCCAGTGTGATCAGGCCAAAGGCAAGCGCGCGACCAACACCGCCCGTGCCTACTAAACAACAAATCCCTGGGCTGTGATTGGGTCCTTTTTTCTTGTATGCTTCAACAAACCCAGAATAATCTGTGTTAAATCCTGTGACCATATCATTTGCAAAAACAACTGTATTTATCGCCGCGATTGCGCGCACCAGTGGATCGTCTGTGGTGACTTTGGCGATAGCTCGCTCCTTGTAGGGATATGTTACATTGATGGCATTGTAGCCAAGAGCAGGACAGGCCGCGAAAATTTCATCAAATGTTTTGCTCATGTCACGTGGGACCAGACGATCATATTGCACTGTAAGATTGCTCAAATCTCCTGCTATTCGGTGTAAATCAGGCGCGCGTGATGCGGAAATATTATCACCGATCAGGCCTAATTTGATGCGACGTGCCGGTTTCATGCAGAACCTTTATCAATTTATATAGGTTAACGATTAATGGGATGTCGTAGGTTCTGCAATTTCAAAATATATTTCGAAATATATCGAAATTGTCACATCTCCGTTACATTTGAGTTGCAATTGAGCGCTGACACGACATCTGCAGGAGAAGGAAGATGACTGTTTATGCTGTAAACGGTTTGGGACGAATTGGAAAATTGGTTGTTCGTCCACTATTAGAATCGGGTGCTGAAATTGCATTTTTGAACGATGCTGTCGGAAACCCCGAGATGCATGCTCATTTACTTGAGTTTGATACGGTTCACGGGCGTTGGAATGCATCGTTTGCGTTTGACGAAACCTCAATCGCAGTAAATGGAATGCGGATGCAGATGAGGCGTGAAACGTCATTAGACGCTCTTCCTCTTGATGGTGTAGATGTGGTGATTGATTGCACAGGTTTTTATAAGACCGCAGAGCGCATTCAAGGATATTTTGATGCTGGTGTTAAAAAGGTCGTCGTGTCCGCCCCGGTTAAAGATGGGAATGCGGCAAATATCGTTTATGGGGTTAATCACGAAATCTATGATGCGGATCAACACGACATTGTAACTGCGGCAAGTTGTACGACAAACTGCCTGGCCCCGGTGGTGAAAGTCATTCACGAAAATTTAGGCATTCGCCATGGTTCGATCACCACGATCCATGACGTGACGAATACACAGACGATTGTGGATCGTCCAGCCAAGGATCTGCGTCGCGCACGTTCTGCGTTGAACTCTCTCATTCCGACAACAACTGGATCTGCAACCGCAATCACGTTGATCTATCCAGAGCTGAAGGGAAAGCTGAACGGTCATGCGGTGCGTGTGCCGTTATTGAATGCGTCAATTACTGATTGTGTGTTCGAGGTTGAACGCGAGACAACAGCGGAAGAAGTGAACGCTCTTTTCGAGGTGGCTGCCGCAGGCGAACTAAGTGGTATCTTGGGGTATGAAACGCGCCCGCTTGTTTCTGCGGATTATACAAATGACATCAGATCGTCCATTGTCGATGCACCTAGCACGATGGTTGTAAACGGCACGCAGGTCAAAATCTATGCGTGGTACGACAATGAAATGGGTTATGCCCATCGGCTTGTTGATGTTGCACTGATGGTTGGAAAGTCACTGAAATAATGGCAAAACCATCTGGCATGGCAGCATATATCGCGGTGACCGCGGCGTATTGGGCATTTATGCTTTCGGACGGTGCGTTGCGCATGTTGGTGCTGTTGCATTTTCACACATTGGGTTTTTCGCCAGTTCAACTTGCTTATCTCTTTCTCCTTTACGAAGTTGCAGGAATTGTAACGAACCTTAGTGCAGGTTGGTTGGCTGCGCGATTTGGATTGTCCTCAACGCTATATGCCGGGCTGTCTTTGCAAATTATTGCACTTTTTGCGTTGCTGCAGCTTGGCCCTGACTGGGGTATTTGGGCCTCTGTGGCTTATGTTATGTGCGTTCAAGGCTTGTCTGGCGTTGCGAAAGACCTATCGAAAATGAGTGCAAAATCAGCGGTAAAACTGCTTGCACCAAAGGACGAGGGGGGATTGTTCCGCTGGGTTGCAATTTTGACGGGGTCAAAAAATGCGGTTAAAGGATTTGGTTTTTTCTTGGGCGCTGCAACATTAGGTGCATTTGGCTTTCATGCGGTGATACAAAGCATGGCCGTTTTTCTAATTGTTATTTTAATTGTCCTTGCCCTGCGAATGCCTAAAGGCCTGCCAACAGGACGTAAGGATGCGAAATTTACAGAGGTTTTTTCAAAGGATCGAAACGTAAATTGGCTGTCTCTATCGCGTGTGTTTTTGTTTGGTGCCCGCGATGTTTGGTTTGTCGTTGGGATCCCAATTTATTTCTATGCGGTTCTTTCGGATGGAACAGAGGCTGGAAATCGCACTGCATTCTTTTTGATCGGCAGCTTTATGGCGGCTTGGATAATTTTATATGGTGTCGTGCAAGCCAACGCGCATAAAATCCTGCGTGCCAAAGATCGTGGGGCAAAGGCGATGATTGAGGGGGCCGCGGGATGGATTTGGTTGCTTTTGGTTGTGCCGCTTGCCTTATCCGTATTTTTGTATCTGCGCCCAGACATTTCTGATGTAAACACTGTTTTTGTGGTTGTTGGGCTTTTGGTATTCGGCGCAGTGTTTGCAATCAATTCTTCTCTGCATTCTTATTTAATTTTGGAATTCAGCACGGGTGATCGCGTGACGATGGACGTCGGTTTTTACTACATGGCGAATGCATCCGGACGATTGATCGGAACACTTTTGTCAGGGCTAAGTTATCAGTTGGGGGGTGTCGCTGCTTGCCTATTCGTGGCCGCTGTAATGTTGATCGTCGCAGGACTTGCCGCGGGACGACTAAAATCTTCCTAATGCTGGCATTGCCCGCGCCGTTGATATATGGCAAGAAGCATCCGATACGACGCTTTCATGAGAGTTTGACATGACAGATTACGCCACCCGCCGCACAATGATGGTCGACACGCAAATCCGCCCGTCGGATGTGACTAAGTTTCCAATCATTTCTGCAATGCTTTCCGTTCCACGGGAAAATTTTGTGCCCCGCGACACGCGCGAAGCCGCGTACATGGGGGACAATATTGATTTAGGTGGTAATCGCACAGTGTTGGAGCCGCGAACATTTGCGAAAATGTTGGACGCGCTTGACATCCAACCCACTGATTTTGTGCTTGATATCGGAATGGGCCATGGATATTCAGCGGCAGTTTTGTCACAATTAGGCGAAGCGGTTGTTGCAGTCGAGGATGATCAAGCTCGCTTGGATGAAGCGACCGAAGCTTTGAGCGAATTTGGTGCCGATAATGTCATTCCGCATCTAGGTGAATTGGTTGATGGCGCTGCAGAACATGGTCCGTATGACATCATTCTGATCCAGGGCG
Source organism: uncultured Paracoccaceae bacterium (assembly GCA_965657135.1). Classification (GTDB taxonomy): domain Bacteria; phylum Pseudomonadota; class Alphaproteobacteria; order Rhodobacterales; family Rhodobacteraceae; genus HIMB11. Next base: position 13,293 of record CBFHNF010000019.1, read on the forward strand.
CAGTCGAACACGTACCTGATATGTTGCTTAATCAATTGAAAGATGGTGGCAAAATCGCCTGTATTTTCGCACAAGGCGCTCTTGGGACAGTGAAAATTGGATACAAGCTTGACGACCGTGTCGATTGGCGCGCATCCTTTAACGCAGGTGCCCCGGTATTGAGCGGGTTTCAGCGTCATCGGGCGTTTACATTGTAAAGATATGCTTGGCACGTTTCAGCCGAGTGTTTTAAAAAGGTATGAAGTGATGCAGTTTCGGTTTGGTTTGAGATTATCGGTTCTGGTTCTGTCAACATTGAGTGCTGGAGCAGGGGGCGTCTCCGCCGATACGCTGCGCCAGGCCTTGAGCAAAGCGTATAATAATTCTGGCCTGCTGGAACAAAACCGCGCGGTACTGCGCGCTGCAGATGAGGATGTCGCACAGGCTGTCGCGACCTTGCGCCCGGTGTTTAGATGGAGTGCAGGAATTGACCATGGTTTCGGAACCTCGTTACAATTTGGAAGCGTTGTAAATACCGACACGACTTCGCGTTCGCTGGCCTTATCAGCGGAAATGTCCCTGTATGACGGTGGTTCAAATAAATTTGCGACCGAAGCTGCAAAAGAGACAGTTCTTGCGACGCGCCAGTCGCTGATCTCGATTGAACAGAACGTGTTGCTTGATGCTGTACAGGCCTACATGGATGTCCGCCGCGAGACTGAAACGGTGACATTGCGCAAAAATAATTTGCGAGTCATCCAAGAAGAGTTGCGGGCAGCACAAGACCGCTTTGATGTGGGTGAGGTGACAAAAACAGATGTCGCGTTGGCCGAAGCACGCCTGGCCTCATCCTTAGCTCAGTTAGAGACAGCAAAAGGTGCGCTTCAACAAGCTAAGGCCCGATATAAGCAAGCCATCGGTGGGGCTGCAAGTGGATTGTCAACTCCGCCTAGTCTGCCCAAATTGCCGACATCAGTCGCTGCAGCGCAAGCGGTTGCAGTGCGCAATCATCCAGCGATGAAGCAAATTCAACACACAATAAGGGCCGCAGATTTAAACATTGCGCGCGCGAAAACGGCAAGTGGCCCATCAGCGACTTTGCGTGGTTCATATGGTCTGCGCAGCGTGGATGGTGGAAAAACAACGGAACCTGGTTCGATATCGATCAACATAGGTGGCCCGATATACAGTGGCGGAAATATTCCCTCAGTCATTCGCAAGGCTCAGGCGCAAAAAGAGGCACAGGTTGCAAATCTGCACGTGAGCCAGCGCCAGATCGAACAAGCGACGGCCACATCTTTCGCAATTTTAGAGATGGCACGTGCCAGTCGTAAAGCCACCGAAGAGCAAATTAGAGCCTCTCAAGTCGCGTTTGACGGCACCAAAGAAGAGGCGACATTGGGTGCGCGCACGACGTTAGATGTTTTGAATGCGGAGCAAGACTTGCTGAACGCTAAGGCAAATTTGATTTCTGCACTGTCCGACGAGCAAGTTGCAGCTTACCGTTTGTTGGCTCAAATGGGTCAATTAACCGTCGATCATTTGAACTTGCCTGTGCAGAAATACGACCCTGCATCTTATTATAACTTCGTTAAAAATGCGCCCTCGACCAGTGATCAGGGCAAGGCTTTGGATCGTGTACTGAAGGCGTTGGGTCAGGATTAAGTATCTCGGTTGTGATTAACTGCGTTGACAGGTAGTCTGGCACTGTGAACTTTGGATAATGCATTGATGTCTGGATTGACGGATAAAAAAGCGGCGGATGAATTGCTATCATCATTAAAGCGAATAGTGGCTGAGGATGATGAAATGAGTGGTACGACAAAGTTGGTGTTGTCGCAGTCACAACGCGTCGGATTGGATCCAAAGCCGCGCTCACCGCGTCCTTTGGTGCTGTCTCATTCGTTAGAAGCCAAAGTTACGAAACTTGAGGAAATTATCGCACAAACTGACGATCAATGGGAGCCTGATGGCGATGACGACAGCGATTACGCAGGAGACATAACAAAATCTCTTGATTGGGAACGTGTTGCGGATGCTGCGCGCGATGAGTTTGATAAGGCTGTACAACAAATCACCGAACACACTCCAGTGGCCCGGCAGGACGCCGATGCCTTAAGTAACGAAGAGATGGATGCTTTACGCGAAATCGTTGCATCGATCGTCCGAGAGGAGCTTAAGGGCCATTTAGGTGAAAAAATCACTGCGAAAATCCGAAAGATGATTCAGAGAGAGATTAAGGTCGCTCTCAACACCCCTTAGAAACAAAAAAGCGCGAACTTTCGCCCGCGCTCATTCATAGTATTTAAACGAACTTATGCAGCTTCAGCTTGCTGAGCTGCATGTCGGCGTTCACTTTCTTCGCGTGACAACGCGACAGATGTACGAACCCCTTTTTCAACGAACCCCATCAAACCCGAAACAACACGCTCGTTCGGATCAATTCCCGCACAAGAAAGCACTTCGCGCCCATCGCGCGAGCGCGCCCAGCGTGCGATTTGATCAGGCCCATTGCCGTATTTTTTATCGTCTGCAATTGCGTCATCTAATGCCGCTAACACCACAGCCGCAAAGAGTTTGCGTGCGCGATTACCTTGTTCGGCGTTGAAAGCAGTTGCATCAACGAAATCAGCCATCTCGTCGTCCTTTTATATCTTGTTATTTAGGCGTAGCGGTGCTTATGCCCGAAAAAAAACGATTCGGATAGGCTTATTTTGCATAACTGTTATGCAAAATGTGCATATCTAGTTCAAAGATAAGCGCGCTTGCCAACTATTGGTCTTCCAGATATAGGGACGACGGACGCAAATTCAACTTTTTATCTAGGATCTTTGGATGCCAAAAATCAATGGAAACGAAATTCGCCCAGGCAATGTGTTGGATCACGATGGCGGACTATGGGCCGCGGTGAAAGTTGATCATGTTAAACCGGGTAAAGGCGGCGCATTTGCTCAGGTCGAACTGCGCAATTTACGCAATGGGTCAAAACTCAACGAACGCTTTCGCAGTGCAGACAAAGTCGAGCGCGTCCGCCTAGAACAAAAAGATCAACAATTCCTCTATGAATCTGACGGCATGTTGGTGTTCATGGACACCGAGACGTATGAACAGATAGAATTGCCAGCAGACCTATTGGGAGATCGCCGTCCATTCCTGCAAGATGGGATGACAATCGTCGTTGAGTTTTATGATGAAGAGGCTCTTCATGCGACACTGCCGCAAAAGGTGACGTGCAAGGTCGTAGAAACAGAACCTGTTGTAAAAGGTCAGACTGCAGCAAATAGTTTCAAGCCTGCGATTTTGGACAATGGTGTAAAGGTCATGGTTCCACCGTTCATCGCACAGGACGAAGAAATCGTGGTGAATACCGAAACCATGGACTATTCCGAACGCGCGTAAATTTTAGCGTTGGAGTGATACAGGAATGTCATCCACAGTGATGGATCCATCAATGCGATCAAAACGCACATAGGCGAGTGACGCGTTACCAGCGCTCGTGTGTGTGCGTCCGACCACCTTGCCGTTTGCCACAACATCGCTATTTTCAGGAATGTCTTGATCTGTGCACAAGCGCACCAATCCTTTGCGCAATTCCGTTTTATGTTTCATGCGTGCCGTAACCTCTTGGCCCACGTAGCATCCTTTTTTGAAATCGACACCATTGAGTGTTTCAAAACCCATTTCTAGGATGTAGCTTTCCGCATCCATTTCTCGTCCCATTTCAGGAATTTTGTGTTCCACACGCAGAGCATCCCAGTCCGTATCATCGTGCGCTATTTGAATATCGCCATAAGCGCGCCAGCCTAAATTCGGATTGCGCGGGTCGTCCAAGGCACCTGAGGGTGGGTTTTCTATGCCGCGCGATACGATCAGATCAGTTTCTGAAATGCTGACGTCCGCGCGCAATTTATACATGTTCAAACGTGGTATCAGAGACGTTGCAGCATCAGCGTCAATATCCATCAAAATATCATTACCATCTGCTAACAGAAAAAAGTCCGAAATAAATTTACCCTGCGGAGTTAACAACGCCGCATACACCAGCCCCGTCTTCACACGGTTGACATCATTGGTAATCAGATTTTGCAGGAATTTGTGGACATCGCTGCCAGAAAACCGAAAGACTTTGCGTTGCATTTTTCTATCATTCTCATTCTTTTTGCTTCATCACATATAAGGAGCATCCAATAGATTGGAAAGAGATGTCACAAAAACTTAGCGTCGTGATACCAACACTTAATGCATCCGCTTCACTGCCTAACACACTCGCAACGTTGATGGAGGGAGTGTTCGCTGAGATTGTCGCAGATCTGATTATATCTGATGGAGGATCAACCGATGGAACCATTGAAATTGCACACGAAGTCGGAGCCACCTTGGTCACATCCCGGCCCTCGCGCGGTGGTCAAATTGCAGTGGGCGTATCAGCGTGTAAATCTGATTGGATACTGATCCTGCATGCGGATTCATGCCTTGGTGCGGGGTGGTCATCGATTGATCTCGGGTCTTTGGATGTTGATTGCGCCTATTACAGTCGGCTTCGTTTCGATGCGGATACTTTGATGGCGCGGTGTGTTGCCAGTTGGGCAAACATTCGCTCCCGGTTATTCGCGCTGCCTTATGGCGACCAAGGATTGCTGATTCACAAAAGTTTGTTGTCTTCAATTGATGGCTATCCATCGCCACCAATAATGGAGGATGTCGTCATTGCCCGAAAGTTAGGATGGCGATTGCGCGCGTTGCCGACAATGATCACAACCAGTGCTGACAAGTACATCAAACAGGGCTGGACGCGCCGCGGTGTGCGCAATTTGATGATGTTGCTTCAATTTCTGTTGGGTGCATCGCCGGAAAAATTATATAAAAAATACTATTCCTGATGCAGACTGCGATCTTGCAGACGTAATGTGCGATCCATTTTCGCAGCAAGTGCCGGATTATGGGTTGCGATCAACGCACATAAACCAGTTTCACGCGCAATTTTCAGAATTAGGTCGAATACTTGTTTGGATGTTGCCTCGTCCAAATTTCCAGTGGGTTCATCGGCCAGCAACGTGCTTGGATTATTTGCCAGCGCACGACAAAGTGCGACGCGTTGTTGTTCTCCACCCGAGAGCTGTGACGGACGGTGTACAGCACGATCCACAAGCCCGACCATGTCTAACAAATCATTTGCACGTTGTTTCGCGTCTACGTGCCCCGTTCCATTCGCCAATTGTGGAAGAATGATGTTTTCTGCAGCGCTGAATTCTGGAAGCAGATGATGAAATTGATAGACAAATCCAATGTCCTGACGTCGCGCGGCCGTGCGTTTTTTATCACCCGCGGAACCTAGCGATTTTCCGTGTAAAATTACATCGCCTTGATCTGGTGTATCCAGTAAACCCGCTATATGCAAAAGCGTGGATTTCCCAGCACCTGATGGGGCCACCAAGGCGCTTATCTGTCCCTTGTTGAGGCACAGGTTTACGTTCTCCAAAACATTCACTGCTGCTGTTGCGCCCGTCTGATATGATTTATGGATCCCACGTAATTCTAAAACGGTCTCACTCATAACGCAGTGCCTCGACCGGGTTCATACGCGCTGCCCGTCGCGCAGGGAAATAAGTGACACCAAAGCTTAGACCCAAAGACAGCGTAACCGCGGTGATCACATCATCCAGTTTTAGTTCGGCTGGAATTTCATAGATACCGCGAATTGAAGGGTCCCATACTCCGCCCCCGGAAACATAATTCACCAGCGCAAAAATAGGATCGACGTAAATCGCAAACAGGCAACCCAGAATTGTGCCCAACAGCGTTCCCAATATTCCGGTGAATGCCCCACACAGGAAAAAGACCCGTAAAACCGACGCCTCGGTTAATCCCATCGTGCGTAAAATCCCGATATCACGCCCCTTATTCTTGACCAGCATAATTAGCCCTGACACGATGTTCATGGATGCAATTGTGACCAGGATGGACATGATGATGAACATCACGTTATCTTCGATCGTTAAGGCGCGCAGATAGTTGCCAGATGCATCCTTCCAACTCCAAAATTGAATGTGGGGCGGAACCATGGATGACATCTGTTCCACTACATCTTCGACTTGATCAGGATTGTGAACTAACACCTCAATCTCGTCTGCACGATCCGAGCGATTGAAATAGTCCTGAGCGGCCGAAAATGGCATATAAACACGCACTTTATCCATGTCGTGGCGGCCAGCTGAAAAAATAAAGGACACGGTAAATGATTTAACCCGTGGGCTGGTGCCAAAGGCCGTCTTAACGCCGTCTGGACTAATCAGTTTTACCTGATCACCAACACCAACACCCAAGGCGCGTGCGACGCCTGATCCGATCGCGATTCCGCTGTCAAAATCATCGACTCGTCCAATAACGGTGTTTGGATCGACAATACGACGCAGATCCATGAGGTTTGTTTGCGAAATTCCAAATACCTCAACCCCAGCATTTGTACTATTTGCGTTGGCCATGACTTGCCCCTTAATCAGGGGGGCCGCGCGCTGAACACCCTCTAGCGATCTTAGGGTTTCGGCCAATGTATCATAATTTTTGATGCTTCGGTCTACTTGGTTTACAGCGGTTTGTTGTGGCAGTCGATAAACTGTGACATGCGCATTGGCACCTAACACGGTATCGACGATTTCGGTGCGAAACCCTGAACGCACCGCAAGCGTTGCAATCAGTGCAAACACAGCCAGTGTTATACCAATCAAACTGATCCATGTCATAACGCTTACGCCGCCTTCGGTGCGCTTAGAACGCAGATAGCGCCATGCGATCATGAATTCATATCTGGCAAAGGGATAAGATGTGCTTGGCACATTTCGCTCCTGTTATGTTTGGCTCAACTTGCTTGCATCACCATAGATGGTCAAGGCAGCTTGGCAGATTTTCTCTTATGGCCTATAGCTTTTAGGCAACACAGTGTGAGGTCAAAGATGAACAATCCTAGATATGCCAAATTAGTCCAAGGTTTACCAGCGACAGTTCCATTTGTTGGACCAGAGACTCAGGAACGTGATCGCGGTTGTGCATTCGATGCGCGCCTTGGTGCGAATGAAAATGTTTTCGGCCCATCTCCTAACGCAGTTGTTGCACTTAACAGTTCTGCGACCGATATTTGGATGTATGGGGACCCAACCAGTTTTGATCTTCGACAGGCGCTAAGTACACATTTAAATTGCTCCATGGGCAATGTTGTTGTGGGCGAGGGGATCGATGGTTTGCTAGGGTACTTGGTGCGTTTGCTCGTTGATGCAGGCGATCACGTTGTGACCTCAGACGGGGCATATCCCACGTTCAATTATCATGTGGCAGGATACGGCGGGACATTGCACAAAGTTCCGTATGCAGACGATAAAGAGGATCTTGCAGCGCTTTTGGCAAAAGCTGCTGAAGTTGACGCGAAACTCGTTTATTTTGCAAATCCTGACAATCCAATGGGAAGCTGGAGTTCAGGGGCCGAGATTGAGGCGGCTTTGGATATGATCCCTGCGGGAACTGTATTGTTGTTGGATGAGGCTTATGTTGAATTTGCCCCATACGATGCGGTCCCAACAATTAATATCGATGATCCCCGCGTTATTCGAATGCGCACTTTTTCAAAAGCCTATGGAATGGCTGGTGCTCGCGTCGGGTACGCGTTTGGTGCCGCAGAGTTGGTTACAAATTTTGAAAAAATCAGAAATCATTTTGGTATGAACCGAGCTGCGCAGGCCGCTGCAATCGCGGCGTTACAAGATCAAGCGTGGTTGTTACAAACAGTTGCAAATGTCACAGCAGCGCGCCAAAAAATTTCTCAAATTGCTGAGGAAAATGGGTTGTGCGCACTTCCGTCTGCCACGAATTTCGTAACAATCGATTGCGGCCGTGATGGAGAGTATGCCCGGCGTGTCCTATCCGATTTAGTGGCTCAAGGTGTCTTTGTCCGCATGCCGTTTGTAAGCCCACAAGATCGCTGCATCCGGATTAGCGCCGGGCGCGAACGCGATCTTGAACTCTTTGCGCAGGCCTTGCCAAACGCACTTGCGAGCGCCTAGGCCTCTGCAAGTACCGATGCTGCGGCTTCAATGGCGCCTGACCCGTGTGGGATATCCAGCGCCATTAGGCCGGTTTGAACCGTCGACAGCATCCCCATGATCATTTGTGCATTCACGTGGCCCATATGACCAAAGCGAAAAAAACCATCACCGTTTGGATCGTTGGGAGTCGACATTCCTAGGCCAATACCCAATGTCAGTCCGGCTTTGGTTTGTGTCCACATCCTTAGGTTTTTGGCGTCTGGCGCCCCAAGATGCAGCGCTGTTACGGCGCTGCTGCGTATGTCAGGATCGTGAATATTCATACGCATCGCGCCACCTTGACCCCATTGATCAACGGCCGCCCAAATTGCACGGGCAAGGGTGTCATGCCGCATCCAAATATTTTCAATGCCTTCGTCCTTGATCATATCCAATGCAACGCGCAACCCATAAAGGTGGTGTGTTGGTGCCGTTCCACAGAAATAGTGCGCCAGAATCTCTGGATGTGCACGTTGGTCCCATTCCCAGTATGAACTTACATATGGCAAGCCTTTTTGTTTTTCTGCCGCTTTATCGTTGAAATACACAAATGCCATACCGGCTGGAACCATCAGTCCTTTTTGACAGGCGGCAACCATGACATCTGCGCCCCATTTATCCATTTTAAAGGTGTCGCAACCAAGTGATGCAACACAATCTACCGCTAATAGGGCATCAGAGCTGAGGTCATCCATCAATTGACGAATAGGTGCAATTTCATTTTTGACCGATGAAGATGTATCAACATGGGTCACAAGAACCGCTTTGTAATAATCCCGAGGGTGCTTTTTTATAGCCTCCTCAAGTTCGCCCAAATGAATTGCCGAGTTCGATCCATATTCGACGATGTCCGCATGAATTCCCATCGCACGTGCCATTTTTGCCCAGCCATGCGCAAACCATCCCGTTGCAGCAACCAAGACCCGATCACCGTGACAGGCCATGTTGGCCAATGCTGCTTCCCATGCGCCATGTCCGTTCGCGATATACAGCGCCACGTTGCCCGCGGTTTGTGCCACATACCGCAAATCAGGAACAAGCGTGTGGGTCAGGTCAACCAGTTCACCTTCATAAATGTTTGGCGACGCGCGGTGCATTGCGCGTAACACGGCCTCTGGAATGACCGATGGCCCTGGTATTGCAAGATATGTTTGTCCGCTGGCAAGGTTCATCTGATTTCCTATCGATTGCTGCTCACAATCAATAACTCAGAAATGTGCAACGTCAACATGGGTTGCGTTTGATTGGTTCAATCCGTACCTATGCACTAGCTATTATATAAGGTTTGATATGATCAAAAAATGGGCTAATCGCTACTTTGCGTTTGAACGCCACTTGCGCGAGTCATTTGGACAGGACTTGGAAACGCGGCAGGGACGGTTCTGGGCCTATGTTCATTTCAATTTGATGGATCATGCGTTTTTTCGCATTTTTTGGACAAATATGTATGAAATTGCGCCTGACGTTTATCGATCCAACCAGCCCTCGCCACGTCGCATAAAGCGCTGGAAAGACAAGGGTATCCAAACAATTGTAAATTTGCGTGGTTTAGAAAAACAAGCGCACGGATTACTTGAGGCGGAAGCCTGCGAAAATTTGGGAATTGATCTAATTTGTATCAAGTTCGGCGCGCGCCACGCACCCCCCAAACACTTGTTGTTAGAGCTCTTCGAAATATTTGAGGATTTGAAAACACCTGTTGTCTTTCACTGCAAATCGGGTGCAGATCGCGCGGGTTTTGTTTCGGTGCTCTATCTTCATGTTATGTTGGGCCAGCCCATGGAATACGCCGCAAGACAGCTCAGCATTCGCCATTTTCATGTGGATTTTACGCCCACAGGAGTGCTTGATTATGTTTTACGGGTATACGTGGCGCGCGACAAACGTCAGCCTATTTCATTTCGTGATTGGGTTGTCTCAGAATATGATTCACAAATTGTGCACGACGGTTTTAAGGATCGCATCAAATGGTCAGATACAGTTGATCGTTTATTGCACTCTACGCCTGCTGGGTAACCCAAACACCAAGGGCCATGATTGCAATTCCGCTTGCGCGTATAAAATTTAGTGAATTTTGCGTCGCGCCAAAAAGAGCAAAGTGATCAATGGCGGCTGCACTAACAAGTTGTCCGAGTAGAACAAAAAATACCGCGTTTCCGACCCCAAATTTTGGTGCGATAAATGTGATCGATAAAACATAAAATGCAACAAGAGCACCTGCAAAAAACAGATGCTTTGGTGCACTGAAGGCGTGTCGCAGTGGACTAAGTCCCGTCGCAATCACCAACCCCCAAGTGACTCCACCTGCGACCGTAAACAAAATCGCAGCTGCAACAATGGGCGAAACGATAAAGCGTCCCAGTGCTGCGTTTAGTGCTGCCAATAAGGGTATACCAATCCCCGCGACGAACATAATGACAGCATAATGGTGCATTTTTTTAACCTATACGTCCAATTCCTCAACAAAACGTGCGTTTTCTTGGATGAATTGAAAACGCAATTCTGGTTTTTTCCCCATCAATCGTTCGACCAAATCAGAAGTTTCACCTGGCTCATCTTCGTCAATTGTCACCCGAATGAGTTTGCGCGTTCTTGGGTCCATTGTTGTTTCTTTTAGGTCTTTGGCGTCCATTTCACCCAAGCCCTTGAATCGTTGAACATCAATTTTCCCTTTACCACCAATACCCTTTGTTAGGTATTCGTCTTTTTCCAAATCGTTTGATACGTATAAACGTTTGGGGCCTTGAGTCAGGCGATAGAGTGGTGGGCATGCCAAGTATAAATGTCCGTGATCGATAAGAGGACGCATCTGTGTATAGAAAAATGTCATCAACAAGGAGGCGATATGCGCACCATCGACATCAGCATCGGTCATTATGATGATTTTGTCATATCGCAGATCGTCAAGGTTAAAACGCGTACCCATCCCGACGCCGAGCGCTTCACATAAATCATTGATTTCCGCGTTTTGCCCCAATTTGTTTGACGCCGCGCCTAGAACGTTCAGAATTTTCCCCTTAAGAGGCAAGAGAGCTTGATTTTCACGGTTGCGTGCACCTTTTGCTGATCCACCCGCACTGTCGCCCTCGACGATGAAAAGCTCTGTGCCTTCACGGTTCTTGGCGGTGCAATCTGTCAGTTTACCTGGCAGGCGCAATTTCTTGGTTGCAGACTTCCGTGCGGTTTCCTTTTCCTGACGTCTGCGCAAGCGCTCTTCGGCACGTAGAACCAAAAAGTCTAGGATCGCACCTGCGGATTTTGTATCGGCAGCCAGCCAATTGTCGAAATGATCGCGAACAGAATTTTCTACCAATCGCGCGGCTTCGTTTGTGGCCAATCGATCCTTTGTTTGTCCAACGAATTCAGGTTCGCTGATAAAACAGCTGACCAAGGCACAACCGCCGGTAATCAAATCGTCGCGTGTGATGTCTTTAGCTTTACGATTGTTGATCCGTTCGCCGTAGGCACGAATGCCCTTGATGATGGCAGCCCAAAACCCGCTTTCATGCGTGCCACCTTCTGGGGTGGGAACAGTATTACAATAAGATTGAATGAAACCATCGCGCGAAGGCGTCCAATTGATGGCCCATTCCACCTTACCCGGCACTTGAAAACGTTCTTGAAAATCAACGACACCCGCAAACGGATTTTCAGAATAAGTCGTTGCGCCATTCAATGTTTCAAGCAGGTAGTCCGCTAAACCACCTGGGAAATGAAAGGTTGCTTCGGTTGGCGTTGCGCCATCATCAATTTCAGATTTCCAACGGATTTCTACACCACTGAACAGATATGCTTTGGATCGGATAGATTTAAACAGACGGGCGGGTTTGAAACGATTGGCGCCAAAAATCTGTTCGTCTGCGTGGAATGTCACGGATGTACCACGTCGATTCGGGGCAGCCCCAATTTTTTCCACACTCGTTTGTGGAATGCCGCGCGAAAACCGTTGTTCATAGAGTTCTTTGTTTCGAGCAACCTGAACAACCATAGTGTCAGATAGGGCATTCACAACTGAGGCGCCTACGCCGTGTAAACCACCAGATGTTTGATAGGCTTTTCCACTAAATTTACCACCCGCGTGCAATGTGCAAAGGATCACCTCAAGTGCTGATTTATTGGGGAATTTCGGATGCGGATCAATGGGAATACCGCGTCCATTATCTCGCACCGTCACGGAATAATCCGCGTGCAGCTCAACTTCTATCCGATTTGCGTGACCTGCTACGGCTTCGTCCATCGAGTTATCGAGGATTTCCGCAACCATATGATGCAATGCGCGCTCATCGGTTCCCCCGATATACATACCGGGCCGTTTGCGTACGGGTTCTAATCCTTCCAGAACTTCGATTGATGACGCACTATAGTCATCAGTTTGTGCGTTTTCCAACAGATCAGTCATTTTGCTTGCTCGATTTATGTCTCTTCGCACTATGCCAGTAAGTCAAACAAAGGAAAAGGGCGGATTGCCGAAACATGTCTGCGCGCCGATTGAAGGTGCGATTCGGTAGCCGCAAACAAATACGTATATACACCCATAGGGCGAAATACAGTTTTGTGAATTATGAGCTAAGGATTTACATTTATGTTTCAATTTATGCCATTTAATTACCAAATTTACAATAATATCGGCCTGAGAAAATTATCAAAAAGATTTTGAATTTTTCGGTCTATTTTTGTTATATTATTATAACTTATTGAAATGAATAATTAATAATTAATTCAAACAAATGGATATGACTATATTGAGAGCTATTTTGTATTTTAATATTGTGGCGCATTCTGGTTTCTGCCAATCATGAATCACACCAAGTTAATTCGTATTTTGGTTGTGTAAGACAAGTGTATAGGCCGTGATGAGCGGCCTAAAATATCCAGATGGCTCCGATAGGGTCTCTGGTTTCGGGTCACTTAAGCCGTATTGCATCCCCCACTCCCCTCCAGCTTAAGTGACCCGCCCACCTTTCAATGAAAAAGAAAAAACTTGCTGGTTCGCTTGCGCGCGGCTAGTGCATCATTATGACGATATCGCGTAGTTTGATCCAAAATATACGAAAGCTCTTTTCGCTGGGTTTGCCTATTGTTGGCAGCAACCTTGCCATGATGATGATTGGTGTAACCGATATTGTGATGGTGGGCTGGCACTCGGTCGAAGAGCTCGCAGCGTTGATTTTGGCGACAACTTTGTTTTTTAACATCTTCATTTTGGGATCAGGTGTTGCGTTTGCGCTGATGCCCATGGTGTCAAGTGCCGCTGCGGTAGGTGATGACACCACGGTGCGCCGTTCAACGCGAATGTCGCTATGGCTAAGTATGATTTATGGGGTCTTGTCATTGCCCATATTCTATATGTCGGAGGGAATTTTCTTAGCGCTTGGACAGCAAGCAGAATTGGCCGCATATGCCGCGGATTACATGTGGATACTAGCCCCTGCAATCATACCAGCGCTTTGGGCCAATGTGATGCGCAGTTATCTGGCCGCGATGGAGTTTACCAAGGTCATTATGTTCATTACTGCTGGCGTGGCGGTTTTGAATATCGGTTTCAATCACGTATTGATTTTTGGAAATTACGGCTTTCCCGAGCTGGGCATTCAGGGTGCGGCGATTGCGTCGTTGTTAGTGAATATTTTGACTGCGGTCATCACGTCGATTTATGCCATTGTGATCCTTCCACAGCATACCTTGTTCGCGCGGTTTTATCGTGCGGACTGGCCTGCATTGGTCAAAGTGTTCAAATTGGGTATGCCGATTGGTTTGTCTATGTTGGCAGAGACTGGCTTGTTTTCCGCGGCATCCGTTATGATGGGCTGGATTGGTGTGATCGCGTTGGCCGCACACGGCATTGCCCTTCAACTCGCGAGCCTTACGTTTATGGCCCATTTGGGATTGTCCCATGCCGTGACTATTCGAATTGGGAATGCCGCTGGGCGTCAGGACCGCGATGCAATGGTGGATGTTACTAAGGCTGGGGTTTGGATTTCGGTCCTATGGTCATTTTTCACAATTATTCTATTTGTGGGCCTTGGGTCCAATTTGGTATCCCTGTTTCTTGACGCGGATGAGGCAGCGCGAGATGCCATCATTGCCTATGGTGTTGTTTTGCTCTGGATCGCAGCCTTGTTTCAGTTGGTTGACGGTGGGCAGGTTCTGGCCATCGGTTTGTTGCGTGGGATTCAGGATACCGCCGGCCCGATGGTGATCACTGTATTCGGGTATTGGGGTGTGGGTATTCCCACTGCTTATCTGTTAGGGTTTCACACCCAGCTCGCGGGCAGTGGGATTTGGCTTGGCCTTGTTGCTGGACTTAGCTTTGCTGCAATTGGATTATCGATGCGGTTTCGAGGATTTTTGGCCACATATGAAGCCAAACCTTAATTCTGCAAGCTGTTGCAAAATGATGTGATCCGGGCGCATGCATCTTTTAACACGCTGTCGGACGTCGCGTAACTGACCCTAAAATGTGGTGATAATCCAAACGCTGCGCCGAACACAACAGCTACACCTTGCGTCTCTAACAACGCGGCGGCAAAATCTTCGTCGGTTTTAATTATTTTTCCCTCTGGTGTGCATTTTCCAATCAATCCAGCAATCGAGGGATAGACGTAAAATGCGCCTTGGGGCGTTGGACATGTGATTCCATCGATTGCGTTAAGAGCGGCAACAACCAAATCGCGACGACGAACAAAGGCCGCGTTATTCTGTGTCAAAAAATCACTTGGACCGGTGAGTGCTTCTTGAGCAGCCCATTGACTTATCGTGCAGGGGTTTGATGTGCTTTGGCTCTGCAATTTGCGCATTGCATTTATGATGTGCTGTGGGCCGCCCGCATATCCAATTCGCCAACCTGTCATGGCATAAGCCTTGGATACCCCATTACAGGTGAGGGTGCGTTCATATAGACGCGGTTCTACTTGTGCAGGAGTAGCAAATTTAAAATTGTCGAATGCAAGGTGTTCGTACATGTCATCCGTCATCACGTGAACATGTGGGTGTCGCATTAACACGTCTGTTAAGGCTTTTACTTGATCCCAGGAGTAGCCACTGCCCGTTGGATTTGATGGTGAATTAAAAATGAACCACTTTGTGTTTGGAGTGATCGCTGCTTCCAAATCTGCAGGCGAAAGGCGAAAATCTGTTTCAATACCCGCTTTGACGATCACTGGTGTGCCCCCAGCAAGGAGAACCATGTCAGGATAGGACACCCAATAAGGTGCTGGAATGATAACTTCATCCCCAGGGTTCAAAGTTGCCAAGAGCGCATTGAACAAAATTTGTTTTCCACCCGTTGCAACAGAAATGTTTGACACATCATAGCTAAGTTCATTTTCACGTTTGAATTTGTCGCAAATGGCCTGTTTTAGGCTTTGCATGCCGTCGGGATCAGTATACTTTGTGTAACCCGCACGAATGGCTCGGATCGCGGCTTCTTTGATATGATCGGGCGTATCAAAATCTGGTTCACCCGCGCTGAGACTGATGATATCGCGTCCTTCGCCTCTCAACTGTGTTGCAAGCGCCGACATTGCCACGGTTGGCGACGGTTTAATGCGGGACAGGGCGTCAGACAGTTTCATTTTGTGATCCATTTGAAGTTCATTCGACAATGTTCTAGGCTGCTGCACGAATACAAACAATCAGAAAAAAGTTGGGGCTAATATGTCTGAAAATGAATTTGAATGGTATGGGCCTGAAACATCGACCTTTGGTGATCGTGTCTGTGCGGCACGTGAACAATCGGGGATGACACAAAAGCAACTTGCGAAACGGTTGGGCGTCAAACACTCCACAATAATTTCATGGGAACAAGATTTATCCGAGCCTCGCGCAAATCGTCTATCCATGCTTTCAGGTATATTAAATGTTTCGTTTAGCTGGTTGCTAACTGGAGAGGGCGAGGGGATCGAGTCGCCTGATGATCAAACACAACTTACGCCAGAAATTTCGGACATATTGATTGAAATCCGGGATCTAAAAACATCGCTTGTCAAAAGCGCAGACCGTTTGGGGCGGCTAGAAAAGAAACTTCGCACGAAGTTGAAGGAAAGCTGATGGAAACCCGCGAACACAAAATAAAGCGATTGCACATGCGATCTATGCGGCGCGGGATTAAAGAAATGGACCTGATCCTGATGCATTATGCCAAAGACAAACTAGAGGGCATGAGCGATCAAGGATTGGATCATTATGACGCGCTGCTGAGCGAAAATGATCAAGATTTATATCAATGGTGTTCTGGACAGGTGATGCCCAATGCTGAATTTGCTGAGTTGATCTTGGATATACGCACGCATATTACAGATCGGTTTTAATCATTCAAAATTTTAACTTTATCTTCGGAAATATCGCGCAGTTTTGACACAGTAACAGTGTCGGAGGTGACGATGAATAATATTAACCCGTTTTGGCAAAACGCCGATACCCCAGTTGCGCAACAATACCTAGATGCCTTGTCATTGATTGAACGTTTGCATCGGTTGTTGTTGGACGTAATCAAGGATGAATTTGAACGGTTGGGTGTTTTGGAAATCAATGCGGTTCAAGCGTTGTTGTTGTTCAATATCGGTGAAAATGAAGTAACGGCGGGTGAATTGAAATCGCGCGGGTACTATCAAGGCAGTAATGTCAGTTATAACCTGAAAAAATTGGTTGATTTAGGATATATGCACCATCAAAGGTGCGAAATGGATCGACGCTCAGTGCGGGTGAAATTGACGCCCAAGGGTCGCGAAATAAAAGATACGGTGTCAGATTTGTTCGTGAAGCATGCCGATATTTTGGAAACACGCGCAGATCTGTCTTCGCACGGGATTGAGACGATCACCAAAGGATTGCGCTCGTTGGAGCGGTTTTGGACGGATCAAATTCGATATATTTACTGATAAGGAAAAGGCTGGCAGAGGTTGCCAGCCTTTTGTTGTGGAAAATTACCAGTGCCCAGTGTTTTCCATAGACGCCCAAGGTTCAGCCGATTCTAGGGCATCTCCCATTTGTAAAAGTTCGATTGAAATATTATCGGGTGAGCGCACAAAAGCCATGCGTCCATCACGAGGGGGGCGATTAATGGTGACACCGTTGTCCATCAGGTATTGGCACATGTCATAAATGTTTTCGACTTCGTACGCCAAGTGACCAAAATGCCGACTATCGCTTGGCAACCCCTCATCGCCGTCCCAATTGTAGGTCAGCTCGACGGGGCAATCCTCTTGTCCCTCTGGCGCCATGAAGATCAGCGTAAACCGCCCTTTTTCACTGTCATAGTGACGCGTTTTCTTTAGCCGCAAAAGCTCAAAGAAGGCTTGTGATTTTTCAAGATCCTTTACGCGGACCATCGTGTGTAGATATCGAATTTGCATCGGAATTGCCCTGTTTTGACAATGTTTATGGCAGATTGCGCTCTAAAATGAAACCACCAACTTCCTCATATTGATTAACCTCTTCTGTGTAGGTTCCTGCCAATTTGTCCACAAATTGCGTAGGGTCTTGGGATTTTAATACAATTACGCCAGCCCCTTCGTGAATGATGCCATCTGCGTTGGTCGCGAGTACGCCATAAACATTACCTGTTTCAAACTGTTCTTCCCCTAAGAAAGTTTGAATATCCGCAGTAAATTCGCCGTTTGATGACAGGCCATCAACGACCTCGAACCAAATTGAATCTGGTAAACTTTCACGATACGCTGCAGTTGTACCCTCCAAATTTTGTCCATCCACCATCGAAAAGCGAACCCGATCAGCCAAATCAAAGCGAATGGCGTGAGATGCGTTGGAGTCTTGCAAATCGACTGTCAAATTTGCGGTTCCTTGTACATATTCTCCATAGTTTGAATTATCGAGTGTACGGATACCCAGATAATCACCGCTGATGAACAATTGACCATTCTCGGTTGGTTCAAACACAACTAAGTTGTTGTCTTTGTCGTATTGGCTACGTTGATAACGGTACCCTCGCAGAGGTGATCCAAGTTGGTTCACGTGGGTGACAATAGCATAACTCACGGCTCCAGACTCTGATGTGCCGTAAGAGGTGCGAGAATCGTTTTGGTGAATTAATTCATTCTTAGTGGGATCACGAATATCTTCATTTAATACATAGATATCCAGTCGGCCGACGCCGCCGTAATTTTCGTCTATGGTGTGTGGCACAGTAGTGGCCCCATCAAAGGCGAGGTTGTCTATATAAAGGTTATGTTCATCATCCGCTGTGGTTGACGTGTCATTTGCAACCAATTCGTACCTAATATCGCCGATTGTTCCATAATTCCTAATAATAGATTTATCAGTTTCTGTTTGGTTTACAACAGATGAACCATCACTGGGTGGATTCGTGCCACCAAAGCTAATAGATGAGATCGAAAGATTTGTGCCTCCGCCGCTATCTATGTTCGTATTCGTATTCGTATTTTGATCTTGCTCTGAAGTCTCTTCATGTGCCGAGCTATCAAAGGGATTTGATCCTCCCCCTCCACCGTAAGACGCAGTCAACATGACGCCAAAAATCAGCACTAAAATATTTAGCATTACAGCCTCGTGTTTTTGCTTAACAAAATCATCGCTATGGCGAGCTGTCAATAAGGGATATACTTGTATACATAAGTACTAATTAATTTGTGGCGATTTGGTGCATATCGCGGTTTGCATGCTGTGAATCCCAAGATATAGTGTCAGAATAATCTTCCAATGGAGTCGCCGACTATGTCCCTTTCACCTGAACAAATGGCCGAAATCGAACAGCTTCGTGAACAGCGATCGTCCACTCTTCGTACGGTCAGCGAGGGAATGGAAGGGCATCTTTATACAGCGTATCCTGTTTTGGATCATGGGTTTGTTCGGGTCATCGACTACATGGGGGACGATGCTGCGATTTGCCAAGCGGCACGTGTTAGTTACGGTAAGGGCACAAAATCTGTTCAAAACGACGAAGGCTTGATCCGCTATTTGATGCGCCATTGGCATTCAACACCGTTTGAAATGTGCGAAATTAAGTTGCATGTAAAATTGCCTGTTTTTGTGGCGCGTCAATGGATCCGTCACCGCACCGCAAATGTGAATGAATATTCTGCGCGCTATTCCATCCTTGATCGCGAATTTTACATTCCCGCGCCTGAACATGTTGCGGCGCAGTCTGTCGTTAATAATCAGGGACGTGGCGATATACTAACAGGGGAAGAGGCCGCACGCGTCTTAGAAATTCTTAAGGCTGACAGTGCGCGCGCCTATGACAATTATGAAAGTATGATTTCACAAGACGGCCAACAAGGATTGGCTCGTGAATTGGCCCGTATGAATTTGCCCGCCAACATCTATACACAGTGGTATTGGAAAGTGGATTTGCATAATCTGCTACATTTTTTACGTTTGCGCGCGGACGCACACGCACAATATGAAATCCGTGTTTATGCCGAGGAAATGTGTAAAATTGTTGCCGATTGGGTACCCGCTGCCTTCCGCGCGTTCGAAGATTACCGCATGGGCGGTGCAACCCTATCGAGCAGTGCATTGGATTGTGTGCGTCGGATGATCAAGGGAGAAGCGGTGACCCAAGAAAATTCCGGCATGTCTGCGGGAGAATGGCGTGAATTCCAAACCGTTCTAAAGGGCTAATTTTGGATCGCGATCGTTTGGGTCAGTGACCCAGTTAGATCAAAGATGAGGATTTTGTTTTGATCCGTAACGACTGCATACCAATCCTGGGTCTGCGTATAAGAAAGAGCAACTACACCCGTCGGCAGAGTGATTTTTTCAGGAATCGCCAGCTCTGGCTGGTTTAATCTAATGACAAGCAGTGTCGCGATGAGTACAACTCCGACAATCATAGCCACGGTTAAAACCGTCACCAACTGACGCAAAAAGCGTAAACTGGGCGGAAGTTCAAAGTCTTCCATAGAGGATTTCATGTCGTCATTCATTGTTTCATTCCAAATCCAAGCTGATCCGCCTAATCGCCTTGATAAAGCGCTTTCACGTGATGTTCCAGAGGAGGCGGATATTTCGCGTTCACAAATCATGCGGTTTTTGGAAAAAGGGGCAATTTCTGTTGATGGTGTGGTCCAACTGAATGCCAAAGCAAAAATTCATGAAGGGCAAGTGGTCGAGATCACAGTGCCCAAGGCTGTTGAAACGGATACGCTGCCGCAGAACATTCCGCTAGATGTAATCTACGAGGATCAGGACTTGATCGTTGTGAATAAATCAGCAGGCATGGTTGTCCATCCCGCGCCTGGGTCGCCCGATCAAACATTGGTCAACGCTCTATTATATCATTGCGCTGACAGTTTGTCTGGTATCGGTGGCGAACGTCGCCCGGGCATTGTGCATCGCATCGATAAGGATACCAGCGGACTATTGGTCGTCGCAAAAAACGATCAGGCGCACCACGGATTGGCTGCTCAGTTTGAGGCGCATAATGTTGAGCGCTATTACCGTGCGCTGTGCTACGGAGTTCCTGACGCGAATGATCCGCGTTTACGCGGTGTTCGAGGGGTGAGTTTCGAACAGGGAAACATTATGAAGGTGTCGACGCATTTGGCACGGCATAAAACCGATCGCCAACGCCAGGCGGTCCTATTTGAAGGCGGTAGGCACGCCGTAACGCGCGTTCGGATCGTAGAGCGGTATGGTGCTCCCGAAAGCTTGAGCCAAGTGGAATGCTGGTTGGAAACGGGCAGAACACATCAAATTCGGGTCCATCTTGCACATGCTGGTCACGGTTTGATCGGTGATCCAGTTTATGGGGGCCGAAGAAAACTGGCACAAAAATCATTTCCAACAGAAACGCTGGATGCATTATCAGGGTTTTCACGTCAGGCCTTGCATGCGGCCGTCTTGGGATTCGAACATCCCGTGAGTGGCGAAAATTTACGTTTTGAGGCCCCGCTCCCTGATGACTTTTACGATTTAGTCCAACTGTTGTAAAGTCTGAACACTAAAAAGTGAACTTTTCAGTACAGTTTCACCTTGAAAAGCAACGGATGCATTCTTACCTTGATGTTAACAAGGTAAACATCAGGGAAAACCATGAGCAATTATGCGAATCTACCAGCGCCAACTCCTGAAGGGGGGATGAGCAGATATTTACAGGAAATTCGGAAATTTCCAATGCTGGATCCAGAAGAGGAATATATGTTAGCCAAGCGTTGGGTCGAAGAACAAGACACCCAAGCGGCACATAAGATGGTGACGTCGCACCTGCGTTTGGCGGCGAAAATTGCGATGGGCTATCGCGGCTATGGACTACCTCAAGCCGAGGTAATTTCCGAGGCGAACGTGGGTCTAATGCAGGCTGTAAAACGTTTTGATCCTGAAAAAGGGTTTCGCTTGGCGACATATGCGATGTGGTGGATCCGCGCTAGCATTCAGGAATATATTCTACGCAGTTGGTCATTGGTGAAAATGGGCACCACGAGTGCGCAGAAAAAGCTGTTTTTTAATCTGCGCAAAGCCAAAAACCGGATCGGCGCTCTTGAAGAAGGAGACCTGCGTCCTGAAAACGTAGCGCAGATTGCACATGATTTGGGCGTAACTGAGGACGAAGTGGTTTCAATGAACCGCCGTTTGTCTGGTGGAGATGCATCTTTGAATGCGATGGTCGCGAATGATGGCGAAGGTTCGATGGAATGGCAAGATTGGCTTGAAGATGAAGATGCCGACCAAGCTGGGGATTATGAAGAGCGTAATGAAATGGAGTTGCGCCGCGAACTTTTATTCGCTGCGATGGACGCATTAAATGATCGCGAACAGGATATCATAACCAAGCGCCGTTTGTCTGAACCCGTTTCGACACTTGAAGAATTGAGTGCAGAATATAACGTATCGCGCGAACGGATCCGTCAGATCGAGGTGCGCGCATTTGAAAAATTGCAATTGCGCATGCGCGATTTGGCTATTGAACGCGGTATGGTGAACGCTGCGTAATCCGCTTGGAAAATTATTAAACTCAAGGTACCCTTTCGAAGGCATTCGAAAGGGTATTTTTATGGCACAATCATTACGCTGGGGCATTTTAGGGGCCGCAAAATTTGCGCACGAACACATGGCGCCTGCAATGATGTTGGCAAAAAACACGGAGTTGGTTGCGCTTGCTACGTCAGATATCGAAAAGGCCAAAGCGTTCAAATCACTTCAACCCGCTTTGCAGATATTTAACGGATATGATGCTTTACTAACGGACGCCAATGTCGATGCGGTTTACATTCCGCTGCCAAACCATCTGCATGTTGAATGGGTTAAACGAGCAGTTGCCGCAGGCAAACATGTTTTATGTGAAAAACCAATTGCGATGCGATCCGCAGAAATTGACGAATTAATCCAACTTCGAGATCTTTCAGGCAGGTTCGTCGCCGAAGCCTATATGATTGTTCACCATCCACAATGGCAGTACGCGAAACATCTGGTCGACTCTGGAGCAATAGGCGCGGTGCAACAAATTGACACTGTCTTTTCCTATAATAATGCCTCTGATGTGGACAATATTCGCAACCGATCAGAAACTGGCGGAGGTGGTTTGCGAGATATTGGCGTTTATACGCTTGGGGCTGCGCGTTATATAATGGACGCAGAATTTGATGAATTACAGCACGTTGATGTTCAGTTGGAAAACGGTGTTGATGTTTGGGCAGGGGTATCTGCGCGTTTTGGCGATGTTCGTTTTCACGGTATCACATCCATGCGGATGGCTTTGCGTCAGTCTGTGAATATTCAGGGTAATCAGGGCGTTATCACGTTGACGGCGCCATTTAATCCTGGCGTCTATTCGCAAGCAGAAGTGCACCTGTCACAACGAGATTTGACGGTACAAACCAAACGCTTCCCTACCTCCAACCACTATGTAGAGCAGTTACAGAATTTCCGCGAAACCGTGACACATGGTGCTAATTATCCCTGTCCGCTTGAGTTTTCTTTGGGAACTCAACAAACACTCGATAAGATATTCGCTCTGACAACCTAAGAGCGCCTCCCTTAGGTGTTGTTTTTATCGATGAATTTAAGGACCAGAGGACGGATGTTATTACGCCAGCTTTTTCCTGCAAAAATCCCGTAATGGCCTGCGTCAGGTTCAAGGTGTTTCGATTTTTGGCTGCTTTTTAGCCCTGTGCACAAATCTAGCGCGGCTACACACTGTCCAGGTGCTGATATGTCATCGTCTTCACCTTCCACTGTCAACACGGCGACAGATGTGATCTTTGAGATATCAACACTGTGCCCATCTACACAAAATTTGTTAAGTGCAATCTCACGATTTTTGAAAACACGGTCTACCGTCGACAGATAGAATTCGGCAGGCATATCCATGACGGCTAAGTATTCGTCATAGAATTCATTATGTTTATCATGATCGCTTGCCTCTCCACGTGCGACGCGCATGATTTGTTCGTTGAACGCCTTCGAATGTGTTTCTGCATTCATCGACATAAACGAAGTCAGTTGAAGCAATCCAGGGTAGACTGCGCGCCCCACACCAGCATATTTGAACCCAACCCTTTGAATCATGGACTGCTCGAGTTGTCCGATCGTCACC
>CBFHNF010000020.1:0-18095 GCA_965657135.1 uncultured Paracoccaceae bacterium
AGCCAAGTGATGATGCCTTCTTTTGGCGCGCGGTAGACAAAGTTCTCGTCTTCACGGTTCAACAATAGGCCAGTTGTGTCCCATGTTTGACCGATGACGCATCCAGCTTCTTTGAACGCTGCTGTTGCTTCTGTGCCGTTGTTCCAAAATGCGCCGAAATTTTCTTTGCGCTCAATGATCCATTTCGCACATTCGCCCCAAACGCGGCGCGCATCATCTTCTGATTTGTAGACGTCAAGCATGCGGTTTGATGGAACTTCACCGATCGCATCTAGGTACAAACCAACGCCCATGATCACAGACTTTTGACGGAATGCAGCCGCGCCTTTTGCTTCTGGACGGAACAAGTCACCAAAAGAGATGTCTTCGTCTGAGATGTTCATCTTACCACGATTAAGCGTGATACCCTCGGTTCCCCAATCAAATGGAAGCAAAATTTGCTGACCATTGAAAACACCACCAAGAGCGGCTGAATCACGCAAGAATGAAGGGATTACCGCATCAACGTTAACTGTTGATGGCAACTCTGCAAAGAAGCTGTCGCCATTGCCGTCGACATAGTTTGCTGAGTTTGTGATTGACGGGAATACGATGTCAAAACCTTTGCCACCATTTGCGCGGATTGTTGATTCCGCTTCGTCGTTAGATCCAAATGTTGTTAGATCAAGTTTGATGCCTGTTGATGCTTCAAACTTTTCGGCGATATTTGGCTGGATGTAATCCCCCCACGCCAATACCTTAACTGATCCTGAAGATGCCAAGGCATCTGTTGCACGAAGTACCAAAGGCGCTGCAACTGCTGCTGCAGAGGCGGCCAAAATTGAACGGCGGTTCATGTTCATTTCATAAGCTCCAAATGTTTAAATCGCCACTTGCGATTGCATCGTTCGTTAAGTAGGATTTTTAAATCTTTTTTGTTCTTTAGATAAATTTTTCGTAATAGAAATGCTGTGGTTTTGTAACAACGCGGAGCTTTGCAAATCAGTGCAAGAAAAATCTTTGATTATTTGCAACTGCCTTCCTGCGAAGGGCAACTTTTTCATTGCGCCCATCACGATTCTCTGACGCTTACCGTTTTTCACGTGTCAGGCTATAATCAATGTCTTCCAGCTTGGTCAGAAGAACGTCAGTACCTCTGCGCATCAGAACAAATGGTTGGGTTCAGAGGGCACGGTGATGGTGCTGCTTACGGCTCTTATCGAATAATTGACATGGCAGCAAAGGCAGGGAAATACGTCCTGAAAGTGGACGGTGACCAGCTATCACTCAAGGTAGTAAGTAAAATCTATCCAGCAGAGATGGGAAATTCAAACTGTGGCTATATTCAAACGGCTGTTAACAACATAAGAACAGCGGTTTGTATTGATGCACGGTGGAACTTCCATATGGATACTGCTTCTCTACGTTTTGTAGCTTCTTCAACATCAGTTGACGCAAACGTAGGTACATTTGCACACATCGGTAGTTGCACTGAATTTTAGGTTAAGGCATCCCTAACGGCATCCACATACCTAGTAGCCTCAGTACCGTCCCCTTTGCTTAACCAACAAGTTGATCCGTTAGGCCTTACCTGACGTACCTATCATAACGACGCAGTGCTAGGGGTAGACTCTCCACATCCCCTACTTCCATCTGCCTCTAGCACACTCACCAACATTGGCACGTTTTATGCAACTTGAGTTAATGAACTTTTTTCATTGAACTCACGGCGCAGCTATCTTGCCTCCCTATCTCTGGCTGTGCCGTTCTTTTTGTCTATCACATATACTCTTCACGGAACGTACTTCATGTGACAAGGTTAGGGCATGTTTGAGAGTATACTATTTATTGTTTTCGCAATCGCTGCTATGGTCGTAGGGATATATCTGCTTTTCCTACCAGCAATAATTGCGGACAGGAAAGGATCATCCTTCTGGGGTTTCTTTCTAATTTCGTTGTTCACTTGGCCAATTGCATTAATCTGGGCTTGGTTAATTTTAGAAGATAAAAGTCAGCATCAGTAATAATTACAGGCAAATAATTTGACGAAAAACCTTCACTTATCAAAAGCAAATGTCAAAAAGCACTGTGCTGATCTGTTTACAAAAACTTCAATAGGCACAATCTGCAACTCATGGTAATCTTAACTTGCCAACAACAAGGAGAACTATCATGGATCAAAACCTTAGATCATCACTACAGACTAGCACTTTCTACTACTTTCTGATCAGCGTAGTGCTGGTAACAATCGCTCAGCTTACAACGATGTCTGTTATCGTAACCAACGACATTAGCGGAAAAGAAGCAGTAGTTGCAGCCTCTGTTATTGGGCCAGCACTGATTGGTGCGTTTGGGATCATGCGCTTGATGACTAACATGGAATACCTCGTCAAAGATATGGATGACGCAATGAAGTCTACTCATTACGGCAAAGGTATTAGTGCAATACCATTCGCTGTGTTGAAGGCTGTATTTGCGCTGGTTTTCGTGATCATCGCGATTGTACAATTGCTGGCGATCTACTAACGATCACATCAGTAACAGAGAGGCATGATGTCTATTGTAGATTTGTGCCTCTTCATGTTCGACTAGCTGACAGTCAATAGAAGGCCGTCTCACTGAACTGCGCTACCTAGATGTACAAAACTTAACTCTTTACCTCTGGACGGTGTCACAGCGCTTCTGGTGGCAACGTAGCAAACGGTTCTCCTCTTGCCCAACGCATCTGTATCGACCACCATTCCGTGTGATAGCTAACGCTGCGCCATTTCGGGCTTTGGTATGCTTGCACGATCCACTGTATGTCATCCGTGCAGCGTATGATGCGAAACCTACCACATTCGCTTTGCCACAAACTGGGATAGCTACTGTGGTTTTCAGGCAGTGAAATCTTTTGGTGCAGCATTTTGTTTGTCTTTCGATAAGTTTTGGAAATCTAGATGTTGTGTGATAAGCTACTCATGCCAACAACAAGGAGTAGTGAAATGATTGAAGCTAGTGGCGGAGTAGTTAACTTTATAGCGATACTGATACCAACACTGATGGCGCTCTATTATGGGTTCAGGTGCCTGTTCCAAACTGATGCTGCCATTGCTGAGTGGGGTATTGGTGCGGCGTCAGAAAGCATGGTCAAGATATGTGGATGCTATGCCCTGACGCAGGGTGTGATGTATGCGATCATCCTGTTCACCTCACCAGCAGGTGCTTGGGAACTGTTTGCTTTCTCAACGATCTGGGCAGCTTTGTTCTTGTACTTTAGCTACACGACTAAGAATAGCGCATGGGCTGAGATAGAAGGTGTAAACGCCACCAATGAGCCAATCATTGTGAGTGGCATTATGCTTATCGTTCATATCTACATCATGTCAGCCATGAGCGGCATCATCTACGCGTAACATTTACGGTTAACGTCACCCAGTGTTTAATTGGCTGGGTGGCGCTGGCGCCTACGACGTGCTGAACTTGTCGTAGTATGACTGCAAAGAGGTACCTAGTTCGTCAGCAGGGTTGTACTCACCCTTGGTTCGGACATAGGTAATGTTGTTGCAGGTCGGTTGGAACACGTCTGGTGAAATAATAATAGCCACCACGGTTAAATGTGTAACGGACTCTTTTGGTCAGCATTTTGGTCAACACACCAGCATAGCCATAAGGCATAGCAATTAGATTTACTGAGTGTTGTCAGATGCTTGGATGTTAGTAGCTCTGTTGTTTGAGCTAGTAAATGGCGCACCCATGAGGATTCGAACCTCAGACCTCTGCCTTCGGAGGGCAGCGCTCTATCCAGCTGAGCTATGGGTGCCTGTGCGCGGTATAACGCGAACCAGGCGCCCTGACAATGCGTAATTCAACCCAATAGATCGTGGGCCAAATGCAAGGCGTCGACAAAAATATCGACTTCATCTGTGGTATTATACATTGCAAATGATGCCCGGCATGTTGCACTGACCCCCATATGTTCCATCAAAGGTCCAGCGCAGTGATGTCCTGCACGCACCGCAACTCCGCGTTTGTCCAAAATCGTCGAAATATCATGCGGATGCCCTGCCCCGTCCAATGTAAAACTAAAGATCGCAGCCTTGTCAGCGGTGCGTCCCTGTTGATGCAAGAAATTCAATTGATCCAACCTAGAGCGCGTATAATCCCGTAATTTCGCCTCGTGTTGGGCGATATTTTCCATGCCAATCGACATAATATATTCTAGCGCAACGCCCAAACCTATGGTTTGTACAATACCGGGCGTTCCCGCTTCAAACTTCATTGGGGAATCGTTATAGGTAATTGTGTCTTTGCGCACCTCGCGGATCATGTCCCCGCCACCGATAAAGGGTTGCATTTCACGCTGACGCGCCGCGTTTATATAGATCGCGCCCGACCCCGATGGACCATATAATTTATGACCCGTAACGGCATAAAAATCACAGCCCAATTCGGCAATATTCACCGGCTCATGAACGGCGGCTTGTGATCCATCAACCAACACCGCCACACCACGAGCCCGTGCTGCCGAACAAATCGCTTTCACATCGACCCGCGTTCCTAGAACGTTGGACATATGCGTGACAGCGATCAACTTCGTTTTATCAGATATCGCATCAATGACGGCCTGCGGATCAAGGTAACCTGTTTCATCCACATCAACCCATTTCAAAACCACACCCTGACGTTCACGCAGAAAATGCCAGGGAACGATGTTTGCATGGTGTTCCATGACGGACAGGATAATTTCATCACCTGCCTGCAACCGTGGCATCGCCCACCCATAGGCAACCGTGTTGATCCCCATGGTAGAACCAGTGTTCAAAACGATTTCATCAGGATCACTGACACCCAAAAATCGCGCGATCACATCGCGCACTGATTCATATTTTTCTGTGGCCAAATTGCTAAGATAGTGCAAACCGCGGTGCACGTTCGCATATTCATGTGAATACGCACGCTCAATCGCGTCGATCACAACCTGCGGTTTTTGCGCAGAAGCACCATTATCCAAATAGACCAGAGGCTTACCGTTTACTTCGCGTGATAAAATTGGAAAATCACCGCGTATTTTATCTACATCAAACATTACATCGCCCCCGCGAACACTATCGCCACAAAACCAACAGATACACCCGCAACAGCGCTCCCCAGGATGATTGTCGCTATTGATTTCATCGCACTTTCAAATCCATGTGCACGATCCACCATTGCAACAAATATCCAAAGCGTAAGGATAAAGATTACGAGGGATGCCAAACCACTTAACGCAATTGAAATAAATGACAGCAATGTCGAAATAATTTGAAACACAAATTGCATCCATTGCAGCCATGACATTACAATCAACAGCGCATTAAATTCCCCACGACCGCCAAACATTTGTCCAATCCGTGAGGCCGCAAGCGCACTTACAATCGTCATGGTGAATACCATAAGCGCCACTGGCAGCGGTCCCAACGCTAAACCTGGCCCAACAACAATGACAAACGGATCGTCACCGCTCAGAGATACGTTTGCGACAAACAACGAAATAACACTGAGACAAACAGAAACCGCAAAAAGAGAAATGATTTGTGAGCTCACTAAGCCCAAATCTAACAATTGATCCGCAACCGATCTGGGATCACGGGGCGTATCCAATGTCAGCCGAGTTAAATCAATCATCTGTGGACCCCAATTTAGAAATGGCCTTAAAGCCAGAAACCAAAAACCAAACAATAGTTAAAAACCAGACGAACCCCACAATATTCTGCGCAGCGCCAGCTCCTATAAAGCCCCTTACCAAGCCATGCAGCAACATGAAAGGCAATGCCGCAAAAAATGACCAGAATAATACGATACGCATCTGATCCATTCGCGCGCGTCCCATTAAAACCCGCTGAAGCCCCCAAAGCATCATCGCCAAAACGTAAAACACCAATGGCATGATAAAAACCCAAGCCAAAAGCGCGCCCCCCATCAAATCCGTCACGTCCTTGGATTCAAGGTGCGCTTGGCGCGCAAGTGCCGGCCAAGAGGCAACAAAAGTGCCAACGCAGCCGCCCATCAAAATAGCAAACGAGCGACTTTCTGAGATGTCCCCTGCCAGCAGACCGGAAAAGACCTGCCGGGGCGCGCGATACGTTTTGAGTATATCCTGAACGATTGACATTATCGACGGTGACGCTCTAACCAGCCTTCTAACTTTTCAACAATCAACTCAGAGAGCGTGTCGCTTTCAATTTCATCAACCGCTTCAGCCAGAAAAGCAAGGGTTAACAAATCTGTTGCTTGATCCTTGGGAACACCGCGTGAGCAGAGATAGAACAGCGCTTCTTCATCGATTGCGCCTGATGTCGACCCGTGAGAGCACGCAACATCATCCGCATAGATTTCCAATTCTGGTTTTGCCAGAAACTGGCTATCCTCATCCAACAACAAAGATTGACTGATTTGATATCCATCTGTTTTCTGTGCATCGGGCTTCACAAGGATTTTCCCCTGAAACACCCCGATAGCACCATTTCGCAGCACCTTTTTAAACACCTGACGGCTTTCGCATCCGACCGCATCATGGGTGACAAATACCGTATCATCATGATGGAATTCACCATCTCCGACCGAGGCACCTGCCACATGCGCAATCGCATCATCGCCATTTAAGCGCAGCACACATTCGTTGCGTGTCAGTGCGCCGTTTGCGCTTAATGTAAACGATTTGAAAACACTCTCTGTGCCCAAATCCGCGAAAATATGCGTGATTTCACGTCTTTCATGATCGCGACCCTGTGTACGCACGTGATGAAAAACCGCACGATCAGCCACGAACACTTCACATGTGTTATTAAAACGTGCAGCGGCTGGACCATTTTCCAGTAGCGTCAGCTCTGCACCCTCGTCTAATTTAACCACATGGTGCAAGGTTGCATCTGTTGTTTCGTTGGTGCGGCGATAGATCAAGTTGAGCGGACGCTCGACTTTACCTGTCACGTGAATGAGGACCCCGTCAGTTGCATAGGCCGTATTCAACGCTGCGAACGGACGCGACACAGGGGTTTGACCAATCGCCTCTAGAACACCGTACGACGCGCTAGACCAATGAGACGGCTGATTTTCTGCATCACTCAGGCGGTCAATTGTTAGATTTGCACCCGTCAAATCATCCGACGCCTCTGCATCAAACACACCATCCACAAAGACAATTTTCAGACGGTCGATGCCGTCAAAAACTTCTGTTTCGTTGGGATCAAACACGGTCGCCGCAGGAGCCGTATCTGCATTCAGTGTCTTTGGATCCGTAAAACGCCAATATTCATCCCGCGGTGCGGGCAAACCCATTGTTTGCAAACGTTCAATTGCCGAGTCACGATTATCAGCATTCCAAGCCGTAGCTGGAACACTTAATGCCGCAACACGATCTTGTAGCCGTGATATTTTGGTTTGTGCGATGCCCATTAGGCAACCTCCGCCAAGATATCAGCATAGCCATTTTGTTCAACTTCTAGGGCCAACTCTGGACCCCCTGTTTTTACAATCCGACCATTCGCCATGATATGCACAACGTCAGGTTTGATATGATCAAGCAAGCGTTGATAGTGTGTGATGACCAAAAATCCGCGCCCTTCGTTACGCAGGGCATTCACGCCTTCGGATACCAATTTCATGGCATCAACATCCAATCCACTGTCTGTTTCATCCAAAATGCACATTTTAGGTTCTAGCATCGCCATTTGCAAAATTTCGTTACGCTTTTTCTCACCACCTGAAAAACCAACATTCACAGGGCGTTTTAGCATATCAGCATCAATTTTCAGTGTCTTTGCGCGTTCACGCACGACTTTCAAAAATTCTGCGGCTGACATTTCTTCTTCTCCACGCGCCTTACGCTGTGCGTTCACCGCTGTGCGCAGAAATGTCATGTTGCCAACACCAGGAATTTCCACAGGATATTGAAACGCTAGGAACAGACCAACTGCGGCGCGCTCTTCTGGTTCCATCTCTAACAGATCTTCACCATCAAGGGTCGCCGAACCGCCCGTGATCTCATAGCCATCTTTGCCTGATAAAACATAGGACAGTGTCGATTTCCCCGATCCGTTCGGACCCATGATAGCGTGGACTTTACCCGCCTCAACGATTAAATCGACGCCCTTCAGAATTTCTTTATCTTCCTCGGCCAAAGATACTTGTAGGTTTTTGATTTCCAACATGGGGTTTTCCTTTTAATTAGCCTTCAAAGGCGCGTAAGTGATTGCGCAATTCATCTCGAGCCCGATCAGCAAGCTGATCCAACTCAGAAGACGAAAGTGCACGAAGTTCATTTTTGTTTTGAGCCAACACACCCGTTCGACCGACCATGCGCTTGGCCAAAGAATTGGCAAATGTGACACGATCAACAACTGGGTGTAATATTTTGTTTTGTCCCTTGATTTCTTGTTCAACGAGTTCAACAATCAAATCAGAATATGGCGGTTTATCCAATGTGTTTGCACCCACATCCAAAACATTTGGATGTCGTGTCGCGTTTAGTGCATTGGATAAAAACTCTATCCGTTCCATTATTGAACAATCACCACCGCTGTGCCTGACAGGGATACCATTAATATACTTTTATCGACCGCGATGCCTTGGTATTCGTGTACGCGATGTCCTTCGATGGACTGTGTTGTTGTTATGATCATTCCTATTCTCCATCCCAATCATCATATATCAACCATATGTGATCTGTGGGACGTGACACCTAGCCCACCGATCCTTCAAGTGAAATGGCAACCAACTGCTGGGCCTCCATCGCAAATTCCATCGGTAGTGCCTGAAGCACATCTTTACAAAAACCATTCACAACCAACGCCACTGCCTCTTCTTCGTCCATGCCACGCTGGCGGCAATAGAACAGTTGATCATCATCCACCTTTGATGTCGTGGCTTCGTGTTCTACGCGGCTCGAATTATTTTTCACTTCGATATAGGGTACTGTGTGGGCGCCACATTTATCCCCAATCAACAAACTGTCGCATTGTGTGTAATTGCGGCTGTTTTTAGCGCGTGGATGCATCGACACCAATCCACGATATGTATTCTGCGCAAAACCTGCGCTGATCCCTTTGGAAACGATCCGCGACTTGGTGTTTTTGCCCAAATGGATCATCTTGGTGCCTGTATCGGCCTGCTGGTGGTTATTCGCAATAGCAATTGAATAAAACTCACCCTGCGATTCTTCGCCACGCAAAATACACGAAGGATATTTCCATGTCACAGCAGAACCCGTTTCCACTTGCGTCCACATCACCTTTGATCGTGCACCGCGGCAATCTGCGCGTTTCGTAACAAAGTTATAGATACCGCCATTTCCGCTTTCATCACCCGGATACCAGTTTTGAACGGTTGAATACTTAACCTCGGCATCTTCTTCGATGATAATTTCAACAACAGCGGCATGTAATTGTGCGGTATCCCGTTGCGGTGCGGTGCACCCTTCTAGGTAGGATACATATGATCCCTTGTCCGCGATGATTAAGGTGCGTTCAAACTGACCTGTGTTTTCAGCATTAATCCGGAAATACGTCGATAGCTCCATCGGGCAACGCACGCCCGGCGGAATGTAAACGAACGACCCGTCAGAGAAGACTGCGCTGTTCAGGGTTGCATAGTAGTTATCAGAGGCAGGCACCACGGTTCCCAAGTATTTACGAACCAATTCAGGATGCTCGCGGATCGCTTCAGAAATGGAGCAGAAAATCACGCCTGCCTTTTTCAATTCCTCTTGGAACGTTGTTCCAACAGAAACAGAGTCGAAAACAGCATCAACGGCGACTTTGCGTCCTTCGGCGGGTGCGTCTTCGGCGCCATCAATACCAGCAAGGATCATTTGTTCCTTTAACGGGATGCCGAGCTTTTCATAAGTTGCCAAAAGCTTTGGATCGACTTCATCCAATGACTTGGGCTTCTCAATCATAGACTTGGGACGCGCATAGTAATATTGATCCTGAAAATCAATTTCTGGGTAATTCACCATGGCCCATTTTGGCTCATCCATCTGTGTCCAACGTTCGAACGCAGAGAGGCGCCATTCAGTCATCCACTCAGGTTCTTCATTTTTATCAGAAATCAATCGCACAATATCGGGGTTTACACCCTTGGGCGCATATTCCATTTCGATTTCAGTTTCCCAACCGTATTTGTACGTACTCACTTCACGTACGGCATCTACGGTTTCCTGATCGACGCCCTCTTTGACCTCTACTTGATCCAAAGTCACCTTATGGCTCCCCTATAATTTGGTGCCCTGACGGGCCATGAATTTTTCATATGCGGATGTCCATTTTTCAATGAACAACATTACATCGCTCTCTGTCGTTGTCGGACCAAGTGAAACACGCAACGCCGAGGCGGCAGATGTCTCATCAAATCCCATTGCCATCAAAACACGGCTAGATTTAACCTTTCCACTTGAACAGGCAGATCCTGCCGACACCGCAAGCCCTGCAAGATCCATCTGCATCACTTGTGTTTCGCCTTTCCATCCCGGGGTGATCATACACGTGGTGTTCGGCAAACGGTTTGCAGCATTCCCGACAAAAATAGTCTTATTTGACGATTGTGCAATGGCCTTTTCTAGAATGTTTCTAAGTTTTTCGACTTGACCCCAAACCCCAGCATCTAAATCGCGCATCGCTGCTTCGGCGGCAGCACCAAATCCGGCAATTCCGATGATGTTTTCCGTCCCCGAGCGGCGCCCCATTTCTTGGCCACCACCCTTCATCTGAGCCGTAATATCGGTTCCCTTTTTCAAAACCAGCGCACCAATCCCCTTTGGTCCGCCTAATTTATGCGCCGAAACCAATGCCATTTGCACCCCAGACCAATCGAAGGACACAGGTATTTTTCCGAATGCCTGCGTCATGTCTGACGCATATAACCCATCAGGAAGGGCCTGGATGATCCCTGTTTCTGAATTTGCCAATTGTAATGCTGATTGCTCAGCTGTGTGAACAGCAACAGTTCCATTTCGACCAACGGTTTGATCAACACTACAGTTTGCACTGACCGCTTCATGCTCGATCTCCGAGCAGTGAATGTTTTGCCCGCTAAGGGCCAATGCTGCAGCCTCGGTCGCACCTGAGGTAAACACAATATCCGACGCTTGCGCACCAAGGGCCACAGCAACCTGCTCGCGCGCACGCTCTAAAATCATTTTGGCCGCGCGTCCCTCTTGATGAACGGAAGATGGATTGCCGACCTCATCCATCGCCAAAAGCATTGCGGCACGGGATTCCGGGCGCAGAGGCGCCGTTGCGTTGTAATCCAAGTAGCATCGAGACATCAGACTGTGGAACCCGCGTTTACATCATCCGCCTCGTCCACAACCGCAAACAGCGTTGGGACAGCAGGGCACGGGACGATTTCATTTTCAATCACATCTGAGAGACGCGTTTGATGCAAGAAGACGTAAACATGCGCGCTCAACCCTTCCCATATCCGATTGCTGAGGGATTGTGCTTTGCTGCCAGACTGCCCACCTTGCGCGCCCGCACCTTTGTGCAGTGCATCGATCGTTTCATCAACTGCTGATAATATATCCACCACTCGGATTTCATGAGTTGATTTTGACAGCTTATACCCACCACCTGGCCCGCGAACCGATTCCACCAAACCACTGCGACGTAATTTCACGAACAATTGCTCTAGATAGGCCAAGGAAATATCCTGCCGACGTGAAATATCAGACAGCGTCACCAATTCATCGGTAGATTGTAGCGCAATATCACAAAGCGCCACCATAGCGTACCGACCTTTTGTGCTGAGTTTCATCTACCTACATCCGCAATTTGATTGACCTTAGGCTGATCAGGTCTTATTCCATCATGAAACCAAATACAGCCCGACTGTATTTAGAATAATTCTAAGAAGGTTGAGCTAATTTGTCAAGAATTACCAAACCCATACTGACGAGAGTAATTGCGCAATGCCCGAGGTGATTTTTCCTGGTCCGGATGGACGATTAGAAGGCCGATATCATCCACAAAAGGATCGTGATGCGCCTATCGCAATTGTATTGCACCCGCACCCCCAATTTGGCGGCACGATGAACAACAAGGTCGTGTATAATTTACACTATGCATTTTATAACATGGGCTTTACGGTTTTGCGCTTTAATTTCCGTGGTGTTGGACGATCGCAGGGCGAATACGATCAAGGCATTGGCGAACTTTCTGATGCGGCCTCTGCGTTGGATTATTTGCAATCCATGAATAATAACTCCAAACACTGCTGGGTTGCGGGCTTTAGTTTTGGGGCATGGATTGGTATGCAATTATTGATGCGCCGCCCGGAAATAACAGGGTTTATTTCGGTTGCGCCACCTGCAAATATGTACGATTTCTCGTTCCTCGCACCCTGCCCGTCATCTGGATTGATCATCAACGGAAGCGCTGACAGAATTGCGCCACCGGCCGACACAGTATCCTTGGTGGATAAACTACATGAACAGCGCGGGATCACGATAACGCACACCGAAATGGAGGGTGCGGGCCACTTTTTTGAAGAACCGCATATGGATCCAATGATTGATCACGTTCAAACATATGTGAAACGCCGTTTGACTGAGAACACTCGGTAGTCCAATGCGCGTTGTAGAAGAGTTAGCAGACAATTTGGCCAAAGACGCCATCGAATTGGCCAATGATGATATCATCTCCGAAACGGCCAAGGTTTTGGTTGCGACATCTTCGACCATGGAAGAAGCCTATATAACGTCGATACGCGCGCGCCTTGCGGAACGACGCGCGCGGCGGCTTCTTGAGGAAAAAGTACAAGCGCTTTAACCCAGTTTAATCTGCAATCTGCCCAAGCAGGGTGCCATATATACTGTCGCCTGCGAAGGCCCCGATAAAACTGTCGTTGTCAACATCTGGGGTTGCATCAAAAAATCCCCCATGCATATCAGCACGGTCGCGGCCATAGGTGACACGCCCATTGCTGAACGTACCATCTGAATTAATTGACGCATAAACATCAACGCCACGAGCACTAGTAATAGCGGTCAAACGCGGAGCGTCAGACCCAAAATTTATCTGCAACCCCAGCTGTGTGGTCAACTCTGAACTTTCCGTGCGCAAATTCAAATTGCCATTATATCGCAGTATTCCAGCTGATGTTGTGGGTGCAAAATCGCCTAAAACAGTGGCAAATGCTTGGCCATCATAATGACCTGCAACCGCAACATAATGCGTATCACGACGCGCCAAATAGGATTCATCGATGCTTGTGTGCTGCGCCAGGTTATTTTGCCAATCCGGCGCAGCAAGCGTCCGCAGCACCCCATTGATTTCAAAGCGCATCGTATCCTCACCCAACAGGGTTGAACCGTCTGAGAATTCGATCGGTGCAGGGTATAACACAGGTGCCCCGACCGCACTTGATCCGCCACCACCACAACCAGCAAGGCAAAAAGCAAGACCAATATGAACGACGTTGATTTTCATAAAATTTGGTTAAACTTGATAGGTTAACCAAATCCTATTTTAACCTTTTTTTTGGGATTTGCTTTCTTTCACCTTAACGGCCAGATCACGTGCAATAGCATAGGCGCCTTTGATCTTATCGGACTCTTTGCCCCAATCGCGGCGCACAACAATTTTGTTGTCCTTGATTTTGGCCAATCCTTTTTGATCCTCAATAAACTCTACCAATCCTTGGGGGGATGCAAATTTATCATTGTGGAATTGAATGGTCGCGCCCTTGGGCCCACCATCCAATTTGGCAATCCCTGCCCGTTTACACATGGATTTGATACGTACAACCAACAGCAATGTGTTCACTTCGCGTGGGAGTTTTCCAAAACGGTCAATCAATTCGGCGGCAAAGCCCTCTAACTCTACTTTGCTGCTCAGGCTAGACAAACGTCGATACAACCCCAAACGCACATCCAGATCAGGCACATAATCCTCTGGAATCAAAACAGAAACGCCCAAATTAATCTGTGGCGCCCATTGATCATCATCTCCAGAAAGGCCTTCTAGTTCGCCGGATTTAATTTTGGCAATCGCCTCTTCCAGCATGGATTGGTATAGTTCATACCCTACATCGCGCATCTGACCCGATTGCTCTTCTCCCAAAAGATTACCAGCACCTCGAATATCAAGATCCTGACTAGCAAGTGTGAAGCCCGCACCAAGCGTATCCAGGGATCCAAGAACGCGCAGACGCTTTTCTGCAGTTTGCGTCAATTTCATTCTTGGCTTGGTTGTGAGATAGGCATAGGCACGCACCTTTGATC
The DNA here is from genome assembly GCA_965657135.1 of uncultured Paracoccaceae bacterium. GTDB lineage: Bacteria > Pseudomonadota > Alphaproteobacteria > Rhodobacterales > Rhodobacteraceae > HIMB11. Next base: position 14,219 of record CBFHNF010000020.1, read on the forward strand.
GCCCGACGCGTCCGCGAATTTGATAGAGTTGGGCCAAGCCAAACATATCAGCACGATGTATGACCATTGTATTCGCGCTTGGAATATCCAACCCGCTTTCAACAATTGTTGTTGCCAGCAACACATCATATTTGCCGTCATAAAAGGCGTTCATGCGATCGTCTAATTCGCCAGCTGCCATCTGACCATGCGCCACCACAAAAGAAAGTTCTGGAAGTTGCTCTTTTAAAAACTCTTCAATCTCTGGAAGGTCTTTGATGCGAGGCACAACATAGAACGATTGCCCGCCACGATAATGTTCACGCAACAATGCCTCGCGAATCGAAATCGGATCGAATTCGCTAACAAAGGTGCGAATTGCCAATCGATCAACGGGCGGTGTCCCAATAATCGATAGATCCCGCACCCCTGTCAGTGACAACTGCAATGTACGCGGGATCGGCGTCGCAGACAGCGTCAAAACGTGGATGTCACTGCGCAATTGCTTTAATCGTTCCTTATGTTGCACTCCAAAACGTTGCTCTTCATCGATTATCAACAAACCAAGGTTTGCAATTTTAACTGATTTTGCCAGTACCGCATGCGTGCCGACAACTATGTCGATTGTACCATCCGCCAATCCTTGCCGTGTCAGGCTCGCCTCTTTCGATGAAACAAAGCGAGATAGTTGGCGCACGCGGATTGGAAAACCGCGAAACCGTTCCTGAAAACTTTGTGCGTGTTGGCGTGCCAAAAGAGTGGTGGGTGCTATCACAGCCACCTGACGTCCTGACATTGCTGCGATAAAGGCCGCACGCATCGCCACTTCTGTTTTGCCAAAGCCAACGTCACCGCAAATCAAACGATCCATCGGATGACCAGTGTCCAAATCGGCTAAGACGTCTTCGATCGCGCGCAATTGATCGTCCGTTTCCTGATAAGGGAAGCGGGCAGAAAATGCATCCCACATCCCGTCTGGTGGTGACATAATAGGCGCGCGGCGCAAGGCGCGTTCTGCAGCTACGCGGATCAAACGATCCGCCATTTCGCGGATCCGTTCCTTTAACTTGGCCTTTTTCGCCTGCCACGCACCACCGCCCAGTCGATCCAATAGGCCTTCTTCATGCCCATAACGCGACAACAATTCGATGTTTTCGACAGGTAGATATAAACGTGATTTTTCCGCGTATTCCAGCAGAAGACATTCATGGGCAGCCCCCGCTGCGCTGACCACCTCTAGTCCATGAAAACGCCCAACTCCGTGATCCACGTGCACCACCAAGTCGCCGGGTGACAGGCTTTGGACTTCGGTTAAAAAATTCTCAGCTTTACGCCGCTTTTTGGGTTGTCGTATAAGTCGATCACCCAAGACATCCTGTTCAGAAATAACGGTTAAGTCAGGCGTTTCGAACCCCGCCTCAAGCCCCCAAACCGCCAAATGAACTCCGCGTTTCCCGATGCGCATTCCATTTTGAATTGGAATGACTTCTCCGATACCCTCATCTTCAATCAGTCCTGTTAATCGTTCGCGCGCACCATCTGAATAACTGGCGATGACAACAGGCTTATCTTCAGATTTTAATTTAATATAATCCGCTAATACACCAAAAAGGCTAATATTTTCCAATTGACGCTCTGGAGAGAAATTCCGTCCTATGCGTCCCCCAGCATCTAAAACCCCCGGGCCAGAAGCCTGTGCCAACGGGTTGAAGTGAATCACGCGATTTGTGACCATTGCCGCAGTAAATGACGCATCATCCAGATACAACAATTCGGGCGCGATTGGTTTATACACGGTATCAGCCCGTAATTTTTGTCCTATCGCTATTTTGCGTGTTTCAAATTGATCGACAATTGTGTCCCAGCGGGACAATCGCGCAGCATCAACCTGATCATCAATCGTAACCGTTGCATTTGGCAAATAATCAAACAACGTCTCAAGAGCATCATGAAAAAACGGAAGCCAATGCTCAACACCCTGATGTTTGCGCCCCGCACTGACCGCTTCATACAGAGGATCATCCGTGCGGGCGGCACCAAATTCAATGCGATAGTTCTGTCGAAAACGACGGATGGCCGCGCCATCTAAAATGACTTCCGACACAGGGGCTAGCTCGATCAAATCTAATTTTTCAGTGGTCCGCTGGGTTGCAACATCAAAACGGCGTGCTCCATCCAAAACATCCCCGAACAAATCGAGGCGAACTGGCGCGGCATGACCCGGCGGAAAAATATCGATTATGCCGCCACGAATGGCGTAATCGCCCGGTTCCATAACGGTTGGTGCTTGCGTAAATCCCATGCGCACCAAAAAATTCCGCAGAGCTCCTTCGTCAATGCGGTAACCGACTTGGGCACGAAATGCGGCCTCTGTCAAAACACGCCGCGCAGGAATGCGCTGCGTAGCGGCATTCATGGTCGTCAACAAAACAAAGCTCTTTGGCATGTCATGCACAAGCGCAGCCAGCGTCGCCATGCGTGCAGCGGCCACATCGGCATTTGGCGACACACGATCATAGGGCAGACAATCCCAAGCAGGAAATCTTATAACAGGAACATCCGGCGCAAAAAACGCCAACGCATCAGACATTGCAGCCATGCGTTTGTCATCTCTTGCAATATGTATGACAGGTTTAGATTGCGCACTCAACTCGCGTAGAACGAGCTGGGCATCAAATCCCTCGGGCGCGCCGCCCATTTTGATGTGTTGCGAGATCATATCCTGTCCTGACTGCGTGGCTGTGGTGGGTTAGGTCAAAATATTCGCATGTGCAAGGTTATAGATCATGCCCCAGAACGTGCTGATAAAAATTGTCAGTGCAGCGATCATCATACAAATCCTCCGATACCGCGTAATCAATCCGTAATAGACATCGTAGCGAAGTTCAGCACTCTCGAGCTTCCTTGCCAGCCAGAGGCGCAGGGGAATGATTGATACCAACGGGACAAACAATAGGAACGTCGCTTGCAAGAGCTCTTGGTCATATAAAAAACCTGAAAACCCCCAGAGTGCGATCAAAAACGATAACGTACCAATCGTCACATTTGGATAACGCATTTTTGAATATGACAGGGTTACCTGCGCTTGCAACAAGGTGGCATCCATCATTCTGACTTGAACGTCAGAATCCGCGTTTTTGGCAAGTTTCCAATAATAGTATGGTAATCCAAACACGCGCGACGTCAGCGCTGTCCATACCAAAATAAATAGGACCCAAAACCACATACTACTGAATGCATATGTATCTATTTGGCTCAACCCACGTGATCCCTTAAACTACTGGCACAATGGACGTAAACTAGCGAGGACGCTGGGGTTTGCAAGGGGAGGCATGCGCTAAGACCTTGTGAAGCTTTGCGTTTTGGTGCAATTTTGTAACAAACACGCAGGAGCCATCAATGAACACCAATGCACAAGCCGCCTTTCCAAAAACGCGTTTTCGTCGCGCGCGCCAGTCTGCACAGACGCGCGCGCTAATTCGCGAAAACCGTGTCAGTGTCGAAGATTTGATTTGGCCTGTGTTTATTTGCGATGGCGAAGGGGTTGAGCAACCCGTTGCTTCTATGCCAGGGGTTCTTCGTCGCAGTGTGGACAAATTGGTTGAAGCCGCAAAGGAGGCCGCAGATTTAGGCATTCCTGCGATTTGTTTATTTCCCTATACAGATCCCGACAAAAAAACCAAAGACTGCGCCGAGGCCTGGAACCCGAACAATCTGTCCAACACAGCAACCCGCGCGATCAAAGCAGCGGTCCCGAATATTGCTATTATGACAGATGTCGCGCTGGATCCTTATAACATCGATGGACATGACGGATTTGTCGTTGACGGCGAAATCCTGAATGACGAAACCGTTGAGGCGCTCGTAAAACAGGCCCTCTCTCAGGCTGAGGCAGGCG
>CBFHNF010000020.1:18193-36195 GCA_965657135.1 uncultured Paracoccaceae bacterium
GCAGATATCATTGGCCCGTCTGATATGATGGATGGACGCATTAGCGCGCTGCGCGACGCCTTGGAAAAGGATGGGCACACAAATGTGATGCTCATGTCATATGCCGCAAAATATGCCAGTGGATTTTATGGTCCATTTCGTGATGCGGTTGGCGCTTCGAGAGCGTTAAAGGGAGATAAATTCAGCTATCAAATGGATCCCGCAAATAGCGACGAGGCATTGCGCCTTGTTGCACGCGACCTGACCGAAGGGGCGGATATGGTGATGGTAAAACCTGGCATGCCCTATCTGGACATTTGCCGCCGAGTGAAGGATGAATTTGGTGCGCCAACCTTTGCATACCAAGTGTCTGGGGAATACGCGATGTTTCAAGCGGCCATTCAAAATGGATGGTTAGATGCTGACAAAGTGATCATGGAAAGCCTTTTGACATTCAAAAGGGCAGGATGTGATGGAATCTTAACATATTTCGCCCCCGAGGCTGCGCGCAGACTTGCCAAAGAAGGATGACATTACGGTCAGAACACGTTATCTTTAACCAAAACAACAAAATGAGCAGGTAACTAATATGTCACGTTTTACACGTCGTGTCTTTGCAGGGCTGACAATGGCGACGCTGATTGCGGGGTGTGCCGCAGTTGAAAATGTCAAAGAATCACTTCCGAAGCGCAACACAGAAGACGGTGCTGCGCGTATTGATGCGCGCGTGGATGCAACTCTTGAGCAGATGTATCAAGAGTATCCTGAGACGGTGCAATTATCAGAGCGCGCCTCTGGTATGTTGGTGATGCCACTGATCACCGAGGCTGGAATTGGATTTGGTGGTGGTTATGGTCGAGGTGCATTGCGGATCAACAACGTCACGCAAGAGTATTATTCAGCCTCCTTTGCTACAATGGGTATGCAGTTCGGCGCACAGCAGTATGCGCATGCGTTGTTTTTTATGACGGATGACTCATTAAGCGCATTTCGCAATTCCGAAGGCGTCGAGTTCGGAGGCAACATAGATTTCACAGGCGGCCGTCAGGGTGAAGCATTACGCGCAGATACAACAACAGTTTTATCCGAAGTCGTCCCACTGATTTTTGGTCAGGCTGGCCTACGTGTTGGCGTGACGATGGATGGAACCAAATACACCCGTATTTTCCCATAATCTGATTAAATTATCAAAAATAAGCCGACCATAGGGTCGGCTTTTTCGTTTTACGGATTATCCCAAGCCAAAAGGGGATAAAATTAGATAATTCTTACAATTATTAAGGTCTCGGCTCGCCAATTCCGTGAAAAGACATTGCACCCAAGATAGGCCGTCTGATATAGGTATGAGTAACAAAATATAGTGAAAATGACAGGCGAACATCAGTGACTGATACACCAGAAACCCCAGAAACAGACGAACAAAACGAAGCTCAGCGTATGCAATTTGACGGCCCCTCTGTTTCCATTACGGATGAATTAAAAACATCCTATCTGGATTACGCGATGAGCGTGATCGTCAGCCGTGCTATCCCTGATCTGCGTGATGGATTGAAACCCGTTCACAGACGCATTTTGTATGCGATGCACGAAACAGGAAATACGCACGAAAAGTCTTACCGTAAATCTGCGCGCCCTGTTGGCGATGTCATGGGTAAATATCACCCACATGGTGACAGCGCAATTTATGACGCGCTTGTACGTATGGCACAGGATTTTTCTATGTCGCTGCCCCTCTTGGATGGACAGGGAAACTTTGGCTCCATGGACGGGGATAATCCAGCGGCGATGCGATACACAGAAGTGCGGATGGATAAACCATCGGCGTTTTTATTAGCTGACATCGACAAAGATACCGTAAATTTCCAGGATAACTATGATGGCAAGGATCGTGAGCCTACCGTTCTTCCAGCACGTTTTCCAAATATGTTGGTCAACGGTGCCGGTGGTATTGCGGTTGGTATGGCGACCAATATTCCCCCCCACAATTTGGGCGAAGTGATTGATGCAACATTGGGTTTGATCGACAATCCTGATCTTACATCAGAAGAATTAATCCAATTCGTACCCGGCCCCGATTTCCCGACAGGCGGGCTTATGTTGGGCAGATCTGGCGCGAGAAAAGCCTATATCGAAGGGCGCGGCAGTGTAATCATCCGCTCAAAAACGCGTGTCGAAGAAATTCGAAAAGACCGATATGCGATCGTAATCGATGAAATACCCTATCAGGTGAATAAGGCCTCAATGATCGAAAAAATCGCGGAACAGGTTCGCGAAAAGAAAATTGACGGAATCGCTCATGTTCAGGACGAATCCGACCGCAATGGTGTGCGGGTTGTCGTTGAATTGAAACGCGATGCGACAGCCGAGGTGGTTTTGAACCAACTTTTCCGATTCACGCCAATGCAGACATCGTTTGGCTGTAACATGTTGGCCCTGAATGGCGGACGGCCAGAGCAGCTGACCCTGCGCACATTTTTAACCAACTTCATCGATTTCCGGGAAGAAGTTGTTGCACGACGCACGGCCTATGAACTTCGCAAAGCGCGTGAACGCAGCCACATTTTGTGTGGTTTGGCCGTTGCGGTTTCCAATGTTGATGAAGTGGTCGCCACAATTCGCGGATCGGCAGACGCCACAGACGCACGCGAAAAATTGATGACACGCCGTTGGCCTGCGCATGACATTGCGGAATACATCCAACTGATCGACGATCCGACCCATACGATCAACGATGATGGGACATATTACCTGTCTGAAACCCAAGCGCGCGCGATCCTAGAATTGCGTTTGCAGCGTTTGACCCAGATCGGCGTCAAAGAAGTCACCGACGAATTACAAGAATTGGCGGGTAAGATCCGTGAGTATTTGGAAATTCTGGCGTCCCGTGATCGTATCATGGGCATTATCCGCTCTGAATTAGAAGAGGTGAAAACCCAATTTGCAGTCCCTCGTCGCACCGAAATTATTGAATGGTCGGGTGACATGGAAGACGAAGACCTAATCGAGCGCGAAGATATGGTGGTGACTGTTACCTCGGGTGGTTATATCAAACGTACCCCCTTGGCCGATTTCCGTGCGCAGCGCCGTGGCGGTAAGGGCCTGTCTGGTATGCAGACCAAAGATGAGGATGTGGTCACAACCCTATTTGTGGCAAGCACACATACTCAATTGCTGTTCTTTACCACCGACGGCATGGCATATAAATTGAAAACCTGGCGCCTTCCACAGGGCGGCCGCACCGCAAAAGGCAAGGCGATTGTAAACATACTGCCAATTCCAACCGGCGTTTCAATTGCAGCAATCATGCCTGTTGATGTCCCCGAGGAAGAATGGGACAACCTTCAGATTATCTTTGCAACCTCTGCTGGGGACGTGCGCCGAAATGCTCTATCCGATTTCACAAATGTGCGTTCAAACGGCAAAATTGCGATGGACCTGCCAGAAGGCGTAGAATTGGTCAATGCGCGCATCGCAGGTGAAGACGATGATGTCATGCTATTCACAAATTCAGGACGCGCGATCCGCTTCTCGACTACAGATGTGCGCGTCTTTAAAGGACGTAAATCAACTGGGGTGCGTGGCATTCGCCTAATGGGTGAAGATCGTGTTGTGTCAATGTCGATCATTCGCCATTTCGACGCGACATCTGACGAACGTGTCGCCTATTTGAAAATGCGGCGTGCCATCGCTGGAATGGTAGATGATGAAGGTGTCGCAGAAGAAGAAGACGTAAACGCGAACGCAACTATTTCACAAGAGCGCTATGCTGAAATGTCGGCTGCAGAAAACCTTATTCTAACAATTACGCAAGGCGGATCTGGTAAAATGTCATCCAGCCATGATTATCCAGTTCGTGGCCGTGGCGGAATGGGTGTTGCGGCAATGGATAAGGCAATGCGCGGTGGTGAAATTGTCGCATCCTTCCCCGTTGAAGTACAAGATCAGATTATGCTGGTTACTTCAAAAGGACAGGCAATTCGTGTTCCTGTCGAAGGGATATCTTTCCGTTCGCGTTCCGCTGGTGGTGTGCGTGTCTTTAACACCGGAGCAGATGAAACTGTCGTTTCCGTTGCTTGGATCGCAGATCAAGCGGATGAAGACGTCTCCATAGATGCCGATAATCAGGAAGAGTAACCCTATTCACTATTACTTTAGGCCATAATTAATTGGCCTAAAGTAATATTTAGACCAACTTAAAGATTCTTAAGTCCATATTACAAACTTTCGTAATATTTTCCATACTTACCCCTAGGGGTGAGTGACCTCTGGCATTATTGATACTACATTGGTACCTACCAACCAAGACAGAGTAAATGAGGTGTCAAATGCAGAATTGGGACGATTTAAAATTTTGCTTAGCGCTTGAGCGATATCAAACAATGACCGCAGCAGCACGCGTACTGGGCACCAATACCGCAACTGTTTCACGGCGCATAGATCGCCTAACAGAAGAAGCCGGTTAACCCCTATTTTTACGTGATAATACGCAGTGGCGCGCAACCGATATGGGACGGGAATTGGCCCAAATCGCACTTCGCATCGAAGATGCGTATTTCGCGTGCGGCAAGTGAAACCATGGAACAACAGAAAAAACTTTTTCTGCGCGTGAACGCTAGCGAAGCGATGCTGAATGCGCAGCTTGTTCAACACATTGTTGGCTTTTCAGAAAACTACCAAAATTTAAATCTAACGCTGAGTTCACGCCAAGCCAGTTTGGCCTATGGCGAGACAGATTTCATTTTAACCCATGTTGCGCCCACAGAGGGGCGCATCATCCGAAAGAAAGTTGGTGAACTTAGTGTGCGCGCCTACCGCAACGCAACATTGGAATTTCCAACAACAGGATGGATTGCAACAGCCCACGGTGTAGATGAAGCCGTTGAGCCATCCGAAATTTTTGCCAAATTTGGTGACGTGCCGCAATTTACGTTGCACTTACTGGATATGACAGTCGAGGTGATGCGAACCTCTGCTTGCGCGGCGCTTCTCCCCGCGCGCTATGCCGAACGTTTCGCGCACCTTGACGTCATAGATCACCTGCCCGAACAAAAACTTCCTGTTTGGGCGTGCTATCATTATACGCGCAAAACCGATCAAATTATCAAGGATGGACTAGACTGGATTGAACAGAGTTTTCACACACTGCAGTAATCACAGTTCGGCGAATTTTTCCTTGATGTAGCGCACGAATGGTTCGGAAGAGACAGGCTTGCCTGTCGCCCGTTCCATAACGACCTGCGCCTTATAGCGGCGGCCGTGCTGCTGAACGTTTTCACACAACCATGCGCGCGCCGTATCAGTACGACCGTCAGCCAATTCATTAATTGCATTTGGGGCATCGTTTAACATCGCCTCGCGCAAGCAAGCGGCATAGATGTTACCAATCGCATAGGTTGGAAAATAGCCAATCAAGGCTTCTGACCAGTGAATGTCCTGTAGCATTCCCAATGACGCTTTGGGTACAGCATATCCAAAATCGTCCTTAAAACGATCATTCCATGCGGATTCCAAATCGCTGACACTTAAATTACCGGACACCAAGGCGCGCTCTAAATCATATCGTAGCATGATATGAAGGTTATATTGCAATTCATCCGACTCTGTCCGGATATAGCCGTTTTGAACGCTATTGACAGCGCGATAGAATTCATCCGCATCACGAACCCCTAAATCGCCAAAACAATCTGACATCTGCGCAAACAGCCATTGCGTAAAGGGTCGTGAGCGCGCCAGTTGATTTTCATAAATGCGGCTTTGACTTTCGTGGATCGCCATGGAACATCCATCGCCAAGCGGCGTGAAATTATATGCCTGATCAACATTTTGTTCATAGGTTGCATGGCCAACTTCGTGAATGGTTGAATACAGACTATCAAGCGGGTTCGCCTCGTCATATCTGGTCGTGATACGCACATCGTTCCCACCCCCCGAACTAAACGGGTGCACTGCAACATCAATTCGACCGCGTTCCATGTCATAGCCAAACACTCGTGCAATGCGATCAGTCAGTTGTTCTTGCATATACTTTGGAAAATGACCCGAGAGCGAAACTGATTGATTACGATCCAAAACTTCTGCACGCAATGCAACCAGGTGCGGGCGCAAATTGTCAAAAATCGCGGAAATTTCTGCACTATTTCCGTCAGGTTCAAAGTCTTGTAACAAAGCATCATAGAGTGGCGCGTCACCGATGCTGAGCGCCTGCGCCTTTTGACGTGTCAGATGAACCACCTCTGTCAACATTGGTAAAAACAGGGAAACATCATCTGCATCCTTTGCCGCAGTCCACGCGCGATGGGATTTTGATGTTATTCTGGCAAGAGCAACGGCCAAGTCCTGAGGTATTTTTTGACGACGGTTGAAGTCTGTTTTGATGACATCATACATCCGCAGTTGGACGGCATCCAAATGTATTGGATCCACAGCCGATAAAAGATCTGATAGCTCTGTCCCGCTGCCGCGTGCGTGCAGCACGCCTTCTAGTGCGGCCATCTCTTCAGAGCGATCATCTCCAGAGGCGCGTGGCATGACTGTTTCATGATCCCAAGCTAGCCTTTGTGCGATCCGCGCCAATGCCATACTTTGACGTTGGTGGGATAGTAATGCGTCAAAAGCCGTGCTCATTGTCAATTCCTTACTGATTGTTCAGGGGGATAGCCTGACACAAATTTCGCCCACAGAATAGATACCCACAGCACAATGGCGCCAAATTGATGGAAAATCGCTATTTCCAAGGGCGATGAATACATCACGGTGACAATCCCAAGAACCGCTTGGAAAAAGACAGCTGCCAGAACAATGTTGTAGACATATCGCACCCGTTCATTGCCCGATTGGCGCGACCGTCGCCAAACGATGATTGCATAAATGAACAACACATAAGCAACGATACGATGGACGAATTGAACTGTTCCATCATTTTCAAAGAAATTTCGCCAAACGGGTTGTAGCTCAAACATGAAAGGTGGGAAAAACCCTCCAGCCATCAATGGCCAATCCACATAATTTCGCCCCGCATCGATGCCCGCAACCAAGGCGCCAATTAATATTTGCAAAAAGGTAAAGTGCATCAATCCAGTCGACATTGAAAACAACTTGGCTTCGCGACCGCGACGGCGTTGCAACAAGTCCTTGTCACTGTTTGAGATTTGTAAAACAAACCATGTAATGAACCCAAGGATCACAAAGGCCAATCCAAGGTGTGTTGCCAAACGATAGGAGGCAACATCCAGCATTTCACCGCCCAAACCACTATGCACCATCCACCATCCGATCGCGCCCTGCAATCCGCCCAATGCGCCCAAAAGCAGCAATTTAGGAGTCCAACCGGTTGGGATTTTTTTGGTGATATAGAAAACCGCAAAACCAAGCGCCCAAACAAGACCGATAAAGCGGCCCAACTGTCGATGTCCCCATTCCCACCAATAGATAAACTGGAATTCAGACAAAGACATACCCACATTTTGCAACTGATATTCTGGGATTTGCTTATATTTTTCGAATTCAACCAGCCATGCAGCCTCATTCATTGGGGGAAGCGCACCAGTCAGCGGTTGCCATTCTGTGATTGAAAGACCACTGTCGGTTAATCGCGTTAATCCCCCCACCAAGATCATCGTCCAAACCAACAAAAACAAGAGGATCATCCATGCACGAATTGCTGTGCGCGCGCCAATGTTTTGACCCTGATCGATCAGGCCGAGCTGGGGGATTAGTTCAGCTGTTTTTTCACTGACATCTTCAAAAATTGTGCGTTTCGTGCTCATCTGATTATGCCTTTTATTGTTTGCTCAAAGCTAGATTTTTCCGCCTCGATTTTCAATCCCCGTCACGGTTTTTCCAGCGCACCATTTGACGCATCATACCATGAAAGATTTGCACATCCGAACGTGTCAGCGGTAAGCGCGACCATAGATTTCGCAGATTTGTTTTCATCCCCTCTGCCTTTGCCTCAGGAAAGAAAAAACCAGCTTGATCGAGGGATGTTTCAAAATGTTCGGATAGTTTTTGGATTTCTCCTGTCTCGGCCCACTCTGTTTTTGCCATTTCCATTGCGTCATGAACGATTGTATGCGTCGCACGGCGCCATTCATACCCCAGCAATAAGGCACATTGCGCAAGGTTTAGGGACGGGAAATCTGGATTCACTGGCACGCTGACAATTGCATTTGCCTGGGCTATATCTTCATTTTCAAGCCCCGAACGTTCTGGGCCAAACATTATCGCAACATTTTCACCACGGTTTATCCGTGCTGCGGCCTGACGCATGGCCTCTTCTGGACTAAACACAGGTTTGGTAAGGCCGCGCGGCCGTGCAGTTGTCGCGAAGACAAAATGCGCATCCGTTAGCGCATCTTCGACACACTGGAAATGGCCAGCCTCATCCAGTAGACGCCCTGCCCCACTTGCCATTGCAACAGCCTTTTGGCTGGGCCATCCATCCCGTGGTGCAACCACGCGCATTCTGTCCAAACCAAAATTCCACATCCCCCGCGCAGCCGCGCCAATATTTTCACCCATTTGAGGGCGTACTAAAACGAAACTGGGCTGTGGATGTGAAGATGGCATGAAAACCTCCGCTATGTTTCAGCGTGATTTAAGACATGGTCGAAAAAGAAGAAAGCCCATTTTGCTCTAACCCCATGGTCAAGCATGATATTCCAAGTTAAAACAGGTAAAAAATACGCAAGGACCTAAAAATGGCGCAAGACGAGCTTCCACAAACGTACTTGATCACACCGACTGATTTTGATCATGCGGAGTTTTGTGATGAACTGGCCCAAGTTTTGGATGCACACCCAGTCGCCTGTGTGCGATTGGCGCTCAGCACTCGGGATGAAACGCGCATCTTGAAAACGGGGGACGCCCTGCGTGATGTGTGTCACGCCCGCGATGTCGCCTTGGTTATCGAAAATCACATCCTTATGGTCGAACGATTGGGTCTAGATGGCGTCCACATGAGTGATGGCGCACGTAATGTGCGAAAGACACGCAAAGAATTAGGTGATGACGCGATTGTTGGAGCCTTTTGTTCTGCTTCGCGACATGATGGTATCATCGCTGGCGACGCGAGCGCAGATTATGTCAGTTTCGGACCACTCAGCGGCGCAACCCTTGGCGATGGAACACTGGCAGAAGCCGATCTATTCTCATGGTGGAGCGAAATGATCGAAGTTCCTATTGTTGCAGAAGGTGGGCTAACATCCGATATCGTGAGCCAGATTTCACCCGTTACCGACTTTCTTGCTTTTGGAGATGAAATTTGGGGAACGGAGCAACCCGCTGCAACGCTGGAAACTTTGTTGCAAGCGCGCGTTTAGAATTTCCCGTCAAAGGCGTGTGCGCTGCGCACATCTTGTTCCAAATCAGCGCTTAGGCTTTTTCGGTCACAATAGTCACGGATTGCACGTGGTTCATGGAACACGACCTCTACCCTTCCTTGAGGGAATGCGGACAAAGTTTGAATCATATGAGTGCCAAAATCCATACTTCCCCACCAACCATAAAACCTTTTATCTTGATTGGCGGGTGCATGATAATTGACGCTTACCGCTTGGATAAAGGTCTTCTCTTTTAACTCTGGTTCAAAAAATGCAGCAAATAAAGTCGATTTAAAGGGCAAGACCCGAAGGCTATCTGTTGACGTGCCTTCAGGAAAAAAGAGCAATTTGTGACCATATCCCAAGCGTTTTTGAAATATCGCTTTTTGAATTTTTGCATCGCGGGGATCGCGGCGGATAAACACGGTCCCTGTAATATTGGCCAAAAATCCGATCCCTGGCCATTTTGAAACTTCGGATTTTGAGACGAAAAACACCCGCTTTGCAGCATTTAATACAATAATATCCAACCAAGATGAATGATTGGCCACAACAGCGCCAGGATGTGCCATGGGTGTTCCGCGCAAAGAAATACGCAAACCCATTGCACGCGCACCAATGCGACACACCCAATTCACTATTCGACCACTGAGTGGACGCCGTTGTCCGACAAATAACGTCTCAAAACTGCGTGCCACGAACAAAAATACAACACCGAACGCAACAATCATGGTGATTAAAAGTGCGCGAGCACAAACAAGCAACCAACCGATATTTGAAATATCAGATAGTTTGGGCTCCAGTTCATCTGTCCAATCTGAGGGATAGTTAGGTTCGTGCATACAGGCTTCGTTGTTTTTCATTCATGGTTGCGGTGTCCATTATCAAACAAACATCCGTGGTATTGAAACAATGATCAATGTAGGCATCTTCGCCAACAACTCCGCCCAGACGCAAATAGGCTTTGATCAATGCTGGTATCGCCAACATTGCTTCTTTACGGTTCAAATCAGATTCGGAAATCAAATTCATGGACTGCGCAAAGGGTTCTTTTGCACGAACGCGCAATTCGACTGGTGCTAAATGACGATGAAACAGCATACTTAGCGGCGCTGCGATGCGCGCAATATCTGTCCCATGAAAACTGGCAACCCCAAACAGGATGTCGATATCACGCTCAACGACATAATCCGCCAGCGCCTGCCACAACACATACATAGCCATGCCACCACGATATTGTGCATGCAGACAAGAGCGCCCAAGTTCCAACAAACGGCGACCCGATTGTCGTAGCGCGGTCAGGTCATATTCATCTTCTGAATAAAAACGCCCCATCTGATGCGCACCCTCTTCAGAAAGCAAACGATACACACCGACAACGGTTGGACCATGATCCTCTATCAGTGCATCGTCAAACAGCAAAAGGTGATCAAAATATGGATCAAACTCATCACGTTCCAAGCGTGCCTCATGATCAACCAGATCCCCGGATCCACCAAGTTCCTGAATAAACACGTCGTATCGAAGGCGCTGCGCTGCTCGCAACTCATCCTCGGTTTGCACAATCTTGGCTCGAAACTGCGGCGACGATTGCACCATTCAATCAACTTTCCCTATGCTCTGCGCGTATCTAACCAGTGACACCTGAATTAGCAAGCGATGACACAAATCACACCATCGCTTCCACAACTATAAGATGTATTTTAGATATATTTTTATTCTTTTGTAGATAGTGAAAGTTCTAGCATTACAAGGGTTCCGTCTATGACGACTTTACCATGGTCACGAAAATTCACAGTTATTTTACCGTTAATCCGGGATTGCACCTGTCCAACACCCCATTCTGGTTTTTGGGGGTGTCGCACCAACATTCCTGGTTCCAAATGTGCGTTTAAATCATCCATCTATAATCATCCCCTAATGAACGGAGGCCAGTCATGTCACTGGACATCTCTACTATTATTGCATCGCGTATCTGCCACGACATTATCAGCCCAATTGGTGCGATACATAACGGTTTAGAACTTATTTCTATGACCGCAAGCCTTGATGTCAAAAGCCCTGAAATGGGCTTGATCCATGACAGTTGTCATGACGCACGCGCACGGATCGAATTCTTTCGTGTTGCATTTGGCACCTATCAATCTGGTCAGCTTATGGACACGAGCAAGGTAAAAATGATGGCCGAGGAAATTTATGCCGCGCCGCGATTTAGCGTGACATGGAACATCAGCGCAGAGATCGATAGAACATGGGCGCAGATCGTGTATTTGACGCTGATGTGCTTGGAACGACAATTGACCCTTGGCGGCGCAATCAATATTGCAATTTCCCAAGAGCAGATCAGTCTAACTGCCTCTGCTGAACGCGCCACAATCGACCATCCAGAATGGAAACGGCTATCATCAAATGCGCTTCCAGCGCCTACCCAGCAGATGTTCAGTTCCATTTACTGCCACATATTGCTCGTGCTTACGGGTTCAGTTTGGATTTTGCACACCGCGAAACACGCACCACTATCGTGCTTAACTCCGGATAGTACCGTCGCCAACGACCAGATATTTGAACGATGTCAGCTGCGCGGCGCCAACAGGGCCACGCGCATGCATCTTGCCTGTTGCGATACCAATCTCAGCGCCCATTCCAAATTCACCACCGTCCGCGAATTGAGTTGATGCGTTGTGCATCAAGATGGCACTGTCTATGCGTTCAAAAAATGTATCACGCACAGCGAGGTCTTCGCACATCACACATTCGGTATGCGCAGAGCTATGGGTTTGGATATGCGCAATTGCCCCATCAACATCCGTGACCGTTTTTACCGCGATAATGCTATCCAAATACTCTTTTCCCCAATCGTCATCTGTCGCGGGTATGGTTCCTTGAACGCCTGCGAAATGATCATCAACGCGCACTTCAACACCGGCGTTGATCAACATGCGCACGATATCCTGACCCAAAGTTTCGACGAGGTCTTTGTGAATTAACAAACATTCCGCTGCCCCACAAATACCTGTTCTGCGTGTTTTCGCGTTCAGTACAACGTCCATGGTTTTTGCACGATCAGCTGATTTGTCGATATAAATATGCACAATCCCCTCTAGATGGGCAAACACTGGGACGCGCGCCTCGCGTTGGACCAAACCAACAAGTCCCTTACCACCACGTGGTACAATTACGTCGATGTATTGCGTCATCTTTAGCAAATGTTCGACCGCCGCGCGATCGCGCGTTGGCACGATCTGCACGGCATCTTGTGGCAATCCTGCCGCTTGCAAACCTTTCACCAAGCAGCCATGAATCGCAGACGCGCTGTGAAAGCTTTCAGAGCCACCGCGCAGTATAACCGCATTCCCAGATTTCAAACACAGTGCCCCTGCATCCGCTGTCACATTTGGGCGACTTTCATAGATCACACCAATCACGCCAAGAGGCGTGCGGACTCGGCGAATGTGCAAACCGGTCGGCTGCTCCCATTCGGCGATGACTTCACCAACAGGATCAGATTGACCCGCTATTGTGCGAAGACCTTGTGCCATCGCTGAAACACGCGCGCCATCCAACGTCAAGCGATCCATCATCGCATCTGACAAACCCTTATCACGACCAAAGGCTAGGTCTTTGGCATTTTCTACGATGATGTGATCGCACGCATCTTCTATTGCGTCGGCGGCGACCATGAGCGCCTTGGCTTTCGCCTCTGGTGAGGCATATGCCAACGTCGCCGCGGCCGCACGCGCGCGCTCGCCCATTTCATTCATCTGCGCTCCAAGATCGCTCATTCCCGCCACCCTTTATGTTGCCATATCATCCCGATGTATCAGGGCCGCACGACCAGGATACCCCAAGATGTCTTCTATATCTCTGGTCTTATGCCCGATCAAGGCACGTGCCTCATCCGAAGGATAGGCGCTGATTCCATGGGCCAATTCCTGTCCTGTCGGTGAACAAATCACCACCGCGTCACCGCGTGAAAAATCGCCTTCTATTGCTGTAACACCGGCAGGCAAAAGGCTTTTACCGTTGCTCAGTGCCTTTTCAGCGCCGCTATCAACAACAATACGCCCCATCGGTTTCATCGATGAAATCCAACTTTTACGCGCACGTTGAGGGTCATAAACCGCGCTAAACCATGTACTGGCAGCCCCCTGATCAATTGCAGCAAGTGGGTTGAAACGCGATCCTTCGGCAATCACCATTGCGCAACCTGCAGCAGTAGCTGTTTTGGCCGCCATCAATTTGGTTTTCATGCCACCCTTTGACAGTCCAGAACCTGCATCGCCAGCCATCGCTTCGATCTCTGGGGTAATTTCATCAATTATATCAAACCGTTTCGCGGTGGGATCCACAGTTGGGTTCGCGGTATAAAATCCGTCAACATCAGAAAGCAAAACCAACGCATCCGCCCCAACAGTCACAGCAACCTGTGCTGCCAAGCGATCATTATCGCCATATCGAATTTCATCTGTCGCAACTGTGTCGTTTTCGTTTACGATCGGAACCACGCCCATCGACACCAATGTTTCCATTGTCGCGCGTGAATTCAAATACCGCCTGCGATCTGCGCTATCTTCTAGCGTAACTAGGATTTGGGCAGTTGTAATTCCATGTGGTGCCAAGACCTCTTCATAGGCACGCGCCAACTGAATCTGTCCAACTGCAGCAGCAGCCTGACTTTGTTCCAGCGGAAGCGACCGATACGGCAACCCCAATACCACCCGCCCCAAGGCGATTGAGCCAGAAGAGACCAACACAACATCCTTACCCGTGGATTTAAGTGCAGCGACATCTTCAGCCAGTGTTTTCAACCAATCTTGGCGCAGTTTGCCTGTGTTTTGATCCACCAATAGGGCGGAGCCGATCTTGACCACAAGCCGTTTCGCCCCAATTAGGGTTCCCATTTCTGAGGCTCCTCTTGCGATTTCTTCTCGCGTAGACGCATGTCGTCAATTTTAGCGCGAAGCGCACGCAAGACTGTGTCCGTCCCCTCGCGAGAGACACCAGACATCAACAAAACGCGATCCCCGCTGACACGTTCCAATTCAGATTGGAAGTAATCACGTTCTTCCGCATCTAGCGCATCAACTTTGTTTAGCACTGTAATGCGGGGTTTTTGGGCCAACTCTCCACCATAGGCCTCTAGTTCGCCTATGATTGTTTTGTAATCTTCTAAAAAGGTGTTGGATGTGCCATCCACCAAATGCAACAGAACAGCACAGCGTTCGACATGGCCCAAAAATAGATCACCTAACCCACGCCCCTCATGTGCGCCTTCAATGAGACCGGGGATATCTGCGACAACAAATTCAACATTATCAATGCCTACAACGCCCAAATTTGGATAAAGGGTCGTGAATGGATAATCCGCAATTTTTGGACGCGCATTGGAAGTCGCCGCCAAAAAGGTGGATTTCCCCGCATTTGGCAACCCTAACAAACCCGCATCCGCAATCAATTTCAGCCGTAGCCAAAGTGTTCTTTCGATGCCTTCTAGTCCAGGGTTCGCGCGGCGCGGAGCCTGATTTGTCGAGGATTTGAAATGCAGGTTTCCGAACCCTCCGTTGCCACCTTTCGCCAACAAAAATCGCTCACCAACTTCAGTCAAATCTGCGATGAGCGTTTCCTGATCCTCGTCAAGGATTTCTGTCCCGACTGGAACACGGAGAACGATATCTTCCCCATTCGCACCTGAGCGTTGGGACCCCATGCCGGGGCGACCATTGTCCGCAAAAAAGTGTTGTTGATAGCGAAAATCAATCAAAGTGTTCAATCCCTCGATCGCTTCTGCCCAGACAGAACCGCCATGACCACCATCACCACCATCAGGTCCACCGTATTCGATGAATTTCTCACGACGAAAACTGACAGAACCGCCCCCGCCCGAGCCGGACCGAATATAGACCTTGGTCAGATCAAGGAATTTCATAATTTTGCCTCTAATTCTATTATTTTGCTGGCATATGTCAAAACCTGCGCAGGAACAAGCCTGCACGCGTTCATGTTAAGTGCGATATCGTTCAAACCGATAAACGTGATCAAAGGTTCCACGCGCTGGTGAGTGTTGATCTTCTTCCCCAATATTTCGAAACCCAGTTTTATGCAAAACCCGCTGTGATCCAATATTGTCTACGTTGGCATAGGCGGTAATTTTTTCGATTGGATAGCGTTGGAACAAATAATGCGTTAACGCATCAACTGCGTCAGACATATATCCACATCCCCAATGATCAGGATGCAAAGCATATCCGAAACTCATATCCTGTTTCATACCTTGGCTCGGCGAATTAAATCCAATCCAGCCTATGAATTCGCCACTTTCATTTTCAATTGCCAGAGCAGCATTCCAACCGTTCTTCCAACGAGATTTGGCAATCCTGTTTTTTAGAAATTCAGTTGGCAAAGGATGCGGCCAGAATGCCAAATTTTTTGCTACGCATTCTAAACTGAAAACTTTATACGCCGACGGGCAGTCAGACTCCGCAATCGGACGCAACTTAGTTTTTTGTCCTGTCACCACCAATGGATTTAATGCAGCCCATTGTTCTGGCGTCAGAACCACGCGTTGCAGGGGCAATTCGATTTGGCGTGCCGCTGACAGCGTGGCAACTGGTTTGCCCAAGGGCGAATAGCCCAGACGGGACAACACTCGCGCGGAGCGTTCGTTTTCAACAAAATAACTGCTGTATGTCGGTTCTGCAAAAGGATCGCTAAAATAGGCCGTCAAAACCGCATGCGCGGCTTCGCTTACATATCCTTGCCCCCAATGCTCTTTGGCAATCCAATAACCCAGTGTGGGATCAAGTCCAATCATCCCGATCACCTCTCCCGCGCGGGTGATCCCCCAAACATATGATCCACATTCGAACCGAAGCGATGACAACCAATCTTGTGCATCTGTTATGGAATAAGGATGCGGGACGCGCGTTAACCATTTGGAAATGTCATATTCCATCGCGCCGAAAATTGCACCTGTATCGAGCAGCGTTGCAGGTCTTAAAATTAGTCTATCGGTTTTTAGTATGCGTTGCATTTTTATACTCCAAATAAAATAAAAGGCCGCTGGTTTGGCGACCTTGAGGGAAACAATTTTGGGATTGTTAAAGACTCAAATGTCGCCATCGTCGGCCAGACGGCATCGCCGCACCCGGGACTAAACCGCGGATTTTGTTACTTTTAGGGGAAACCGATTTAGTCATCAGCACAAACACTTATGTAAATTTGCGGATATAGGTCCATGTCGCAACCTTGGCATTGCGCGCAACAGAAAATGCCTCGGCATCCCCGACATACTCAAAACCACAGTTTGTCAGAACCCTTGCTGATGCTGGATTATCCTGAAACACAGCCGCAAAAATTGTGTCGTTGTCCATTGGGTTCGCCTCAATTAATGCGGCAGATACCTCGGATGCAACACCTTGGTTCCAAAACGCAGGCGCCACCCAATATCCCAATTCGGACTGGTTACGGCTTAGGCGCTCTAGGCTGACCAAGCCGATCACTTCGGACCATCCAACTGCGCTTCCATCGATGGCCCAGACATCTTCTTCACGTTCAACAGAAAGAGATCTGCTTACAAATGCCTCTGTCGCACCGGGGGGCAATGGGTGTGGAATTGTAGTCGTTTGGCGCGCAACGCGCTTATCCTTGGTATAAAACTCAATCAAACCGGCATCTGAACGGCGCAAAGGGCGCAGCACAAAGCGGCTCGTATCGACAACGGGTTGTGTTGTTATTGAATCGAGTTTCATATCAAAGTTCTCCTCTTAACAGAGCATACATAACAAAAGTAACAGTTAATCCAGCAAGGCCCCACATTAGATAACGTTCAAATGGGGTCCCAATTATAGTTTTGGCGATGCTATCACCGAAAAAAGTCCAAATTGGATGACAAATCGCCTGAATCACAAACAATGTTCCCGCAACCCATGAAGTCGCTAAAAAAACAGGTGCGTCCGTGGTAACATAATTTGAAAACCCATATGTAATCATCATCCATGCCTTTGGATTCAAGGGATGCACAAATAATCCCGCCCGAAATCCAAGCCCAACCGGATCTTGATTTATGTTCAAGCGCATATTTGCGACGCGCCATGCCAACCAAATAATGTAGGTGGCCGATAGATATTTCAGCGCAACAAAGACATAGGGAACCCGCTCGGCCAATTCCATCAAACCAAATCCAATCGGCCAGATGATCAACTGTTTTCCTAGCAAAACACCGAACATAAACGGCAGGGCCGCACGAAACCCCAAACGTGCGCCAGCGGCCAACATCGCCATATTCGCCGGACCCGGCGTGGCAATTTGACTAAAGGCGAAGGCCGCCAATGATGTGATCGCGACGTACATCTGTCTGTTCCTGTTCCTCGTGTTGCCTTGGTCCTTGCTGCACCAAAAAGAGTTAACAAAAAATAAAGGGGACCGGCGCCTTGCCGATCCCCTATTTGAAAATTTAAATTTTCGGTTTTCGGCTTATTCAGCAGCCTCCGCTGTCGGAAGTACTGAAATGAATGTACGGCCCTTTAGACCCTTGTGAAATTTCACTTGGCCTTCAGTTGTTGCAAATAGCGTGTGATCTTTACCTTGACCCACGCCTTCACCTGGCCACCATTTATTGCCGCGCTGACGCACGATGATGTTGCCTGGGATGACAGCCTGACCGCCAAAGATTTTTACACCAAGACGACGACCAGCTGAGTCGCG
>CBFHNF010000021.1:0-36114 GCA_965657135.1 uncultured Paracoccaceae bacterium
GCCAAGCACCATCGCGAATGCGTAAGTAAAGATGTATCCAGACTGCGCAAGCCCCGCGAGGCGGGTAAAGAACGGGATGATCCCCATCGCAATGCCGTTGATTGTACCATCAATGGTATTTTCATCGCCACGCTTCCACAGAAAACGACCCAGCGCAGACGCAGGTCGCACGAAAATCGCATCGTAGATTTCATCAAAATACCATTTGTTCAAAAGGAACAAGTACAATGGGCGCTGCGCCTCGGCCCAACGTTTCGGCATCTCTGGGTTCCAAATATAGAACCAAAGCGCCATCACAAATCCAATCAACATCGCAACAAACGGGCTAACTTTGACCCATTTTGGAGCATAATGCGCATCGTGCAAAACATGATTATCAGGCGCCATAAAGATTGCACCTGTTGGTGCAACTGGGGCCCCATGATCATCCTTGGCTGCATGATCATCACCATGACTTTCAGATCCGTGCGCATCATCAGAATGGCCATCCTTCACGGTTTCAGAATAATGCGATTGGATGCCAAAGAATTTGTTTACATCTGCATCACTTCCGAAAAAGCTTTTGTACCAGATCATACCAGAGAATACGGCGCCTAGGGCCAATACACCCAGCGGGATCAACATAACCACGGGGCTTTCATGTGCATGTTCGTGGGTGTGTTTGTCACCGCGCGGTTCACCGTAGAACGTCAGGAACATCAAACGCCAGCTATAGAACGACGTAAACATCGCCGCAATCAGCAACATCCAGAATGCATAACCACCTTCCGTGCCGACCCAAGCGCTTTCGATCACGGCATCCTTGGAAAGAAAACCTGCAAAGCCATAATGTGTCAGCGGAATACCAACACCCGTAATGGCCAATGTGCCGATCATCATGGCCCAGAAGGTATAAGGAATTTTTTTGCGCAGACCGCCATAGTTACGCATGTCCTGTTCGTGATGCATTGCATGGATCACAGAGCCTGCCCCCAAGAATAACATCGCCTTGAAAAATGCGTGTGTGAACAGGTGGAACATCGCCACGGAATATACACCAACACCCGCGGCCACGAACATATAGCCCAGCTGCGAACAGGTGGAATATGCTATGACACGCTTGATATCGTTTTGAACCAAACCAACCGTTGCCGCGAAAAACGCGGTAGTCGCACCCAAGAATGTGACAAATCCCATCGCTTCTGGCGCATATTCCATCAGTGGGGACATACGACAGACCAAAAACACGCCAGCCGTTACCATGGTGGCGGCATGGATTAGGGCCGAAACCGGTGTTGGGCCCTCCATGGCATCAGGCAACCATGTATGTAAAAACAGCTGCGCTGATTTACCCATTGCACCGACAAACAACAAAAAGGCCAGTAAATTCGCTGCATTCCATTCACTCCAAAGGAAATGAATTTGTGTTTCAGCTAGCATTGGAGCCGCCGCAAAAACATCATCGAAGCGAATGCTATCAGTCAGGTAAAACAGACCAAAAATTCCAAGGGCAAACCCAAAATCACCGACACGGTTTACAACGAATGCTTTGATCGCGGCCGCATTCGCGCTTGGTTTGCGATAATAAAAGCCGATCAATAGGTATGAGGCAACACCCACCCCTTCCCAGCCAAAGAACATCTGAACCAAGTTGTCAGAGGTGACCAACATCAACATTGCGAAGGTAAAGAACGACAAATACGCAAAAAAGCGTGACTTATAGCTTTCGCCATCTTTCCATGCTGGATCGTGGTCCATGTAGCCAAAGCTATATAGGTGAACAAGCGATGAAACTGATGTGACAACAATCAGCATGATCGCCGTCAAACGATCCATTCGAATTGACCAATCGGTGCTTAGCGCGCCGCTTTCAATCCAACGCAGGATTGGGATATACTGGGTATCTTGACCCAAGCCCAAAAAAACAATCCAGCTCAGCAAGCAGGCCAAAAACAGCAGGCCCGTTGTGACATACATCGCTCCCTTTTCACCAATCTGACGCCAACCAAAACCTGCAATTATCGCACCGACGAGAGGAGCAAATAGAATAATCTTTTCCATGTGTTTACCCCTTCATCACGTTGACGTCTTCAACCGCGATCGTACCTCGGTTGCGGAAGAAACTGACCAAAATGGCAAGGCCAATCGCGGCCTCGGCCGCAGCAACCGTTAAGACAAACAGCGTAAACACCTGCCCAACCAAATCGCCCAAATAACTGGAAAAGGCGACCAAATTGATATTCACCGCAAGCAGCATCAATTCAATCGACATCAATAGGATGATGACATTCTTCCGGTTCAGGAAGAGCCCAAAGATACCAATGACAAACAGCGTCGCCGCAACTGTCAGATAGTGTTCTAAACCAATCATATTTTCCTCGGTTTCCTTGTTCTTGTTCCCAAGCAGGCCTTACAGGCCCTGCCCCGGTTTAACATCTTTCAATTCCATAGCGGTGGCTGGATCACGATACATTTGCGCCAGTACATTTTGCCGCTTAACATCTTTGCGATGGCGCAGCGTCAAAACAATCGCCCCCACCATCGCAACCAACAGGATCAAACCCGCCAATTGGAACAGTAGGAAATACTGATCATACAGGATCAGACCCAATGCCTCGGTATTATGTGCATCTGTTGGCGTTGGAGCCCCCAAATGATCCGCCGCATGTTCTGCAAAATCCCATGCACCAAAGGCTATCGCCAACTGCATTAACAATACTACACCAATCAATAAAGCCAGCGGCAGGTATTGAGCCATTTCAGCCTTAAGTGCCGCAAAATCGATGTCCAACATCATCACAACAAAGAGGAACAGGACAGCAACCGCACCGACATAAACGATAATCAGCAACATCGCGACGAATTCGGCACCAAGTAGCACGAACAGTCCTGCGGATGACAAAAAGGCCAAAATCAACCAGAGCACAGAATGCACCGGGTTGCGGCTAATGACAGTGAACAGCCCGCCCGCAATTGTGCAAAGTGCAAACAGGTAAAATGCAAAAGCCATGACGCTCATTTTTCTGTGTCCTCTTTATTTTCCATGACCTCTTGGGCCAATTGCATCGCACGTGTCATTGCAGGCAGTCCCGCAAACATCGACATCTGTCCGATGGTTTCTATGATTTCTTGATCACGCGCACCTGCTTCGATCAGGTGACGCACTGTTTGACGTAGGGCGGTCTCATTTTGCGCACCCTGCATGGTCAACCCTGCCAAGGTCAGCAATAGACGCGTTTTCGCATCAAGGCCTTCGGTGTTGAACGTGTTACCAAATGCAAGCTCCATGATGTCCTTAGGCATTTTGGGCATCATCGCCTCGAACCCTTGCGGAGAAAACGTCTCAAGTGCTGGATTCATGGCCTTGGCCATGTCCTGCGCTGTACGCATCATTTCTTCAAAGGGGTTCTTAGGTATGCTCATCGGTAAGGGGCGTCCAATTCTAGGTTGCGCGCAATCTGTGCTTCCCAACGTTCACCATTCGCCAGCAGTTTATCTTTGTCGTAAAACAGCTCTTCACGGGTTTCTGTTGAAAATTCGAAATTCGGGCCTTCGACAATCGCGTCTACTGGACAGGCTTCTTGGCAGAACCCACAGTAAATGCATTTTGTCATGTCGATGTCATAACGTGTTGTCCGCCGACTGCCGTCATCGCGCGGCTCTGCATCAATCGTGATCGCTTGTGCAGGGCAGATCGCCTCGCACAGTTTACAGGCAATGCAGCGCTCTTCACCATTTGGATAGCGACGCAGTGCATGTTCCCCGCGAAAACGTGGCGACAACGGTCCCTTCTCATGGGGGTAATTCACCGTTGCTTTGGGCGCAAAGAAATACTTTAGCCCCAATTTCATGCCAACCCAAAAATCCTGCAGAAGGAAATATTTAGCCGCGCGGGAATAATCGATCTGTGTCATCTTATCCTCCAATTGCCCAGCGTGCATAGGCACCACCGAACGCTTCAAATTTTGCTAGGAACGCAACCACGACAACCCAAACAAGGGATAATGGTAGGAATACTTTCCAACCAAGGCGCATCAGTTGATCATAGCGGTAACGCGGCGTAATCGCCTTTACCATTGCAAACAAAAAGAAGAAAAACGCCATCTTGCCCACCATCCACAGTGGACTGTCTGGAATCCCCGGAATTGGGGACAACCAACCACCAAAGAACAAGAGTGATGTCAGCGCACACATTAGGAAAATCGCAATGTATTCTCCCGCCATAAACAACAAGAACGGCGTTGAACTGTATTCCACCTGATATCCCGCAACCAATTCTGATTCCGCTTCGGGCAGATCGAATGGTGGACGGTTTGTTTCCGCCAAGGCCGAGATAAAGAACAAGAACACCATCGGCAAATGCGGCAACCAATACCAACTAAAGAACCCGTATGATCCATCCTGAGCGCGCACAATATCGCCAAAGTTCATGGATCCCGTTGAGATAATGATCCCAATGATAATCAGGCCGATTGAAACCTCATATGAAATCATCTGAGCCGCTGAACGCAACGATCCCAAAAACGGATATTTTGAGTTCGAAGCCCATCCGCCCATAATTACGCCGTAAACCTCAAGCGAAGAGACCGCGAAAACATACAAAATCGCCACATTGATGTCTGACAAAACCCATGTGTCATCAAACGGGATCACAGCCCATGCAATCAGTGCCAAGACAAATGATGTCAGCGGCGCCAGCATGAAAACCGTTCTATCTGACCCAGCGGGAACAACGATTTCCTTGACCACATATTTCAGAGCATCTGCAACCGTTTGTAATAACCCCCAAGCACCGACAACATTTGGGCCACGGCGCATTTGCACGGCCGCCCACACTTTGCGATCGGCGTAAACCAGAAACAAAAGGCTAATCATGACAAAAGCGACAACAGCCAAGCACTGCGCCACAATAATTAGGGCAATTCCACCCGGTGTATTTATAAAATCAGCCATCGGTCCTCACACCATTGGTATTTTGTCGCGCGCACATGCATCTGCGACAACTTCTGCATCAATTTTTTTCGTTCCCTGCGGTAGGGCGCGCGAAATCGTATATACGGCATCCGCGCTCCAGCGGTCCGCCTGCTGACCCGTACGCGTTCGGATATGTTGCGCAAAACCAAACCCGCGGATTAGGGTATATTGCGCCGCCGCGCATTCCGCATATCGGATCACCTGTTCAGACGTTTTTGCGCCACTTAACGTGACATGAAATTGCACCAAATCCCGATCCAAAAGACGCGTTTGAACACCATGATAGCGCACAGGCTCGTGTGACATTGGCGCTGTGCTTTGGCACGCAACCAACGTCAGGACAGCCATCACCGCGAGAAAGGATATGAAAGGCGCAACTTGCATTATTCAGCAGCAACCTTTTCCATAGCACGCGCTTTGGCGTTTGCAGATAGCTCTGCCATCACTTCGGAGGCACGTGCAATTGGATTTGTCAGATAAAAATCTGTCAGGGCACTACGAAATTTGGCCTCGCCAAGTTTACCAGCGGGTACCGCCACCCATTCGTTTTCACCAACTTGATCAATATTTGCCAAATGTGGGTGCGACGCGACCAGGGCCTGACGCAGTTGCGCAAGGCTATCATACGGCAAAGTTGCATCTAATCCAGCAGACAGTGCGCGTAAAATAGCCCAGTTCTCCTTGGCCTCGCCCGGTGCAAATCCAGCGCGCATCGCCAACTGTGGGCGGCCTTCTGTATTCACAAACAAACCATTTTCCTCGGTATAGGCCGCAGAGGGCAGGATGACATCCGCGCGGTGCGCGCCACGATCCCCATGGCTTCCTTGGTAAATGACGAATGCGCCTTCACCGATTTCCACTTCGTCTGCGCCCATATTGTAAATGACCTGTGCGGAATTAACGCCCTCCATGCCATTTTCATTTACCGCGTCAACATCCATCGCACCGACACGCCCAGCAGCTGTGTGCAAAATCAACAATTTGCTGTTGGTTTCCAACGCCAATTGCATAGCTGCGCCCAAAACGGCTGCACCATCGGCTTCGCGCAACGCGCCCTGGCCCACGATAACCACCGAAGGTGCATCTATCACCGCACCATGTTTCTTACCCAACAAACCTTGTAAAGCCGCGCGATCTGTCCCGATGTGGGTGTAATCATATGTCAAATCTGTCGCTTCGCCAATGAAACCAATGTTTGCGCCATTCGCCCACGCCTTGCGAATACGCGCGTTCAGCACAGGAGCCTCATCCCGTGGGTTTGTGCCAATCAACTGAATGAATTTTGCACCGTCGATGTCCTCAATCGTCGCCGTACCGACATACCCTGAACGATTGCCCGCCGGCAATTTGGCACCATCAGTGCGACATTCCACGACGCCGCCCAAACTTTCGATCATGTTTTTCAATGCAAACGCTGCTTCGGTTGATGCAAGATCACCAACCAAACCTGCCACTTTTTTGCCCTTCATAGCATTCGCGGCCGTGCTGAGGGCTTCTGGCCATGTCGACGGGCGAAGTTTTCCATTTTCGCGAATATAGGGGCGATCCAAACGCTGACATCGCAGGCCATCCCAAACAAAACGGGTTTTATCCGAAATCCATTCTTCGTTCACACCATCGTGATTGCGCGGCAAAATACGTTTTACTTCACGCCCTTTTGTGTCGACACGAATGCTTGACCCCATTGCATCCATGACATCAATGGTTTCTGTTTTGGTCAATTCCCACGGACGTGCAGTGAACGCATAGGGTTTCGAAGTAAGCGCACCCACTGGACACAGATCGATGATGTTGCCTTGCATGTTGCTGTCAAGTGTTTGGTTCAGATAGCTTGTGATTTCGCTGTCTTCCCCACGGCCCGTTTGGCCCATCTGTGTGATCCCCGCAACCTCGGTTGTGAAACGAACACAGCGCGTACAGCTGATACACCGGGTCATTGTTGTTGCAACCAGTGGTCCCAAATCCAAATCGGTTGAGGCGCGTTTGATTTCATTATAGCGACTGTCCGCCATACCATAGGCCATGGCCTGATCCTGTAGATCGCATTCGCCGCCTTGGTCACAAATTGGACAATCCAGTGGGTGATTAATGAGCAAAAACTCCATCACGCCTTCACGTGCTTTTTTCACCATGGGCGAGTTGGTTTTCACCACTGGCGGTTGCCCCTCTGGTCCGGGGCGCAAATCACGTACCTGCATCGCACAGGAGGCCGCAGGTTTAGGTGGACCGCCAACAACCTCGACCAAACACATGCGGCAGTTCCCCGCAATCGACAAACGTTCGTGATAACAGAAACGCGGTACTTCGATACCTGCGACTTCACAGGCTTGGATCAGCGTCATCGCGCCATCCACTTCTACTTCGTTCCCGTCGATGATGATTTTCTTTAGGTCGGTCATCGCATTCACTTCTTAATCTGCCGCAACCACTGAGGGCGGTCGTTTCTATTTGAACTTACACGCACTGTGCGTCTGCGAAGGGTTGGTGCAGGTTTCAGTAATGCGCCAAAATGCGCCAAAAAATTACGTATCATGTTCATCATTTAGGGTCACACCTTCCTGCCAGTGTAAGTGCGCCATTCACCAAGGATATATTTTCGTCCTCGGGGCCAATGGACCACACAATATCTGACGTTCCAAACTGTTCAACACAGTGAATTGTCGCTTCATACCGCGCAGCTTCGCGTGCGCCCGCGATTGATTTGGTCGCGTTTCGCACACGCGCGGTGAACGCCATCGGATCAGCCTCGGTTTTTGCCGTACGTGTGCTAAAATAATGGCCGTCAAATTTTACCGCATTCACGTTGCGAATTGTACCAGTACATCCAGAAACTAAAACGAACGTTGCGATCAGCGCGACAAGGATGTTCGTTCCCTGACGATTACCGCACACCTGTGTTTTTTCAGATGTTTTTGCGTCGTTCTTCTTCATGTCGGCTACTCTGCTGCCATAGCGCCGCTGCGCCCGGTTTGCTGCGCTTTGATCCGGTCTTCTATTTCCTCTCTGAAGTTGCGAATTAGACCTTGGATTGGCCATGCAGCAGCATCGCCAAGTGCGCAAATTGTGTGCCCTTCGACCTGCTTGGTCACATCCCATAGCATGTCGATTTCTTCTGGATTGGCCTCACCCTTAACCAAACGATCCATTACGCGCATCATCCAGCCCGTGCCTTCGCGGCAGGGGGTACATTGCCCACAGCTTTCGTGTTTATAAAATTTGGATAGGCGCCAGATCGCCTTGATGATGTCAACAGATTTGTCCATGACGATCACTGCTGCTGTGCCCAAACCTGATCCCAGATCACCGCGAAGGTAATCAAAATCCATGATTGCATCGCGCATATTTTCACCACGCACACAGGGAACAGACGATCCACCGGGAATGACCGCCAACAGATTGTCCCAGCCTCCACGAATTCCGCCACAATGCGTTTCGATCAATTCTTCAAAGCTGATCGACATCGCCTCTTCCACGACACAGGGGTGGTTCACGTGGCCTGAGATCGCGAACAATTTTGTACCGGCATTGTTTTGCCGACCAAAACCTGCAAACCATTCCGGTCCACGGCGCAAAATCGTTGGAACAACGGCGATAGATTCAACATTGTTCACAGTTGTCGGGCATCCGTATAACCCCGCACCCGCAGGAAACGGGGGTTTCATCCGTGGCATGCCCTTTTTGCCCTCTAGGCTTTCGATCAATGCGGTTTCTTCACCGCAGATATATGCCCCTGCCCCGTGATGCAGGTACAGATCAAAATCCCAACCCGACTTGGCGGCATTTTTCCCTAGTAAGCCCGCGTCGTAGGCCTCATCAATTGCATTTTGTAAGGCTTCTTTTTCACGGATATATTCACCGCGGATATAAATGTAACATGCGTTTGCATTCATCGCAAAGGATGCAATCAGCGCCCCTTCGATCAGTGTATGTGGATCGTGGCGCATGATTTCGCGGTCTTTGCAGGTACCCGGTTCAGATTCATCAGCATTGATCACCAAATAGGCTGGGCGACCATCGCTTTCTTTGGGCATAAATGACCATTTCAAACCTGTTGGGAACCCTGCCCCCCCGCGTCCGCGCAGTCCAGAGGCTTTCATCTGATCGATGATCCAGTCGCGACCGTTTTGAATGATTTTCGCGGTACCGTCCCAGTGACCACGTGCAAATGCGCCGTTCAGAGTACGATCATGCATCCCGTAGAGATTTGTAAAGATCCGATCCTGGTCCTTTAGCATGTGTCAATCATCCTTTGTTCGCTTGGCGCTTACGCCAAATTTTTGCAGTTACAACCATCGCCCAAAACAGCGCGGCCAAAACCAGCAGATCGATCAAAATCGCAAAGCGACCTGACAGACCGATCTGCGGTCCAATATATTGAGCAGCGATCCAAAATAACATCGATCCGGCAATAACGAGCGCCACAATGCGCCCCTGTCTGGATAAATGGTGTTCGTCGTGCTGCTCCATCATGTTCACCTAGTACACATCTCCATCAGAAACGCGTTTGGAAAACTCTGTTTCTTGGCCAGAGGCCAGTTTGCGGGCCTGTTCAACCCAATTATCGCGGCTCGCACGGCCCTTGAAGCCAGCTAGGTTTTCGTTCACCCATGCGACTTCCGCGGCGCTCCACTGTGCGATCTGATCAAAGTGATAAAAGCCAAGGTCATTCAACATTACCTCAAGCTTTGGTCCGACACCCTTGATCATTTTCAAATCATCTGCACCCGCTTTGCGTGGGGCTTTCATGGTGCGTGGCTTTTTAGCCGCAATCGTTGCGTTTTCGTCTAATTTCGCAGCCGGCGCCGGTTTTGTTGCTGTTTTCGCTTTGGGCGCAGTTTTCTTAGCTGCGGATTTTTCTGATTGAACCCAAGGCGTAATCAATGGAACTTCGGTCCCGTCAATGCGCTTGACTGTATCGCCAATATCTTCCGCAAGTTGAACAGAGGCGTTGAACTTGGTCTGGCCGCTGTCAAATTCGCTCAGCGATGTCAATCCGCCCAAAGGTTCTGCCGCGAAACGACCGTTTTGCGGGCCAGGCGTTGGAATACGCCCCGCGGCCAATTCATCCAAAATCCAAGCGAATTTTTCTGCCGTCAAGTCTTCGTAGTAATCTTTGCCGATTTGAACCATTGGCGCGTTTGAGCAAGAGCCAAGGCATTCAACCTCTTCCCAGCTAAACTTGCCATCGGCGGAAACTTGGTGTGCCTTTTCGGCGATCTTTTCCTTACAGACACCAATCAGATCTTCGGCGCCACAAATCATGCAAGACAGCGTGCCACAGACCTGAACATGCGCCAAACTGCCAACTGGCTGCAATTGGAACATGAAGTAAAACGTCGCAACTTCAAGTGCGCGAATATAGGCCATACCCAACATCTCGGCGACGCCTTCAATCGCGGGACGCGTTAACCAACCCTCTTGTTCTTGGGCGCGCCATAAAAGTGGGATAATCGCAGATTGCTGACGTCCTTCAGGGTATTTCTTAATTTGCGCGTCTGCCCATGCTTGGTTCGCAGGGGTGAAGGCAAAGCTTTCGGGCTGGTCGTGGTAAAGACGGCGTAGCATTAGCGGTCAATCTCTCCGAATACGATGTCCATGGTGCCGATAATCGCGGCAACATCGGCCAATTGGTGGCCTTTTGCCATGTGATCCATGGCCTGAAGATGCGGAAACCCTGGCGCGCGTAATTTTGCGCGGTATGGTTTATTCGTTCCATCCGCAACAAGATAAACACCAAACTCACCCTTTGGCGCTTCGACGGCCGCATAAACTTCACCCGCTGGAACGTGGAAGCCTTCGGTATAAAGTTTAAAGTGGTGGATCAATGCCTCCATCGAGGTTTTCATATCAGAGCGTTTTGGCGGAGTCAGTTTACCGCGCGCCAAAACATCACCGGGGCATTCGCGCAATTTTTGGACAGCTTGCAAAATAATGCCAACAGATTGACGCATTTCCTCCATCCGCACCAGATAGCGATCGTAGCAATCACCGTTTTTGCCAACAGGAATTTGAAACTCAAACTCGTCGTAGCATTCATATGGCTGCGCACGACGCAAATCCCACGCAAGGCCAGAACCACGCACCATCACACCTGAGAAGCCGTAATTTTGAATATCTTCTTCTGTAACGACTCCAATATCAGCATTGCGCTGTTTGAAGATACGGTTTTCAGTCAACAGATGATCAATGTCATCCAAACGTGCAGGGAACTGGTGTGCCCAAGCCTCGATATCGTCAATCAATTCCGATGGTAAATCTTGATGAACGCCGCCAGGACGGAAATACGCCGCATGTAAACGCGCACCGCAGGCACGTTCATAAAAACACATCAGCTTTTCACGTTCTTCAAACCCCCACAGCGGCGGCGTCAGTGCGCCGACGTCCATCGCCTGTGTCGTCACATTAAGCAAGTGGTTCAGGACACGGCCAATTTCAGAATAAAGAACACGGATAAGTGAGGCACGACGGGGCACCTCAACTCCTGTTAATTTTTCAATCGCAAGGCACCAAGCGTGCTCTTGGTTCATTGGCGCCACATAATCCAACCGGTCAAAATATGGTAGGTTTTGCAGGTATGTGCGGCTTTCCATCAACTTCTCGGTGCCGCGGTGCAACAACCCAACATGCGGATCGCAGCGTTCGACGATCTCACCATCTAGTTCTAGTACCAAGCGCAATACGCCGTGGGCGGCGGGGTGCTGTGGGCCAAAGTTGATATTAAAATTGCGGATTTGTTGTTCGCCAGTTTGGGCGTCCTCGAAACCTTTCGATCCGTCCATCATTTTGCGACCTCTTTCTCATCACCTGGAAGGATATATTCCGCCCCTTCCCATGGGCTCATAAAATCGAATTGACGATATTCTTGGGTCAATTTCACAGGTTCATATACCACGCGTTTTTCTGCATCGTCATAGCGCACTTCGACGTATCCGGTTGTCGGAAAATCTTTGCGCAACGGATAGCCGCGAAACCCATAGTCGGTCAGCAAACGGCGCAGGTCTGGGTGGTTTGAGAATAGGATGCCGAACATATCGAACACTTCACGCTCAAACCAATTCGCACTTGGATGCACCGTGACGATGGATGGCAACATGTCCTCTTCACGGATCGAAACACGCAACCGAATGCGATGGTTTTGATACATGGAAAGGAAATGGTACACTACATCGAAACGCTTGGCGCGTTCTGGATAGTCCACGCCTGTTATATCGACAAGCGTTGAAAATTTGCACCGTTGGTCGGATTTTAGAAAATCCACAAAGTCTTCAATATTTGAGGGCGCGACATCGACTGTCAATTCATCATGAACAATGGACCATGACAAAACGCAATCGTTGCGTTTCAATGATAGGTATTCACCCAATTCTTGTAATGCAGCCGTCATCGTACCAATGTCCCTGTGCGTCTGATTTTACGTTGCAAGGCCATCACACCATAAAGCAGCGCCTCAGCCGTTGGTGGGCAACCAGGCACATAAACGTCAACTGGGACAATTCGATCACATCCACGCACAACAGAATAGGAATAGTGATAATATCCCCCCCCATTTGCGCAGGAGCCCATCGAAATCACATAACGTGGTTCTGGCATCTGATCGTATACTTTACGCAATGCTGGTGCCATTTTGTTGGTCAATGTCCCCGCAACAATCATCAGATCCGATTGGCGCGGTGACGCGCGCGGCGCTGTCCCAAAACGTTCCAAATCATAACGCGCCATGGCAGAGTGCATCATTTCAACCGCACAGCATGCCAAGCCAAATGTCATCCAATGCAACGATCCTGTGCGTGCCCAGTTTATGATATCCTCGGTCGAGGTCAGCAAGAAACCCTTGTCTTGCAATTCACGGTTTAACTCTTGCACTGCGACGTCGCGATCCGATCCCGCTGTGTTGGCTCCGGTCATCACTCCCATTCCAAGGCTCCTTTTTTCCACTCATAGGCAAAGCCGATGGTCAAAACTCCCAAAAACACCATCATCGACCAAAATCCAACCATGCTAATGTCCTTAAACGCGACGGCCCAAGGAAACAAAAAGGCGATTTCCAAATCAAAAATAATGAACAAAATTGAGACCAGATAAAAACGAACGTCAAATTTCATCCGCGCATCATCAAAAGCGTTAAATCCGCATTCGTAGGCGGATACCTTCTCTGGGTCGGGATTGCGCACGGCGATCACAGCAGCGGCAAGGATTAAAACAAGTCCTAGAGCAATCGCAATTGCCAAAAATACAAGGATAGGGAGATATTCCCGCAGCATCTCTTCCACAGATTGCTCCTTTCGTGTGCTGCAATCAGTTTTGATTGCAAATCATGTTGGCTCGCGCGTGGTTTACTCCTGCCCGCCATTGGGGTCAACAGATACGCAAAACATTCGTTTTTATGAATAACATACGCGCGTCGTCATCTAGTAATAGCGTCACAACCCCACCTTATTTAAGTATGCTGGGATACTTTAATAATATGACGCTCTGCTCAACCCCACTCTTACAAAATGGATCTAAGATGGAAATTGAAAAAATTTTATTTTTTGCTAATCAAATCTGATCTGCACCCTCTTCACTTTGCGAAAATTGAATCAATATGTCACCCGCTTGAACTTGTTGCTCCTCGGTACACAACACCTCTTGAATAATGCAATCGCGGGGAGCACGCAAGATGTGCTCCATTTTCATAGCCTCTAACATCAATAGCGCATCCCCCTCTGAAACGGACTGCCCTGTGGATACGGTCACCCGTTTCACCAATCCAGGCATGGGGGATAAAACATCAGTTTGCGATGCTGCAGAGGTGGTTTTTCGATCAAGTGGATCTGGACATAGAAAATGGACGGGGCCGTCACCAAAACTACTGACCCGATGCCCAACCTTCCGCGCGCGCGGCAATGGCGTCCCATTCAACGTCCATACACCGTCGGTACTGTATAAATCATAGCTTTCACCTTCATATTCAACGATCGCGACTTCCGACCCGATTTTTACACGCGCGCTGAACTCTTGATCATCGCGCTTGATCGAAACTATTTGTTTCAAACCGCCCCATTGTGTGAAGCCCAAAAACGGCTGAGGTGTCGGATCATAAGCCGCCAGCAATGCGGCCAAAATTGACGGGATTGGCGGTTGATCTGAACCAATCAACAGATCGATATCGCGTTCGATCAATCCTGTATCAACTTGGCCCGCTGAGAAGCCTTCATGGCGACACAAGGCGGACAAAAAACCCAGATTGGTCGTTACCCCAATAATTTCAGTTTGCGAAAGTGCGACATGCAATTTCTGCAATGCCTCAGATCGGGTTTTGCCATGCGTAATCACTTTTGCAATCATGGGATCATAAAAGGGCGAAATGTCATCACCCTGCCGAACGCCCGTGTCATTTCGCGCAAAATGAGAGAAATGCAAATGGTTGATATGCCCTGTTGCAGGCAAAAACCCTGCGGGTACATCCTCGGCATATAATCGCGCTTCAAAGGCATGTCCGTTTACATGCAGGTCCTGTTGCGTTGCAGGCAATGCCTGACCCGCCGCGACGCGCAATTGCCATTCGACCAAATCAATCCCAGTGATCGCCTCGGTTACGGGATGCTCGACCTGCAGACGGGTGTTCATTTCCATGAACCAAAACCCATCCTCGCGCAGGCCATTTGATCCATCCACGATGAATTCAACAGTTCCCGCCCCCTTATATCCGATGGTTTTGGCAGCTTGAACTGCCGCCTGCCCCATTGCCAAACGCATCTCTGCGCTCATCCCTGGTGCAGGTGCTTCCTCGATAACTTTTTGATGGCGACGTTGAAGGGAACAGTCGCGCTCAAACAGGTGAATAGCATCAAGGCCATCGCCAAACACTTGAACTTCGATATGACGCGGCGAGAGGATGTATTTTTCAATTAAGACATCCGAATTGCCAAAGGCAGCGGCTGCTTCGCCGCGTGCAGAGGCGAGGGCTTGATCAAAGTCCTTCGGATCATCGACACGCCGCATTCCCTTACCTCCGCCCCCCGCGACGGCCTTGATCAGGATCGGATATCCAACCACATCCGCAGCATTGCGTAACGTTTCATCCCCCTGATCTGCGCCGTGATATCCCGGCACCACAGGAACGCCAGCCTTTTCCATCAACGCTTTGGCTGCATCTTTAAGACCCATCGCGCGAATTGCATCGCTGGAGGGACCAATGAAAATCAAACCAGCCGCCTCAACTGCATCGACGAAATCAGGATTCTCAGACAAAAACCCATAGCCGGGGTGGATCGCCTCGGCCCCGCTTTTCAGAGCCGCTGCGATAATCGCGTCTATGCGCAGATAGCTTTGAGCAGGTTGCGCCCCACCGATATGAACCGCCTCATCTGCATGACGTACATGGAGTGCACTTGCATCCGCATCTGAATAGACCGCCACCGTTGCGATGCCCATGTTGCGCCCCGTATGCGCGATACGACAGGCAATTTCCCCACGATTGGCGATTAAAATTTTCTTAAACACGGGTGTTTCCTCCTGAATAACACGCGATCATGCGCGCGGTCAGTCCATTTTCATCCAACTCCATCGTGTCAACGACGCGGATATCATTTTCACCCAGGTAAACAATTGACATGGCATGATGCCCAAGAAGGACAGAGTCCAATGTGAATCGCAAATCGGGATTGCCCATGCCGACCGAAAAATAATCCCGCAAAGCGGATTTTCCTTTGATCCAACCATTGGATTGGGGAAAGCGGCGCGTCACGAGAGGAGAACACACAGCCACATTCTCGGAATAATGCGCCATAACTCCATCTAAATCCCGACTGTTCCACGCGTCTACCCAGTTTTGCGCTTTGGCCTGGGCATAGTCTTGTGTTAATTCCATAGTTCCCTCTACATGCGAAAGACACCGAATTTGGTGTCAGGTATGGGCGCATGCAGAGCGGCATGCAAAGAATGATACAGCACCTGACGCGATTGACGTGGATCAATCACACCATCGTCCCACAGACGTGCCGAGGCATAGAGCGGGTGACTTTGTCGTTCGAACATATCAATCGTGGGCTGTTTAAATGCGGCTTCTTCTTCGGCGCTCCATGTGCCGCCCGCACGTTCGATGCCATCTCGTTTTACGGTAGCTAGCACGCCCGCTGCCTGTGCACCGCCCATGACCGAAATGCGACTGTTGGGCCAAGTCCACAAAAATCGTGGTTGATAGGCGCGCCCCGCCATCCCATAATTTCCAGCCCCGAAACTGCCGCCCACCAACATCGTGATTTTGGGCACGGATGTTGTGGCAACGGCCGTCACCATTTTGGCACCATGGCGCGCGATACCTTCGTTTTCGTATTTTTGTCCGACCATAAAGCCCGTGATATTTTGCAAAAACACCAATGGAATTTTCCGCTGTGAACAAAGTTCAATAAAATGCGCACCTTTTTGCGCTGCCTCGGAAAACAAAACACCATTATTGGCAATGATCCCAAGAGGGCACCCCATGACATGGGCAAACCCCGTCACCAACGTTTCACCAAAGCGCGCCTTGAATTCGTCAAAACGTGAACCGTCCACCAGACGGGCAATGACTTCACGAATGTCATAGGGTTGGCGCAGATCGTTGGGCACAACGCCCAAGATTTCGTCAGGATCATACATCGGATCCTCGGCACTGGCCCAGTGGCTGGTGTCGATTTGCGGGCGGTTTAAATGCGATGCAGCTTGTCTGGCCAATGCAATGGCGTGGCTGTCATCTTCGGCCAAGTAATCCGCAACACCAGACAAGCGGCTGTGAACATCACCGCCGCCCAAATCCTCGGCACTGACAATCTCACCAGTTGCCGCGCGCACCAATGGGGGACCCGCCAGAAAGATTGTTCCCTGTTCTTTCACAATAATTGTGACATCTGACATGGCTGGCACATAGGCTCCACCAGCAGTGCAGGACCCCATCACAATGGCGATTTGGGGGATGCCTTTAGCACTCATTCTAGCCTGATTGTAAAAGATCCGACCAAAGTGATCGCGATCTGGAAATACTTCGTCCTGATTGGGCAGATTGGCACCGCCACTATCAACCATGTAGATACAAGGCAGATTGCATTCCTCGGCAATTTCTTGGGCACGCAAATGTTTTTTCACAGACATAGGGTAATATGTACCACCCTTCACAGTTGCATCATTGCACAGGATCATACAGGTCGTACCGGATACCGTACCAATGCCCGCAATCATGCCAGCGGCAGGGGCCGCGCCCTCATACATACCGTGCGCCGCGGTCGCCCCAACTTCCAGAAACGCTGAGCCATGATCCAATAAATTGGCCACGCGATCGCGCGGTAACATTTTGCCACGTCCGACATGTCGTTCACGCGATTTCGCCCCACCGCCCATTTGGGCCATCTCAGCTGCTGCGCGCACCTCAGCTAATGCAGCGAGGTTGGCATCCTGATTTTGGCGAAAACTCTCCGAGGCAGACGATATATTTGATTTCAGCTGCATTATTCGGTTCCTTCAATTTCTGCGCAAGCACGTTTGCGCAACTCTTTTCGAATGACTTTGCCCGTTACAGTCATCGGCAGGGCATCAAGAAATCCTATTTCGCGAGGATACGCATACTGGGCTAGTCTTTGCTTGACATGGGTTTTCAAAGCCTCCGCCAACTCGACAGATGGCGCAACATCAGCTTTTAGAACAACATAGGCCTTGACCAATTCGGTGCGCATCGGATCGGGTTTACCAACCACACCAACCGTGGCCACGGCGGGATGAGTTAATAAACAATCCTCAATTTCCGCAGGGCCAACACGATATCCAGCGGACGTGATGACATCGTCATCACGCCCGATAAATCGGATGTAGCCGTCTTCAAACACACCACGGTCCCCTGTAAGCATCCACTCGCCTCTGAATTTTTCCTGCGTCGCTTGGGGATTGTTCCAGTATTCAATCATCATGCTGATAGCCCCCTTACGTACGGCGATATCCCCTTCGTGAGGGGTAGGCAGACCAGCCTCATCAATCACGCGCACATCATAGCCCAGCACGGGTTTTCCAATGGCGCCTTCACGCACTGGAAAGGCCGCCTGACAGCTGGAAACCACCATATTGCACTCAGTTTGTCCGTAAAATTCATTTATTGTGACACCCAGTGCCCCGCGCGCCCAAT
Source organism: uncultured Paracoccaceae bacterium (assembly GCA_965657135.1). GTDB lineage: Bacteria > Pseudomonadota > Alphaproteobacteria > Rhodobacterales > Rhodobacteraceae > HIMB11. The sequence continues at coordinate 18,086 of CBFHNF010000021.1, forward strand.
CTAACATTTCGCCGCCCAACGGTTCACCCCCACTTGCGACGGATCGCAGACCCGAAATGGTCACTCCATTGGCTTTAATCATGCGCAACGCTGTTGGCGGGAAAAAGACGTTTTTTACACCCAGTGTTTCAATGGTCTCTTTTGCGGCCTCTGGCGTAAACTTTGCAAATCGTGCGGCCACCACAGGCACACCTAATGCAAGGCCCGGCATCAAGACATCGAACAAACCACCGATCCAAGCCCAATCCGCAGGCGTCCACAGGCAATCCCCCGTCTGCCCCAGAAAATCATGGCTCTGCTCAACGCCCGGCAAATGCCCTGTTAAAACGCGATGAGCATGCAACGCCCCCTTGGACTTTCCCGTGGTGCCCGAGGTATAGATCAAGACCGCCGGTGTTTCGGGATCGCTGGAAAATGTTTCAAAACGCGCGTCCGACTTTTCAATCTCTTCGGGAAGGATTTGCAAAACATCAAGGTTATCCAAACCTGCATGACCTTCTTGATCCACAATCACAGCTTTAGCTCCCGCATCTAATAAGCGCGCGGATAATGCCTCTGGACCAAAGAGTTTGAATAAGGGAATTGAAATCGCGCCTAGTTTCCAAATGGCAATATGCGCCGCAGCGGTCCACAAATCTTGGCTACGTAAAACACCAATAAGGTCCCCCTCTCTTAGTCCTTGCGCACGTAAATAAAACGCCAATGAATCCGCAGCCTGAGCAATATCGCGATAGGTGTGACGTTTGATTTCCTTCAGATTCGTTGCATCAATGATGGCAATTTGTTCTGGGCAACGTGCCAACCCATGATCGCAGACTTGGCTTGCCATATTCAACGTCTTAGGCAGACCCCACTGAAATGCTGCACGGGCCTGTTCATAATCTTGGAATGGATCAATCATGCGTCACCCACGCAGCGCGCCCACCGATCAACTGTCCCCAATGACCAACGCGATAGGACACTGTTCCACCTTTTGGATGTTGGCATTTTACCACAATGCGTTCCCACATACTCTGTCCAACCTCACCATGGCAGGCACTGCTATCTGTGGTCAAATTAGCGGCCGACATTTCAGAGAGAAATTCACCAACGTAATGATCAATAATGTCCGTTTCCGTGGTGGTCGCGACTTTGTAGCCAAGTCGCAGCCCCACGAAAACAAAAAACAACGCCAAGGCGATTACACCGGCCCATGTTGGCGACATCGTCATATCAGCGCTGTAACCCCATCAATTCACGCCCAATCAACATGCGACGAATTTCTGATGTCCCCGCCCCAATTTCCATCAATTTCGCATCGCGGAAAATACGGCTAACCGCACTGTCAGACAAAAAGCCTGCGCCGCCCATTGCTTGAACCGCTTGGTGGGCAACTTTCATCGCTTCTTCAGAGGCATAAAGCACACAGGCAGCCGCATCCTGACGGGTCACTTCCCCACGATCACAGGCTTTGGCCACCTCATAGACATAAGCACGCGATGTGTTCATTGCCGTGTACATATCCGCGATTTTGCCCTGCATCAGTTGAAAATCCCCAATGCTTTGGCCGAATTGTTTACGTTCCACCATGTAGGGCATGACCTCATCCAAACAGGCTGCCATAATTCCTGTCCCGATACCGGACAAAACGACACGTTCATAATCCAGACCAGACATCAAAACCCGCGCGCCTTTGCCCTCTTCTCCGAGAACATTTTCAAATGGAACTTCGACATTTTCAAAAATCAATTCTGCCGTGTTTGATCCTCGCATCCCCAATTTATCGAAATGAGGCGAGGTAGAGAAACCTGTCATTTCCTTTTCGATAATGAACGCTGTAATCCCCTTTGATCCTGCATCCGGATCAGTTTTTGCATAAACGACCAACGTTTGTGCGTCTGGCCCATTAGTGATCCAATATTTGCCCCCATTCAACACATAGTAGCCGTTGCGTTTTTCGGCGCGCAATTTCATCGATACAACATCTGATCCTGCCGAGGGTTCGGACATCGCCAATGCTCCGACATGTTCTCCAGAAATCAATTTTGGCAGGTATTTCTGTTTCTGCTCTTCGGTTCCGTTCAATTTGATCTGGTTTACACATAGGTTCGAATGCGCGCCGTATGACAAACTCACTGATGCGCTGGCGCGAGCGATCTCTTCGATAACAATCGTATGCGCCAGATAGGACATGTTTGCCCCACCATAGACTTCGTCTACCGTGACACCCAGCAGACCCAAATCCCCCATTTCCCGCCACAATGCATTTGGGAAATCATTGCTGCGGTCAATTTCGGCGGCCATCGGTTTAACACGCTCTTGCGCCCAACGGTGAACCGATTCTTGTAGTGCATGCACGTCCTCGCCCAAGTCGAACTTCATCGAATGTAAAAACATACGGCCCTCATTATTTATTGAACAGTTGTTCATTATTCTTAAATATGCACTCAAACGGGTCAAGTACATTTCACAAAACGTTCCGTCATTCTTGCATACACAATCAGACGACCGGGTGCTAAAAAGGTAATTGAAAGGACCAGCAATGACTCGGACACAAAATATTGCGTTAGCTAGCATCTTCATTGGCATTTTGGTCTTTGGCCTGAAATATTGGGCCTATTGGATTACGGGTTCGGTTGCACTGTTTTCTGACGCGCTTGAAAGCACCGTAAACGTGGCAACCGCCATGATCGCCTTTTTTGCAATTCGTGTTGCCGCACTTCCAGAGGACGAAAACCACCCATACGGCCATCATAAAGCCGAGCTGATGAGCGCAACATTAGAAGGCGCGCTGATAATCATCGCGGCACTTGTCATTTTGTGGCAGGCTTATTTGGCACTGACGACCCCAAGCCCCCTGTCAGGTGTAACCGAGGGTTTGGCCATCAACCTGATCGCAGGCGCAATAAACGGAGTTTGGTGTTACTATCTGCTGCGCGAAGGGCGCAAATTACACTCCCCCGCTTTGGTCGCAGATGGCAAACACTTGCTCACGGATGTTTACTCATCACTTGGGGTGGTAGTGGGCATAGCGCTGGCGTCCTGGTTGGGAATATGGTGGTTGGATGGGGCATTGGCCATTTTGGTTGCAGCCAATATTTTGTGGGCGGGCTATCACGTTGTTCACTCCTCTCTTAGCGGATTGATGGATGAGGCCCTAAGCGGTGTAGACCAAGAGCTAATTAAATCAATCATCGCAGAGCATGGCGCTGGAGCCGTTCAGGCGCACGACCTTAGAACGCGCCAGGCTGGACAGGCAAAATTCATTGATTTCCATTTGGTTGTGCCAGGTGAAATGTCAGTTTTTGATGCGCACGAATTGTGTGATAACATCGAAACCGCGTTACACCAAAAATTTGCCCATATACAAATTCACATTCACCTAGAACCAGAGCACAAGGCGCACAAAAGCGCGATTGAAATCGAATAAAATGGGATCACTCGGAGGATTGATACACCTGCGAAACAACATCCCGAATGATCCGTGCGATCAATTCACAATCAGCAACCGAAAATGTCAAAGGCAATCGCATATCCAAAATTGAACCTAAAATGCGATCACTTTGAGGTAGCGATTGTTTACTCGCATAGCGCCAGCTGTCATAGCGCGATGTAAATCCTTGTGGTTCGGTTGCGCCAAACCATTTCAATTCAACGCCACGATCCAGACATCCTCGCAAAACGCGCTCAACCTTTGGGGCACTCCAGTCCAACAAGAGAAACTGGATCGAAGAACCCACAAAAAATTCCTCTTCCAGTCTTTCGACGACAGTCAAACCAGGCGTGTTGCGCAATCCCGCCTCAACCGCGCGGTATCGTTCGTTCCAGCGTACAATTTGCCGATCCAAGTCGGCCAACTGTGGGCGCAGAATCGACGCGCGCAAATGATCCATGCGCCCCGAAACATTTGGTGTTTCAAATCGTATGGTTTCAAACTGTTTTGGATCTGGGCCGGCTGGATGCTTGCCATACATCATATAAGACCCCGACAACATCACAGCACGCGCAGCAATGTCGGGGTCATTCGTGACCAACAATCCACCCTCACCCGAATTCATGTGTTTGTAGGTTTGGGTGGAATAACATCCGATCACACCATCACACCCAGAATGCCGGCCCTTCCATTTAGCACCCATGGTGTGTGCGCAATCCTCGATCACTTGGACCTTATGAATTCGGCATATCTCTAATAACGCATCCATGTTGCATAAATGACCGCGCATATGGCTAAGCATCAGAACGTCAGCCTGATCTGCTTTGGCCCGTAAATCGTCCAAATCAATTGTCAGTTGTTCTGTCACATCGACAAATATGGGATCCGCACCAACAGCAGCTATCGCACCGGGCACAGGGGCAAGCGTGAAGGCATTGGTCAGCACGCGATCCCCATGCCCAATGCCCAGCGCGCGCAAGGCCGTTGCCATAGCATATCCCCCCGAAGCCACAGCCAGACAATATTGCGCCCCGACATATTTGGCGAATTCCAATTCCAGTTCGCCCACTTCACCAATTTCATCAGCCTGCACATTATAGCGATGCAGCCGCCCAGAACGCATCACACGCACGGCAGCATCGATTGCGACATCGCTTAGGGACTCTTGTTGGGTAAAATTGCCGTCAAATCTTTCACTCATATCGCCTACCTTGGTGGATACTGCGCGCAGGTCTAATCTATTGCGCGACACTTGTGCAATTAAAAGGTCGCAAAAGCGTGCGAATGTGCAAAGATATTTGGAAAAGCTAACGTGGAAAGGAAACCACATGACCCCGATTGAGCTGATCCATAAATTAAATTTGAACGATATCCCCGACGTTGTGAAGGCGCAGGCCAAATTGTCGATACTTGATTTAATAGGGATCGGCGCAGGGGGCGCTGCAACAAAGTTGTCTGGAATTATCCGTGAACACGCGGCCCAAGAATTCGGCGGCACAATCCCGATGCTGTTTGATGGGCGCACGTCCAGCGCGCAGGGGGCCGCATTGGCCGCAGGCATGACGATTGATAGCCTTGATGGCCATGATGGATTTAACATGGCCAAGGGGCATATCGGCGCCCCCCTATTCCCCGCGATCCTCGCGCTTGGCTATGAACAACAAATCGCTGGTCGTGACGTTTTACTAGCCACCATCATGGGGTATGAATTTGGCGCGCGCGCTGCAATGGCACAGCATGCAACGGCCCCTGATTATCACACATCGGGCAGTTGGGGGGCCGTGGCGGCGGCCGCAGCGGGGGCCTATATTCTGCAACTTAACCCAGAACAAACGCGTCACGCCCTTGGGATTGCCGAATACCATGGTCCGCGCAGCCAAATGATGCGCTGCATTGATCATCCCACTATGCTTAAGGACGGCGCTGGCTGGGGATCGATGGCGGGGGTGTCGGCGGCCAAACTGGCACAGGCGGGATTTACAGGTGCGCCCTCGCTCATCGTGGAAGAGGCGTCAGAGTTTTGGCAGGATATTGGCACACGCTGGTACATGATGGAACAGTATTACAAACCCTATCCCGTTTGTCGCTGGGCACAGGCCCCGATTGAGGCGGCGCTGCACCTACAACGCCAGCACAAATTTGATCACAGCGATATCGCAGCAATCAAGGTTGAAACATTTCATGAGGCCGTTCGCCTTGCAACCAGCACCCCAACGACAACGGAACAGGCACAGTATTCAACATCCTTTCCCGTGGCCGTTGCACTGGTACATGGGGACGTCACGCCCGCCTCTATCGCTGACAATGCCCTTAGCGATCCTGCGGTGATGCGTCTGTCGCAGATGCTTGAAATGCGCGAACAAGAATATGCCAACGCAAATTTTCCTGCCCATCGACACGCACGTGCCATCATCACTTTAAACGACGGCAGCGTCTGTCAAAGCGATTGGATGGAACCTAAATGGGATCATCGCACTCCCGCAACAGCCATCGAACTAACCGATAAGTTCCGCACATTGACCCACCCCATCCTTGGCCCAGATCGCGCAAACTGCATCGAAACCGCAATCAACGGGTTAGAGCATATTGAACTCAGTGAACTGACCAACCAACTGCTAAAACCAACGGACCAACACTAACGCGCCAATCGCAGTTGAAAGCGCAGCCCAAGACCCGTCAAAAACCAAAAGATGGGATTTAACAGGGCAATAGGACCTGCAATGAAATGCAGCGACATGGGCAGTTCGTGAAAGTTGTTGAGAAGTGCCGACGACAAATGCCCTGTAAACGGTACCGCCTGTAAAATGTTATAGGACAGCGCCGACCACACCGACAGGGATGAAAACCAAATTGCATATCCCATCCATGGGGCGGCCGATATTAGGAATAAAATTAATAACCAAAAAAGCGGTAGATAAACCGAGGTGCCATAATTCGAAGTCAAACCATGTAGACACCAAATAAACCGCTCTGCACCCGATTTATTGAGATCAATCGCACGGCAGGACAGCTCAGCATGCACAAATCGTTTGCGATCATCCAGTTTGCCCAACTGCTCTGCATGCTGGCGCACATCCTCGTAAATGTTGATATGCGAGGTGCTTGGAACTTTGGGTAGAATACAGGCCAGATCGCTGTCAGGGTTCAGATCACTGCCAAAGAGTTCTGGAGGGTGATTTATGAAAGCCGCACCCCGCATGTTTAATGTGCTATCAAAATTCTTTAGGTCGGTCTGCCCGCGAATTACGACATCTCGTAGATCAAAGGTATCTTTAAATCTGCAATTTTTTAAAAATAATCCGCCATCTATCGTTGCCGATTGTAATGTCCAGCCCTCAGTGAAAAAAACATCATGGAAATGAACATCATCTGCGAACCGTGCCTTTTCAAAAATTATTTTTTGAAAGTCACATGAACTGAACCTAGCGTCTGAGAAAAAAATCGCTTTGGAAAAATTTCCAATTAAAAAATTTCTTCTTGGCTCAAATATCAGTGCGCCATGAAATGTTGCCCCGACAAAAGAGCAAAAATACGCGCTGAAGCTGTTCCACTCTTCGTAAGTTACTCCAGAAAACAACGTGACTTTGAAACTGCATCTTACACAAAAATTGCAATCATCATAACTGGCTCCCGATTTAAATTCTGCTGACCAGAAGTTAGAGCGAACCAGCACATTTTGCGCTGTGGCTGCTCCGAAATTAGTTTTGTTAAAACGAACGTGGTCGTCGAATACGGCATTCTGAAAGAAAGCGTCCCCATCAATTGAGGCATGATCAAATTCAACACTCGAATTAAAATAGCAGCGATCAAAGTTAGCAGATTTATGGAAATTAACTTTTGTGAAATGAGTATAATGCAAGAAATTTGCGTTTCTAAACGAAACATCTTCTTTAAATATCGCCGCCGTGAAGTACGTTTGCAGTAAAAACCTTGCACCTGTGAAATCCACTTCATCAAATTCAACGTTTGCGAAGTTAATTTCATCTTCTTCCATTGCATCACATAATTTTCGATAAAACTCTCCGACTTCCTCTTGTCTCAAGACCTTTGTGAACGAATGACTGTAATTCGCAAAGCTTGGCCAAAATTTATATTGGATTAGGGCGTCTTGCATTGCATTCCAATAGGCCGTGGGGTTCTCGGGATCTCTTTGATTGCTGTCTAATATCAACTGCAGCCAAGGGTTGTCGGTGCTGGAGGGCGCGGGATCGGGTAATGTGGTCAATGCATTAAATCCATGGGTGATGATAATAACACCACTCTACCCCAGATTGCAGGACTGGCGCAATTGTTGGAAAATGCAGATGCGCATAAACTTAGGGCAGCAGTTCCACCATCATATCAGGCAGATCCGCAAAGTGTGATAGGATCGCATCGGGGTTTAGGGCATGCACATCCTCATCCCCCGGGCCGAAATCAACAAGGATACTGGGCACACCGACGGCGCGTGCGGTGCTGTGATCGGTCAGCGTATCGCCAATCATGCAGGATCGCGCCACCTGCCCCCCTGCCCGTTCAACCGCCGCGATATAGGGCGCGGGATCGGGTTTGCGCACAGGCAATGTATCGGCCCCAATCAGGGCATGAAACAAATCACGCGCCTGTAGATCGCGCATCAGCTGTTCGGCCAATCCAGCAGGTTTGTTTGTGCAGATTGCCACACGATCCCCGCGATCCCGCAGGATGCGAACCGCCTCTAACGCGCCATCGAAAAAGACGGTTTGTGCCGAAAGGTTGGCGCCATACGCCTCAAGCAAGATGGGATAATATTTATCCACCAACGCCTCATCCACATCCCCCTGTCGCGACAGACCCAGACGCAGCATGGCCCGCCCGCCCCGCAGGGCCGTTGATTGATCCTGCGTCGCAGATAGGCCCGCGATGCCCATGTCGGCAAAACACACATTGGCCGCGGCAATTAAATCCCCACTGGTGTCCGCCAGCGTTCCATCCAGATCAAAAACGATTGTGCGCATGGGTGCGGCCTCCTGTTATCGGCGAATTCTTGCCATGGGCTGTAATAAATCGCAACCGAAGTTGAAACAACGCCCCCTTGCGCAATGAGGAAGAATGGTTAAAACGACACCAACTGGTATTAAGGATTTGAACATGGGTATTGCAGTCGTCATTTTAGCGGCAGGAAAAGGGACGCGCATGAATTCAGACCTGCCAAAGGTGTTACACCCGATTGCACAGGTTCCCATGTTGGCCCATGCGATCCGATCGGCACAGGCAACAGACCCAGATCACATTGTTGTCGTTGCGGGACATGGCGCAGAGGCCGTTCGCAAAGCCACCCACGACTATGCCCCCGATGCGCAGATTGTTTTGCAAGAAGAACAATTGGGCACAGGTCATGCGGTTGCGCAGGCCAAATCGGTGCTGGGGGATTATGACGGTGATCTGCTGGTGCTTTATGGTGATACCCCATTTATAAACGACCAAACCCTTGCGGATATCGCCGCTGCGCGTGCCAATGCCGATTTGGTGGTGCTTGGGTTTAACGCCGCTGATCCCGGTCGCTATGGTCGATTGGTCACAAACGGCGATGCCCTGCAAAAGATCGTCGAATATAAAGACGCCAGCGCGGAAGAGCGCGCCATAACCCTATGCAACAGCGGCGTGATGGCCGCACATGCAGCAGATATGTTTGATTGGATTTCTGCGACAGGTAACGAAAACGCATCTGGTGAATATTACCTGACTGATTGCGTCGAAATTGCGCAAAACCACGGAAAATCCGCAACCTTCGTCGTGTGTGATGAGGCCGAAACACTGGGTGTCAATTCGCGCGCACAATTGGCCGAGGCCGAAGCCGCCTTTCAAACCCGCGCGCGCGCCGAGGCGATGGAAAACGGCGTTACCCTGTTCGCACCGCCGACCGTGCATTTTGCCTATGATACTGTAATCGGACGTGACACTGTGATTGAACAAAATGTTGTATTCGGGCCAGGTGTTACAGTGGAAAGTGGTGCAACCATTCGCGCCTTTTCCCACCTAGAGGGATGTCACGTTGCGCGCGGAGGGATCATAGGCCCCTATGCCCGCCTTCGCCCAGGTGCGGAACTATCCGAAGATGTGCGCATTGGCAATTTTGTTGAAGTCAAAAACGCATTGATCGGCGAAGGATCCAAGGTCAATCACCTGAGCTATATTGGGGATGCCGAAATTGGCAGTGGGTCTAATGTTGGGGCGGGCACGATCACCTGTAATTATGATGGCGTGATGAAACACAAAACCACAATTGGCAACAATGTCTTTGTCGGTTCTAACACGATGCTGGTGGCCCCCGTTACGCTGGGCGATAGATCGATGACGGCAACAGGTGCAGTGATTACCAAAGACGTTGAATCCGAGGCTGTGGCCATCGCGCGCGTTGAGCAAGTGAATAAACCGCGCATGGCCGTCAAACTATTTGATATTTTAAGAAAACGTAAAGCCAAAAGAAATTCGGAGTCATCGTAATGTGTGGGATTGTTGGAGTATTAGGCAGCCATGAGGCCGCGCCAATTTTGGTAGACGCGTTAAAGCGTTTGGAATATCGCGGCTATGACAGCGCAGGCATTGCGACGGTGCATGCAGGTCGGCTGAGCCGGCGGCGCGCTGTGGGCAAGCTTGCTGAATTGTCGGACGTTTTGGTTCATGATCCTTTGGTTGGTAAGGCGGGTATCGGTCATACACGTTGGGCCACACATGGTGAACCTAGTGTCAAAAACGCCCACCCGCATCAAAAAGAACAGGTGGCAGTTGTCCACAACGGAATCATCGAAAACTTCCGCGAACTGCGCGCGGAACTGGCAAGTCACGGACTGCATCCTGAAACGGATACCGATACCGAAACCGTTGCAATGTTAACGCATCATATGCTGGTAAACGGCATGAGCCCTGTCGACGCTGCGCGCGAAACCGTTGCCAAACTAGAGGGTGCATTTGCGCTGTGTTTCCTGTTTCAAGGCAAAGAAGATTTGTTGATTGTCGCGCGCAAAGGATCCCCGTTGGCGATCGGACATGGAGACAATGAAATGTTTGTCGGTTCAGACGCTATTGCGCTCGCACCGATGACCAACCGCATCACATATTTGGATGAGGGCGATTTTGGAGTTCTGACTCGCACTTCGGTTCAAATTTGGGACGCCCAAGGTGTGCTGGCCAATCGTGAGGTACGCACCATCCGTGGGGACACCGGCCGCTATGACAAAGATGGCTATCAACATTTCATGGCCAAAGAAATCCATGAACAACCCAGCGTGATCAGCAGGGCGATTCAGCATTATTTGGGCTCTGATGGGCATACAGTGCATATACCGGGCGATGGTTTGGATTTTACCCAATTTGATCGCATCACAATGGTGGCATGCGGTACGGCCTACTTGGCGTGCTTTACCGCGAAATATTGGTTTGAACAGGTGGCACGCATCCCTGTCGAAGTGGATATTGCATCTGAATTCCGGTATCGTGAGCCCCCCATTTCTGATCGCACCCTTGCCATTTTTGTCAGCCAATCGGGCGAAACTGCCGATACACTGGCTGCGCTGCGCTATTGTCAGGGCAAAGCAGCAAAGATCCTGTCCATCGTGAATGTAGAAGAAAGTTCAATCGCGCGGGAAAGTGATCTGGCCTTGCCGATTTTGGCAGGTACCGAAATTGGCGTTGCCTCAACCAAGGCCTTCACCTGTCAGCTGACATTGTTGCTGTCGTTAGCGATTAAGGCCGCCACAGAACGGGGCGTAAAATCAGAGGCCGAATGTGAATTGATCGTGCATCACATGCGCAGTCTGCCTGCACTGATCAACCGCGCATTGGATCAAAAGGATCAATTCGAACGGGCCGCCCATAAATTGGCACAGGCCCGTGATATTCTATTTTTGGGACGTGGTGCGATGCACCCATTAGCCCATGAAGGTGCGTTAAAATTAAAAGAAATCAGCTATATACATGCTGAAGCTTATGCTTCAGGTGAACTTAAGCATGGTCCATTGGCGCTCATAGATGATAAAGTTCCAGTGGTTGTTTTGGCCCCTAAAGATCGACTGTTTGATAAGTCCATTTCAAACGTACAAGAAGTCATGGCGCGGAAAGGTCGCGTGCTGCTATTGTCAGATGATGCGGGATTGAAAGAGGCTGGAAACGATATCTGGATCGGAATTGAAATGCCCGAAATCCATGAAACGGTTGCACCCATCCTATATGCCGTTCCCGCTCAAATGTTAGCCTATTACACAGCGCTCGCCAAAGGGACGGACGTGGATCAACCCCGCAACTTGGCCAAATCCGTCACGGTGGAATAAAGTTAGTCCACCGATTTAAATGGAACACGTACTTTATTAAATCCTTGTTTCATTCAAGGAAGTATATTCGCATCGATTGCCAGCCGTTATTTTGTCATAAGCCTTGCATCCTCCAAGTCCGTAAAATTGCGCGATCACTGTTGAATGCTACGCCGATTGTGCCATAAGAAAATTCAAAATCCCTCTCAAACCAATTTGGATACCATAGATAAAAATGATAGTCATTAGAAGCGCGCAGCATGTCGATTGGACGTACATCACAGATGTTATTGAAAGTGCGTTTTCTGACGAAGAGAGTCCTGTTATCTTGACCCTCGCACACGATTTTTCGACCAAGAATAACAGTGCATCAATTAAGCCACTGGTTGCTGAATTAAACGGCAAAATCGTCGGTTATATATGTTACAGCCCCATAGAAATGACATCTTCGTCGAACGTGTCTGGATTCATCCTAGCCCCCTTAGCGGTTTCGTTAGAACACCAGAAACAGGGGATTGGATCAAAGCTTATTCAGCATGGGATCGAAATGCTCTCCAAGGAAGGTGCAGATGTCCTCTTGGTTTACGGCGACCCAAACTATTATGGACGATTTGGATTTACAGAAAGCGTAGGGCGTGCATTCATACCACCTTATCCATTGGCGTACCCCTTTGGATGGACCGGAATGATGTTGAATACGACGAAACTACCGCATCCGGCCGAGGGCTTCAGCTGCGTTGATGCGCTTGCCAATCCAGAAATGTGGTGATGATACACAATGAATGAAATTGCAGCATGCCAAAGGTTTGCTGCCGTGCGAAATACAGTAAACCAAACGTGGGTAAAATAAGAAATGACGCTGGATGAGGCCTTAGAACACTTAAACAAACTGGCTGACCCAACGACGGTTGCGGGCAAGGCCGCCTACCATAAAGTGGATCGCCCCTACATCGGAACGAATAATCAAATTTTGAACGATGTCGGAAAAGAATGGCGGCGCGCCCTAAGTTTGGATCAGAGGATCGAATTGGCACAAGGGTTGTGGAACACCAATATTTTTGAAGGGCGCGTGATGGCCGCGAAACTGTTAACTCAAGCGCGCATCAGACCAGATGCCGCCGTGTGGGAACTAATCACATCTTGGGTTGATGATTTTGACAGTTGGGCGATTGCTGATCATGCCTGCATGGCAGGGCAAAAACGCATTATCGCAGACCCCGCGCGATTAGATCACGTTGAGACGTGGATCACATCAGAACATATGTGGCGCCGGCGTGCAGCCTTTGTGATCGCCCTTCCCTATACCAAACAGAATTTCCCCAAGCCCCACGAAATCGATGCCCGTGAGCGTATCCTTGGATGGGCTGCAACGCTGGTTGAGGATCATGATTGGTTCATTCAAAAGGCCATCGCTTGGTGGGTGCGCGATCTTTCTCGGCACGATCTGTCGCGCGCACAGAATTTTTTGGACACCTACGGCGATGAGATGAAATCATTTGCCCGCAAAGAAGCGGCGCGGCATATGATGGATACCCGAACATAAAATTTGCAAATCAATGCATGAAAATAGGCCACACACCCTTGCGGGTGGTCAATGATGACTCTAGCTTAACGCTATGACATTACCCCTGATTGACCCATTTGCACGCGCAATCACTTATCTGCGCGTTTCTGTAACCGATCGCTGCGATTTTCGCTGTGTCTATTGTATGTCCGAAAACATGCAATTTCTTCCAAAGAAAGAACTCCTGACTCTGGAAGAGTTAGACCGTTTGTGTTCAACATTCGTGGGGATGGGTGTGCAAAAACTGCGCATCACAGGTGGTGAGCCACTGGTGCGACGCGATATCATGACATTTTTCAAGGCTATGTCGCGCCATTTGGACACGGGTGCGCTTCAGGAACTGACCCTAACGACCAACGGATCGCAGTTAGAGCGTTTTGCAGATGATTTATATGCCGCAGGCATGCGCCGTATAAACGTGTCCTTGGATACACTCGACGACGATAAATTTGCCCGCGTCACACGATGGGGGCGATTGTCTCAAGTGCTTAAGGGATTGGATGCAGCGCAACGAGCAGGCTTGCGTGTGAAAATCAATGCAGTGGCCCTTAAGGGCTTTAACGAAGACGAATTGTTCACCATGACACAATGGTGCGCTAGCCGCGATATGGACCTAACATGGATCGAAGTGATGCCCATGGGGAACATGGGTGAAACAGACCGCATCGGACAATATTGGTCGCTGAGCGATGTACGTGACGCGCTACGTACGCAATATACATTAACCGACCTGACAGAGCGTTCTGGTGGCCCTGCCCGCTATGTGCGCATTGAAGAAACGGGTCAGAAAATTGGATTTATCACACCACTTAGTCATAATTTTTGCGAAAGCTGTAACCGTGTACGTCTGACTTGCACTGGAGAACTCTACATGTGTCTTGGTCAAGAAGACATGGCAGATCTGCGTGCGCCTTTACGTGAACATCCAAATACATCCGAGCCACTGGAAAAAGCAATTCGCCGCGCGATTGAGCGCAAACCAAAGGGTCATGATTTTGACTATTCCCGTCAAAAAATTTCGGGCCAAATGTCACGCCACATGAGCCACACAGGCGGCTAATACGCATTACATTGCGTTTTTGTATTTTTTGAAAAAAGATCAAAACCCAAGGTTTGATGTGCATTCGCATTATTTTTGTCCTATCACAGTCAGTTGCTAGGGACGATCACGTTTATGAGAAATGTAGATTGGAATATCTTCCCTTAAATAACCTACCTTCTGCCTGCGAAACCTATTGATTATCGCTAAAATTCCCCTCTAATCAGAACAACGTTCTATTATGAGGTCACATCATGTTCGAAGATTTGGGTTTTGAAACACTTACCGCAGGCCAAGCTAGTTTGTATTTTGCCTTAGGCCTGGGGCTCCTATTTGGGATTTTTAGTGAACAGGTCAAATTCTGTTTCCGTCGGGCATTGATCGGCGCAGATCGCGTTCAGGCTGCTGGAGTTTGGGCCATCGCACTCTTGGTCGCAATACTTGGAACACAGTATTTTGTGATACAAGAGATCATCACGTTTGACGATCACCGCTTTATGGACACTTTCCCAGTGGTGCAAATTGTTCTTGGTGGGATGGTCTTTGGCGTGGGCATGGTCCTGACACGCGGCTGTGTGGGTCGTTTGACCATTTTAGGTGCAACAGGCAATTTACGAGCGATCACCGCTTTGTTGATTTTCGCAGTGGTCGCGCATGCAACACTTAAGGGAATATTGTCACCGCTTCGGATATTGATTGGAAATGTTGGCCCCACGATCGAGGCTTTTTCGCTTTCTTCGATTATTGGGTCTGGCGTTAGCGTCGCGATTATCGCAACGATTGCGGCTGTTTTTGTTTGGCGCAGCAATGCAAGTGTTTTGGGGTTAATTGGCGGAAGTGCAATCGGCGCATTGGCCGCGGCCGGTTGGGTCGGAACGGGTTACGTTCTTTATGATGATTTCGATCCGATTGCATTTGAAAGCATTGCCTTTACCTCCCCGTGGACCGATAGTATTTTTTGGACACTTGCCTCAACATCTGTCAGTGCAAAATTCGGCGTTGGATTGATAGGCGGCGTAATTGTGGGAGCTTTCCTTTCGGCTGCGGCTGGCCGCCGTCTTTCGTGGCAAAGCTTTTCTGGGCCCGCACATTTTGGCCGCTTTGCCGCGGGTGCATCATTGATGGGGTTCGGTGGTGTGCTTGCTGGTGGTTGCACGATTGGTGCAGGGCTATCGGGGATCCCCAGCCTGAGCATCGTGCCGCTGACAGCGCTGATCTCGATTGGTGTAGGCGCAATCCTGACGCATCGCTTGGTCGACGCTACTCCATCGACTGTCGAATTCGGTTCACAAGATACCATACCGCACCCACAACCGGCAGAGTAATGAGCGCCGTCAACATACCTTTGGTGATCCCAGTCACTTCGGCCAAAGGATAGACCAAGTAGCCCACCAATGACACAGCGTAATAGCTGATTGCAACGACTGACAGGCCTTCAACTGTTTTTTGCAATCGCAGTTGAAGGTCTGCGCGTTTGTCCATGCTTTCCAACAAAGCTTGGTTTTGCGCAGATCGCTCGACATCCACCTTGGTTCTCAACAATTCGCCTGCACGACGCGCCCGATCCACCAGCGTCGACAACCGCGTTTCCGTAGATTTTACGGTACGCATCGCAGGATCATAGCGGCGCATCATGAATTCATAAAACGTTTGCCGACCCTTGAACCGCTCTTCCCGCAAGACAGCAATGCGCTGATCCACGATTGCCTGATAGGCCCAAGTTGCGGCAAACCGAAATGCAACTTTGGCATCCAAACTTTCTAATTCGGCAGAATGCCGCAATACCGCGCTCAATGTCGTTTCCGCGGGTTGCTTGGCCTCAGCCAAGGATGTCATCAGATCGGTTACTTCCGTATCAATTTGCCCCATGCGCCCCTGAATTTCACGCGCGGTGGCAAAGCCATGCATCGACAAACTTTTATAGGTTTCTATTTCACACAAACGCTGAATAATGCGTCCTAGACGACGTTCTCCCGTGTCACGTTCACCAAAAATTGCGACCCGCTGATGTCCTGTTTCATCAATTCTAAAGTCTGCGGCAACAATCGCGCTATTGTCCAAAACGCGACTAACCGCGACGCTTTCCGAAACGAACCAGTCGCTTAGCTTTTGGGAAATATCATCTTCGTTCTCACGCAATTCCGCGCGGATTGAAATAGATGTCACCCGAACTGCCTCTAAATCTGACAACCAATCCGAGGGAAAAACATCAAACACCGTCGGATCAAAGGCCCGTTCCGTCAACGCATTTGTAAAAACGGTGTAGGTCACAAATTCCGTGTGTTGCTCCCATTTGATTTTATGACGTCCCAGATCTCCAAAATAATGCGTCGCACCTACTTTTGGGTGCCCCGCACCGTACCGGTCCAATAATTTAATCAAATCAAGTCGATCTTGGGACCGATCACGGGCGGCCGCATTCTCGGGTACTTTTAACGCCAAATAGGCTACAACACCGGGCGCCCGAAACGACGGAAACGGGCGGGCATGCAATTCATTTGCCAGTTTGTACCGCAAAGGGTGATCCGTGATCAGTGACATAGGTAATCCATTTCATTAGATGTGAACACAGGATAGGGCTGCGCCCCCTATTGGTCCAGCGTCAAAGTGCTGCAATGCTGCTTCATAAGGAATACATCCGCATGCAATGACGCCAAACGGAAACACCCGCCACGATGGGCGGGTGTTTCAAATCGCAAGGCCATTAATCTATTCGATCATGGTTAGGAGTTTGTTTAAGCTGTCCTTGGCATCGCCATAGAACATGCGTGTGTTCTCTTTATAGAACAGCGGGTTTTCGATACCTGAGTATCCGGTCCCTTGACCACGCTTTGACACAAACACTTGCTTAGATTTCCAACATTCCAAAACGGGCATACCCGCGATTGGACTGTTCGGATCCTCTTGGGCGGCTGGGTTCACGATGTCGTTTGAGCCGATGACGATTGATACGTCTGTTTCTGGGAAATCATCGTTGATTTCATCCATTTCCAAAACGATGTCATAGGGCACTTTGGCCTCAGCCAACAAAACGTTCATGTGGCCTGGCAAACGCCCTGCAACAGGGTGGATCGCAAAGCGCACGTTTTTCCCCTTAGCGCGGAGGCGTTTAGTCAATTCAGAAACAGCCTGCTGAGCCTGCGCCACAGCCATGCCGTAGCCCGGAATAATGATGACACTATCCGCATCGTTCAAAGCGGCTGCAACGCCATCTGCTTCAATGGCGACTTGCTCACCCTCAACTTCCATCGCCGGGCCTGCTGTTCCGCCAAATCCACCAAGGATCACGGAAACGAATGAACGGTTCATCGCCTTACACATAATGTAGGATAGGATCGCACCAGAAGAGCCAACCAAGGCGCCAACAACAATTAGCAAATCGTTACCAAGGCTAAACCCGATCGCCGCCGCAGCCCAACCAGAGTAGCTGTTCAACATTGACACAACAACAGGCATATCCGCGCCGCCAATACCCATGATCAAATGATATCCGATAAACAATGCTGCCAGCGTCATAATCGCCAATGGCAACATATCACCCGAGTTCATGTACATGATCAATGTCACAACCGACACAATCGCTGCCGCTGCATTCAGCATGTGACCACCCGGCAGTTTTGTTGCTGCAGATGTAACACGGCCCGACAGTTTGCCATATGCGATAACCGAGCCAGTGAATGTGATTGCACCAATGAACACACCCAAGAACAGTTCAACGCGCAGGATCGAAATTTCAACAGATGACTT
>CBFHNF010000022.1:0-30125 GCA_965657135.1 uncultured Paracoccaceae bacterium
TGGTCGGGGGCGGGGTTCATCCAGGGGCAGGGATTCCAATGGCGACTCTTTGCGCCGAGCTCGCGGTCGCGGAGATGAGAACGCGCCAAATTTTAACATAGATGTACCACCGAACGGATATGCATGGTGGTATGTAGACGGTGTTGATCCAAATTCTGGCCGTGCGATTTCCGTGATCGCATTTATAGGGTCGGTTTTTTCACCATGGTACAAATGGTCGGGGCGGCGAGAGCCGCAAAATAATGTCTGCATAAACGTCGCGACATATGGGCCGGGCGGTCGATTTACAATGACAGATCGCGGACGCAGCGCGCTTCGCCAAACGGAACATTCATTCACAGTTGGGCCGTCCTCACTGATGTGGGATCCCATTGAAAAAACGCTAACCATTCACGTCGATGAAATCAGCAGCCCTCCTATTATTTCCAGAGTACGTGGAAAAATTATTCTTAGGCCCAGATCTATAACGAATGTCGAACTGCCATTAACATCTAGTGGAAGTCATGTATGGCGGCCTTTTGCCCCCACTGCTGATATCGAAGTAGATCTTGAGGCCAAAGGATGGCAATGGAGCGGTCATGGATACTTCGATGCTAACTTTGGGACGCGCGCGTTAGAGCAAGATTTCAATTATTGGACATGGGGCAGATTTCCGGTCCAATCTGGTACTCAGTGTTTTTATGATTTGGAATTGCGCGATGGGACAAAAACGATGCACGCAATAGACTTTGACCTGCATGGCGCCGCCGTAGAAATTCCAAGTGCGCCTCCACTTAGGCGTTTCAAAAACAGCCTTTGGGCGGTCAAGCGTGAAACCAGATGCGATGAGAATGCCACGCCCAGACAAGTTCAAAATTTGCTAGACGCACCGTTTTACAATCGTGCAGTGGTTCAAACACAGCTTAACTCTGAAAAAAGCATCGGCGTTTTTGAAGCCCTTGATCTCCACCGCTTTCGCAACAAAATCATCACTGCCATGTTGGCGGTTCGCGTGCCACGTCGAGCAGGTTGGCGGTTCAAAGATTAGGAGTGTTCGGGGTTCAACCTAAGCACCGCCAGATTTAGTGCCCCTGCAACACTCACCCATGCGAGGTATGGAACAAAAGCGACCGCTGAAATCCACGAATACTGCCAAAACACAGCAACACAAAGCGCAACTGCAAGCCAAAGTCCAACAATGCAGTAAAATGCGAGCTTAATTTTCTGTAACCCAAAAAACACCGGAGTCCAAAGAGCATTCAAAGCGATCTGCAAAGACCAAAGCGCCAAAGCTGTTCCTGCCCCCGAAACCTGCGTCAAGCGTGCCCCTGAATAGGCCATCAAGAGATACAAAGTTATCCAAGCAACCGGAAACAACCAATTGGGGGGTGTCCAAGTGGGTTTCTTTAATTGGGCATACCAGCTACCCGGCGGAAACAAACTCCCCGTTGATCCGGCAACAAAACATGCTGACAAAAATATCGCAAAGTCCATCCACATTTCGCAGCCCCTTTAACCACATAATTCAGGTTACGCACCGATATTTGATTTATCATGTTCGTGTAACTGCTCCATCACAGACACAAACCGCTCGCTCCAACCCAATTTGGAACGCTTTTCTATCCCAGCGGCTCGTACCAAAAATTGTGTTTGTGGTAAAGGCTCTGCGTAAACGGTCGCAGGTGTTGGCAATAACATACTTGCCATGGAATGTGTCGCAGATAATCCAAGCAATTGCAGCTTAGTCGCTTTGTTTGTACGCGCCCGATAAGATATGTTATCAAACTTATTCTTGCGAACACGATTGCCAATCGCAGCATAGATGTGGCGCGCGGCAAACATTGCCGGTCGAACTTTAATGGGAAGGCAGGCAATCCCAGCCTCAGATCTATGGTATAATTTGTCAGCACGCGCCAGCAGTTGCCGCGTCATGTGAGCCACTTCAGGTCGAAACTGGGGATTAGATAGGAATTCATCTGGTGAAATTTTCGCGTCTTTAAACCAATCTAGCGGCAAGTATAAACGTCCCTCTCGCGCATCTTCGCCAACATCACGCGAAATATTTGTCAATTGCATTGCAACTCCCAAATCACAAGCACGTGCAAGGACGTTTGGATCACGTGCCCGCATAATAACGCACATCATCACACCGACTGCAGATGCAACACGCGCAGAATAGGCAACCAAATCATCAAAAGTCTGATATTTCTTGCCCATTGCGTCCCACACCAATCCTTCGATCAGGGCTTCGGGAAGTGCGCGTGGCATCTCAAATTCATCAACCATTCTTGCAAATGCACGATCCATCGGTCGATTTCTGGGAACCCCTGAATAAACCTGATCCAGACGATCAATCAAGTCTTTCACAGAAGCTGATTTATCTGTTTTCAAATCAACTTCATCATCCGCCAACCGGCAAAAGGCGTAGAGCGCAAGACATGGATTGCGGACACTTTTCGGTAATAGTAACGACGCCGCATGGAAAGATAACGAGCCTTGGCGAATTGCATCCTCGCAGTATTTCATGTCGCTTTCGTATGTAGCGCTCATTGTGAAACCTGCTCTGCGTCTGGGACCAATTGATTTAGCACTTCGGATGATGTCACAACACTTGGGATGCCCGCGCCAGGATGCGTTCCCGCTCCGACCAAATACAGATTTTCGAAGTCTTCGCTGACGTTATGTGGCCGAAACCAGGCAGATTGGAAGATACGCGGCTCTAATGAAAAACCAGCTCCAAATGGGCTTAGGTACCGCGATTGAAAATCATTGGGGGTCAGCACATGTTCGGCTTCGATTTTCTGTGAAAACCCAGGCATAACCTTTTCGAGCACATTACGCATTTTTTCTTTATATTTTACCGCTTCATTGTTCCAATCTACAGCATTTTTGGTTTTTAAGTTTGGAACAGGCGAAAGCGCGTAAAAACAGTCGTCACCCTCTGGAGCCACTGAAGGATCGGACACCGATGGACGATGTAAATACAACGACATGTCATCTGCCAGAAAGCGACGATCAAAAATATCCTTTAACAAGCCTCGGTATCTGGGGCCATTTAGGATCGTATGATGCCCAACATCAGTCCAGTCATTCGAAGTGCCCTTGGTACCAAAATACCAGACAAACAACCCCATCGACCATTTTGAATTGTCCAATTTCTTCTTGGTCCAGCGTTTTTTTGTGTGTTGTCGTAATAACTGCTCATATGTCCAACCGGGATCTGCATTTGAAACCACAATATCAGCCGCAATTTCACGTCCATTTTCCAATTGCACACCACATGCACGGCGTCCATCGGTCAATATCTGATCAACGGTCGTTTCAGAAATGATCTGCCCACCCTGATCAATGACAACACGCCCCATTGCATCCGCTAGTTCCTGAACGCCACCCTGAACATAGTGAACCCCGAATTCTTTTTCCAAATGGCTGACCAGAATATACATGGACGTAACCCGACGAGGGTCGCCACCAATAAATAGGGGATGAAACGACAGTGCCATGCGAAAACGCGGGTCCTTTACACGCTTAGATGCGTGTTGATACACAGATTGATCTGCACGCAACGCCACAAAACCAGGCACCTCTTTGACCAAATCCCACAATTTATTTAGTGGGCGACGACCCAATCCCTCAAATCCAAAGGTGTATCTTTTTTCACAGTCTGTCAGGAATTTTTGATACCCCTTAAAATCAGACGGAAACACGCGCTTAACTTCTGCATCCATGTCTGCTTGAGTGTCACGTATTTGAAATTTCGAACCATCTTGCCAGCGGATTTCATAATAGGGATCAACAGGGGTTAGGTTGACGTCACTTTCGAAATCACGCCCACAATCTGCCCACAGTCGGCGAAATACATCAGGTACAGTCAATATTGTAGGCCCCAGATCGAATCGATAGCCACCTTTGGAGATGGACGACCCGCGTCCCCCCAATCTGTCTAAACGATCAATGATTGTCACACGGTACCCTTTGGCGCCCAATCGCATAGCAGCAGAAAGACCACCAAGCCCTGCACCAATAACGATTGCCTTGGGTGCATGACATGAAAGACGCGGAATCGATAATTTGGGTTCAAGAACTGTCATATTATTCAAACACTACATGTGTCTAATTTAATTTACAACTGTACCTTTTTGTGTTTGACTAAAAACACCTGACGATCTGGTGCCAAAAATACAATGGTGACACTTAGCCTCTTTCGATTTGAAAAGCCCCATCACAAGCTATGGGCCTTTATTATGATGGGCTTTGCACGGCCTCTCTTGAACTTGATGCCGTCACTCGTTTTCTGGAAGCTTTTGGGGTCTGGCACAGGTGAAGGCTTTACCCCAAAGCCAAACTGGGGCGTGTACGCAATTCTATGTGTCTGGGATGAAACCGTAGCTGTCGAGAAAACACTAGAAGAATCCCGTGTGTTCAGCCGCTATCATGAAATGTCGACGGAAAGTGTCACGATCTATTTGGAGCCTTATGCCACACGCGGCGAGTGGTCAGGGCAAACGCCATTCATCGCAAACAGCAAGAGAGATGCCGGTCCCGTTGCAGTGCTAACGCGCGCAACACTGAAATGGCATGCCATGTTGCAGTTTTGGAGTCAGTCTCCGGCGATAAGCACCAAAATTGGCCAAAATAAAGATGTTCTATTTAAAATAGGCCTGGGAGAGCTCCCCCTGCGACAACAACTAACATTTTCAATCTGGCCCGACATAAAGCAAATGAGCGAATTCGCACATCAATCTGATCCGCACCGCAGTGCCATACAAAAAGTACGTAAAGGAAATTGGTTCAAAGAAGAACTCTACGCGCGCTTCAATATCACCGCAATTGACGGAAGCTGGTCAGCATTTGGAGCAAATTCCAAGAAAGAAGCAAAAGATGAATAAAGCGTTCCCATTTTCCGCAATTGTTGGCCAAGACGATATGAAATTGGCCCTAATTTTGACTGCTATTGATCCTAAAATTGGTGGTGTTCTTGCGTTTGGTGATCGCGGAACAGGAAAATCAACGGCTATCAGGGCATTGGCAGATTTACTGCCCGAAATTTCCGTTGTTCAAGGATGCCCCGTGAACTCGGAACAAATAACAGACGTCCCAAGTTGGGTAAAAACAGCATCTGACGCTACCACCAAGACGAACACACCTGTGGTCGACCTACCGTTGGGTGTGAGCGCTGATAGGGTTACGGGAGCGTTGGACATCGAGCGCGCCCTTGTCGACGGCGTAAAGGAATTCCAACCAGGCCTGTTAGCAAAGGCCAATCGCGGATACCTATACATCGACGAGGTCAATCTGCTCGAAGACCATATTGTTGATCTATTGCTGGATGTTGCACAATCAGGAACGAACACGGTTGAGAAAGAAGGACTTTCCATAACACATCCCTCGCGTTTTATTTTAATCGGATCAGGTAACCCCGAAGAAGGCGAATTGCGCCCTCAGCTTTTAGATCGCTTTGGTCTCTCTGTCGAAGTACGTACACCACAAACAATCATGGATCGTGTTGATGTCCTCAAGCGACGGGATGCATTTGATCGTGATGCAGAGGCGTATTGTAAATCTTGGTCAGGCGAAAACGCAAAAATCCGTGACAGCATTCTGACAGGACGCGAACGCCTAAACAGCGTTGAGATGTCCGATAATATGTTGGAAATTTGTGCGGAAATTTGTGTCGCTATGGGCAGTGATGGACTACGCGGCGAGCTCACTCTATTAAAAACGGCACGTGCGCTTGCCGCATTTGAGGGGGATTACAATGTCGATCGAAATCACATCAAACGTATCGCACCCATGGCGCTAAGTCATCGTCTGCGTCGTGATCCGCTAGATGATACGGGATCAACGGTACGGGTGGAACGTACACTTGACGCTGTTTTAGGCTGAAATGTCAGATCAAAAGACATATCTGGCGAATCTCGCTCTTCAGCTATGCCAATTAGACCCCAAAACATTCGGTGGCATAATTTTCAAGACGAGTGCTGGCTCACATATGGAGCAACTGCGAGTCATGCTGAATGGATCTGATATGGGTGCCACAACAGTCCACCCAAATCTAAGCGCCGCAGACTTGGTTGGTGGCATTGATCCAATTGAAAGTTTGACGTCCGGATCACTTGTCATGAGGCCGGGCGTCCTAGATCGAAATGGTTGGAAACTATTAATTATGGCTGATCGTCTAACACGGCAATCGGCGGCATTAATCGCGCAATACACCGAACACGCAAACACTGATCCGTTTTGTGTTTTTGACGAAAGTGAAAGCGTTGAAGACACACATTTGGGACCTTTATTTGAACGCTTTGCATTCTTTTTTGACCTGCGGAATATGCGTCATGATGAATTTGCGATTGATTACACCAACACCGAAAAACGCAACACTCCCTTACCAACACTGACTGAGGATCAACAAACGCTCATTGTTACAGCTGCATTGCAATTTGGCATTTTTTCGATGCGGTCTGTTACGATGGTCCAAAAAGCAGCGCAATTGTTAGCGTCATTGGATCATCGAAATGATATTACACAAAGCGATATCGATACGGCTGCGCAATTGATCCTCGCGCATCGTGCAACGGCAATGCCCACCGAAGCACCTGAAACAGAGACAAACAATGATCCCGTAGACCAAGACCAGGGGTCTGACACGATAGGAGAAAATGAAACCGTCGAATTACCAGAGGAATTAGTCATCGACGCTGTTCGCGCCATGTTGCCTGCGAATTTACTTAACCAGATCGATAGCAAAAAAATGGGCAGAAACAGCAAGGGTGGCGATGGGTTCGGCCTGTTGCAAAAATCAGCACTACGTGGTCGCCCCCTGCCTGGAATGATTGGACGACCCAACCATCGCGCCCGTATTGATATACTTGCTAGCCTCCGCGCTGCAGCACCTTGGCAAAAACTTCGGAAATCGAATACATCGCAGGCCTCAAACATTGTGATTTATCCGAACGACCTGCACATTCAACGTTTCCAAAATCGTTCCGAGCGCGTCGTTATTTTTTCTGTCGATGCTTCTGGCTCAGCCGCGATGAGCCGCATGGGCGAAGCAAAAGGCGCAGTAGAGATCATGCTCGCACAAGCATATTCGAAACGCGATTACGTTGCATTGATCGGATTTCGTGATGGCCGAGCCGACATTTTATTGCCACCCACACGTTCATTGGTGCAGGCTAAAAAAAATCTGGCTGCACTGGCTGCAGGGGGAGGAACGCCGTTGGCAACTGGGATCAACAGCGCACTTAACCTAGCCACTGTTGTTCGCAGAAGTGGAAAATTGCCCAGCATGGCATTTTTGACGGATGGTAAAGGAAACATCGACATAGACGGCCAACCTGGTCGTCAAAAAGCCATGCGTGATGCCACACATGTGGCACAGATGGGACGTGCGCTAAACGTACCTACACTCTTTATCGACTGTGGCAGACGCGGTAATCCAGAATTGGCCAAACTTGCCCAAACGATGGGAGGCGAATACCTTTGCCTACCTCGCGCAAACGCACACACGATTTCGGAATTGGCAAAGACACATTTGGAATAGTGATGACCGATAAAATTCCAGAATGGTGGCCGAATAGATCTGCATCCCGCTTCATCAAAACGCGAGACTATAAATGGCACATGCAATTGATCGAAGCCAATAAACCAACTGTATTGTTTATCCACGGCACTGGAGCCTCTACTCACAGCTGGGCGCCATTAATCAGCAATTTGGGTGAGGACGTTCAGTCGCTGACAATAGATCTACCTGGACATGGATTTTCCAGTGTCCCAAGGTTTGGGCGCAGCACTTTGGACTCAATAACGGATGGCGTCAGTCAGCTATTGGCACGGACTAATATAGATATATCCCGATTGCATATTGTCGGACACTCTGCCGGGGCTGCGATTGCAGTTCAACTTGCAGCTAGAATTTCGATCACAACGCAAGTGACATGTATAAATGCCGCCTTTGGAAATTTTTCTGGTATGGCAGGAATAATGTTTCCCTACATCGCAAAACTGGCTGCAATTGCACCGTTTTCCTCCAGCTTTATCGCCCAAATGGCACAAGATCGTGAGCGCGTTGGTAAATTAATGGCGGGGACAGGTTCAAAGTTATCCCCTCAGCAATTGCGCGGGTATCAATATCTATTTCAAAGAAAACAACATGTTCAGGGAACGCTGCAACTGATGGCTGATTGGAATTTAGACGCCTTTTTGTCTAATTTACCATTGACACAAAATCCAATTCAGTTTGTCACTGGAGGAAACGATCAAACCGTGCCAGCATCGGTCTCCAAAGAATGGGCTGCTAAAATGAGCAATGCTTCCATCACAGAATTTGCAAATTATGGGCACTTAATTCACGAAGAAGCCCCCGAGATCATTGCGCCATTGATCCTTCGGGAGCTTTGAAATTCAAATTTTGAATCAGTTACCAAGCGTTGCCAGATACGCAATCACATTGGTGCGGTCCGTGTCTTTTTTCAGACCCGCAAATGACATTTTTGTACCCTTCAGATACTTACGAGGGTTTTCCAAGTAATCATCCAATGTGGCTGCATCCCAAACAAGTCCAGATCCCGCCATCGCTTTTGAATATTTATATCCCTCGATGCTTCCGGCTTCGCGATCAACTACACCGTAAAGACTTGGGCCAGTTTTGTTTTTGCCCTCTTCAATTGCATGGCATGACTTGCATTTTTTAAATACTTTTTCACCTTTTGCCGCATCACCGGCAGAATGGCTTCCACTAAAAGCGCTGCTTGCAACAATGCATAGCGCTGCAGTGATCTTTGCAGTTTTCAACATGGTGTTCTCCTTATTCAATACACCATAGCTAGTTCACACATGCCAAAGTCAAGGGAACTCAATCATGCAACAGCATGTGAAATCGCACATTTTTTCCAAAGCACTGAAAGTGCGTTAATTAAATGATCAATATCAGCGTCCGTATGCAACGGCGACGGGGTAAAGCGCAGCCGTTCTTCACCTCTTGGGACCGTTGGATAATTGATAGGCTGAACATAAATGCCGTAATCCTGCATCAGAATATCTGCGATCTGACGACACTTGACGGGATCTTTGATCATAACTGGAATAATATGTGATGGATTTTCCAAATGTGGGATACCCGCGCGATCTAATCCTGCACGCAATTTCGCAACTTGCCGGCGTTGTTTGGCACGTTCCATTTCAGATATCTTCAAATGCGCGATGGATGCACATGCGCCCGCCGCAACTGCAGGCGGCAATGCGGTTGTAAAAATGAACCCGCTTGCAAAAGAGCGAATAAAGTCACAAAGCGCATCAGAACCAGTGATGTACCCTCCCATCACGCCATAGGCTTTTCCAAGTGTACCTTCGATCAACGTAATTCTGTCAGCTAAGCCGAGTTCTTCGGATACCCCACCTCCGCGTGGACCGTACAAACCTACAGCATGGACTTCGTCAAGATAGGTCATAGCACCATGTTTTTCAGCAACCTCAACAATCTCTTCCATGGGGCAAATGTCACCGTCCATTGAATAAACAGACTCAAACGCCACGATTTTTGGTCTGGAAGGATCTAAAGAACTTAATTTTCGATCCAAATCCTCGGGGTCATTGTGTTTCCAAATCAATTTTTCAGCACGAGAATGGCGCACGCCTTCGATCATACTAGCATGGTTCAATGCATCAGAAAGGATCACTGCATTTGGAAGCCTTGCACCAAGAGTACTAAGCGCTGCCCAATTGGACACGTAACCAGAGGTAAATAAGAGCGCGCCCTCTTTGCCATGAAGATCAGCTAATTCGCGCTCTAATAATAAATGATGGTGATTTGTGCCAGAAATATTGCGCGTACCACCTGCACCACATCCGCAACTATCAATCGTTTCCTTCATAGCGTTACGTACGACAGGATGCTGTCCCATGCCTAGATAATCATTAGAACACCATACTGTAACTTCTTCAGGGGCGTTCGGATCGTGACTCTTCGCTTTTGGAAATGAACCACATTGACGTTCCAACTCGGCAAATATCCGGTAGTTACCGTCATTTTTTAAGCGATTTAACTGTTCGTTAAAAAGTGCATCATAATCCATTGTAGTCCTTTCGACAGATATCGTGTCTGTTCTTGTTATCTGGAAGCATCCAACGCCAAAGGCGAGCGTCAGGTACGGGCAAAACCATTACCCAGTGTTCAACTAATGCCATTGTCGTCATCGCGGCCAGTAGTGTAAAACCAACGATATCGGCATTCGCAGAAAGTGCATAAATTCGTTCCACCCAGCAGGCCAACGCAAAAGTTAGCAATGTAACCGAAACAGGGAAAAACCAATTTAGAGAGGCGATTTTGAAGTGGCTCTTTAAATGTTCAAGAGCGTGCGGGACGAATTCCAAATTAATCCTTGGAACACCAAAGAACAAATTCAGCTTTGCAAAAACGCGAGCAGCGTACAGAACAATAAACGTCCACATGCCAAACGTATTTTCAGCTCCCCAGCATAATTTTAAAACTAGCAGCGTGGACGCGACAAGCAAGATTTCGTGATATGCAAGGGTCCCCCACGCGCGAATGAATCTTTCCAGTGGCAATAGAGCGCGTGGACATTCAGTTGTATTTGGACCAGTGATTGTACCCGTAAGGAATGCAAATTCGATCCAGCCCCAAATTGCAAGCGCAGAGAGAAACGCGAAATAAACGGATTGAGTATCATTAATACTGGAGGTCACCCAAAGGCCGAATAAACCCGTTACAAAAACGGGAAAGGTTGCAACCGTTGCCGTGGTTCTAAAGTGCACGCTGTAGCGATCACACAGCCTGACAGCCAACAATATCAAGCCAGTGAAAAACCACCAGCTGAATACTGCAACTATGCAGGCTATGACAATCGGGTTCGTCATCAATACGCGGGCTTAAGTGTTGTAATTGCAGGGACCGCATGCTTTTTGGATGGAATTGTAAACAATCCTACAAACGCAAGGCCCGCACGAATGCTCGCACCCCATTGTGCAAACTTGCGCCCCTTTTGCTTTGCCTCGGCCAAATCAACATTTGCTTTTTGCAAACGCTTTAATCCTGCTTCCCACCGTGGGTTATCGATATCCAAGGTGATCGGAAAAATCTGCTGACTAAGCTTTGACGTCTTGGTGAAAACTTCGTGGGCATACCAATCCGTATCAACACCAAGCGCTTTATGAAAGGCCGGACGTTGATGGTCGCGGATATACATTGTGGCATAAACGGCAGTTAAGAAAAATTTGATCCACCAAACGTTGACGCCGCGCGTCAATTTCGGATCACTTTTCATCAACAATGCAAACGCTTCACCGTGGGCGAATTCATCATTACACCACTCTTCAAACCATTTAAAAATTGGGTGGAAACGGAATTCTGGATGTTGTTCTAAATGACGGAAAATTGTGATATAGCGCGCATATCCTATTTTTTCCGACAAATACGTAGCGTAGTAAATGAACTTCGGACGGAAATAAGTATATTTCTTTTTCTGCGTCAAAAACCCAAGGTTTACCGCGACACCCGCTTCGCGCAAAGCATCATTAATAAATCCCGCATGACGCGCTTCGTCGCGTGCCATAAGTTGGAACAGTTGCGTGATTTCTTTGTTTGAACCACGACGTTTCATTTCCTTATACAACACGCATCCAGAAAACTCTGCGGTGCAAGAACTGATCAGAAAATCGATGAATTCCTTTTTCAGCTGTGGGTCCATGTTATCCCAATCGACCTCATCCCAATCAGCGTTCTTTTTGAAATGCCCTTTGTTGGGATCACTAACCATGCGGTCAATCAAAGGGTCCCACTCGTCGCGAATGTGCGACACATCAATCGCGTCTAATTCATCGAAATCCGTTGTATAAAAACGCGGCGTTAGCAACGTGTCTTGCATCGCGATTTCGGTCGCCATGTCGCTGTCCATTGTTTCCTGGATTGCAAGGGCTTCTTCTGCAGTCGCTGCATCGGCGGAATGCATATTCATAGCGCGACCTCCTCTGAAAATGAGAATTCGCACAATTCCATAACTTCCAAATCGCCAGTGGCTTTGGTCCATAGGCGCTCAATTGTGCTGGCTCTTAAAATGATTGCCTCGCGCTCTTCTGAAACAATCTCGCCAAAAGGTGCCATAATTTCGGGTCCCTGAACTTGGACCTCATCACCAGGATGGATCACCGCTCCGTTGTTAAAGCGGACATGCGCATGCAGGCTCTCAAATTTATGGCTGATTTCAACAGTACAGGGCGCGTATTCTTTGGTTCGAGTGAAAAATCCCATCTTAGTTCCCTTTCGTTGCTTTGGCTAAAAGCGTGGCAAAAGCGCGCGCGTTGTCCGCGCCAAATCCCATCAAATCCGCTTGCCATTCGGTTTGGGGGTCAAAAATTGACAGGCGATTATTCTCGCGCCATCTGATCAAAACAGGTGCATCGAGTGATGCTCCTATTTTCATGCGTTCACGTTCAATGACACGCGCAACTCCGGAAACAAAGCCACCTTTGTCACCCTCCCAATCCGCCAACATACGGCCATCTTCATCAAACACCGTCACAGCCCCCGTTTGATCAGTTTGGATTGATATACTCGCCTGAGTTACGATTGGTGCATCTGGAGGAATTGAAGATTTCTGCATGCCAGAAAACCGAAACACGCTAACCGCGATTAGGATTAACAAAACCATTGCGAACATCGCGCGCAATGCTGTTGTTAGTACCGTATCTTCTTTTTTGTGGGTGAAATGAACGTCACTCATGGTGTCATCCCGTCCTAAACCAATGCGCCAAGTTGAGGCGCCTCTGAGTTTTGTGTATTCTCGATTTCTGTAATCCGTGACTTCGCGGCTTTAGCTAGAATTTGCGCAACAGATTGTACGTCAGGAATAGCGCGCAGCGTTGGCTCAGGCTTACTAATTTTCCAAGACCGCACATGTGGCCAGAGCACCAAGTATGAAAACTTTGAGGCGCCTTTTGTCTCAATAGCGATGTTACCACATCCATTTTTCCCAGCGGAAACTGCGGCGTTTTCGATCTGAGTATATGGCAAATTCAAGGTAACAGTTAATGCTGCTCCAATGCGCATGGCGATACGTCGATTTGTAATGGTGTAAACCGTCGCTCGCGCCTGCACATAGCCAACCAACATCAAAAGAAGAACCACGACAAATGTCATGATTACGAAGGGGACTGTTACAATAACCGCACGTTCAATCGTTAAAACATCAATCACTGTTACGAACCGCCAGAGAGTCAAGGCACCGAAATAGGCAATAATCCACCACAAATTCAGCGACTCGACCGTTAAACGAAACCAATTTGGACGCCCTTGCCACAAGATGACTTCGCCCCGTGGTGGTAACTCGGGCAAACCATTGATCGGTTCAGCTGCAAAATCATCATGTGACATGAACGAATTCTCCTTGGATTATAGTTGCGGCTCTAAACGCGCCGCAGAGGCATAAAGAGTTCCGCCTGCATAATAGGCAGAGATTTTTTCCTCTTCGAGCATTGTGACCTGATTTTCAGATGCATGTGTGGGTACACCATCAAAATGCTCTTTGAAGATTGATTTGACGACAACACGATTTGAATGAATCCGTGCGAGCGTCATCGGAACCAAGCGAGTGCCTGATCCTACAGCTGGGTCCAGATCAATTTCCAGATAACGAACCAATTGCTCTGGCTCATCCACCCACATGTCATTGATCATGCCAACGATATTTCCATCCCCTGCAACAACGGGTAATCCCCTAGGATCACGACCAGCCGCTACAAAGAACTTTTCGCTGCGCGACATTGGAATGATTTTTGGATGTCCATGAGCATCCAATTCAGCAACATTACGACGAGCAGCCCATGAGGCAGGACCAACACCGTCCTTCATTGGATCCCCAGTTGGAACAAACGGGTATCCGTTCGCCTCGTTAGTTTGACGCAAGGCCACATCGCGACGTTCACCATCGTTATTTGGAAATGTGACCTCGCCACGACCATGGGACAATTTAAATGTCTTTGGTTCTGGTAACGGAAACGGTCCTTGGTTCGCGGCTTGCGTCCCATCGTCGTTTTCCATCGGATAGCCTTCGCGCATATTTTCGCGTTGAATGTAGAAGATGAGCAATGCAAAAAAGATCCAGAAGAGCCACAAAGCAGCGCTTGCTAAATCAAAATTTCCAATAAATGCCGTCGTCATTTTATTTTCCTTTCTCAGGTATTCCAATCACATGGGGAAATCAGCGAGCTTGATGCTCCTATTTCCAAGATCAGATTTCGATTGGGTGCGCCGCGCCATACGCACCAGTGGGACAAGTATCGCGAGTGTGACGATCAACACCGCAATCTCGAGGTGATAAACAAATGAATAACCAGTGGCTGGGGTGGCTAAGGTTTGACCAAAATCTCCACGCATCGCCAACGTGTTGATCCAATCTCGTAACGAACCTCCAAGAGCAATTGCAATCCCTGCAGAGGTTGCTTGTGATGCGCCCCAGGCCCCTAATGCCAAGCCATGTGAGGTCTCTTTGTTTTGACCAAGCAGCATAGCGGCAATCAGCGTCGAAACAGCAAAAAGGCCTGATCCGAGACCAATCAAAAACGCCCCAATAAAGAATAAGATCGTTGATCCCAATGGTGCCGAAAAGATGACAGCCGGAAATGCCAATAAGCCTACAAAAACACTGCTTGCCATCAATTGATACGGATTCGAACCCGCCTTAAGTCGACGCGCAGTGTACGCCAACCCGACAAGTGCACCAAAGGCCCATGCCGCAGTGAGCCAAGTCGTTTGACCAACGGCAAGCCCAAGTATTTCACCACCATATGGCTCGAGCAGCACATCTTGCATATTAAAGGCCAAGGTGCCCAGGAAAACGACCGCGATTAACCGAGAGGCAATGCTCTCAGATATAAATTTTGACCATGTTTCAGAAAACTTGGGCTGCAGTTGTGCGCGCTGCGCCTTGGTCATTGGATTAACGTGCTCTTGCTTCCATAGCGCAATTAAGTTCAACACCAACCCGGCAAGTGCAGCACCTTGAACAACTCTAATCAACGTTAAGTTAGAAAAGTCAGATAATAGCCAACCTATAAGTAAGGCAGAGACCCCCATCCCAAGCAAATACATGACATAGAGAAGCGCAACGACGCGAGGCCGCGTTTCCTCGGTTGCTCGATCACTCGCCAAAGCAAGACCTGCAGTTTGCGTCATATGAAGCCCAAGACCTGTCATCAAAAATGCCAAGGCTGCCAGAACTTCACCCGCCCAAGATGGCCCAATAGTCTGATCACCAGACAGGACTAATAATGCAAAAGGCATTACAGCAAGACCACCCATTTGCCAAAGCGATCCAAACCAAATAAATGGTACGCGCTTCCAACCGATCGCAGAACGATATGTATCAGAACGGAAACCGATCAGGGCACGGAATGGCGCTATTAACACAGGCAACGCAATCATCACCGCTACGATCATCGCGGGAACACTGAGTTCAACAATCATGACGCGATTGAGTGTTCCCAACAACATCACACTCGCAAGCCCCACCGATACTTGGAACAATGACAAACGCAATAACTGACCAAGCGGTAAATCCTGACTAGCAGCATCCGCAAATGGAAGCATTTGACGCGTGAATTTTGTCAATGGATGAGGCGAGCGTTGTGTCATTTACGCACCCTCAACGCATGTGAAATATAAAAACCAGACGAGACACGACCCAGATCAGTCAAATGTGTTCCATCATCCAACATACGGGCAAGCGAGCGTGGCGCGTGCGGAACCATTACTGGTGATTTATCACCCTTAGGTGCCAGTTTACCTGCATACCACATCATCATCAAAAGCGGTGTTTTTGGCGCAACTGTAAAAACAACATCTTGCGACGTACGATCAGATAATTTTTTTAAGACGCCCGCAAGATCACGCTTTGAATAATAAATTAAACTATCCATCGCCAACACATAATCAAACGCACCCAGCGCATTATTGGTCATATCACCTGCAACGAAATCGATACGATTGTGCAGGTTTTCTGGAATACGTTGTTGTGCAATTGAAATCAGAGCTGGACTGATATCAATGGCCACAACCTCAGCCCCACGTTCAGCAAGCAGTTGGCTGACTTGCCCTACCCCGCAACCTGCATCCAGCACTCTGGCGCCGTGGAGGTTCTGCGGCAACTGCGACAACAATTTCGCGCGCATCTGGTCACGACCAGCGCGAACAGTTTGACGAATACGCGAAACAGGGGCATCAGACGTCAGGCGCTCCCATGTCTGTGTTGCGGTCTTGTCAAAATATGTTTCTACGCGCGAAAGAGTCTGATTATAGCTCATCAATCAAACCCCAATAGTTCAAAGATGTCTCGGTCCTCTAGCGGAGCGGGTGCCAATGGTTCGGTGCCATTCCAAAGCGTCTCAGCCAATTTAATATACTCAGCCTGAACAATCGCGACATCTTCATCCATGTCCATTTCAAACAGCGTCTTCTTTTTCAGGCGTGATCGACGAATGACGTCAACATCTGGCATATGCGCAATCCGATTGAACCCTACCGTCGCACAATAGCGATCGACCTCGTCCGTTGCCTTGGAACGATTTGCCACGCAACCAGCCAAACGTACCTTATAGTTGTTTGATTTGGCTTGTACCGCTGCAATGATACGGTTCATGGCATATATACTATCAAAATCATTCGCCGTAACGATCAAGGCACGATCCGCATGCTGCAATGGTGCAGCAAAACCCCCACACACAACATCACCCAGCACATCAAAAATAACCACATCTGTTTCATCAAGCAGATGATGCTGCTTCAACAATTTGACAGTTTGACCAACCACATATCCACCGCAACCAGTGCCTGCGGGGGGACCGCCGGCTTCGACGCATTTGACTCCATTGAATCCTTCGAAAACAAAATCTTCTGGACGCAACTCTTCTGCGTGAAAATCAACTTCTTTCAAAATATCAATCACGGTTGGAACCAACGATCCTGTTAAAGTAAATGTACTATCATGCTTAGGATCACAGCCGATTTGAAGAACACGTTTCCCCAGTTTCGAAAACGCAGCCGACAAATTTGAACTTGTTGTCGATTTTCCAATTCCACCCTTTCCATAGACAGAAAAGACCTTTGCACCCTCAATTTTCATATCGGGATCTTGATGGACTTGGACTGAACCCTCACCATCCAAGCCGCTTAAACGCGGGATACTTTTATCTAATGGTGCCATGGCTTACGCCCCTTTTCATGTGGGATTTCAATGATCATTGTGCTGCGATCCCTTCCATACGGTCCTCAAGTGCATTCGCAGCATCTTGAAGAGCGGAAATTGTATCAGGATCAGGTGACCAATATTGACGATCGGTTGCTTCTAATAACCGGTTGGCCATCCTTGAACTTGCGGTTGGATTTAATGCGGCGAGACGCTCGCGCATTTCATCATCCAAAACAAATGTTTCGCTGATGCGTTGATAAACCCAAGGATCGACTTGCCCTGTCGTCGCAGACCACCCCAAGGTATTGGTAACATGCGCTTCTAGTTGACGAACACCTTCTGCACCGTGGTCGAGCAACGCTTCGTAAAATTTCGGATTCAATGAACGAGATCGTGTTTCAAGGGCCACTTGATCTGCCAACGTGCGCACCTTGCCCGTGCCCTTGGTATGATCAGAAATATAAACCGCGACCTGCTCATCACCACGGGCTCTGTTCGCTGCTCGGGTAATTCCACCAAGTGTATCGAAATAGTGATCAACCGTCGTTATGCCGAGTTCGACACTCTCTAAGTTCTGATAGGCCACTTCTACCTTGGATAGCATATCCTTTAGCAATTTTTGGTTTTGAACTGGCTTGCCATTTGGCCCATAGGCAAAGCTTTTGCGAGCCTCATAGGCATCGGCCAATTCATCCTCTGTCTCAAAAACAGAACTATCCACAAGTTGGTTCACATTCGAACCATAGGCACCTTCTGCATTTGAGAAAATGCGAAGCGATGCAGTTTCGATGTTTCCACCCATACTTTCCATATGCGCCAAGACATTCGCACGAATGAAATTTTGAGTTGGATCTTCGTTAGCTGTTGCGGCCTTGTATGCAGCCTCTGCCAACATCCGCGATTGCAATGGCAAAAGATCACGAAAAATTCCTGACAAAGTCATAATAACGTCAATCCGGGGTCGGCCGAGCTCAGACAGAGGGATTAAGTCAGCACCAGATAAACGTCCGAAACTATCAAATCGTGGTTTTGCGCCCATCAGGGCCAAAGCTTGTGCAATCTGCGCACCATCAGATTTAATGTTATCTGAACCCCATAGCACCAAGGCCACGGTTTTAGGTAAACTCGAATGTTTTTCCAGCAACATTTGCGCCTGTTCGGCGCCCTGACGGCATGCAAACGCCGTTGGCATTCTGAACGGATCAAAGGCGTGAATGTTGCGACCGGTTGGCAAAATATCTGCTGAACGTACAATATCACCGCCTGCTACTGGTGGCGTAAAACATCCATCCAAAGCACTCAGAAGCGCGTCAATTTCTTGGCTTTCGCCAAGAGTCTCAAAAAGCTCTGCCTTTGCAACTGGCTCTAGATGCTCAACTGCGTCAACATAGGCTTGCCGTTTTTCAGCAGACAGGACTCGCCCTACAATATGAAGCCCTTCTGGTACCAGTGCATCTTCTGTTTCTAGCAACTTAACCCATAGACTTTCCAAATCCGCCGCAGAAAAATCGACTGACTCTGCCTGCTCTTTGATCAGCGCTTCTAACTCTTCACGAAGTGGATCATCAAACGACATTTCACGCCATCTAACGAGGCTGTCTTTCAAATCCAAAAGCCCCTTGTATAGGCCTGCGGTTGATACAGGTGGTGTGAGGTGCGTGATTGTAATTGCGTTGCTGCGGCGCTTCGCTAGGCTGGCCTCAGATGGGTTATTACACGCATACAAATACACGTTAGGCAAATCACCGATCAGGCGATCCGGCCAGTCATTACCATTCACGCCAACTTGTTTACCTGGCATAAATTCAAGAGCACCATGCATTCCAAAATGCAAAACGACATCAGCATCAAAATCTTTCTTTAACCACTGATAGAACGTTGAAAATGCATGTGTCGGTGCAAAACCGCCTTCGAACAACAAACGCATTGGATCGCCTTCGTATCCAAAAGCGGGCTGAACGCCAACAAACACATTCCCAATTTGCTTGCCGAGCACTAAGATCGAACTGCCATCAGATTGTATTTTTCCGGGCGCTGGCCCCCATTGATCCTCAATATCAGACAACCAAGGCGTATTTTTTACAATCCAGTCAGCGCTCACGCGTGCATGAACGTTCGCGTCTTGGCCAAAAGAAGAAGAATTTCCATCCAAAACCAATTGACGCAGATCTTCCACATTTTTTGGCACATCCAGATTATAACCCGCATCAGCCATCGCAATCAGGGTATTATGCAGGGATCCAAAAACGTCCAAATAAGCCGCCGTTCCCGCAGCACCCGCGTTGGGTGGAAATCCAAACAAGACGATTGCAACTTTGCGCGTTTTTCGTTCGGATTTTTTAAGCGCAACCAGTTTTTTGGTTCGTTGGACTAGTACCTCAATACGTTCATAACAGGGCGCCATCGCGCGCTGTTCTTGAGCGACGCATTTAAAATGACACCCATTGCACCCCCCCTCTTCGCCGTGACGGCCTGCGAACACAGTTGGGTTGGTTGCACCGTCAAGTTCCGGTAGCGCGATCAGCATCGTTGTTTCAATGGGGCCCAAGCCACCCTTTGAATTTGACCATTGTGATAGCGTTTGGAATTCAAGCGGATGCGCGGCTATATAAGGAATGTCGAGTTTTTTGAGCGTTTCCACTGCTGCATCGTTATTGTTATACGCCGGTCCTCCAACCAATGAAAAGCCAGACAGCGAAACCATTGCATCAATATTCACAATGCCATGTTGAACGAAAAATCCATCGATCGCCGGGCGACCATCAAGCCCGCCAGCAAAAGCAGGGATCACTTGAATATTTTGTCGCTCGAACTCGCGGATCACAGCGTCATAATGGGCTGTATCGCCACTTAGGACGTAAGAGCGCATCAACAATAATCCAACGCGACCCGTGGGGTTTTCCAATTGAGGTAATTCCTGTGGATCCTCTGTTATGCGATCAATTAGATCGGGATGATACAATCCAACGTCGGGATACTCTTTTGGTGTGGGTACGCTTGCTCCACGCCACTCTGCACGCTGTGAGTACCGAGAAATCAAAAAGCGTAACATCGCCTCGATATTCTCATCAGTGCCACCTAGCCAATATTGCATACACAAAAACCAAGCACGCAAATCCTGTGCCTTGCCCGGAATGTATTTCAGAATTTTGGGAAGACGCCGCAGCATGCGCATCTTCTTTTCACCTGTTTCCGTAGAAGGCTTGGATGATCCACGCAAACGCTTGAGTAGCGCCATTGTGCCACTTTCTGGGGCGTACATGTCCAACGAGCCCATTCGCGTTTGTTTTACCAACGCCGCATCGCAAATGATTCCGACGACAGCATCGCATTGATTGCGCCGCGCCTCGATTACAGGAAGAAGTGGTTTAACGTGATCTTCTAGAAACAGTAAATTCGCCACAATTACATCAGCACGTTCTATTGACCGTTTTGCTTTTTCAAATTCTGCAGGGTTGTCAGACCAAGTTGCTGCTGCAAAAATGTCAACTTCTAACCCTGGAAAATCATTATGCATGTTTTTCAATGCACGCTCGCAAGGACGTGCGTTGTGGGAATCCAACGTTACAATCGCGATGCGATAAGGCGTGATATGCACCATATTATCGCGCATAATGTGCCTTTGCCTCATACAGCGTTTCAACTGAAATCTGTGCGACACCCCGGTCTGATGCATATTTTTCCGTATTCCGGCGTGCTTTGCCACGCACAAAAAATGGGATTTTGCGCAATTCCTGTTCCGCATCATTTAACCAAATAATATCAGCGCTGTGTCCGTTTGTCGTCGCTGTGACCGAATCCGCTGCAATGTCCTGATTTGGCGCATGTGCCGCGTGGTGACTTGGGCCTGCGGAATCCGAAAATTCAAAATCTTCGCGGAACATCGTTAAAAGATGCTCTTCTAACCCCATAACGAGAGGATGCACCCAGGTATCAAAGATCACATTGGCGCCTTCTGCACCCATCTGTGGGGAATATCGCGCGGGGAAATCTTGGACATGGACAG
Organism: uncultured Paracoccaceae bacterium; assembly: GCA_965657135.1. Taxonomy (GTDB): domain Bacteria; phylum Pseudomonadota; class Alphaproteobacteria; order Rhodobacterales; family Rhodobacteraceae; genus HIMB11. The sequence continues at coordinate 21,184 of CBFHNF010000022.1, forward strand.
GCGCAGAAATCACCGCACATGGAATTCCCAGACGCTTACCGATATGACGCTCCATCTGCGTTCCCAAAATAAGTTCAGGCGATAAATCTGCAATCGCGGTCTCAACCTCCAGGTAATCTTCGGTGATCAGCGCATCTAGTCCAAGTTGCTTGGCCATCGCGCGCACTGGACGCGCCATTTCGCGATTGTAACAACCAACACCCACAACCTCGAAACCGATTTCTTCTTTTGCGATCCGCGCAGCCGCTAGCACGTGTGATCCATCGCCAAAGATAAACACACGCTTGCCGGTCAAATAAGTACTGTCAACAGATGCTGAATACCAAGGCAGTCGGGAATTTAACGATTGATCAGACCGGTTCTGCCCGATCAGTTCCAACACTTCCTCAACAAATTCCTTCGTTGCAGAAACACCAATCGGCACAGTTTTCGTGAACGGCAAACCCAAAGTGCGTTCCATATGGCGGCATGCTGTTTCGCCGGTTTCAGGATACATGAGAACATTAAAATGCGCGCGTCCTAAGTTTTTGATATCCTCAGGAGACGCGTGCATCGGCGCGCACACGTTAACGTTGACTCCGACTTCGTTCAGTAATTTGCCAATCTCTACAATGTCGTCACGATGACGAAATCCGAGTGCAGTTGGACCGATTAGATTGCATGTGACCTCTGGCGTTTTCTCTATAGGATGTGCCAGTTTTCGAACGATTTGATAGAACGTTTCATCAGCTCCGAAATTTTCTTTGCGCTGATAACTTGGTAGCTCTAATGGAACGACTGGAATGGGTAAACCCAACGCCTCTGCCAAGCCGCCCGGATCATCCTGGATTAATTCAGCAGTGCAAGAAGCACCAACGAGCAATAGATCAGGCTTGAAACGTTCATATGCTTGCAGACACGCATCCTTAAATAGTGTCGCAGTATCAGAACCCAAATCCCGCGCCTGAAACGTCGTGTAGGTCACAGGTGGACGATGATTTCGCCGCTCGATCATCGTAAATAATAGGTCAGCGTATGTGTCGCCCTGTGGTGCATGCAGTACCAAATGAACCTTTTTCATGCCAGTGGCGACACGAATTGCGCCAACGTGCGGGGGGCCTTCATATGTCCATACTGATAATTTCATGATGCACCGCCCACTTTTAGAAGATCCGAGCGGATGATTGGACGTGCGAACAATCCTGCAAGATCAGCAGCCTGTTCATAAAAATGAATGGGGCTGAAAACCAACTCAATTGCCCACTTTGTTGTCAAGCCCTGCGCTTCTAGCGGATTTGCCAAGCCCAAGCCGCAGACCGTCAAATCTGGATTACATAGCGTTACACGATCAAGCTGTTTTTCGACATCTTGCCCTTCTGAAATCACGGCAGAGTTTTCAACTGCCTTTAGATCATGTCCCACCAAGGCGCGGTGAATGTATGGACTGCCCACCTCAGTTAGGGTCATGCCACATTCCTCGCTCAGAAAACGGGCTAAAGGCAGTTCCAACTGACTATCTGGGAAAAAGAAAATGGAGCGGCCATTTAAAGTTTCAGAAACTTTTGAAATTGCGCGCTCGGCCCGCGCTTTAGGACCGGCAGTCACAGCATCAAATATTGACTGCTCCACTCCAAATGTTTCTGCAATTGCAGCCAGCCATTCCGTGGTCCCAGTCGCACCAAATGGAAAAGGTGCATGGATGGGTTGCGCACCACGACGAACCATTTCATCGTAACTGGCACCTAAAAAGGGTTGCGCACAAATGAAGTGTGTATTTACCCCAACACCCGCTGGCACATTGGCGTGAACCTGCGGCAGAATTAGAACATCATTGATACCCATTCCGGATAACAGACGCAGCATCTGATCCTGCACCACATCCGGCAATGCCCCCAGCACCGCAAGTTGTGTTTTATTGTCATCCGGCAGGCCACGAATCACCGCTTCCAGACAGGCATCTTCACCTTGAGTAAACGTTGTTTCGATACCCGAACCCGAAAAATTCACGACATTTACAGCCGGATGGTATTTTTCTGAAAGTTTTTCCGCCATTGTTGCAAGGTCAATTTTAATGACCTCAGACGGACAAGAACCGACCAGAAATAAACGCTTTATGTCAGGTCGCCTTGACAATAAATCGGATACGACTCTTTCTAATTCCTGATGCGCATCGGCCATCCCAGCCAGATCCGTTTCCTCTAATATCGCAGTTGCAAATCGAGGTTCTGCAAAGATCATCACGCCTGCAGCCGACTGCAACAGGTGCGCACAGGTCCTAGATCCAACCACCAGAAAAAATGCATCTTGCATTTTTCGGTGTAGCCATATGATGGATGTTAACCCACAGAAGACCTCATGCTGTCCTCGCTCCTTCAAAATAGGAGCTGCAATGCAGCCAGATGGCGACAAATCATTAGGCATAGTCACCCTCCATAGCTGCCTGCAAACGAGCCGCCCTAAGTTTCCAAACGAACTGCACGGCATTGATCAAATAAGCCGCATAGGCCGCTAGCGCGAGCAGCATAAGTTGTTGCTCTGAAAGATAATTTACAAATAATGCAAAAACATATGCCAGATGCAGCGCAATGACGAAAAAGCTAACAACATCCTCCCAAAAAAACGCTGGAGCCAGCAGATATTGACCAAAAACCACCTTTTCCCAAATGGCACCCGTGATCATGATAACAAGCAAAACAAGCGTTTTCAGAATGACCGAATATGTCGCAATTTCGTAACCAAAGCCAGTAATTAAATACCGAATTACCAACCATAGGGAGACAAGAAAAACAGCGAACTGCAGCGGCGCCAAAACACCTTGAACCGACGTCCAAACGGTTTCATCACGCCGCTTGCGTTGCGACGGAGAGTAAAGCGGCCCTATTCCGTTTATGCTCTTGGTTTGCGCCCGCACCGAGTATCGACTCCTTATCTTTCTAATAGTTTTAGTATTACGGAGTTGTAAAATATGTCAATATTTACTTACACTACAGCAAAGAATATGTACTTTTCACTTTACAAATGGCATTAATCTCTGCAGCGCACGCTGTCAAAAAGAGAGAATTGGAGTATGAATTGCCAGTTTACAAAAGCAGAATGAATTTGACAGAACGTGTCGGCTTTGAAACAATGAGGATCAGGTACATACTTAACTCGACATATTTGCCGCGTCGCCATTGTTAGCTATGACTGAGGGCAATAATGGATAAATCCAATCGAAGGCCAAAACCACAAAGATTAACGAGCGGCCACATCCAAGGCCTTGCCAAGGATGCATTGAATGTCGCTCGTGGAAACTTAAATCCAGAGGCCAGCAAGCGCATCGAGAGCGCGTCGGATTGGCTTGAGCGGTTCTGCCTTTCCAATAAATTTGACGCTGGCATAGCTGTGGAAACAATCACCTCTCGTGGACTGCATCCTGATGCGATCGTGGATTACTGTATACCGAGGGTTGCCCGAAAGTATGGCGAAGAATGGGCCTATGATACGCTAAGCTTTGCAACGGTAACCGCTGGCTGCGCGCACTTACAGCTGATCCTGAAACACATTATTAATGCCCGCGGAGTCGACGTCCAAGATGGAAATGGAAAGTGTATACTTTTGGCTGCGGTTGCTCCTGAACAACACACTCTTGGTGCTCTTGTACTGGCAGACCAGCTTCGCCGGATGGGATACTCTGTCAAAATGGGTGTAAGTATATCCGCCGCTGAAGTTTCACGATATGTGGAGCAGAGCAAATTTCATGCTGTTTTATTTTCTGCAAGCTCAGTGGAAACTGTTTTAGCGTCGGCACAATGCGTCAATCAAATTAGACAAAATTATAAATATCAACCCCTCATTTTTTTGGGAGGTAGTGTGATAACGTCACACAGGGACATTACTTCGCGTGAAGTATTTGATTATGTGACCAACAAACTTGACGATATTGTAAATAGCATCGAAGATGCAACTCATTCGGTGGTGAGGTATCGCAGGCAATGAAGAGCAGTTCTGATTTAGATTGGGAATTCGGAGCAATTCCGATGATTGAGCCAGAATATCTGGGCGGTATTCTAGCAACATCATCTGATATCGCGTTATTGATTGATCAAAATGCCACCGTGCACTCAATTCTACTTAATAGCTCAGAGAAATCCTTTGGAAATTTATCTCATTGGGAAGGCTGTAATTTTAATAATTTCCTGACCGCTGAAAGTCAGCCAAAATTACAACGAGCGATAGACCGTTTGAAAGATGGTGAAACGATTTTCTATGGTCTTGAATTGAATCACCAAGATAACGCACAGTGGCAATTTCCAGTACGATACAACATCCACTCGCTTGGGGATCCTGACAAAATTCTGCTGCTTGGTCGTGATTTGCGTTCACTATCAGAAAACCAGCAACGCTTAATCGAAGCGCAATTAACCGTCGAGCGCAGTATTGAGGAAAAGCGCGAGTTTGATGCACACTTTAAGATTTTGCTAAATTCGGCATCGGATCCTATCGTAATTTTGAATGCCGACACTGGCTCCATTCTGCACACTAATTCGGTCTTTGCGGACCTTGTTGGAAAAGACATCTCAGATATCCCAGGTTCAAAGTTACAATCATATTTGGCAGACAAAGGCATAAGGCGCGATTTTGCCGAAAACCTTACCTTGGCTGCACATGGTAAATATGAACTAGCGGTTTCATTTTCGACAAATGATGGCACACGCGATGTAAAAATTACATCAGAAATTTACCGCACAGCGGGGGTGCGTGTGCTTATGTGCAAACTGATCGAGGAAACTACACAGCCAGAAAACAACATGGATTTTGTGAATAACCTCGTCTCTGCATTCCATAACTCGACTGACGCAATAATCTTTACGGATAGCCAAGGGATTATCCAATATACAAATGAACGCTTTTTGGATCTAATTCATGCAGGCAACAAGAATGAAGTCATCTCGAGCAATCTTGCTGAATATCTGGGGCGTGGCCAAATTGATCTGGCATTAATGCTTGAAAATGTTGCAAAGTCAGGATCAGTAAAAGTTTACTCAACACATTTAAAAAGTGGGTTCGGCACAAAAATTGACGTGGAAACCTCTGTCTCGCAGAATAACGGAGCCCGCAATGCCCTAGTTGCATTCATTGTACGAGAGGTCACCAGCATGGATGACACTCGGGTACGTGCGGCGCGCTTTACCACTCAGGCGCAACAAGATGAAATGTCAGCACGCGATCTTGTTGGTTCTGCATCGTTAAAAGAAATTGTGTCGGAAACCACTGATGTCATTGAAAAGATTTGCATTCAAGCTGCACTAGAGATGACAAACAATAACCGCGCAGCTGCAGCAGAAATGCTCGGCCTATCGCGCCAAAGCTTGTACGTAAAACTTAGCAAGCTAGACATATAACACCATCGAAAAGCAAGATTTTTAAACGCATGGCGAAATAGCCATGCGTTTAACTTTTGGTTGCGTGACTCATTGAATGTCAATAACATTATACACATGAGTGTAATTATAAATAAACACATCCCTACTTTTCCAAAGCCTTCGGTGACTTTGGAGCTGCTGAAACCAATAACTTGGTTTCCTCCGATGTGGGCGTATGCCTGCGGAGTTGTTTCGTCTGGCATCCCAATTTACGAACACATACCACTGCTTATTTTAGGCATCATCTTGGCTGGGCCTATTGTCTGTGGAATGAGCCAGGCAGCAAATGACTGGTGTGACCGACACGTTGACGCAATTAACGAACCACATAGGCCCATCCCATCTGGTCGCATGCCAGGTCGTTGGGGATTATGGATCGCATTATTTATGAGCGTGTTTGCGATGGTAATCGGCTGGGCTCTTGGTATTTGGGGGTTTTATGCAACAATTTTTGCCGTCGGTGCAGCGTGGGTTTATTCATGCGAACCCTTCAGATTGAAACGTTCTGGCTGGTGGGGGCCTGGACTTGTTGGCTTGTGCTACGAAGGTATCCCTTGGTTCACTGGTGCCGCGGTGATGATACAAGGTTTGCCTCGACTTGAAATACTGATTGCAGCCTTGTTGTATGCAATTGGTGCGCATGGCATTATGACACTGAATGATTTCAAAGCCATTGAGGGCGACACAAAACTTGGAATTCAATCTCTGCCCGTTAGCTTGGGACCCAAAGCAGCCGCACGCATCGCCTGCGCAATAATGAGCATCCCACAACTCGTCCTTATTTTGTGCTTATTTTCTTGGGGTCTTTACATCAGTGGCGCACTCATAACTGTTCTTTTGCTTGGTCAAATCTCGGCAATGACAAAGTTGCTGCGCGATCCGGAAAAATATGCCCCTTGGTACAATGCAACCGGTGTCCTGATGTACGTGACCGGAATGATGGTGTGTGCCGTAGGACTTAGGCATTTAACAAGTATCTAATTCAAAGAGAGGCCAAAATGACGCTAAGTTGGTTTTCGATTTTTCGATTAGGGTTGGTACAAATGTGCCTTGGTTCCGTTGTTGTCTTGATGACTTCAACGCTTAATCGTTTAATGGTTGTAGAATTATCAATGGCCGCCACCGTACCCGGATTTTTGGTTGGACTGCACTATGTTATTCAATTGTCGCGTCCCAAGTGGGGATTGGCATCTGACGTAGAAAACAATCGCACCAAGTGGATCATAATGGGAATGTTGATCTTGGCGCTTGGCGCCAATCTTGCGACGTTCAGCCTAAAAATATTTGAGGATCAATATGCACTTGCATTCGGGATGTCTGTAATTGCCTACACACTGATTGGCATCGGTGTGGGTGCATCAGGAACATCGCTTCTGGCTTTGATGGCAAAACACACTGTTGAACGTCGGCGACCCGCAGCGGCGATGATCACTTGGCTGATGATGATTTTTGGTATTGCAATGACGGCTGGATTAGTTGGTCAATTAATCGCACCATACAGCCACGCACGACTGACAAATGTTGTCTTGGGGCTATCAGCCATCACAATTGGGCTGACGCTTCTGGCAACGTGGCGTATAGAAAAAGGACTGGTTTCTAAAGCACAAAATGGCTCTTCGAAATCCGCATTAATGGATGAACTGTCAGAGGTTTGGGCCCATAAAGAAACCAGAAAGTTTACCATTTTTGTGTTCCTTTCAATGACGGCCTATTTTATGCAGGAGCTTATTCTGGAACCCTATGCAGGGTTAATTTTTGGGTACACGCCAAGTCAAACAACCTCACTTTCCGGGCTGCAAAATGCAGGCGTTTTCTGTGGAATGCTCAGCGTGGGCATCTTGGCCAGCGGATTGAAAATTGGCTCTATGCGGACATGGGTTCAATTAGGATGCATCGGATCAGCGATCATGTTGGCATCCATTATGGTTCTGGGCCAAACCTCAACTGGGATACCACTTGAATTTGCAGTCATTGGATTGGGCATATTCAACGGAATGTTTGCCGTTGCTGCGATTGGGTCAATGATGTCATTGGCAGGTGATGGCAAAAAAGCGCGCGAAGGCACGCGCATGGGGCTTTGGGGCGCTGCCCAAGCAATTGCCGCTGGTTTCGGCGGCCTGCTTGGTACACTTCTGATTGATATGTTTAAACTGGCTGGACTAGCGGACGCGAATGCCTATGGCGCTGTGTTTACATTTGAGGCTGCGCTTTTCCTATGGGCCGCCCTGATTGCTGGCTCTTCAATCGTAAACCGAACAGGGCGAAAACCCGAATTACCACTGACTGGGAGGTTAGAAAATGTATGACGTACTTGTCGTTGGGGGCGGGCCTTGTGGGGCAAGCGCAGCAGAAGATTTGGCAAAAGCTGGTTATTCCGTCGCACTCTTGGATCGGCCTGGACGCATAAAACCATGTGGTGGGGCCATACCTCCCATTTTAATCCGTGAATTCGATATTCCAGACCATCTACTAAAAGCAAAAATTGTGACAGCGCGGATGGTCTCCCCCACCAAACGCAGCGTGGACATACCAATTGAAAACGGTTTCGTTGGCATGGTTGATCGTGAAGAGTTTGACGAATTTCTTCGCGAACGTGCACAAGGCCACGGCGTTACATTATACAGAGGCACCTTTGAAAGGGTTGATCGGTCCTCAGGATTTCCAACCATCGAATTTTTCAGCCATGACACAAAACAAAAGGAGCAAATTTGCGCCAGATTAATCATTGGGGCCGATGGCGCACGCAGCAAGGTTGCAAAAGCCGAAGTCCCCGGCGCAGAAAAGATACCCTATGTTATCGCATATCACGAAATTATACACGCGCCAGAAAATGATGCAAAATATCAAGGCCACCGCTGCGATGTCATTTATGATGGTATGGTCTCCCCTGATTTCTACGGCTGGGTATTTCCGCATGGCGACACGGTTTCGGTTGGAATGGGCACCGGCGTGAGTGGTTTTGATCTAAAAAAAGCAACTGCCGATCTAAGAGCCACGTCTGGTCTCTCAGACTGCGAAACCATCCGAAAAGAAGGCGCGCCAATTCCACTGAAACCCCTGAAAAAGTGGGACAATAACAAAGATGTTGTATTGGCAGGCGATGCTGCAGGTGTCGTTGCCCCAAGTTCTGGTGAAGGAATTTACTACGCTATGTGTTCGGGTCGCCAAGCTGCACATGCCGTTGCCGAAACCCTGCGAACAAATAATCCAAAGCACTTGCGACTTGCCCGAAAACATTTCATCAAACAACACGGAACTGTATTCAAAGTCTTAGAGGCAATGCAAAACGCCTACTATAAAACTGACTCTCGACGGGAACGGTTCGTTTCCCTTTGTCACGATGTTGACGTGCAAACCATGACCTTTGATGCGTATATGAACAAAAAACTAGGCAAAACGCGGCCGCTTGCGCACCTAAAGATTTCATTTAAGAACATTATGCACCTAACTGGTTTGGTATCCGAGGAATACACATGACGATTTATATCCCCGCGTGGCAAGATGGGACACTCAAACCAGTTGAAAAACTTCAGGTGCACAGACTTGGATTACGTCACA
>CBFHNF010000023.1:0-29125 GCA_965657135.1 uncultured Paracoccaceae bacterium
ATGGCAAGCCCCACCAGGAGCAATGCCGAATAGGATCCTTGCGCGGAGCTGATCGGGCAACCGATATCGCCGCAGGGTGGCTTTGGCCCAAAGGATCGGGTTGGCAGCTAGAGGGCCATGGGCAACTATGGTTCAAGAGGAATGGTCATCCAAGGGGGCGACCCCTGGACAGAATCCGGCTTATAGGCCGCCCGCGCATAAATTTTCATGAAATCCCGCCAATCCCTGTTGACTCGGGCGCGCTGATGATTAAAAGGCAAGTTCCAGGGATTCCATGGGCCGCGGCCCGACGCAGGAGATGTAAAATGGCGAAGCCAACCACAATCAAAATCCGCCTGAACTCAACCGCGGGCACAGGTCACTTTTATGTGGCAAAGAAAAACGCACGTACGATGACAGAAAAAATGGTCGTCCGTAAGTATGACCCGGTTGTGCGCAAGCATGTCGAATATAAAGAAGGCAAAATCAAGTAAGCTTGATTTCCTGTTTAAATGTTAAAAAGGCCGCTGAGTTTCAGCGGCTTTTTTGTTGGCGACTGCCAGAAGCATTCAATGGTGTTTGTAGGCCACAAAAAAAGGGCCCGCGAATCGGGCCCTTATGAAACGAATATCGTACTAATTATTCGCGGTTGCCCATGAATTGTAGCAAGAACATGAATAGGTTGATGAAATCCAGATACAGCTGCAACGCGCCGTGGATCGCAGATTTGTCCAACCAGTCCTGATCGCCATGATGTGCATGCGCGATGTATGTGTTTTTGATGTTCTGTGTATCATAGGCCGTTAGCCCTGCGAAAATCAAAACGCCCAAGATTGAAACAGCAAACGCAATCGCTGGTGATCCTAAGAAAATGTTGATGATAGACGCAACCAGAATTCCGATGACACCCATGATGAGGAATGATCCCCAACCGCTAATATCCTTCTTCGTTGTGTATCCCCAAAGCGACAGTCCTGCGAATGCGATGGACGTGACAAGGAACGTCTGGATGATTGAGAACGTTGTGTAAAAGATGAAGATTGAGCTAAGCGATAGGCCCATAAGACCTGCGAAAGCGTAAAAGAACAACTGAGCGCCAGCTGCATTTGTGCGATTTGCAACCGCGCCAAATCCAAAGACCATTCCCAGCGGAGCAAGCATAATAACCCAACGAAGTGGGGATGTGTAGATTGCCGCACCCAATGCAGTTAGCATTGTGCCGTTTTGCATCTGGCCCGCTGCATTTGCTGGGTCCGTTGTTACTGCTAGGCCCGCGATTGCCCATGCAGCAAGCGCTGTTATTAGCATGCCAACGGACATTGTTCCGTAGACTTTGTTCATGTGTGCGCGAAGACCTGCGTCTATCTGCGCGGCACGTGCGCCCATTGCAGAGCGCATTGTGTAATTGTCTGCCATTTTATTACCTCCAATAGCCGAATAGCGGGTAACTATCGATCCTGTGCTGAATATCGTTATTTCGCGCAGAATTTTCAAGATTTTTTGCCAAGAAACTTTGTGAAATTTTTATTTGTCAACTCATATCAGGATTTACGTGAATAACAACCTTGCCTGTAGATTTGCGTGATCGCAGCAAATCAAGACCTGCTTCGGCCTGATCGAATGGCAAAAGGTGGCTAATGTGGGGGTTTAGTTCACCCTTGTTATGCCAGCTGACCAATTGGCTTAGGCTGTCGCGAACGATCTGGGGTTTGAAGGCCAAATATCCCCCCCAATAGAACCCAAGCACAGTAATATTTTTGACGAGAAGGTGGTTTGCAGGGATCTGCGGGATATCACCGCTTGCAAATCCAATAGTTAAAATGCGCGCTTCTGGATTGCAGGCGCGAAAGGCTGCCTTGAATTGATCGCCTCCAACTGGATCGTACACCACATCAACACCACCCAGGGCTTTCAGTTCGGCCCGTAAATCCACATCCGTTGCATCGATGACGTGATCTGCGCCAGCTCGTTTAGTGATCTGACACTTGTCAGCACCCCGTGCAACCGCGATCACGCGTGCGCCCATTAATTTTCCCAATTCTACGGCTGTTAAACCTACGCCACCCGCAGCTCCTAGGACCAATAAGGTTTCCCCAGGTTTTAATGCTGCACGGTAATCCAATGCGACGTGCGATGTCCCATAGGCAATTTGCAACGCTGCCGCATCGGAAAACGGCATACTGGAGGGGATTTCTAGGCAACGATCTACATCAAAGCAGCCGTATTCAGCCAGGCCGCCTTGTCCACCAAACACCGCGACGCGTGCGCCCACTGCGGGGCCTTTGGTATCTGGTCCAACGGCATCCACAATTCCGGCGACTTCCATACCCAACGTAAAGGGCGGTTTGGGTGTGTCCTGATAGGTTCCTTTTTGCATAAGCAAATCGGCGAAATTCAAACCACAGGATGCAATTTTGACCCGAATTTGTCCCTGTGTTGGTTCAGGAATATCGATATCGCTAAATTCAATGGGGGCATCAAATGCATGCACTCGCAGCGCTTTCATGGGGGCTCCTTGCTTTTTTCTAACACCTAATCGGGCGTGGAAAAAATTGTCAAACGCAATTGGGTAGAATGGGGCGTGGGAAATTGACGCGCGATTTACTATGCCGTTCGGTTACACGCCTAAATTGCACCTATACTTATGAGTGCCATCAATATGAGAATGTGTTCTTCCACGCTGCGCATCGGACATGCTACCTTATGGTTGCATGCTTGGGATGTGGTCATGCGCTTGCGATTAATTCTCAAATTGATCGGTTTTTTGTCGTTAACACAATTAGCGGCTTGTTTAGGCAAAGGAAAACAACATGGCACATCCCGTCGATCAACACGTGGGCAGACGCATTCGACACCGCAGATGGTTGGTTGGAATGACCCAACAGCAGCTTGCGGATCAAGTTGGAATTAAATTTCAGCAGATTCAAAAATATGAAACTGGCGCAAACCGTGTTAGCGCATCCCGATTGTGGGATATTTCGAAATCGCTTCAAGTGGATATTTCATTCTTTTTTGAGGGGATCGAAGACAATAATGTGCCTGCTGAGGCAGGTATGGCACCCGCTGATGTGATGTCAGATAAAGAAGCTCTCGAGCTTTTGCGATCGTATTACGCGATTCCCGAAAATCAACGACGCCGTTTGTTTGATTTGGCGCGTGTCCTAAGTGACGTGTCTTGATTTGACCTGATTGATGGTCTAGCGCAAAAGGGATACTTTTGCGCAAGGCTCCATAATGTCTACACCGATACCCGAACACGTTTTAAATACCGCACACGCTATGGCGGATGCGGCACGCTCTGTCATACTTCCATTGTTTCGTACATCGACACTGAGCGCTGAGAATAAGCTGGCCAATGGGTTTGATCCCGTAACAGAGGCGGATCGCGCAGCGGAGCAGGCGATGCGAAAGGTTCTGTCGGCTGCCCGGCCCGAGGATGGCGTTCTGGGCGAAGAGTTCGGCGAAACACAGGGGCACAGCGGATATCGCTGGGTTTTGGATCCCATAGATGGAACGCGCGGTTTTATCAGCGGTACGCCGACATGGGGTGTTTTGATCTCCCTTGAAAAAATTGGACACGGCCCCGTTTTTGGTATGATCGATCAGCCCTATATTGGCGAGCGATTTTGGGGTGGATTAGGGTTTTGCGAAATGGTGGGGCCATTTGGCGAAGGACAACTTGGTGTGCGACCCACAAAATTCCTGTCGGATGCAACACTTTTTACCACATTGCCCGAAGTTGGCAGCGCGTCAGAGGCGCGGGCGTTTCATGCCGTTGCGCGGCATGCGCGGCTGACACGTTATGGGATGGATTGTTACGCATATGCGCTTTTGGCATTGGGTCAGATAGATTTGGTCATCGAAGCGGGATTGAACGCCTATGACATTCAAGCGCCCATCGCCGTGATCGAAGCAGCAGGAGGCATTGTGACCGACTGGAGGGGGCAAAAGGCGCATCTAGGGGGGCGCGTGCTGGCAGCGGCGACGCCCCAATTGCATGCTGAGGTGTTGGCGATTTTGCGCAAGGAGATACATGAGTGATGGGGCAATGGCTTATTAAAAATGCGCACACGATCTTAACAATGGATGATGATCGTCGCGAGTTACGGGGGCAGGATATCCTCTTGCATGATGGGATGATCGTGCAGATCGCAGATAACATCACGGTTCCAACTGGCTGCGAAGTTGTTGATGCACGGCAGGCTATCGTCACGCCAGGTTTGGTGAATACGCACCATCACTTGTATCAGTCCCTGACGCGCGCGGTGCCCGGCGGGCAGGATGCATTATTGTTTGGGTGGCTGCAAACCTTGTATCCAATTTGGGCGCGCTTTGGGCCTGATGAAATGCGCATCTCTGCAATGCTGGGATTAAGTGAATTGGCTTTGTCCGGATGTTCAATGAGTTCGGATCATTTATATCTATTTCCGAATGGATCTCGTTTGGACGACACAATCGAAGGTGCAGCAGAGGTTGGATTACGCTTTTTCCCAACACGGGGCGCGATGAGCATCGGAGAAAGTGATGGTGGCCTGCCGCCAGATCATCTTGTGGAACATGAAAAGCACATTCTAAATGATTGTATTCGCGTCATAGATCAATTTCATGATGCATCGGAATCCTCAATGGTGCGAGTTGGTGTTGCCCCATGTTCTCCGTTTTCAGTCAGTCGTGACCTCATGCGTGACACAGCAGTGTTGGCACGAGATAAAAGAGTGTTTCTACACACACATCTTGCAGAAAACGACGAAGACATTGCATATTCTTTAGAAAAATTCGGGTGTCGTCCGGGGCAATACGCTCAAGATTTGGGGTGGACTGGGGATGACGTGTGGCATGCCCACTGCGTAAAACTGGATGGTCAAGAGATTGATTTATTTTCAAAATCAGGGACAGGTGTTGCGCATTGCCCCTGTTCGAATTGCCGCTTGGGCTCTGGTATCGCGCCCGTGCGTGCGATGCGCGATCGCGGTGTTAAGGTCGGTTTAGGAGTTGATGGGTCGGCGAGTAATGACATCGCGAACCTGATGGATGAGGCCCGTCAAACCATGCTGCTGCAACGTGTGCAAAACGGCGCAGACGCCATGAGTGCGCGAGAAGCGCTGGAAATCGCAACACGCGGGGGCGCTGATGTCTTGGGGCGTCCAGAATGTGGGCGCATCGCAGTTGGAAAGCGCGCTGATATCGCACTTTGGGATATTGCTGGCATCGAAACCGCAGGCAGTTGGGATCCTGCTGCATTGGTGATTGCAGGCCCTACTAAAGTGCGCCATCTGTTTGTGCAGGGACGTCAAATTGTGCGGGACTGGCACATGATGACTGTCGATCTCCCAAATTTAATTGAAACACATAACAAACTTGCACTGAAATTGGCGGGGTAAGTTCGATCAGACCTTTTCACCCGCGACATAAGTTGCCGCAATTGCGCGATCATCGCCCATCATAATGGTTGGAAAAATTTCTTCCCAAATGTCATTCGCACGCGCACTACGCTGCGCGATGGCGGGTGTCGATGCCAAATCAAGCGCGATTATATCAGCGGACATACCGACCGCGATGTTTCCGATGTGGTGGTGTAGATGCAAAGCTTTCGCGGATCCGCAGGTTGCCAACCACAGCAGTTGTGCGGGATGAAGGGCAACACCGTGGGTCTGCGCAATTTCATAAGCGGTTGCCATGGTGCGCAGCATCGAAAAACTGGACCCTCCACCCGTGTCAGTCGCCAATCCTGTAGTAATTCCATGTTCCATCACTGAGGCCAGATTAAACAGGCCCGATCCAATAAACATATTTGAGGTTGGACAATGCACGACGGCTGCACCCACCTCGGCCAATCTATCTGCTTCACGTGGTTCAAGGTGGATTGAATGCCCATATACGCCACGTTGTCCCAGCAGACCGAAGTGTTCATACGTGTCCAGATAATCGCGCGCGTTAGTAAACAGTTCGCGCACCCATGCAATTTCGTCGGTTTGCTCGGATAAATGGGTTTGCATCAAGCACTCGGGAAATTCCGCCCATAAACTGCCCAATGCCTCGAGTTGCTCTGGGGTCGATGTTGGCGAGAAACGGGGCGTAATAGCATAGTGGGCACGTCCCTGATTATGCCATTGTTGCAGCAATGCTTTGCTTTGATCATAAGCTGTTTGCGCAGTATCGCGTAATCCAACTGGTGCGTTGCGGTCCATGCAGGTTTTACCAGCGACTACGCACATATTGCGCCGCGCGGCTTCGGTGAAAAACGCTGAAACGCTTTCGGGGTGAATTGTGCAGTAACTTGCCATTGTTGTTGTGCCGTTTTGAAGTGCGAAATCCATATATCGCGCGGCGGTCTTTTGGGCGTAAGCTGGATCCTGAAACCGCATCTCTTCGGGAAAGGTGTAAGTGTTCAACCAATCAATCAGACGCTTGCCCCAGCTGGCGATTATAGCGGTTTGTGGATAATGCACATGGGCATCAATAAAGCCGGCCATCAACAGTTTGTTTGTATGATCCGTGATGTTGATATTGGCATAGTCGGTATCTGAATCTGGCGTATTTGATATATATTCAATAGTTCCATTTTTGATGTAAATATATTTAATATCAATGTTTAATGAGTCTAAATTAAAGTCAAAATTGAATGGATTTTCAGTGAAAGAAAGAACCCGACCCCGAATAATTTTGCGCCTGATCATCGTATCCTCGTCTTGCGTCTTCTACCGAATATGTAATAAGTATATGCTTTGAATTTTTGAAATGTGCTAGCGGTTTTTGGATTGTAAGACCTGTCGGAATAGCAATAAGATAACGGCACCGGAAATGGGGTAATCATGGATGATCGTAACCTGACTCGAGAACCTGATACAGACAAAGATGCTGTTGATTACTCGCTTTCGCCACGTGATGTTTCTGCTGTATTGTTTACGGTTGATCGCGGGGATCGGGATGCCTTGTTGCATCTACTGGATGGTTTGCACCCCGCTGATATCGCCGATTTACTCGAGCAGATTGGCCTATATGACAGGCGTAGACTGATCCTGTTGTATGATCGAGATTTCGACGGAGATGTCTTGTCTGAGCTAGACGATACGCTGCGCGAAGAGGTCATTTCCTACTTAAAACCAGAAGTTTTAGCCGAGGCTATTCGTGATCTGGACAGCGACGACGTTGTCGATCTTCTTGAGGATCTAGAACAAAAGCAACAGGATCAGATCCTAGACGCGCTCGATGACACGGATCGCGCGGCGATAGAGCGATCGTTGCAGTACCCGGAATATTCAGCTGGTCGTTTGATGCAGCGCGAAGTGGTCAAAGCGCCCGAACATTGGACGGTTGGACATGCAATCGACTTCATCCAAAACCATCAGAATTTACCAGAGCAGTTTTATCATGTGGTTTTGGTCGACCCGCGCATGCGTCCAATTGGAAACGTTACCTTGGGACGGTTAATGTCAGCCAAGCATGATGTTGCCCTTGTGGATCTGTGCGAGCAGGTTTTTGAAGTCTTTCCAGCAACTCAGGATGAGGGGGATGTTGCCTATGCCTTTAATCAATATCACCTCATTTCTGCACCCGTTGTCGACGAGGATGGAAGATTGGTCGGCATGATCACAATCGATGATGCGATGATCGTTCTGGATGAAGAACATGAAGAAGACATTCTTCGCCTTGCTGGTGTCGGTGAAAGCAGCCTAAACGATAGTATCATTGAGACCACCAAGCAACGTTTACCGTGGTTGGCCGTTAATCTGTTTACTGCCATCCTGGCGTCACTCGTTATATCCATATTTGAGGATACAATTGCCACGTTCGTTGCGCTGGCAGTGTTAATGCCGATTGTCGCATCAATGGGCGGGAATGCGGGTACACAAAGTTTAACAGTGGCCGTGCGCGCAATTGCAACCAAGGATTTGACGGGATCAAACGTCGGGCGCGTCATCACGCGTGAAATTTCTGTTGGTCTGATCAACGGATTAATATTTGCTGTTGTCATGGGAATTATTGGTGTTGTCTGGTTCGGCTCGCCCGCATTGGGATACGTCATTGCGTTGGCGATGGTCATCAACTTGGTGGTGGCGGGATTGGCTGGGACGGCGATCCCTGTTTTGTTGGAAAGATTTGGCGTTGATCCTGCGCTTGCATCTGGGGCATTTGTAACGACAGTCACTGATGTTGTGGGCTTTTTCGCCTTTCTTACGTTGGCTGGAGTATTCCTATTATGACCTTTGATGAACAAAAGGCAGTTGCGCGAACAGCCGCGTTTGCTCGTCGAAAAGCGGCGCATGCCGAAACGACAGGGTCGTCAGCGGGTCTATTGTCATCCGTATTGGCGGGTTATCGTGGTGTGGCGACAGCGGGCTATATGCCTATTCGTACTGAAATTGATCCACTTCCTGCAATGGCCGAAGTCGCGGCCCATGGCTGTGTTGGCGTTCCTGTTATTGTGAAACAGGCCGCGCCCTTGTTGTTTTCGCGTTGGGAACCAGATTGCACGCTGGTTGATGGCCCTTTTGGCGCGCGCGTGCCAGAGGTAGCGGATTATTTTGAACCTGAATTGGTTATTGTTCCGTTGGTTGCCTTTACGCGAGCGGGTGGCCGTCTCGGATATGGGGGTGGATTTTATGATCGCACCTTGGAATTGTTGCGCGCAAAACGGGCAACTATGGCGATCGGATTTGCCTATAGCGCTCAAGAAGAAGATGAGTTGCCGCTTGAGGCAACTGACCAACCTTTGGATATGATCGTAACAGAACGCGAAATTATCGAAATATGATTGAATAAGATGGCGTAATGGCGCGATGACGCGCCATTACAGATTGAATTAGCTGTTTTGTTTTTCACGCAAACCATCACGATAAAGCGTTTTGGCAAGGGCAATACACATAAGCCCCATAACCATTGTGAACGGCAACGCACCAATGATCATGGCGCTGCGCAGTGCCTCCATCGGGTCAGAACCAGCGTTGTTTTGACCTGCAATCAGCAGAACGCCAACCACCGCTGTCAGGATCAAGCCCCAAACAACCTTGTGCTTATTACCGATATTTTGATCGCCACCTGACATAATGGTGTTCATCACCAAAATACCAGAATCAGCGGATGTGACCAAGAATGTCATAATCAAGACGACACAAATTACGGTAATGATTGAAAGAAGTGGTCCTGAAATCATTTCCCCTAGTTTTACGAACAATTTTGCAGTGTTGGATGCCCCAATAATTGCACCGTCTGCATTCCCTGTCAGCTAAAGGTCGATCGCAGTACCACCCAAGATAGTCATCCAAGCAAAACACACCAGCGCAGGTGCAATAACGCACCTTATGATGAATTCACGTTCGGTACGACCCCGTGAAATGCGTGCCAAAAACAATCCAACTATAATGATATAAAATTGGTTGAATCCTTCCAGTAGACGCCAATTAAGGCGCCAAGCGCACTGTTTGCATTTGCGGGCCAAATCAAGGCCCAAATAACCAAGCCAATCAAGATCGCTTTTGAAATGAGTGCGATTTCGACACTGTGCCGTTGCTAAAACCCCGATTTGGAACGATTTATTTCTAATTCTGTGAATGGCGATTTTATAGCCATATTACCTCTCCCTTTTTTTACCGTGGGATGAATAAATCACTGTCCAGGACGGGTGACTTGTTTTGAAATCGCGTTTCGTGCTTAAATTGCGACATTATGTCTTGCGCGGAGCAAAACGCTGCTTGCACTTTTGAGACGTGCGTCTTAGGGCAATATATATGAGGATTTTATTTTTAGGTGATGTCGTCGGACGCGCAGGACGTGCTGCGATATTAGATCATTTGGCCGAGTTGCGCGGGAAGTGGAAATTAGATTTCATTGTCGTGAATGGTGAAAACGCAACCAGCGGCGCAGGATTGAACGGTGCGCATTCAAAGGCCATTTTGGATGCGGGTGCCGATTGCATCACGCTTGGGGATCATGCCTTTGATCAAAAAGACATGATGACGTTTATTGAAGGCGAACCTCGTATTATTCGCCCCCTGAATTACGCAAAATCAGCGCCCGGGCGCGGTGCGAGAATATTTAGTGATCAAAGAGGGCGCAAAATCTTGGTCGCTCAGGTGCTGGGGCAAGTGTTCATGAAGCGTCCCTTTGATGATCCGTTTTCAGCAGTGGATCAGGTGCTGCGGTCTCATCCGTTAGGGGGATCTGTTCAAGCCAGTTTGATTGATATCCATTGCGAGGCGACCTCTGAGAAAATGGGGATGGGTCATTTTTGCGATGGGCGTGCGTCAATCGTCGTGGGCACACACACACATGTGCCCACCGCTGATGCGATGATTTTGCCTGCTGGAACGGCCTATCAATCCGATGCTGGAATGTGTGGTGACTATAATAGTGTCATTGGAATGGACAAATGCGAACCGATGCGCCGATTTGTAACCGGCATGTCCAAAGATCGTTTTACACCCGCGGAAGGCCCCGCCACACTAAGTGGTCTATTTGTTGAAACAGAGGATCGTACGGGTAAAGCGATAAGCGTCAAAATGATCCGTCACGGTGGTTTGTTAGAGGCCAGCAGTCCATGAACGGAAAATATTTTCCCTATGCTGCGCTGATGTTGTTTGGCGTAGGGTGGGGGGCTGGCATACCACTGAGTAAAATTGCCGTAAGCACTGGGCACTTGCCGCTTGGATTAATCTTTTGGCAATTTGCCATAGGCGTTGTTTTTTTGGGTGCAATCATCCTGCTAAAGGGCGGGATACCCCGCATCACGCTGGCATCCTTGCGTTTATTCGCTATCGTTGCATTCATTGGAACCGTTTTCCCAAATTATGCCTCCTACGCGGCGGCTGTGCATGTTCCGGGGTATGCATTGGCCATCTGTATTGCCGCGGTGCCCATGTTTGCGTTTCCAATCGCGATTGGCATCGGAAATGAACGATTTTCAACGCTGCGTTTGATGGGGTTGATCAGTGGAATGATCGGGGTTTCTGTTTTGGTGCTGCCTGAGGCAAGCTTGCCAGACAAAATGGCCGTGTTATTCATACCCGTCGCTTTGGCTGCGCCATTCTTTTATGGTGTCGAGGGCAATTATATTGCGAAATTCGGGACACTTCATCACAACGCAATTGAAACGTTGTGGGGGGCGTCATTGGTTGGAATGATCGTAATTGCGCCGCTGACCCTGTGGACGGATCAATGGATTAACCCATTGGACGGCATTGGTGCGCCTGAACTGGCATTGATCGCATCAGCAGTTTTACACGCTTTGGTTTATGCTGGGTATGTTTGGCTAGTTGGCCGCGTTGGGGCAACTTTTGCCGCACAGGTTAGTTACTTTGTGACGCTTTTTGGCGTTGTTTGGTCGGTCATCTTGCTAGATGAATCCCTAACAATTTATGTGTTTGTCGCACTTGCGTTTATGCTGATTGGAATGGCGCTTGTGTCTCCCAAAAAGAATGAAGCATGATTGAAATTAGTCCCGATATCGCCGCATGGGTCTGCATTGGAATTCCTTTGAACCTGTCGATTGGTATTTTGGTTTCTGCTGCCATACCTTGGGTCTTTCCGTTGTGATCGGGCTTGCCCATTTGTGCGTAGACGAATAAGACAGACAGGACCAATTCAACCAGGAGGGAACAATGGCAGGCCATTCCAAATGGGCAAACATTCAGCACCGTAAAGGGCGCCAAGATGCGGCGCGTTCAAAGCTGTTTTCAAAATTATCCAAAGAAATTACAGTGGCAGCAAAAATGGGGGATCCTGATCCAGAGAAAAACCCACGTTTGCGCTTGGCTGTGAAAGAAGCGAAGTCAAGTTCTGTCCCAAAGGACGTAATCGAACGCGCGATTAAAAAATCAACTGCGGGCGATGGCGAAGAATACGAAGAAATCCGGTATGAGGGCTACGGCCCAAATGGGATTGCCGTGATCGTAGAAGCGATGACCGATAATCGCAACAGAACTGCGTCGAACGTGCGTTCAACATTTTCCAAGAATGGCGGCAACCTAGGGGAAACGGGATCCGTCGGTTTCATGTTCGAGCGCAAAGGTGAAATTGCGTATGAAGCGGGTGTTGGCGACGCAGATGATGTTTTGATGTCTGCCATCGAAGCCGGTGCAGAAGATGTCGAAAGCTCAGAAGATGGGCATTTGATTTATTGTGCTGATACGGATCTGCATGAAGTATCCAGCGCGCTTGAAGCAGATTTAGGCGAAAGCCTATCAACAAAATTGATTTGGAAGCCGACAACAACGACTGAATTGGATGTCGAAGGGTTGCAATCTCTTATGAAATTAGTGGACGCATTAGAAGATGATGATGACGTTCAACGCGTCACGACCAATTTTGAAGCAAACGACGAAGTGATGCAATCACTCTAATTTTAATGGCGGGCCAGCAGTGTCCGCCAGTTTTGATTCTTTGTATAAGTCCCAACTTTCATTGGTTTGGTTGCAATTCTTTAATTTTGGTAATTTTAAGGCGTGTGAGCAATATCATTATATTACCAAAGGTTGTGGCGGTGAATTTTATTGTAATACCATTTAAAATATTGATTATATTAATTAAAATGAATTTGTGTACATTATTTGAATGAAATATATATGGAAAATAGTAGTATAAAAAATACAAAAGGATAATTATTACTGCTCCAAAGTTAGTCTTTTGTGCTATTAGATACAGATAACTTAGGGATAGATCGGCAGAAAGGGATGGAAATGTCGACACAACGTTATTTGAACGTATCACAATTACGCGAATTGCTCTTGGGAATGGAGCGGGATCTTGGTTTAGGTAAGTTAACGTAGAATGAAAAAGATGTGTTTTACGCAGTGCGGCTGGTGATTGCAGCGAACGGTGGAATTGCCCGCTCAGAAGATATCAAGAACCATGAACTAACGCGTAACATCACGCAGCCCACGTTTCACAGAAGTTTGAAGAGCCTGGTGTCACAGGGGTTATTATCACACGCACCTAATACTAAAGCGGGATCATACATCGCACCAGAGGGGGTAAAGGCCCCAATGCCTGTGGAAAATTCTGCTATTGTTTAAGTGGCTAGACGATCCTAACATGTGGAATTGACTGCTATTCAAGTTGGGATGGATGTTTACTACTTTAGCAAGCGGTTTTGCGCTTGGATTTTCACTTATATTGGCAATTGGTGCGCAAAACGCATTTGTTTTGCGTGCTGGATTGCTGCGTCGGCATGTTCTGCCGCTGGTCCTAGTCTGTTCGATATCTGATGCACTTTTGATTGGTGCGGGGGTAGCCGGATTTGGAGTGATCGTCGAAACTTATCCGAATGTCGTAAATTATTTGCGCTATTTTGGTGCTGCGTTTTTGTGTGTCTATGGACTTCGGGCATTTTTATCCGCGCTGAAAGGCGGGGCAAAGATGGAACATGGATCAGCTGAAGATGATTTGTGGAAATCCATAATGATTTGCTTGATGCTGACCTGGCTAAACCCCCATGTTTATTTGGATACTGTTGTTCTGATCGGTTCACTCGCCGCGCAATCGGACCAGCGATGGATATTTGGGATTGGTGCGATCAGTTCGAGCTTTGTTTTCTTTTTCTCTCTTGGGTTTGGTGCACGGTTTTTGTCACCCCTGTTCCAAAATTCACAGGCGTGGCAGGTTTTGGATTTCGTGATTGCCATTGTGATGTGGCTAATTGCATTCAGCCTGCTATTTAAGATGTAAAAGGATTCCTGCCGTGACGACAACGCTTCATTCCGTGCGAGCTAAAAACCCATTGATTGGCGTTGGATGGATGATCTTAACAGGGATTTTGTTTGTTGGTGTAACGGCGCTTGTTAAATTGGCAGGAACGCGGATACCAGCGGCTGAGGCTGCGTTCCTTCGGTATGTGTTGGGCCTTGTGTTCTTGATACCTATGATACCTGCCTTGCGACGCGCAGGTGGACTAAACGGTCTGGGACCAATTTTCGCCTTTCGCGGGTTTGTTCATACGATTGCTGTAACACTTTGGTTTTATGCGATGGCTCGTATTCCGATTGCCGACGTGACCGCGATGAATTATTTATCGCCCGTCTATGTCACGTTGGGTGCCGCATTGTTTTTGGGTGAAACAATTGCGATGCGGCGTCTGATTGCCGTGTTTGGGGCGTTGATCGGAGCAATGATTATCCTGCGACCCGGCTTCAGAGAAGTAAGCGATGGCCACATCGCAATGCTGGCCACTGCGGTGTTCATGGCCAGTTCCTATCTGACTGCAAAACACCTTAGCGGTAAAACAAATGCTGCGATGGTAGTCGTTATGCTTTCAATTGTGACCTCGATCGGATTAGCTCCTTTGGCTTTTGTCGTATGGGTACCTCCAACTTCACAAGAGCTGCTGATCCTATTCGCCGTTTCTGCACTGGCAACTGCGGGTCATTATACCATGACACTTGCTTTTGCTGCCGCACCCGTAAGTGTGACGCAACCCGTCGCTTTTCTACAGCTTATTTGGGCCGTATCATTGGGCGCACTTTTCTTCGGAGAACCCATAGATCCGTTTGTGATTGCGGGTGGACTCATCATCGTTGGTTCGATCAGTTACATGAGCTGGCGTGAAGCCGTCCAAAAACGAAAGGAAATCACACCACACGTAAGCGCTCCGAAAGCATAACATTTTTTGTCGGCGTTAACGTTGGTAGCACTAATATCTTGCAAGAAATGGTCGTCCTATAATCCATGCTTACACTTGATCATATCGTACTAAGTTCAACTAATCTTGCGCGTGATGCTGCAGTGTTAGAAGAGCGTCTTGGCGTTTCCCTCTCAGAGGGGGGAAAACATAACCTCTTTGGCACCCACAACAAACTGTTGAATTTAGGGGATGTTTACCTTGAACTCATCGCGATTGACCCCTCAGCACCAAAGCCAGAGCGCGCACGATGGTTTTCATTGGATGAATTTTCCGGGGACATGCGTTTGACGAATTGGGTGATGGGCACCGAAAAACCACGTCGCGTGATTGGCAAAACATTGATGGGCACAGGGGAATTGATGACAGTGTCACGAGGGGATTTAACATGGCAGATCACCGTGCCAAAATCAGGCAAGCTTCCTTTGGATGGGTTTGCACCCGCAATAATTGATTGGATGGGGGCTAAAACCCCCGCAGAACGGTTGCCTGATGTTGGGTGTCGGCTCGAAAAATTTGAAGTTTGCCATCCGCATGCAATTTCCTTGCGTTCCTTTCTAAGCCCGCTACATTCGGATCCGCGCGTTGATGTACGTGGATCGGAGGTGCCATTATTTCGGGCAACACTTACAACCCCAAAGGGAACAGTAAACCTAACGTCCTAATACGGGATGCAGTGGCAACTGATGCTCAGGGTATCGCATATATTTGGAACCATTATATTCGCGATACAATGGTGACATTCAATTCCGCGGAAAAATCCGTCACTGACGTGATACAAGAGATTTCGCAGCGTCAGCAAAAAGGACACGGTTTTTTTGTGGCCGAATGCAATGGAACGATTGTTGGATTTGCAACGTATGGACAATTTCGTGGAGGTGTCGGTTATGCCCACACGATGGAGCACACGGTACAATTACATCCTGATCATTTTGGCGGTGGGGTCGGTCGAACGATCATGCTGCACACATTAGAACACGCACGAGTGCGAGGCGCGCATTCAATGTTTGCAGGGGTCAGCTCTGGGAACCCTGCGGGTGTGAAGTTTCACGAAAAACTTGGGTTTCAGCGGATCACGACGCTCTCAGAAGTTGGGCGCAAGTTTGATCAATGGCTTGATCTGGTGCTGTTGCAAAAAATGCTTTAAGCTGCGGCTTACTAGGATGCACATATGTCAATTTGGAAACGCATAACAGAAGCGCTTGCCGCACTTGCGCAGGGTGAAGGGCTTTCGGCCGTTTTCGAAAAATTGCGCACCCCACCCGAACGTACGATTGGATTTACAATTGCGGTCATTGCTTTGGGTGCAAAGATGGCCAAGGCTGACGGGCTTGTCACACGCGATGAGGTAACTGCCTTTCGTCAAGTGTTTCACATTCCCGAATCTGAAACACGAAATGCGGCGCGTGTTTTCGACCTAGCCCGCCGGGATGTTGCGGGGTTTGATATTTATGCGGCACGCATTCGGGATATGTTTGGGGCAGGGCATCAAGCGCTGGTGGACCTATTAGAGGGTTTATTTCATATCGCGGTTGCAGACGGAACCTATCACCCAAATGAAAATGTATTTCTAAAACAGGTCGCCGAGATTTTTGGCGTTCCCTCACGTGATTTTGCCAATATGCGCGCCCGTTACGTTCCAGATCAAAATCCCGATCCTTATTGCGTACTGGGGTTGGATCCACAGTCAGATTTAGGCACCGTTCGACAGGCGTGGCGTGCGCTGGTTCGCGAATATCATCCTGACCGTATGATCGCGCGGGGCCTACCAGAAGAGGCGATGAAACTTGCCGAGAAACGGCTCATCCAAGCAAATTGGGCCTATGAGGAAATACGAAGCTCACAGACGCAGGGATAAAAGCCTTTCGCGGATATTTCTGCGATTTGACGATGTGTTTAAATGTCGATTTTCTCACTAAACCACCAAACGGTTTGAGTGTGACACAGGCATTTATAAGCAGCGAACGCCTTTCCGTTCCCCACTTAAGGTCTGCCTATAGGAACTGCGTTTAAGAGGCGCGGAAGAAGCATCGTGTTCAACACCCGATTCGACAAAATTAGGGCTAAATTGTGACAATTGGCAGTTCTATCCTATGAATTATGGCTAGATTTAGTCAGTTTTTGACATAAATAAGGCCGAATTGGGACGCATTGTTTCCGCAACATGAATAAAAATGGCGATTTAGTTGTATTAAGTAATCCAAAAGGGTAATTTATTTGACGGTGGCTATATTTAGTTAGGTATAGGTTAATGCTTGCACTTGCGTTTTTGCTGCCAGTGGCAGTTGGGTGGGGAATTTATGAAATTTTTTCGCCCGAAGATGATAATTCGAAGTCTGCTAACGATGAATATATAGGTACAGAAGATCCAAATAATCTTGATGGGCGTGCTGGTAACGACACGCTCAATGGTCTGGAAGGTAAAGACACCCTTGACTGCGGATATGGGAATGACGTCATCGATGGTGCCGATACGCTCTATGGCGGTCCTGGAGATGACGTGTTGCACATTGCATCAGATGATCTTGCATATGATGGCGAGGGATCTGATGAATTTAATGTTCACACAAGCCAGATGCTAGTGTCTGCATGCGTGCCTGTCATCGAATTTTTTGAACCAACCGAGGATAGAATTGTTATTACTTACGACCCTACTGCATTCTCGGGCACTCCTCCAGTCACATACACGGTATCTGCAGATCAAGTGGTTGTGAATTTAAACGGTTCTGCAGTGGCGACGCTACCAGGATCCTATACTGAGGCGCAAATTGCCTCACAGGTCAGTTTGCAGCAACAAAACCCTACACTAGTGACAAGCTAGTCGTTGCATCCAACGTCGTAGCAAGAGAGTGCAACCTTGCTTCGCAGACCTCTCCATAGAGGTCTGCGTTTTCTTGGCTGAGTTCTAAAGCCAAATGACGTGTTTTAGGATTCCATTTCAATGCGGCACGTTTTTTGTTGTCTTTTACCCACAACATGGCGCCAATACGCATTGCTTTGCCCAAAATTTCGGCCTGCTCCATTTCTTCATTACTAAGGAGAGGAAACAAATCTGAATAGGATGACCCCTCGCGTTTGTTCCTATACCGATGAAGTAGTGAAACGCCTAAAAAGACCCGTTCCCAATGTTTAAGTCCGCCCAAGTTCGAGCGTGTTGCCGTTTCAAAGCACAAATTAGCGCGAAAATCGGGATGCGCGCGCCAGCTGACATCATGTAACAAACACGCCGCGCGAATGATCCGTTGAAAATCGCTTTCAGCATCTGAAAACAAAGGAAGCACAAAATCGTACAATCGGTCACCAAATCCGGGCACACGCGCGTCCTTTTCTTCAATGAACCGACTGGCTGCCAATAATGGGTCTGCCGCGCGCATTTCATCAGGCATGACTTCATAAAGCATACCTTCACGAATGCCATAGCTTGATATCGCAATGTCGGCAGGGTTGAATTCTTTCAATAGTCGATCCAAAACCTCCGCGGCATATGGAACCAAGGCCATCCTGTTTTGCGACACTCCACATGACAAGCGCAAGTCCTCGTGCTCCTCGTTTGCCAAATAGTCGATCGTCGCGCGTACTGAGGCGCTGTTCATTCTGTATTCATGTAACACATGCAGTGGATAGCCTCGGCGATGCATGTCAATCCGGGCTAACGCGCGCCAAGATCCCCCAACCAGAAATAAACGATTGTGCTGTGGTCCCATTTGTTTGGCCAAAGACTTTACAGTCGCTTTGATTTCTTTTGCGCGCGCTTTTTCGCCGCCCTTAATCTCCTTTAATTGTAGCGGGCCCAAATTTGAAGTCAGACATTTCCCCACAACACCGCCCGAAATTTCGGCCAGTTCCATTGATGAACCGCCAATGTCGCAGACCAATCCGTACGACCCTGGCCAACCCAGCAAAACACCCTGAGCAGATAGGCGCGCTTCTTCTTCTCCATTCACTATGGAAATGTGTTGTCCCGTTAGGTCTAACACCTCTTTGCAAAAGGCTTTTCCATCCTTCGCATCACGTACCGCTGCAGTGGCGACAGCATTCAATTTTGGAACGTCCATTGCACGCGCCATTTGAACAAACCGCGCAATTGCTGCCAATGCACGTTGCCGCCCTTTCGGGTTCAGGATGCCTGTTTCAGACAGACCTGCGCCGAGTTCACACATGACTTTTTCATTGAAAAAATAAGCAGGTGAACGTGCAGCGCCATCAAATACCACCATTCTGACCGAGTTTGAGCCGACATCAATAACGCCCACTCTGGACAAGCCCGTTTCTGGCTGAGTGGGGTCTATGATCCCATCCATTTGTGTCCAGCGTTTTGACGCTTCTTTTTGCTCTGATGACATGTATAGCTCTCTCTTTGTCGTTCTGTCTTAAATCAGCATTTCTTTGTGATGCAACAATCAATCGCCAGTCATATCATCAATAATCGTTCCAATAAAATTACGTGTGATTGCACGTTTGCGTGACAATGCAGCCCGATCAATGTGTTCAACAGCTGATTGTGCGGCATCATAGGAACGTTCTAGGCGCAGCAACAGATAAGGGAATACATCTGGCGG
Source organism: uncultured Paracoccaceae bacterium (assembly GCA_965657135.1). Lineage (GTDB taxonomy): Bacteria > Pseudomonadota > Alphaproteobacteria > Rhodobacterales > Rhodobacteraceae > HIMB11. The sequence goes on from CBFHNF010000023.1 coordinate 19,150, forward strand.
TGGGAACAATTGACGATCCGCAAACAGTTTTGCAAGCAATGCCTGAAACAATACATCATCGGGCATGTCCAAACGCGCGGTGCGCGTTCCTGCCACCCGTGAGGCTAAATCGGGCAGGGCAAAGCGCCATGTGGCACTATCTCCGCACCCTGTCATCAACAAAGAGTTTCCATTTGCAAGGCAAAGGTTATGAAGATGAAACAACGCTGTTTCTTGGGTTTGATCACCAAGGACGCTGGGGATATCATCAATCACCAAATCCTGTGCCGCGCATGTTGAAACCATTTGTTCTGTAATGTCAGCGGCGGCGACAACTGTTGCGCCGCGCTGCGCCGCCCAAACATTTGCAAGATGGGTTTTACCCGAACCCTTTGGTCCAATCAGCAACTGTTTGTTTTGGGGCCAGTTTTGATAGTCTTCTACCATCGCTAGCGCCAAAGCATTGCACTGCGCAACGAAAAAATCGCCGCGTTCCAACGCAGGGCGCGTTGGTAGATCAAAAATCAATTGCTCGGACATTCGTGCCTCTTATTCTTTTCCGTTTAGTCCACGGTAAAGTTGGCTGTCTAAATACTGTGAGGTGAGGAAGCGCGCAAGTACCCCTAGTGTTGCTGCCAACGGAACGGCAATCAACATCCCAATAAAACCGAACAAGGCGCCAAATACGCTGAGTGCGAGCAACAGCCAAACTGGGTGCAATCCGACGGAATTGCCCACTAGTTTCGGCGTAAGGTAATTTCCTTCAATCATTTGTCCTGCGAAAAAGATGCCGGCCACAATTGTCAGCGATGTCCAATCGCCCCAAAACTGGAACAACCCCAGCCCAAGCGCCAATGCACCACCAACCAATGCACCTACGTAGGGAATGAAGGTGACGAGCCCAGCAATCAGCCCTACGACAAGTCCAAAGTTTAATCCAACCGCCATCAGCGCCGCGGCATAATAAATTCCCAAGATTAGGCAGACGCTGCCCATACCGCGCACAAATGCTGATAGGGTCTCATCAATTTCACCGCACAAACGACGGACAACAGGTGCGTGATCGCGCGGCAACAACTCGTTAATACGTGCAACCATGTTATCCCAATCTAGCAGCAGATATACGGCCACAATGGGCGCAATAACAAACAGCATTGCAATGTTCACAATCGATCCAGCAGATGTAACCAATGCACCAAATAACTGAGTTCCAAAGTTTTGGAAAAATGCAGCGGCGCGGTTACCGATAAAGCTACCGATTTTCTGTAACGATTCGACCAGATCAAACTGTTCGCTCAATCGACTAGGCAGTATGGATCTAATTATCGCCTCAATCGATGCAACGCGTTCGGGGTTAATTGTGAGCTCAAGCAATCCTTGGATTTGGTTTGACAAAACGACAATGGCTAACAAGGCCGTGGGCAAAATGATTAACAACAATCCGATAAAAATGATTGCCGTCGCAGAAATGCGTGAAAAGCCATAGGCCTCTAACCGATCGGCAACAGGATCCAAGAAATAGGCAACAGCTGCACCCAACACAAACGGAAGTAAAATATCCCCAAGATACCAAAGCATCAGCGTCAAAACGACTGCGCCGATGCCCCAATATGTTGCCTGTTTTTCGATTGGTAATGCCATTTTGAATCCCTTATTTCCCCTAACATCGGAAAGTGTGGCGTTTGTTTCAAGAGGGAAAACGCGCCTTGGGCTTGTGTGGGGTCATTTGGGAGGTTAATGAAAGGCACGAAAACAACAAACCTATGGGGTTGAATATGCGCCTGTCACGTTATTTCCTGCCAGTTCTCAAGGAAAATCCAGCCGAAGCCCAAATTGTGAGCCATCGTTTGATGTTGCGCGCGGGTATGATCAAGCAGGCGAGCGCTGGCATTTATTCTTGGCTGCCTCTCGGGTTCAAAGTTTTGCGCAAATTGGAAAATATCATCCATGAGGAGCAATTGCGTGCGGGGCACTTGCCCATTCAAATGCCAATTTTACAGGGTGCAGATTTGTGGCGTGAAAGTGGGCGTTATGATGCCTATGGAGCAGAAATGCTGCGGATGAAAGATCGTCATGATCGCGATATGTTGTTCACACCAACAGCTGAAGAATTGGTCACAGATATTTTCCGTTCGCACGTTGGATCCTACAAAGATTTGCCGATGACACTGTATCAAATTCAGTGGAAATTCCGTGACGAAATTCGCCCGCGTTTTGGTGTAATGCGGGGACGCGAATTTTATATGAAAGATGGCTATAACTTTGATCTCACCAAAGAGGATGCGCTGCATGCTTATAATCGCCATTTGGTCAGTTATTTGCGCACCTATGAACGCATGGGACTTCAGGCGATTCCAATGCGTGCGGATAGTGGCCCGATTGGGGGCGATGATACGCATGAATTCCTTGTTTTGGCTGACACGGGCGAGTCAGAAGTGTTCTATGACAGCAAGGTGACTGACCTAAGCTTTGGGGATCGCGAAATTGATTATGATGATCGCGCCGCATGTCAGGGTGTTTTGGATGAATTTACATCGCTTTATGCGCGTACAGATGAAACCCATGATGAAGCCATCTTTAATCAAATCCCAGAGGAACGCCGCCGCGTCGCGCGGGGCATCGAAGTTGGCCAAATTTTCTATTTCGGAACCAAATATTCTGAATCTATGAATGCAATGGTTCAAGACGCGGAGGGCAATAATGTTCCTGTTCATATGGGCAGCCATGGGATCGGTGTATCGCGATTGATCGGTGCGTTGATCGAGGCAAATCATGATGATAACGGAATTATCTGGCCCGAGGGTGTAACGCCGTTCCATTGTGGTATCGTTAACCTGAAACAGGGTGATGAAGAGGCAGATGCCGCATGTGACAGTCTTTATAAATCCCTTATCACGCTAGGGCTTGATCCACTTTATGATGATCGCAAAGAACGGGCAGGTGGCAAGTTCGCGACAATGGATCTGATCGGTTTACCTTGGCGCATTACGGTTGGACCGCGTGGTTTGAAAAATGGTGTTGTAGAAGTCACAAGTCGGCGAACAGGTGAAAGTGAGGAAATGACACCCGAGCAGGCTGTACAGAAAATTCACAGCATTTATTCGACCGTTTGAGCATTTAGGGTTACCCGAAATTTGGATGACTCCAGCTGACCCAACGGCCGTGAAAATCGGCCCGACCCACATTGTAAACAGTACTTTTCGGCCAGATCTGTAACGTCAGTTTCGCACCCTCAAACGTGTCGTCGGCTTCCATTGACATATACGCCAAGGGACGAGTGTTCGTTGCTGTTTTCCCAGCATCATTAAGTGTTTTTATAATCTTTTCTTTGCTCTCTTGAGGGAAATACTGCAACGCGATTGTATGAAATACGAAATGCAGTGTTTGATCAGGTTGCGCCATAAGTCGGTTGGGTAACCATTGCGATGCATCCCCTTTATCGACAGAGGTAATTTGATGCGGAGCAATCGATTTAATTCGGTCTAATCGATCGCATTGATCCGCCCAAGTGTATGAAAGCAAGCGCAAATAATCAGAACGATCCATGGGATCAAGCGGGTTGATGTCGACGCCCGCGCGATCTGTAATGTGCATTGGTTGCTGGGCCGGAATAAGTCCCATCCACTCTGGAGAGAGGGTTAAGATTGGCTTGCTGGCATGCTGTAAATTTCGCCCCATATCCAATGAATATCTATCGAGCAGCAAATTAAACCCTGCGCTCGCGCCCAATTCACTAATCATCACAGGCAGTGGGTAGCGCGCTAAACAGGAATTTAGTCCTGCAATAATCGGGGCTGCGCGTCGCACCTCATTTGTCTGTGGCGGAGATGTTAGCCATTCGCGAATAAACTGTTCATGGCTGTTAATGGCACTGAAGACAGCGTTGCTCAGCGCTTCATCCGAGGCAGGGTGAGGAGGGTAGACCTCAACGAGGCTATGATTGATTTTTTCCAATACAAGTGCGTGCAGCGCAGCCCCCAGTCGAAGGGGTAATACTCCGGCAGTAATTCCCGGATTTTGATTGCATTCACAAAATAACTTCACACAGGTGGGATGCTCGGCATATTGCTGCGCGATCAATCGCATCAACCTTGACATAAAGGGCGATCCCAAAGTCGCGCAAACTCGGGCTTGTTCTAAAAAAACCGTTTCAAAGCTCACTTAAATTTCTCAATCAACTTTTGGATTGCTGAACGATCATCCGTTCTCTCAGCTTGAGAACCTTTAAGTTGTTTGTCAATTTCGGTGTTTTCTTTTTGCGTGTTGTTGACTTTAGGTTGTCTTTGTAACGCGACTGCGTTCATGAAACCGGCGTTATCCCCTTGCGCCAGTTTTGCGGCGCCTTGTGCAATCCCACGCATCATGTCGTTTAACCAATCCTGGTCCGCCTTTGCAAAATCACCCAGAACATAGGGCGCAACGCGATCCTTGTGACCCGGATGCCCGATCCCCAAGCGAATGCGCTGGTAATCTGGGCCAAGGTGTTGATGAATAGAGCGCAACCCATTGTGGCCAGCATGGCCGCCGCCCATTTTAACACGACATTTACCCGGTGCGATATCCAGTTCATCATGAAACACAGTGATATCATTTGGATGCAGTTTGTAAAAGCGCATCGCCTCTCCGACTGATTGGCCAGAAAGGTTCATGTAGGTTTGCGGTTTGAGCAAAATGACTTTTTGGCCCTCTAGCACTCCTTCACACATATCCGCCTGAAATTTGTTGCGCCAGGGTGAAAAGCCATTGGCATCTGCGATTTGATCAAGCGCCATGAAACCGATGTTGTGGCGGTTATTTTCATATTTTCCGCCAGGATTGCCAAGCCCCACAAACAATAACATTTTTGCCTCTCTCGTCTTTTGCTCTTCATACCGTGGCGGAGAGATCAAGGCAATTGCACAAAAAAACGGGGCCCTGTTGGACCCCGCCCGTCTTGGTTTGAAGCGCAGAATTATTCTTCTGCTGCTTCACCTTCTTCGCCGGCATCTTCGTCGTCGCTAGAAGATAGTCCAGAAGGCGCTGAGATATTGGCAATCACAAAGTCACGATCGATTGTCGGTTTCGCTCCTGCTGGTAGTTCAACTGAGGAAATTGTCACTGTATCGCCGATTTGCAAACCAGCAAGATCAACGGTGATCTTTTCAGGAATGTCGCCTGCAGTTACAACCAATTCAACTTCTGGACGGACAACTGTCAACATGCCGCCACGCTTAATGCCTGGTGCCGCTTCTTCGTTGAGGAATTCAACAGGAATGAACAAGTTGATTTTTGATGTGCGACGTAGGCGCATTAGGTCAAAGTGAATTGGAAGGTCTTTGACAACATCACGTTGAACATCGCGGCAGATGACACGCACGTCATCATGACCTTCGACTTGTAGGTTGAACAATGTTGACAAAAAGCGGCCTGCTTTCAGACGCTTTAGCAATTCGTTGAATGGAACCTCGATTGCAAGCGGATCAGTACCGCCACCATAAACAATACCAGGTACCATATTGTCGCGACGTGCCTGACGAGCGGCGCCCTTGCCTGTCCCCGTACGCGCAGATGCGACTAGATTTGGAATTTCACCAGCCATGATTTATCTCCTAAGTAATGGCGTGGGGTTCCTCCAAGGCTGTAACCCCACATAAAGGCTGCTCTATAGACGTGATTTGTGAATTAGAAAAGCCCCAAAACCCACAAATTTGGGGCCTTGGTGCAAAATCTCAATTTGGTTTCGCCTATTCCCAATCGCCGCCAAAGTTTTTGGGGATTAGCAGGGTATTGCGTGTCACTTCATCCATTGTTCGATGCCCGCAAAGCGCCATCGAGATATCCATTTCTTTGTGCAGAATCTCTAACGCCTTGGTCACACCTGCTTCGCCCATCGCACCAAGGCCGTAGATAAAGGTGCGCCCGATATAGGTGCCTTTCGCGCCTAATGCGACAGCCTTTAGAATGTCTTGGCCCGAGCGAATGCCGCCGTCCACGTGCACTTCAACCTTGTCACCGACCGCATCCAAAATCGCAGGTAGCGCCTTGATTGAACTTAGCGCACCATCCAGTTGACGTCCGCCGTGGTTTGACACGATGATTGCGTCGGCACCGACGTTTAGGGCCATTTTCGCGTCCTCTGCATCCAAAATGCCCTTTAGGATCACTTTGCCGCCCCATTCCTCTTTGATCTGTTTGATTTTATCCCAGTCTAGAGTGGGGTCAAATTGTTGTGCTGTCCAATCTATCAGGCTGGCTGGATCAGAGACATCTTCAACATGGCCCACGATATTTCCAAAAAAACGCCGTTTGGTTTTTAGCATTTCCAAACCCCAGCCCCATTTGGTGGATAGGTTGATCATGTTTTTTAATGTTGGCTTGGGCGGTGCAGATAGACCATTTTTCAAATCTTTGTGGCGTTGCCCCAAAATTTGTAAATCCAGTGTAATTACAAGTGCAGAACAATTTGCGTCCTTTGCTCGTTGGATCAGGCGCGAAACGTAGTCTGTGTCACGCATTGTGTAGAGCTGAAACCAAAACGGCTTGGTCGTGTTTTCCGCAACATCTTCGATCGAACAGATCGACATGGTTGATAGCGTAAAAGGGACCCCGAATTTTTCGGCAGCGCGCGCTGCTTTGATTTCCCCATCTGCGCATTGCATTCCCGTCATCCCAACTGGCGCTAATGCAACGGGCATTGCCACCGATTGTCCGATCATTTCGCTAGCGGTTGAGCGTCCGGTCATATCCACCGCGACCCTTTGGCGGAGCCTGAGTTGATCAAAATCAGACGTGTTTTCGCGGAATGTTTGCTCGGTCCAACTGCCGCTTTCGCAATAGTCAAAAAACATCTTTGGCACGCGACGGTGGTAAATATCTTTTAGGTCCTGAATGTTTGTGATTACAGTCATCATATTTCCCTTTGAATTGGTCGCATTATTTGACCAATTTCGGGCAATTGCAAACTGAAAACGCCGCCAGAAGATGGGCGGCGTTTAAAATAAGTGACTTCAATTAAGCGCGATGCGCGCCATCTGCCAAGGATTTCACAAATTCCAACACGTCTGCTGTTGGTTTTCCTGCACCAAGTTCGCTGACGATTGCCGATCCAACCACGGCACCATCTGCAATTGACGCAATTTCCTGTGCACGTTCGGGGGTTTTGATGCCAAATCCAACAATAACGGGTAAATCTGTTTGGGATTTTATCCGCGCGACTTCTGGTCCAACGTCATCTGCCTGCGCTTCTGCTGCGCCTGTGATCCCAGTAATTGAAACGTAATAAACAAAACCTGATGTGTTTTGTAAAACCTTTGGTAGGCGCTTGTCATCTGTGGTCGGTGTGGCCAAGCGGATAAAATTCAAACCGACGTTTTGCGCGGGGATGCAAAGTTCGTCATCTTCCTCTGGTGGAAGATCAACTATGATCAACCCATCAATGCCAGCTTCCTTTGCATCGTTCAAAAATGCGTCCACGCCACGACTATAAATCGGGTTGTAATATCCCATCAAAACGATTGGTGTCTCTTGGTCGTTTTGGCGAAAGCGTCTGGCCAATTCCAGTGTGGTTTCTAGTGTCATGCCCTGTTCAAGGGCGCGTTGGCCAGCCAATTGGATAGTGGAACCATCTGCCATCGGATCCGTAAACGGCAATCCCAATTCGATGATGTCAACACCCGCTGAAGGTAATCCGCGCACAAGTTCAAGAGATGTATCAAAATCCGGATCGCCCGCCATTACATAAGCAACGAATGCCTTTTTTCCTTCGGCGTTCAATCGGGCAAAGGTATCATCAATGCGTGTCATTACAGTTATCCCAGTGTTCAAGTTTGGCCCAAACTGCCAGAGCAAACCAGGAATAACAATAGGGGCATCTGCCAAAATTCATGGAAAGGTAATTCAATTTAACGGGATGCGATCCTCTCTTGCGCGATGTGGTCATAGCGCATAGAAGCACCCCATCTAAAATTTGTGCAAAAAGGGTCACATCATGGGATTTAAAATGGGTATCGTTGGATTGCCAAATGTCGGTAAATCCACCCTATTTAACGCGCTTACAAAAACGGCAGCGGCACAGGCTGCGAATTTCCCGTTTTGCACAATCGAACCAAATGTTGGCGATGTTGCTGTGCCAGATGCTCGTTTGGATAAACTAGCCGCAATCGCCAGTTCAAAACAAATCATTCCAACACGAATGACATTTGTTGATATTGCGGGTCTGGTGAAAGGCGCTTCAAAAGGCGAGGGATTGGGTAACCAATTCTTGGCCAACATCCGCGAGGTGGACGCCATCGCGCATGTACTGCGGTGTTTTGATGATGGGGATGTCACGCACGTTGAGGGGCGGGTGGATCCTGTCGCAGATGCTGAAACGATTGAAACCGAATTGATGATCGCGGATATGGAAAGCATCGAAAAACGATTGCAAAACCTCTCTCGCAAAGTGCGCGGCGGTGATAAAGAAGCGATTGCACAAGAGCGTTTGTTGAAGGCTGCGTTAGACGCGTTAGAAAACGGTCAACCAGCCCGCACCGTTGAGGTGGACACAGAGGATGCCAAAGCATGGAAAAGCCTGCAGCTCCTGACTACAAAACCGATATTATATGTCTGTAATGTTGATGAATCCGCCGCAAAAGAAGGCAATAAATATTCTGCAGCAGTTGATAAAATGGCCGCAGAGCAGGGGGCCGCAACCGTATTGATTTCCGCACAAATCGAAGAAGAAATCAGCCAGCTCGAAGGGGATGAGGCCGAAATGTTTCTGGACGAAATGGGTCTTGAGGAAGCGGGACTAGATCGGCTAATTCAGGCGGGATACGGGCTTTTGCGACTGGAAACATATTTTACCGTAGGTCCCAAAGAAGCGCGTGCATGGACAATCCGTGTTGGCACTGCTGCCCCCCAAGCTGCTGGAGTAATTCATGGTGATTTCGAGCGTGGCTTTATTCGCGCAGAAACTGTAGCCTATGATGATTATATTGCATGTAATGGCGAAAGCGGTGCGCGCGATGCTGGAAAATTGCGGGTCGAGGGCAAATCGTACATCGTCCAAGATGGTGATGTGTTGCACTTCCTATTCAACGCTTGACAATATCATAACATTTTTAGGAGTGTTTTGATCTTTTTATCAATTCGCCCCTTGTCCCTCAGCGCTTAGGTAGATAAACCAATCGACGGAAACGTGGCCGAGTGGTCGAAGGCGCTCCCCTGCTAAGGGAGTAGGCGGGAAACCGTCTCGAGGGTTCGAATCCCTTCGTTTCCGCCACCATACCTCATTAATTGTAAGCTTATTAATGGCTTGTATTATTAAGACTAAATCTGTCCCCAATCCTGTCCCCTAAAAATAATCTAAAGCTGCGCCTCACGCGCGCGTAGCTCAGCACGCAGAGTGTGCGGTACACACAAATTTACTTCCCCAACAATTTAAATCGAATAAGCTCGAACATGAGAAAGTACGGGCTGAATACTGAAGGTTTTTATTTGTGTAATTACCCTATCAAAAACTCGCGCTTTTGATAAACTTTCCAGATACTCGCGGGCAACCTTCTGCCGAACCATCTACAAACAGGCGATTTGGGCTGGCGGTCACTATCCTTGAATAGCCTTTTCCAAATAGGCTTACACTTTCACCTGGATACATCCAAATCCAACTGTAGCTTTCATTTTTTCTTCCAGTATTTGGGTAAGGAGAAACAATCCAATTTTCGTGGCCATACCATATTTGGTCAATCGTTCCCCATTCGCATTCCGCGGTAATTTTCCAACTCCTCCATCTTTGCCAAGAACAACCACCAACCCAGCCTCTGTCCTTCCCAGGAACAGCATTCTTAAAGCAATTTTCGTAAGTGATAAATTCTGGGTTTACGTTGGCAATTCCATAACGGACGACGCTAGGAGCTTTCTTTTTGGATGCGACTGTATTTTTGCATGGGGTATCCACTTCACGCAACTTTTCAACAGTATTAGTGATAGCCTGATCGCTGATGTCATATTTGTCACCTGTGGCTTCAGCTAATCGACT
>CBFHNF010000024.1:0-26041 GCA_965657135.1 uncultured Paracoccaceae bacterium
GCCGTTGCGCAAAAGCCAGTCTTCAAACGGTAAATATTCGCCAAACGGCACCAAACGGGCCTTGTCATATATTTGCAGTTCTTGCTTTTCGCGTGACAGAGCCAATGTATTGAAAAGTTGATCGCGAGCATCAAGGCGCAAAACACCAAATATAACATCAGCATTGCCTGCCGCGCTCCGTATTTCCGCAATCTCAGCACTGGCATAATTGAGAGCGGGCGCAAGTGCGCTTTCGGGCCAAACGATCAAGTCTACTAGTGGATATGCACGTGTGGCATCAATCATCCGATCAAAAAATAACGGTGCATATAGCGGATCCCATTTTTGCTCTTGAGGGGCATTTGGCTGCACCAAACGGACGGTTGTATTTGGGGTGTCGCCCTGAATTTCGGGCAATGGGATCCATGTGCATGTTCCCACAATAGCGCAAACCAGCGCAGCAAGTTTCCATGACCGTTGCGCGCAGAGGTAACATATCAGCAATAGGAAGAGCGTCGCTCCGTGAGGCCCGACCCATGCAAAAATGCCAACGAACGGGTTTTCTGCCTGCGTGTATGACAAGAGACCCCATGGGAACCCCGTAAACAGTATGCCTCGCAAAAACTCAGCAAGGCTCAGGCCCACCACCCATCCTATTGGTCCAAGGATGCGCGCAACACTCCCAGCAACGCCCCAGAAAACCGCCAAGCCACCCGACATTAGAACCAAAGCAAACGGCGCCATAAAACCAGTGGTTTGAATATCCACTAAAAACGGTTCGACAATCCAATTCAGGGTGATACCAAAATACCCAAATCCAAATATCCAACCATACCGAATCGGTGTGTCAGAGTGACGAGCAAGTGTCAAAAAAGCGATCAAGCAAAGCAGACTGATTGGCCACAATGAGAGGGGTGCATGCCCAAGCGCAACCCCTGCCCCAAGCAAAATGCAAGCCCATTTAGGATATTGAATAACCCTATCCCAAATGCGGCCTATCATGAATTATTCAGGGGCCTTGACGACAGATGCCAGGCGTAATCGGATGCGTTTTACGCGACGAGGATCGGCGTCAACAATTTCAAACTCTGCTCCTGTTGGATGGGAAACAACCTCGCCTCGGACAGGAACGCGACCTGCAAGCATGAACACAAGCCCGCCGATTGTATCCACTTCTTCGGCGTCAACATCGTCATGTGATACCAAATCAATGCCTGTTTCCTCGGCAAAATCAACAAGAGGTGTTTTTGCGAGCAACAAATATTGTCCAGGTTTTTCTTCGCTCCAGGAATCTGCCTCGTCAATGTCATGTTCATCTTCGATTTCACCAACAACCTGTTCCAATAGGTCTTCGATTGTGACCAAACCATCAACCCCACCGTATTCGTCTATAACCAAGGCCATATGCGATCTTTCGGTCTGCATCTTTGTTAGCAATACCGACAAAGGCATGGAGGGTGGCACAAACAATACAGGACGTAAGGTTTGGGTCAGACTGAAATCGTGATCCTCTGTTTCAAATCCGTGGGACAGTGCAAAATCTTTTAGGTGTACCATGCCCACCGGTGAATCCAATGTTCCTGAAAAAACTGGTAATCGCGTCATCGTACTGCTGCGAAAAATATCGACCAATTCGGCTTTCGACATCGTGTCAGGGACAGCAATAATTTCAGCCTTGGGAATTGCCACATCTTCCACACGCAGACTGCGCAGATTGGCAAGACCAAGTTTGGGCGCAATGCTTTGCGATTGAGGGGCTGGTGAAAACTCATCTTCAGCTAAGGTCTTCGTCGAAAACAAACGTCCGAAGAACCCAGTTCGTTTTTTTTGGTTGGTCTCGTCAGACTGCGCGCTTTGCGCTGCCCTCGAAGACCCGTCAATATCGCCCATTTTTTCCTTCCGTATACGTGGCATCCCGATCTCTATATGGGTTTAAGATCCCCATTTTTCCAAGTATTTCAATTTCGATACTTTCCATCAATGTGGCATCTTTGTCTCGGATATGATCATAGCCTAACAAATGCAAAACGGCATGTATGATTAAATGTGTAATATGATCGCTGATTGCGATGCTGCGGTCCTTGGCTTCGCGCAGGCAGGTGTCATAGGATATTGCGATATCTCCAAGTTCGGGATCGCATGTAGGATCTGGCAAATCAGGTCCTTGGCCTGCGCATTCTGCGCCGCGTTCTTCGGATGGCCAGGATAAGACATTTGTCGCCGTCGGTTTATCACGAAAATCGCCGTTTAAGATTGTGATTTTTTGGTCATCACAACCAAGGACACAACATTCAAATCCTGAACCCTTCAAATTAAAATAGGACATCACCGCATCAAACGCACGCGCAGAACATCCTTCTAGATTTTGGTCAATCCATCGTTCATCCTCAAGGATAACATCAACGCTCATTGTTCTTGGGACCGTTTCGCATTCTTGATCAACGCGCGCTTACCATCTTCGTCATAGGCCTCAATAATCGCGGCAACCAATGGGTGACGTACGACATCCTTGGACGTAAAATAATTAAAACCAACGCCTTTGATGCCTTTTAACAAACGCTCGGCATCAGACAATCCCGAAACAACACCGCGTGGCAAATCAACCTGCGTGCGATCCCCAGTAATGACCATGCGCGATCCCTCGCCCAGACGCGTCAGGAACATCTTCATCTGCATCGACGTTGCGTTCTGCGCTTCGTCCAAAACAACATAGGCGTTGGCCAAAGTACGGCCGCGCATGAACGCCAAAGGTGCGATTTCGATACGTTTTTCTTCAATCAATTTTGCCAATTGTTTCCCAGGCAAAAAATCATTCAATGCATCGTAAAGTGGTTGCATATAGGGGTCGACTTTGTCCTTCATGTCGCCAGGCAAGTACCCAAGCTTTTCGCCCGCCTCAACCGCAGGTCGTGACAAAATAATGCGATCCACATCTCCGGAAATAAACTTGCTAACTGCAACTGCCACCGCAAGATAGGTTTTCCCTGTTCCTGCAGGCCCAATCCCAAATGCCAATTCATTATTCATCAAGGAAAGCACATATGCTTTTTGTGCGTCAGTTCGTGGTTCAACTGGTTTCTTACGGGTCTTGATTTCAAGGTTGCCCTTTGAAAACATTTCCAATTGGTTTTCATTATCCGGGGTCATCCGCAATTCACGGTCAATATCCCCAAACTCAACGAGTTTCCCATTTTGCAATCTCTCATAGAGATTGTTAAGAACGCCATGCGCTTCGTTTGTGGCTTCGGACTTCCCAAAAATATCCAATTGATTTCCGCGACGAATGATTTGCACATCCAGTTGCTGCTCAATTTTAGCGAGATTTTTATCAAACTCTCCACACAGTTCGATCATCAACCGATTGTCGGGGAATTCAATGGCAGTTTGACCTGCTGTCACGGCTTCTTGCGGTTCAGATAGCGTACCTTGCGCCACTCGCTACTCCTTGTCTACTCATACATATGGTGCCAAGCGAATCTAAAAAACGCAAGGGATAGATTCTTTATTGTATCGGATTTGTGAATGCGATTAGAACCATTGTCCGGGTTCGATCAAACCCAGATCTAGAAATTGTTGATCCGCCCATGAAAACCGCACAGAGTTGAACCAATGGAAATTCTCAATTTGTTTGGATGATGAGGGATTACGCTTCAAGGCTTTGGCCGTGCGAAAGGATGCGACGGCAGCCGTGATATTATTATGCCAGGGACAGGAATACGTGTTGTATTCAGGGTCTGAAAAAAGAAACTGATCCTTCATTTCCAGATCACTTTTGGCTCTGAACAATGCCATGCGATCAATGCGGCGGCGTTCATAAGGTACAAACTCTTCGTAACGCCACTTTAATCCACCGTAAAAATTCAATTGACGTTCTAAGGGTTGATGCGTGCGCGCATTCAATCGCGCCAGCGCATAATATCCGGCTCGTTCCAAACACGCATCATCAACATTCACGCCCGTTGGATCAGTCGTTAAATCACGTGCGTACAAATCAACGACATAGGTCAACATTGACCCACGCCGCTCCTCAGTATGAAATGCAACCAATTCGCTGATTGAACGTGTGCTTAAAAACGGAAAGAACAAATATTCCACATTATATCCCACATACACCCATGCCCCAGCCAAATGGGGCATAAGGATGTTCACTGTGCGCTCGACGACATCGTCGTCAAATGTGTTATGATCAACCGTCGTGACCTCGGTCAGAGTATCCTCGTCTATTTCAGGCAGAGATTTTGCAAAAACCACCACCTTTTTAGAACCAAGGTTGATGTGATGATCTAGGGTAGATTCGACTTCAACATCATCTTCTATGAACAAAAGCGCCACGGGCCCTTTACACAGCTGAGCCCCTTCGCTGCTAATAAACGCTTTTAGGTTTGGATAACCCATTATGCCTTGCATTCCCATTCGACGCATCCAGTTATGATGAAATCAGCATGCATTGCAAGTCAGACAAGTTTTGTGTAGCACACGCGCAGCAAATTTGCCCTAAGGATCACACCATGTCAGAGCCAAAAAAGCTATATATCAAAACTTACGGCTGTCAGATGAACGTCTATGACAGTGAACGCATGGTAGAAGCCTTGGGCGGATCGGGGTATGTTGAAACCGAAACACCTGACGATGCAGACATGATTTTGTTAAACACGTGTCACATCCGCGAAAAGGCTGCCGAAAAGGTATATTCAGAACTTGGGCGTTACAAAGCCCTGAAATCTGAAAATCCCAACCTGAAAATTGGCGTCGCGGGATGCGTTGCCCAAGCCGAGGGTTCAGAAATCATGCGCCGTCAGCCGATAGTGGATTTGGTTGTCGGCCCTCAAAGCTATCACCGCCTTGCAGAATTAGAGGCCAAAGCAGGCACCGGCAGCCGAGCGATCGACACCGATTTTCCAGAAGAGGATAAATTTGAGCACCTGATCCAACGCCCCAAAGCTAAACGGGCTCCTGCGGCCTTTTTGACGGTTCAAGAGGGATGCGACAAATTTTGTGCGTTTTGTGTGGTGCCCTACACCCGCGGCGCAGAAGTATCGCGCCCAGCAGAGCGTGTTTTGGAAGAGGCCCGTGATCTGGTGGAAAGAGGTGTGCGTGAAATCACGTTACTTGGGCAAAACGTAAATGCCTATCACGGTGCGGGTGCGGATGGATCAGAATGGACCTTAGCACGCCTGATTTGGGAACTTGACGCAATAGATGGTTTGGAACGCATTCGTTTCACAACATCGCACCCAAATGACATGCAAGACGATCTGATCGAAGCGCATGGGACATGCAAAAAACTGATGCCTTATTTGCATCTGCCCGTACAGTCTGGATCTGATAAGATCCTAAAGCGGATGAATCGCAGTCACGACGCGCAAAGTTATCTGAAATTGATCGAACGTATTCGTGCAGCGCGTCCTGATATCCTCATTTCCGGAGATTTCATCGTCGGGTTTCCCGAAGAAACCGACCAAGATTTCGAAGACACTCTGAACTTGATCCGAGAGGTTCAATACGGGCAAGCCTTTTCGTTTAAATATTCGACGCGCCCTGGAACACCAGCCGCAGAACGCGACCAATTGCCAGAAGATATCAAAACTGAACGCTTGCATCGCCTACAGGCATTGATCACAGAACAACAGCGCACCATCCAAGACTCAATGGTTGGACGCGAGGTATCCGTGCTCTTTGAGCGCAAGGGACGCTTCGAGGAACAGATGGTTGGCAAATCAGAATACCTTCATGCGGTCCATGTGAGCGACCCAACCATCCAAATTGGCGACATCCGTCGCGTGCGAATCACCCAGAGCAATCCCAATTCTTTGGACGGCCAAGCCCTCAATTAAGGCAATTTCTTGATCAGCGCCTTATTTCACTGTTTGTTGAGAAACGACAATCCTGTCCCCACAGGGCACTGTTTCTATTCGTAAAACCGTTCCAAGGAATGAGACACATTCTAGCCATATTTTCGATGAATTTGAGGCGAATTGGTTAAAAAAACCCGTGCAGCCCATCCTAAAATGTGACAACCGATGCCGTTGTATATTTTACACATCCATATGAATACGTATGGAGACTGTTTTGAGTATGATTTATCACTTGGGGGGCGGACTGTTATTTTTGGTGCTAGGTGCATTTAGCGTGTTGGGGACTTCGGCTGCAGCGCAGGCGGAACGCTATGTACCTACAATTTGGGTGGACCCGGATGGGTGTGTACACTGGGGGATGGACGATGGCGCAGAGGGATATATGAGCCCTCACTTAACACCGGAGGGATTAACGGTGTGTCGCCAAGGTCCGACATGTGGTACCTTAAATACCGATCAGTTTTTTGCAACTGATCAACATCGCATTGATGCTCGTGGACGTGCGCGCTTATTGAACTTTTTCAAAAGTTCAGAAGCCACGGTGTTTTCAATCACGGGGCACACAGATGCGCGTGCATCTGATGCCTATAATCTGCGGCTGTCGCAGCGACGGGCAAATGCCGTTGCGGTAATCGTACGCGAGGCGGGAAAGCAAGTCAGCCAATCTGTTGGTTATGGCGAACGCAAACCCCGCGCAACGAACAACACAGCAGAAGGCATGTCACAAAACCGGCGTGTCGAAATCATCTGCGTACGTTAATTAGGAGCACATTATGAGTATATTTGTTAAGCGGGCCTTGTTGGCCATGCTCCCCCTTGGGCTTAGTGCCTGTGGCGGCGGGGCGGAGTTGGTATCAGAAGCCATGTTCATGGGACAGGCTGATGACAACAAGGCAATCGACCATGGGTTTGACGCCAAACCCCTAACCGAACTTCAGGCTGGTATTTGGATTGATCCAAACGGCTGTCACCATTGGATCATTGATGATGGTGTCGAGGGATACATGGATGCGCGTCGATACCCAGATGGACGACCTGTATGTGATCCTTCAGCTGTACGCAATTCAGTAGTCGGCGCATTTAAAGCAGGCGGAACAAGCCTGCTTGGAGATCCGATTTAAACCGCGACGTGTCGGGGGCCATCCCTTGTGAATGGTCCCCGATACACCCTTGGGGTTTATAGGTTTTCTGGCTGCGGCATACCTAGGACGTGATATCCACCGTCAACGCGGATGATCTCACCGGTTGTGCAAGCCCCAGCGTCAGACACCAAATAAACAGCGGTTCCACCCACAGCCTCAAGTGTTGCATTGGACCGTAAAGGCGCGTTTTGATCTGTGTGTTTATAGGTTTTGCGCGCCCCACCGATGGCAGCACCTGCAAGTGTTTTCATCGGACCAGGCGAGATGGCATTCACGCGGATCCCATCAGGTCCCAGATCATTCGCCAAATAACGTGTCGTGGCCTCGAGTGCGGCTTTGGCCACACCCATCACGTTATAAAATGGTGTCACCTTGTTTGATCCTTGATACGTCAAGGTGACCAAGGTGCCACCGTTTTCCGCCATCATCGGATGGGCACGGCGTGCAACCTCGATGAAGGAATAGACCGAAATATCGAGTGAGTTTTTGAAATTATCACGCGAGGTATTCACAAAACGCCCCGTAAGTTCGTTTTTGTCTGAATAGGCGATTGCGTGGATCACGAAATCAATTGTTGGCCAGCGTTTGCCCAATTGCTCGAACGCAATGTCCAAACTTGTGTCATCCGTCACATCCACATCGACCATAAAATCGGATCCAACCGATGCGGCTAATGGCGCTAGACGTTGGCCAAAGGCGTCACCTTGATGGGTAAATGCCAATTCTGCGCCCGCCTCTGCCATGGCTTTGGCGATCCCCCAAGCGATCGATCGTTCATTGGCCACACCCATGACCAAACCGCGCTTTCCAGCAAGTGACTGCATGTTTCTGTGCCCCTCTTTGAATTTACCCTTAGATGGCGATTTTACAACCAAGCGTCAAGCCAGGCGACCCAATTTCACTTGGTATCACCAAACGAGTGCGGTGCAAATTTTGATTTAGTTTTTCAACAATCCACTTGACGTTTAACCGTGATATTTTGATAGCAGCATTGATCCATTCGTGCCGCCAAAGCCAAAGCTGTTGGTCATCACCGTATCAAGCCCCGCGTTCTCAACTTGGCTGGTCGCAATTTCGGCGGGATCTAGTGCAGGATCCAATGTTTCAACATTGATCGATGGGGCAATGAAATCATTGTCCAACATCAATAGACAATAAATCGCCTCTTGCGCACCAGTGGCCCCTTGGCTGTGGCCTGTCATGGATTTCGTTGAACTGACAGGTGGTGTTGAACCCTGACCAAAGACGCGGCGCACGGCCTCAATCTCGCCCACATCACCGACCGGTGTCGATGTGCCATGTGCATTGATGTAGGATACCTTGCGTTCGCTGTTTAACGATTGAAGCGCCAAGCGCATCGCACGTTCGCCACCCTCGCCTGAAGGGGCCACCATATCGTGTCCATCAGATGTGGCACCATACCCCGTGACTTCGGCATAGATTTTTGCCCCACGCGCCAAAGCATGCTCTAAATGTTCTAAAACGACGATCCCACCACCGCCGCCGATCACAAAGCCGTCGCGATCCGCATCAAAGGCACGCGATGCACGTTCTGGTGTATCGTTGAATTTCGATGACATTGCGCCCATCGCATCAAATAGGCAGGACAATGTCCAATCCAATTCTTCACCACCCCCTGCAAACATCACATCTTGTTTGCCCATCATGATCTGTTCAGCCGCATTGCCAATACAGTGTAACGACGTCGAACAGGCCGAAGTGATAGAATAATTGATCCCTTTGATTTTAAACGCCGTCGACAGATTTGCCGAAATGGTCGACGACATACATTTGGGGACTGCCAACGGACCAATACGTTTTGGTGATGCTGCCTTTAGTACCACTTGATGAGCGGCGAGCATTGAACTGGTTGATGGGCCACCAGAACCAGCCACCAATCCAGTACGTTCATCTGAGATTAAGCCAGCGTCCAAATCTGCGTCTGCAATCGCTTGTTCCATTGCCAAATATGCATAAGCAGCGCCCGGCCCCATGAATCGCAAGGTGCGTTTGTCGATCAAATCGGGCAGATTCAACCCCTTGATATCCCCCGCAATTTGACTGCGAAAGCCATATTCCTTCATCGCATCATTTGCAGTGATCCCAGAACGGCCTTCCTTTAGGCTACTCAACACTTCATCTGCGTTATTCCCGATTGAGGAAACAATTCCTAAACCTGTGACAACCACTCGCCGCATGTCGCTCTCCTTTATTCTTTATTAGCTCTCTGCAAGAGCGACTTTCATGTCTTTGACCTGATAGATCACATCGCCATCCGCTTCGACGATCCCATCCGCAACGCCTATGGTTAGGCGGCGTGTTTGAACAGCCTTGGTGAAATTAACGCGATATGTCAGCATCTTGCGATCAGGGCGTACCATTCCGGTTAATTTGACTTCGCCGACGCCCAAAGCGTATCCACGCCCATGCCAGCCGCGCCAACCAAGGTTAAATCCCGTCAGCTGCCACAATCCATCCAGACCCAAGCACCCAGGCATGATTGGGTTTCCAGGGAAATGGCAGTCAAAAAACCAAAGATCTGGTTTAATATCGAATTCAGCGATCACGTGTCCTTTGCCATGTTCGCCCCCATCCTCGGAAATTTCCGTGATGCGATCCATCATCAACATCGGTGGTTCTGGCAGTTGCGCGTTCCCCGGTCCGAATAATTCGCCGCGTGCACATTTTAACAGATCGTCGCGGTCAAAACTTGATGGATATGATGACATATTATCGCTCTCATTCGTTTAATGTTTCGGTTTCTCTAGCATTCACCGCTCTTGGGTTGCAAGCATTCTCGCCCCTTTCACCGCCCCTGCATGACGAAAAGAATTGAAACTGCCTGCAAAACCATCATATTGTAGATGAAACACAGAATGGATGCTCACTATGCGGACAGCTTCGACACAGCGCGCCCACGACTGGCTGGCAACATCAAACCTGCGCCCAACTCGGCAGCGGGTCCTGCTGGCTGAGGCATTGGTAGGCGATGGACAGCATCGACATGTTACAGCAGAAAACCTGTTTGAACGCGCGCAAGACAGCGGAGAAAAAGTGTCCCTAGCAACGGTGTACAATACACTGCGGGCATTTTGCGATGCAGGCCTGTTGCACGAAATCACGGTGGATGGAACAAAAAGTTATTTTGATACAAACACCCGCGATCATCCTCATTTTTACTGGGAAGATGACGCGAAACTAAGCGATGCACCGGCAGAAGAGTTAAAGATCCTGCAGGTACCTGATGCCCCTGATGGGACCGAAATTACATCGATTGATGTTGTGATCCGCCTTCGCAAAAAAGGATAATAGCATGCGCGCTGTTACGTATTCTGCCTTTGGCCGTGCCAAGGATGTAATGTCTGTTGTCGAAATGAATCAACCGACCCCCGCGCCAGGAGAGGTGTTGGTCAAGCTGGAATATTCAGGTGCCAACCCATCAGATGCAAAGGCGCGTGCAGGCGCACGACCGGGGGTAACAAAGCCAGCATTTGACATCATTATTCCCAATTCGGACGGCGCCGGTGTGATTAGCGCTGTTGGTGAGGGTGTCGATCCTGCGCGCATCGGAACACGGGTATGGATTTGGAATGGTCAATGGCAGCGTGCGTATGGCACATGTGCACAGTTCATCGCACTTCCTGCCGAACAAGCCGTCGAAATGCCCGATGCGATGAGCATGCAAACGGGTGCATGTCTGGGCATTCCCGGGCTCACGGCGGCGCATGCAACCCTGGGCGGTGGTTCAATCTTGGGATCGACAGTGTTGATATCAGGCGGCGCAGGCTCCGTTGGGCATAACGCCATTCAACTGGCAAAGTGGGCCGGTGCCACGGTGATCGCAACAGGATCACCAAGCGCTTTTGATCGGATTAAGGCCGCAGGTGCCGATCACGTTTTGGATTATCGTGCGGAAGATTTGGCCCAAAACATTTTGGCGCTTGCTCCCAATGGGATTGATCGTGCCATCGAGGTAGAATTTGGAATAAACGCCGATTTATTGCACCAAGTTGTGCGTACAAATGGAGTCATTGCAGCCTATGGATCAGGCAAGGACATGGCGCCGACATTTCCATTTGGTCCTTATCTGTTCAAAGCAATCACAATAGACATTGTGCTAATCTATATCTTGCCCAAACCACAGCGCGACGCAGCCATCGAAACATTGCATCGTGCGCATGCCGATGGTGCGTTTCGCCCAGATGTGCATCACGTTTTCTCACTCCAGGAAAGCGCCAAGGCGCATGACGCCACTATGACACCGGGGCGCGCCGGTGCCGTACTTATCAAAATGCATTAAACTTGATGTATTGTTGTTACATATCGCTTGGCAATATATGATGATGTAAAATAATTTGTAAAGATTCGACCTTCCACTCCGCGTTTAATCATGGTTTGCTACAAGGAAGAATAGGAGAGCGTGATGCTCGTAAAAGCATGTGTATTTGATGCCTATGGCACTCTATTTGACGTGGCTGCAGCCGCACGAATAGCTGCGAAGGAAGACGAGCATTCAAGATTAGCGGCTGTTTGGCCAAAATTGGCCGAAATTTGGCGTTCAAAACAACTACAGTACACGTGGCTGCGGTCTATTACGGATGATTATTGTGATTTTTGGCAAGTGACCCAAGATGGCCTGGACTATGCCATGGAGGCGCTGCGCCTAGAGGGCGAGACTGAACTGCGTGAACGTTTGCTGGCGCTTTATTGGGAACTACAAGCCTATGACGAAGTGCCCGAAATGTTGGCACGACTTAAGGCATATGGATTGAAAACAGCAATCCTGTCAAACGGATCACCTGATATGTTAACGGGTGCTGTGCAATCAGCAGGGCTTGAAGATCTGTTTAACGAGGTTCTATCGGTCGAAAGCGTTGGCGTTTTCAAACCCAGTGCCAAAGTTTACGATTTAGTAAGCAAAACATTAGACGTCGCTGCCAGTGAGGTTTTGTTTATATCCTCAAATGGTTGGGACGCGGCGGGTGCGTGCGGATATGGGTTCCAAACTGTTTGGGTAAACCGCGCTGGAGATCCTATGGATAATCTGCCTGCAAAGCCCGCATTTGAATTAGATGATCTAACACGCATTCCGGAATTGGCCGCGCGCTAATGCCCCATTTTAAAACCTCAGACGGCTTAAACCTGCACTACACGGATCGGGGTGGGGGAGTGCCAGTGTTGTGTTTGGCTGGGCTCACACGAAGTGGACGAGATTTTGATTTTGTTGCCCCCCATTTGTCCGACGTGCGATTAATCACACTAGATTATCGTGGACGCGGTGATTCGGATTGGGCCAATGATTTCACGACCTATTCCGTGCAAACCGAATCCCGAGACGTCAAACAATTATTGGATCATTTGGGCTTGGATCGGGTTGCCATTTTAGGCTCGTCGCGTGGGGGATTGAACGCAATGTATTTTGCCACCTTCGACAAGAATCGATTGTTGGGCGTTGCGTTGAATGATGTTGGTCCGAAACTTGAGCAAGCGGGCCTTGACGTCATTGCCGATTATTTGGGCCAGCGTCCAGCCGCCAAAACCTATCAACAGGCCGCTGAAGCACGCGCACGCAGTGCAACCGGGTTTTCAAATGTTCCCATGTCCCGCTGGTTAGATGAAGCGCGCATCTTATACACCCAAAAAAGTGACGGCCTCCATTTGAATTACGATCCATCACTGCGTGATGCGGTCATCGATACATTTAGGACCGCAGGGGATGTAGAGGCATGGCCCCTTTTTCAAGCGCTTGAAGGCCTGCCTTGTGCCTTAATTCGTGGCGCAAATTCGACTCTGCTATCTAATGAAACGGCGCACGAAATGAAACGGCGCATGCCGCAGATGCATCTGTGCAACGTGCCTGATCGCGCGCATATTCCATTTCTGGATGAACCAGACTCAGTGGCCACGCTGACGGCGTGGATTGGAGAGATAAAAGATGGATTATAATCGTATCCGCGCTGCAAATGAGAGATTAATCGGCCACAAGCGTATCACACCGCTGTTATCTTCACCGTTTTTGGATGACCTTGCTGGCAAACGGATCTTGGTAAAACCTGAATGCCTACAACATACGGGAAGTTTCAAATATCGCGGTGCCTATTCTGCCGTTTCTGCGCTTGCTCCTGACATACGCGCCAGAGGTGTGATCGCCTTTTCTTCGGGTAATCACGCCCAAGGTGTCGCATTGGCCGCGCGCCAACATGGGAGCAATGCGGTCATAATTATGCCAGAGGATGCTCCAAAAACCAAAATCGACAATACCCGCGCCTTGGGAGCCGAGGTTGTTTTATACGACCGCGAACATGAGGATCGTGATGAACTCGGTGCCCGAATTTCAGCGGAACGAAACCTGACACTGATTAAACCCTTCGATGAACCAGAAGTGATCGCAGGACAAGGAACAACCGGACTTGAAATTGCCGAACAAGCCCGCGCTCTTGGCATTACCGAAGCAGATGTTTTAGTGTGTTGCGGTGGTGGCGGCCTGACTTCGGGGATTGCATTGGCATTGGAACACGACGCACCGGATATGCGTGTCCACCCAATTGAGCCAGAGGGATTTGATGATGTATGCAGATCACTAATTTCTGGCGAGCGGGAACAAAACCCAACCACACTGGGCAGCTTGTGTGATGCAATTGTGACGCAATCACCCGGGAAATTGACATTTCCGATCATGAAACGGCTATGTCATGCAGGAATTAGCGTGTCCGAGGTTCAAGCTCTAAAGGCGGTGCGTCTGGCGCATGATCGATTGAAAATCACCGTCGAACCAGGAGGTGCAGTGGCACTGGCAGCGGCATTGTTCCATGCAGATAAGGTTCCGTCCGACACCCTGATCGCGGTTGCCTCGGGCGGGAATGTTGATAGAGATGTGTTCGAACGCGCCTTAAATGCATGAGGACATGAATGAATATCGCCAAACTAGATCACATTGATCTTCACTATCGCATCGATGGCAACCCGAATGGTCGCCCTGTTGTTTTTGCGAACTCGCTTGGAACGGACTTGCGCCTGTGGGATGCGATCCTGCCAATGTTGCCCGCTGATAATTGTTATATCCGTTACGACAAACGGGGGCATGGTCTCTCTGAATGCCCACCGACACCGTATTCCATGGGGGCTTTGGTGCGCGATATTGAGGCGCTGTTGGATTACCTAAAGGTGAAAGACGCACTTTTCGTAGGTCTGTCCATCGGTGGGATGATTGCCCAAGGATTGGCAGTGAAACGCGTGGATTTGGTGCGTGCCATAGTTCTGTCAAATACGGCTGCAAAAATTGGACAACCCGCCCTTTGGCAAGATCGTATCAACGCCGTGGCAAAAGCAGGGATTGCTGCCCTTTCCGATGCGGTCATGGACCGTTGGTTTGGCGCGGATTTTCGCGCGTCTCCTGAACTGACTGCGTGGAAACATATGTTAGAACGGCAACCAGATCAGGGATACATCGGCTGTTGTCAGGCGATTTCTGGAACGGATTTTTTCACACCAACATCAGGTTTATGCCTACCAACACTGGGCATTGCAGGATCAGAAGATGGATCAACGCCCCCTGATTTGGTACGTGAAACAGTTGAATTGATCCCCGGCGCGCGTTTTGAATTAATCCGGCGCGCAGGCCACCTGCCCTGCGTTGAAAAACCAACGGAATACGCCAGCATTCTAAGTTCATTCATGAAAGATATTGGACATGTCTAATATCGTTTTAGTTCATGGGGCATGTCACGGGGCCTGGGCGTTTCGTGATTTGGTACCCGCCCTATCGGCACATGGGCATTCTGTGTGCGCGATCGATTTACCAGGGCATGGGGATAATCCGCACCCCATCGCGGACATCACGCTAGAACTCTATGCTGATGCCATATTGGAAGCGATTAAGGATGACGCCATCGTGCTTGGCCATTCTATGGCTGGATTTCCGATCTCTGCAGCAGCAGAAAAAGCGCCGCATCGGATTCGTCGTCTGATTTACTTAGCTGCCTATGTGCCGCGCAATGGCGTGTCCCTGACAGAGATGAGAAAAGAGGCCCCCCGCCAACCTATTTTAGACGCCATTGAACGCAGACCAGATGGATTAGGTATAAACATCCTTCCTCATAAGGCGCGTGATTTATTTTACCAAGACTGCAGCGACGCAGATGTCGCCTATGCCATTTCTAACCTTTGCACACAGGCCATCAAACCCCAAACCACCCCAATAACAATCGGGGATAACTATTCCAGCATTCCGAAATCTTGTATTCGCTGCACTCAGGATCAAACCATTCCGCCAGAGCATCAATTGACAATGGTTGCCGATTGGGACCAAAAAGATGTTTATGACATTGCACGCAGCCATTCCCCATTTTTTTCAGACCCAACTGGATTGGCCGCATTGATCGATCAGATCATTAAGGAATAGAACACTCATGGCCGCATCCCTGTTTGATAGCCCCCAATACGCTAAACTTTTCCCCGTTGGGGATGCAGGGCGACTGTTCACCGATACTGCGGAAGTGCGTGCAATGATGTTGGTGGAAGGCACGCTCGCAAAACTGCAGGGCAAGTCAGGCACAATCCCGGAAATCAGTGCGCAGGCCATACATCGCGCTTCGCTTGAATTGCAAATTGACCCCGCGGGGCTTGGGGATGCGACAGGCCAAAACGGTGTCAGTGTTCCAGGTTTAGTCGCCGAATTTCGTAAATTAATGCAAGCCCCAGAACATGCACAATACCTGCACTTTGGCGCGACCTCGCAGGACATTGCGGACACGGGCCTAATGCTACGGATGCGCCAATTGCTCTCGCTTCAGGAAAGTGTCCTTAAATCTGTGATCGTACATTTGCAAAATCTGGCTGCGGCCCATGAAGCGACGCCGATGGTTGCACGAACTTATGGGCAATCTGCAACATTGACCAGTTTCGGTGCCACCGTCGCATCTTGGGGTCACCCATTGATTGATCTGTTGGATGAATTGGACCATTTGCGCGCCAATTCCCTTTGGGTATCTCTGGCTGGGGCTGCAGGTACCGCATCCGCATTGGGACAAAATCCAACACAGCTGCGTGCAAACCTGGCACAGGCCTTGGGGCTAATCGATCCTAAACGCAATTGGCATAATGACCGAAGTCCAATCCAACGTCTTGCCTCTTGGCAAACACGCCTAACTCATGTTTTGGGAAAATTTGCGCAGGATATTTTAATCCATAGTCAAAGTACCCTTAAAACTGTTCAAATTGGCGCCACAGGTGGTTCATCAACGATGCCACAAAAAGAAAACCCAGTGCAGGCCTCAGCACTCGTGGCATTGGCTAACCAAGCGGTCGGTTTACAATCGACATTAACCCATGCGGCACAGCACAAAGAAGCCCGCGATGGTGCAGCATGGTTCAGTGAATGGTTGGCGCTGCCCCAACTTTGCCTTGGGGCAATGGCCGCGCTGACAATTTCAGAGAGGCTTACAGGTGCGCTTTTGCCCAATGAAACAGCTCTGAATGCGCAAATTACGGCAACGAATGAAATGATATATGCCGAAGCGCTGAGTTTTGAATTGGCCAAGGATATGCCCCGCCCAGAGGCACAAGCCGCTATCAAATCCCTATGCAAAGAGGTCATCGCGACAGGCTCAAACCTTATCACACTTGCGCTTTCTCAATATCCCATGCTCGACGCAGATGTATTTGATGTTGCGCAGCAAATGGGCACCGCACCAGAACAAGCGCGTGCATTTGTACAGCGTGCCAAAGAGGCGAAAAAAACGTGAGTACAACCAAAATCAATTTCCCCGTCATCATCATATTGATGACAGTTCTGCTTGATTCCATGGGAATTGGCATAATGATTCCCGTCATGCCGGAATTGTTCAAATCGGTATTGCCAAATTCAACGACCTCCAACGCTGCGGTCTGGGCAGGTGCATTGGCCTCCATATTTGCGTTGATGCAATTTTTGTTTGGCCCAATGCTGGGAACATTGTCCGATCGAATCGGACGAAAACCTGTGATCCTTGTGTCCTTAATTGTGATGGTTTTATATTACCTGATCATGGCGGTGGCCCAAACAGTTTGGCTGTTGTTGATTGGGCGCATCATCGGCGGGATCACTGCGGCCACGCATGCAACGGCCTCGGCCTACGTTGCAGATATTTCCAAATCAGAGGAAAAAGCCGCGCGTTTTGGACTTGTCGGTGCGGCGTTTGGGATGGGATTTGTCCTTGGGCCCGTTCTGGGTGGTCTATTGGGTGAGTTTGGGCCACGTGCGCCATTTTACGCGGCTGCCGCGCTTGCAGCGTTAAACGCATTATGTTGCGCAATTTGGCTTCGCGAAAGTGTCACCGATAAGATCAGACAAAATTTTGACTGGGGACGCGCGAATCCTTTTGGTGCATTCCGCGCGCTTTCAAAGTTGGGGGGATTGCGCGACATGTTCATCGTTTTCCTACTATATTCCATCGGCACTGCCATTTATGCGGCGATTTGGCCCTTTTTCACTGAAGTGCGCTTTGACTGGTCACCGGGGATGATTGGCATATCGCTGACAATTTACGGTGTTTGTTTCGCTGTTGTTCAGGGTGCATTGGTTAAACCGTTCATCGCGCGATTTGGCGAGCGGCGCACCCTGATCTATGGGCTCGTGATCGAGGTGATCGCGCTTTGGATCATTTCCTTGTTGACCAACGGCATATTCCTATTGATGTTGATCCCCTTTGCGGCCCTTGGCGTAATTGCACAACCCCCCTTGCAAGCATGGATGTCGCGCGCGGCAGGAGATCGCAACCAAGGCGCACTTCAGGGCGTTATCAGCAGCTTGAATGCCCTTGCAATGATGATCACGCCAATCACCATGACGGCGATCTTTTATGCGTTTACCAAAGATGAGAATGCCTATTATTTCCCCGGGATGCCATTTTTCATATCGGGCATTTTGGTCTTGATCGCACTTTTTGTATTCTTTCGGATCCCGACACAAAAATAACGCCGCGTTGCGACCACTGATGACGATTTCAGACTTGCGCCTGAATGACGTTGTTCCAAACTGCAAAAAAAATTAGCGAGGATTCACCATGAGCCGCATCAAAGCAGCCGTCTGTCACGAATTTGGAAAACCACTGAGCGTCGAGGACATAGACCTGCGCGAGCCTGAAAATGATGAAATCGAGGTGACGCTGGGCGCCGTTGCGATTTGTCATTCTGACATATCATATGCTCAAGGGGACTGGGGTGGGTTTCTGCCTGCTGTTTACGGACATGAGGCAGCGGGCCGCGTGACTGCGATGGGTGAAAATGTGCGTGGATTGGCGCTTGGTGACCATGTTGTTGTGACATTGATCCGCGCCTGCGGCCAGTGTACGAATTGCTCCGGGGGCGCACCAACCATCTGTGAAACGCCCGTAGACGGTGTTGATGGCCCCATCAAAACAGCCGAGGGCGCACCCTTGATGCAGGCGATGGCTTGTGGTGCATTTGCGGAAAAAGTCGTCGTTGCCCAATCTCAAGTCGTAAAAATTCCTGAAAGTGTGCCGTTTGCCTCTGCCTCGCTCTTAGCCTGTGGTGTGATAACGGGTGTGGGTGCCGTTGTGAACGCCGCACAGTTGCGTCCAGGCCAGGATGTTGTCGTCATTGGCGCAGGTGGCGTAGGCCTAAATGCCATCCAAGGTGCTCGCATCGCTGGGGCACGGCGAATCGTCGCCGTTGATATGAGCGAAGAAAAACTGGCGATCGCCAAAGAATTTGGCGCCACAGACGGCGTATTGGCAACATCTGAAACACCTTGGCGCGATGCGAAACAGGCGATGGGACGAGGCGCAGACGCAGTATTTGTTACTGTGGGTGTCAGCAAGGTTTATGATCAGGCCCCCCGCTATTTGGGATATGGCGGCAAAGTTGTGATGGTTGGCATGCCCAAATCGGGCGAATCCTCGATCTATGAGCCTGTCATGATGGCAGCCGTTTCTCAGGGGATGGTTGGATCGAAAATGGGCGATGTGGTGATCCAACGCGATATCCCTTGGATGGTCGATATGTACCAGCAAGACCGTCTAAAATTAGACGAATTGGTATCGGGCCGCTGGAGTTTGGATCATATCAACGAGGCGATAGACGACACAAAATCAGGATCAGCAAAACGCAATGTGATCGAGTTTGATATTTAAAGGAGATACACAATGCATCTGACAGATCTGGATATCATCGTCACGGCCCCACCTGCCCCCGGATGGGGTGGACAATACTGGATTTTGGTCAAGTTGACCACGGATACAGGGATCATTGGTTGGGGGGAATGCTATGCCTCCTCCGTCGGGCCGGATGCGATGCGCGCGGTGATTACCGATGTCTTTTCCCGCTATTTCCTAAATGAAAATCCAGAAAATGTGGAACGCATGTTCCGACGCACCTTTTCTTCTGGGTTTACACAACGTCCCGATTTGACCGTTATGGGCGCATTTTCCGGTTTGGAAATCGCCTGTTGGGATATTTTGGGCAAGGATCGCGATCGCCCTGTTTGGGCGCTTTTGGGTGGTCTGATGAATGAACGCGTGCGTGCCTATAGCTATCTTTATCCGTTGGCACATCACGACATTTCGACGTTTTGGACCAACGCCGAAATGCACGCCGAAAGCGCCGCTGATCTGGTTGCGCGTGGGTATACGGCGGTCAAGGTGGACCCGGCTGGCCCCTATACTATGCGCGGGGGACACCATCCTGCCCTAAGCGATATTTCGATGTCAGTAGAATTTTGCGCCGCGATCCGAGCGGCTGTGGGGGATCGCGCCGATATCCTGTTTGGCACCCACGGACAATTCAATACCGATGGTGCAATTCGCTTGGGCAAGGCGATCGAACCTTATAACCCCCTTTGGTTCGAAGAACCTATTCCACCAGACAATTTATTGGAATTTGCAAAGGTGGCGCGCGCCGTTAACATTCCTGTCGCCACGGGCGAACGGATGACGACAAAATCTGAATTCGGCACTGTTTTGCGCACGGGCGGGGCATCTATTTTGCAACCAGCTCTCGGTCGCGCGGGTGGAATTTGGGAAATGAAGAAGACGGCTGCCATTGCCGAGATTTTTAACGCGCAAATGGCACCGCATCTATATGCAGGCCCCATTGAATGGGCCGCAAACGTTCATTTAGCGGTGTCTATTCCAAACTTGCTGATCGCGGAAACCATTGAGACGCCCTATCACGATCAATTGATCAAAGGCAGTATTCGTGTGGACAACGGATATATTCCCGCCCCTACAGGTGCAGGTTTGGGGATTGATGTGGACGAAGAGTTGGCGCGCGCCAACCCATTCACAGGGACGGGGTTGCACCTTATGATGCAGGATGATCCATGTGATTACCAAAACGGAAACGCGTTTCAAGGGGGCGCACCGATAAAGAATTGAAATTCAACTTCCAATATGTAAATGTGCGCGAAATTTTTTGAAACGGGCACACAATGGCAATTGACCTTCAATCTCCTCCCAAAGAGATGGAAACAAATGCGGCAAACGCAGCGAATTTCCTGAAAACGATGGCGCATGAAGGTCGGTTGATGATCTTATGCCATTTAGGATCAGGTGAAAAATCAGTCAGTGAACTCGAAGAGATCCTGAATTGCCGTCAAGCTGCGGTCAGCCAAATGTTGGCCCGACTGCGCGAAGATGATATGGTCAAAACACGCCGTGACGGGAAGACGATCTATTATTCACTGGCGGACAATAACACAGCCCAGTTGATTGATTTGCTATACAACATGTTTTGTGGACCAGACGCACGAAAACAATAATTCCAACCCATCGAACCGAACAAACACGCGCAGCTAGGGCTGCGCGTGATCAAGTTATGTAGGTTAATTAGGCGCGTTCCCACTGATTGACGAAAGCGCCCAATACGCCTCCCACGGCTGCATCATCTGCACCGCCGGAAATCTGTGCGACAAGCCCGCGTTTTTTATCGTCAACGACTGAAACAACCGTTGCGTCAACGCCTGCGTCCGCAAGCGCACCGTTGTAAATACGCGTGATCGCGCTTTTGCGCAGATCAGGCTTAAACACTTTACCAACTGCTGTTTTGGGCAATTCGGGCAGAATTTCCATATGTTTGGGATGGGCCGCCCGTTCAGACACATTATCACAGCAGAATTTCATTAATTCGTCTTCTGTCACTTCTGCACCTGCCACCAATTCAACATAGGCACATGGAATTTCGCCCGCGTGGGCATCGGGCTGACCAATCGCACCAGCAAAGGCCACGGCCTCATTTCCCAAAAGTGCTTCTTCGATTAATGCAGGATCGATATTGTGACCACCACGAATGATCAAATCCTTGGCCCGGCCAGTGATCCACAGATACAAATCTTCGTCTTTGCGGCCCAAATCGCCGGTACGTAGATATACATCGTTATAATACAGATCTTTGTTTTTGTCGGCCTCGGTATAGGTACCACCGGGACGAACACCTGGGTTCGAGATACAGATTTCGCCAACCTCATCCACGTCACACTCGACCATTGCGCCATCTACGGTTTTGATGACCTTTACGTCAGTATAGGGGAAATTTAATCCGACTGAGCCCACCTTTTTCTGTCCATCGACTGGATTGCAGGACACCAAGCAGGTGGCTTCGGTTAGCCCATATCCCTCAACAATTGTGACACCTGTTGCGGCTTCAAAGCGGCGGAACAATTCCAGAGGCAATGGTGCCGACCCAGAAAAGGATGTTTTTACAGTGGAAATATCGGCGTCAACTGGGCGCTGCATCAGGGCAGAAATCGCTGTCGGGACGGTGATGATAAACGTGATGCCCCAGCGTTCGATCAATTTCCAGAAATTGTCAAACACACCATCCCCACGATATCCCGCAGGGGTTGGGAACACAACATGCGCGCCCGAAGATACCATTGCCATCAAAATCACATGAACTGCGAAAACGTGGAACAATGGCAATGGACAAATAACTGCGTCCTCTTCGGTAAAGAGCAAAGTGTCGCCCAGCCAGCCATTATAAATCATCCCTGAATAGGTGTGCTGTGCAACCTTTGGCATGCCGGTTGTACCACCCGTGTGGAAATAGGCCGCGACGCGATCTTCACGCACATCTTCGAAATCCAATGTCGAATTTTGTTGTGCCATCAACGCGTTAAAATCATAAATTTTTGCGTGATGCGAAATTGGGTTCTTAGGACGGATCAACGGCACAATGACGGATTTAGGAAACGTTAGGTAACGCAGTAAATCAACCTCAATTACCGCCTTAACGTTTGGTGCCCCAGCAACGGCAGCTGCGGCTTTTTGCGGAATATCAGTCTTTGGGAACGCTTTCAGTGTTACTACAACTTTGGCATTTGTTTCGCGCAAAATCGCGGAAATTTGTTCTGCCTCAAGCAGCGGGTTGATCGGGTTCACGATACCCGCAACGGCCCCACCCAGTACCGATAGCACGGTTTCCGTAGCATTTGGCATGATGTAGGCAACAACGTCATTCGGACCAACCCCAAGCGCGCGGAACATATTTGCCGTTTGCGTGGTTTTTTTGTGCAGTTCGTTCCAGCTAAGCGTCTCAGCCTTATCCTTGGGACCAGAGGTCAGCTGATAGCTGACTGCTGAACGTGATCCAAAATTATCTCTGGTACGTGTTAAAAGCTCATAAAGTGTGACAGGCACATCGCGCTCTGCCCAAGTACATTCTTGCTCTAACGCGCGTGTGTCTTCTCGTGACGCCCACTGCATGGTAATTCCTCCCTACTTTTTAGCTATGTACCATGATGTACAACATGCACATAAATCAAGCCAAAATTGTGCCGCCGTAGGGTTAACTTTCATCCAGCCCTGCTGTGAATTGCAGCTTAGCTAGGCGGGCATAGAGGCCTTGTTCGGCAATCAACGCATCGTGCGTACCTTGGGCAACGATTTTACCTTCGTCCATAACCAAGATGCGGTTTGCCTTTTTTACCGTAGCTAAACGGTGCGCAATCACCAACGTGGTGCGATCGGCCGAGAGATTCTCGACCGCGGCCTGCACCAAACGTTCGCTTTCTGCATCCAATGCGCTGGTCGCTTCGTCCAGCAATAGGATTGGCGCATCGCGCAGAATTGCCCGCGCAATGGCGATCCGCTGTTTTTGACCACCTGACAACATGACACCGCGTTCCCCTACATAGGTATCGTATCCATCTGGCAACGCCACAATGAAATCGTGTGCCGCTGCCGCCTGAGCCGCCGCAATGACATCTTGGTCACTGGCATCAGGACGACCAAAGCGAATATTTTCCATAGCAGATACCGCAAAAATTGCCGGATCCTGGGGTACCAAAGCGATATGTTTGCGAAATTGATCACGCGCCATATCCCGCAAATCAATTCCATCAATCGAAATGCCACCGTTTTCTGGATCATAAAAGCGCAGCAATATTTGCATGATCGTTGACTTGCCCGCCCCTGAAGGCCCCACAATCGCAACAGTTTCACCTGCGGAGACTTGAAACCCCACAGAGTCAAGCGCGACGGTATTGGGGCGTTGTGGGTAGTGAAATGTTACATCATCAAATTTAATCGCCCCTGAAACAGGTTGCGGCAGTGCGCGTGGGGTTAAAGGATCCTGAACGGCGTCTTCAATCGAAAGAAGTTCGACCAAGCGCTCTGTTGCACCTGCCGCACGTTGTAATTCACCCCAAATCTCGGACAGCGCCGCAATACCACCCGCCACCATGATGGAGTATATCAAAAACTGCACTAACGTGCCTGCGGTCATCTGATCGGTGCGCACATCATTTGCCCCGATCCACAACACACCGACAACCCCAGTAAAGACCAAGAAAATTACAATTGCCGTCATCAAAGCACGTGCCGTGATGCGGCGCCTTGCAACCTGAAAGCTCTGCTCTGAAACATTATCAAAAGATTTGCGCGTCAGTGCCTCATGCGTAAAGGCCTGCACCGTTTGTACGGCACTTAGATACTCTGATGCATTGCCAGAACTATTGGCAATCCAATCTTGGTTTTCTTTGCTTAGTTTTCTTAGTCGACGTCCAAGGGTCAGGATTGGGATAATCACTGCTGGAACGATCAGCAAAACCAATCCCGTTAACTTGGCCGACGTCAACAGCATCATACCCAGACCACCGACAAATATCAGCGAATTGCGCAAAGCAATCGAAACAGACGATCCGATCACAGACAGGATAAGCGTTGTATCAGTTGTGATCCGGCTGAGAACCTCACCTGTCAAAATGGTTTCATAAAAACTGGGCCCCATGCCAATGACGCGCGCAAACACTGCTTTGCGGATATCAGTGACGACACGTTCACCCAACCGTGTCACCAAGGAATAGCGCACCGCCGTGCCCAATGCCAACAATGCGGCAATCGCGATGGCGGCCCCAAAATACTGATCCAGCAGCCCCACCTGCTCTACGTTGAACGTGTCAATAACGCGTCGCACGGCCAATGGAAAAACCAATGAAATGGACGCAGTCAGCACCAGAGCTAAAAGTGCAGCCAGCATCAGCACACGGTAGGGTCGCAAAAAGGGCCACAAGGCGCGCAGGCTAGATAGGTTCTTTGATGTTGCGCGGTCTGCCGTATCGCTCATGTCTGCTCCAATATTATGGTCCAGTCCTTAAACGATAACCCTATGACAAGGTCAAGCAGAGCGATGCATTAGATATGGGAAATAAACGACTCAGTATGCAAACAGAGTCACCAGAACAACATTCCGAGAGAATGCTACACGCGTGCTCTCCATACCGTCACTGTGAGAAATAAAACGACAATTTGGAGAAAGTTATTAGCGAGCCATCCCTTTTTCAAGAGACCAAAAATTCAATGAACCAACGCATTCTCACCACGACGTTTATCGCAGTGCCCGAAAGAATTTGAAAAATTCTCAGTTTCGACTACCTTCAAGGCACTATAAACACTAGAAAGGAAGCATTATGAAGACAGTTTCAATCGCGTTGTTTACGCTCATACTTTCTACGTCGTTTGTTGCGGCAGATGGATGCGGTAAACACGGAAAAGACACAGCCATGCAGTGTGACGCGGGCCAAGTTTGGGATCAAACCCTAAATGCCTGCGTAAGCACAAGCGCGTAACCAAGACCTATACCACACCAGAAGAAACGGGTGCCCACGCGCCCGTTTTTTTATTCACGTTTGTGAATCGCGAAGCGTGTTACATCCGCGGGAATATCCTTGGAACGCATGGTGGATTACAGGACGAAAACAATAAAATGCCGATAGAACCCATGAAAACGATGAAGCCTGCCCTAAAATTCTAATGAAAAATAGAAAGGTCTATATTCTTCTTTAAAATATAAAGTAGGTCGTGCCAAATAGAGCCAGTAAGCGTATTACACCGAGTGCGTAAGGCGAATGAACAAAATGGGTTCTAATAAAATTGACTAAGTTAGACACAAAAACATGATTTATTTGAATAAGCTCCTTCCAATATTCATAAGCCCAATCGGTTTAATTTCCGCGCTGATATTGATCGGTCTTATGACACGTAGAAATGGCTTTGCTTGGACTGGGATAATTTTGTTTTGGCTCGCGTCTCTTCCGATCATCTCCAACTCGCTAATCAAAAGTCTAGAAAGTGATTACGAAATTCAAAATATCGATCAGATTGCCTCTCATGACGCTGTCGTTGTCCTAAGTGGAATGATTAGGACGATCCAAACCGAAAAAGAAATCAAATACGAGTTTCGTGAGGGAGTGGACAGAATATTAGCTGGGATAGCGCTACTTAAGAACCAAAAAGCCAATAAATTGATTTTAACCAGAGGTTTACTACCTTGGGGCACCGGTTCGCCAGAAGGTGAAGTGTTATCTGACTTTGCCCAGGAAAATGGCGTCCGAAAAGACGAAATTCTACTCACAAGTCAGGTACAGAATACAAATGATGAGGCGAAAGAAATTGCAAAATTGGTCAAGCCAGAAGATCGCATCGTATTAGTAACGTCGGCTTTTCACATGCCACGCGCGTTGATGGTTTTTCAAAATCAAAATATCTTAGTAACGCCATTTGCCGTAGACTTTCGTCACGTATCTAAAAAGATCGACCTATTGGATTTTTTCCCTCAAGCATTTGCGTTCGA
>CBFHNF010000025.1:0-25507 GCA_965657135.1 uncultured Paracoccaceae bacterium
GTAGGGATGCCACAATTGTGTGGCGAATGGATGAGCAACCAAATCTTTTGGCTTGTGATCACCCTACTGGTTATCTTCTTCGTTCTGTCGCGCATTGCGCTTCCCCGCATTGCTGCGGTTCTGGCCGAACGTCAGGGGACAATCACAAACGACATTGCAGCCGCCGAAGATCTTAAGGCAAAAGCTGCAGCAGCCGAAGACGCATATCAACAGGCTCTAATCGATGCACGCGCAGAAGCCGGAAGCATTGTTGACGCAGCCAAAGCTGAGATCAAAGCTGATTTGGATGCAGCCATGGCAAAAGCAGATGCCGAAATCGCAGACAAAGCGAAAGCCAGCGAAGCGGTGATTGCCGACATTCGCGCAAACGCAATGGCCAGTGTCGAAGAAGTTGCCAAAGCAACAGCCACAGAATTGGTTGGCGCACTTGGTGGCAAAACAGATGAAAACGCGATCAACAATGCCGTTGATGCGCAGCTTAAGGGGTAAGGCGATGCGGACACTAGCAGCACTTTCAACCCTGGTTCTGGCAAGCCCTGCTTATGCGGCGTCTGGACCATTCTTTTCGCTGGGCAATACTGACTTTGTTGTCACCCTTGGCTTTATCGGGTTCATTCTTGTTCTGATCTATTTCAAGGTTCCTGGCATGCTGGGTAAAATGTTGGATCAGCGCGCGGAAGGCATCAAAAACGAGCTGGATGAGGCCCGTAGTCTTCGTGATGAGGCGCAAAGCATTCTTGCTTCTTATGAGCGCAAGCAAAAAGAAGTTCAGGAACAAGCAGCGCGCATCGTAGAGAGCGCAAAAGCCGAAGCACAAGCCGCCGCGGAACAAGCCAAAGCAGATCTTGCAAGCTCTGTTGCGCGTCGTATGGCAGCCGCAGAAGATCAAATCGCATCTGCACAGGCCGCCGCGGAAAGAGACGTACGCGATGCTGCTGTCAACGTAGCAATCGGCGCAGCCCGTGAAGTGATCGCAGCGCAGCTAACAGCGACAGCCGCGAACAAACTTATCGACGCAGCCATCAGCGATGTGGAAGATAAGCTTCACTAAGCGATAGCGACATAAAGATAAAAAAACCCAGCCGTTGTGCTGGGTTTTTTTGTTTTGCCGACAAATCAAATTTCAAAAGATTTAAGTATCGAGACTAGATTTTCATGTTCGTTGGAACACTTTACGCTCGGCTCTTCGAAATTTTCATGGCGACGATGGGTCAATATGTCAAAATTGTACTATGCTATTCATTCGGACAATAGGCAGCGGCGTGGAATAATTGTTCAATGTGACAATAGAACAAAGGCTATAGAATTCTGGATGATTGCCATTCCAATTCCAAATCACCAGATTATTGCGCGAATTCAGTTCGAGGACAAAATGCCAATTTTTCCGACTGTTACACCCGTTGTGTATAGGAAATGGGTCTGAAACGGAATAAAAAACCCGCCACTTGGGCGGGTCTTAAAATTAGCGTTTCCCGTAGTAGAGGCCGACCACATGTTCGGCCTGGGCAAAGAAGAGCCAGCGGGATGTGATTACGCCTGCGATATGGGCGATTACGGCCAGCAGGGCCAGAATGTGGTTAAATTCCAGTGCCAAGAGCAATACAGGAGTGCCTGCAAACAGGATCAGCGCTATGATGCGCAGTTTTGCGGTATGCTTGCGACCCACCACATAAACGAATTCTTTCAATAGATAGTTCGTACCAGTGTGCGGCGGTTCAAATGCACGAACACTGCCACGATCACCCAAACCTGTCGCTGTTGCCAGAGTTGTTCCAGAGTCTTGCAATGCGCGATCGCCCTGCATCCATGCAACGACTTGCAAGGCTGCCAATACGCACAGCGCCGGCATAGCAAGCGAAACTTGGCCCGCAAACAACGCACCCCCTGCAAGTGAATAGCCCAGGAACAAAGCAGGCGTCCATGGGGTATGCCAGCGCGGGATTGTTGCCAACTGACGATATATCATCGCTGTTGAAAACACGGTTGCCATCGACAGTGCCGCACCCAAATAGGAAATGATGTCGATGCGCGTTTCAAAGAATATTTGTGCGATTGCGCCCAAACCACTGACGCACAGTGCCATAACGGCCAACCACGCCTCTCGGCTAAGCCAAGACGAACGCCATTGCGTAAATGCCTTAAGCGCGCGTTCAGGGTGTCCCAAGTGAAAGGTCGAAAAAATCAATCCACCCACGGCGAAGGCATAGGCGATTGCATAGAACACAAAGGCGACCAATCCCGTTGAAGCAGGCATTCCAAGCCCCAAAAAGAACAGGAGTCCAAACCCGAGACCCGAAAGAGACGTAAATAAAATAACGGAGGGTGCTGGATGCATTATAATTTCTCCAATGTTCGATCAAGCCAATTGAAAAAGCCCTGAGGATTTTCTGCCTGTGCTTCTAAGGTATGAGTTGCGCCACGCTCTGGATCAAGTTGGTCCTTAAGGCGTGGAGGTAGGTATTTGTTGACGGGTTTGGTATTCATTTCTGGCATCAGGTCAAAGCCCCCACGATCTGCGACCAGCTTGCTGACGTCGCTGTTCGGATCTCCTAAATCGCCAAAATGGCGCGCGCCTGACGGGCAAGTGCGAACGCAGGCTGGTACGCGATCTTCTTCGGGCAAATTTTCATTATAGATGCGATCGACGCAAAGGGTGCATTTTTTCATGACCTTCTCTTCGCCGTCTAACTCTCGTGCGCCATATGGACATGCCCATGCACATAGACCACAACCGATACAGTCGGTTTCATTCACAAGAACAATCCCATCCTCGGTGCGTTTATAACTTGCCCCTGTTGGACAAACAGTCACACAGGGTGCGTCATCACAATGCAAACAGGATTTTGGAAAATGGATCAGTTGCGCAGGACTGTCCTCGGGTTGGACTTCGTAGGAATGCACACGGTTTAAAAATGTCCCAAGGGGATTTTCCCCATAGGCGTCTTGGTCCGCAAGCGGTGCCCCATAGTTTTCAGTGTTCCAACCTTTGCAAGAAACGACACAGGCATGACAGCCGACGCAGGTGTCTAAATCAATGACAAGGCCCAGTTTTTTATCAGTCGATGTTGGTAGACAAGTCATGACGTTTCCTCAGTGCTTTGTTTGATGGTTTTAGGTCCCTGACCAACGGGCGATTTCAATGTATCAAATTGTGGTTGGCTGCCGCTGGGTGGAGATGTTTTTTCAATACGAACACGCAGGTCGAACCATGCCGCCTGGCCTGTGATCGGATCTGAATTAGACCAGCGCAAACCATCGCCCTTTGGTGGTAACAATTCCGAAATCAAATGGTTCAACAAAAACCCTTTGTTCGCCTCTGGCGCCTCGGGATCTAATGCCCAGGCCCCGCGACGTTTGCCAATGGCGTTCCATGTCCAGATTGTATTCTCATTAAGCGCAGCCATTTCAGCGACTGGCACAGTGATGTCACCATTGGGCGAACTGACCTTGGCCCAATCGCCATCAACCAGTCCCTGTTCTTTCATTACTTTGGATGGTAAATACATTGGGTTCATCCCATGAATTTGACGCAACCATGCGTTCTGACTGCCCCAACTGTGATACATGGCCATCGGGCGTTGTGTTAGGGCATGCAGTGGGTATTCTTCGTCATTTGCCACTGTTGCTGTTGGATACCAGATGGGCAGCGGACTCATAACCTGTTGTAATTGCGCACGCAGATTTTCTGGTGGTTGGTGTTCCCCCACACCGTGGGCCGCGTTATTGAATTTTTGCAGTGGTTCAACATAGAGCTGGAACAAATAGGGTTGGGGCGTGTCATACAAACCGGTTTCGACGGCCCACTCCTGATAATCAATGTTCCAAGGTTTAAAATAGCTCGCTCTTTCTGGGACGTGCTTGATCCAGACGCTGCCATTTTCGATGTAACGTTCGATTTGTTCTGGGTTCACGGGACCACGTCCTGTGTCATCTTCGCTACGCCAACCTGCCAGCGGGCCAATTCCGGGTTTGCGTTCATGGTTGATCATATAATCGGCATAATCAGTATATTTTGCACTGCCATCATCGTTTACAAAACCAGGTAATCCCAATCGTGCGCCCAAGTCGACCAAGACAGACTGGAACCCACGCACGTCGCGGTCGGGTTCGATGACAGGCCAGCGGATAGCATCGGCTGCGGCATCTGCTTCGCAAATGGGACGGTCAAGCAAACTGATGCAATCATGCCGTTCCAGGTATGTGGCA
This sequence comes from uncultured Paracoccaceae bacterium, assembly GCA_965657135.1. GTDB lineage: Bacteria > Pseudomonadota > Alphaproteobacteria > Rhodobacterales > Rhodobacteraceae > HIMB11. The sequence continues at coordinate 4,207 of CBFHNF010000025.1, forward strand.
TCTGGCAGGATCAAATCTGCATAGGCTACCATCTCTGAGCTATAGGCGTCCGAATAAATAATGCGCGGAATGACGTAGTCGCCGTTCTCACCCTTATCCGTGAGCATATCCATCACTGAGTTGGTGTTCATAGAACTGTTCCAGCTCATGTTGGCCATATACATGAACAAAGTATCAATTTTGTATGGATTTCCTGCATGTGCATTTGAAATCACCATATGCATCAAACCGTGCGCTGACATTGGGTTTTCCCATGTGAACGCCTTGTCGATGCGTTGCGCATTGCCATTTTCGTCAAGGCACAGATCCTCTGGCCCATGCACAAACCCCAAATGCGGACCATTCAGAGGCGCATTCGGTGTCGCGTTGGCATGCGGTTTGGGGTGAATTTCAGAGGGTTTTGGGTAGGGCGGTTTAAAGCGGAAGCTACCCGGCGTTTCAACCGCACCCAAAATGATCTGCAATGTGTGCAATGCGCGACAGGTTTGAAACCCGTTTGCATGCGCTGAAATTCCGCGCATTGCATGGATCGACACAGGACGCCCAATCATTTCTTCGTATGTATTTCCACGGAAATCTGTCCATGATTGTGGCAGGCGGATTTCTTGATCAAATGCGACATGCGCCAATTCAGCAGCCAATGCGCGAATACGTTTTGCGGAAATGCCGCATAGATCGGCAACGGCCTCTGGCGTGTTTTCAGGGGATAGGAAATGTTCGATCATCTTAGTGAAAACGCTGGTCGCACCATTGTGTGATCCCCGTAGGTCGGGTTCCGCCCCCTGATGATCAAATGCAACAACATTCCCAGACTTACGGTCCACGATCAGTGGCTTGCCGTTGTCGTCACGTAGAAACAGCCCTGTTTCAGGATCAAGCAAAACAGGTGCGTTTGTGAACCGCGCAAGATAGGTCAGATCAATCTTACCCGCTTCGATCAGGCAATAGATGAGAGACAAAATGAAACGTCCATCCGTGCCAGGTGTGATGCCCACCCACTCATCTGCAACGGCATTGTATCCTGTCCGGATTGGGTTGACGCCAATCACGCGCGCGCCGCGCTCTTTGATTTTACCAATGCCCATTTTGATGGGGTTACTATCGTGATCTTCGGCAACGCCAAACAGCATGAAGAGTTTCGTATGATCCCAGTCAGGCTGCCCAAATTCCCAAAATGCGCCCCCCATGGTATAAATGCCGGCGGTTGCCATGTTCACACTGCAAAACCCGCCGTGCGCCGCAAAGTTCGGTGTGCCAAACATTTGCGCCCAATAGCCGGTAAAGGACTGTGACTGATCACGTCCTGTGAAAAATGCTAATTTTTCGGGTTCTTTTTCGCGCAGCGGTGCCAACCAATCTGTTGCCAACCCAAGCGCTTCTTCCCACGTGATCTCTTCAAATTCGCCAGATCCACGTTCACCAACACGTTTTAATGGCGCACGCAACCGTGACGGTGCCGTCACTTGCATGATGCCTGCCGATCCCTTTGCACATAGGACACCCTTGTTGACTGGGTGATCACGGTTACCTTCGATATAGGCGACTTTGCCATCTTTCATATGGACGTTGATCCCGCAACGACAGGCACACATGTAACATGTTGTTTTGCGAATTTCGTCCGACACTTTTGGTGACGTTTCGACGTAGGGTTGATCTTTCACGTGCATCTCCTCAGGCTTATGTTGCCAATTTGATCAGTCCAAATATGGACAGACCGACCAATAATGACAAACATATTGGGCGATAGTAGGTTTCAAAGTTTGGTGTAAACAGGGCTATGCCTGCAATTACACCGAGTGACGTCGGGATAGTTAATGCCGCCGCGCGAAGCATAGCGGTTTTGTCCAAAACGCCAAACAAAATCAGCGTTACGAATGTGGTTATTGTTCCTAAAAACAAAAACATGACCAATGCTGCGCGCATTTGACGAGGGTTGCTATCAGAGGACAAAACATAAAGCGCAACAACCATACCGCCGACAGAGGCAAGGCCCGTTGCGATGCCTGCACCAATACCTGCGGCGACAAGTCCTGAGCGCGTGTTTAAAAAGGCAATGCGCAAGTTGGCCAGTTGCGTAATGGCGAGACCCAAGATAAGGCAGAGCGCAATGGATTGGGACAATTCGGAAGAGACGTTTTGTGTCACATACAAACCAAGTGGCACTGCGATGGCCGACCCCAACCACAAAGTCACGGCTGCGCTCTTATCTGCGTCTTTCCAACCACCACGCACCATCATGGCACTTGCGACCAGTTCAAGCCACCAGCAAATGGGGATAAGCGCAAGCGGCGATAGGATCAGTGCCGCGGATGCCATAACAGTCGCAGAAAGTGCAAAACCCGTAAATCCACGCACCAATCCCGCGCAGAAACAAATCACTGCAAGCAGTGTAAGTTCTGTTTGGGTTAGGGTGAGAAGGTCTTGCATTTCCTGCGATTTATCCGCGCTCAGAAAGAGCGACATACTCGCGTGGCTCGGCGCCATTATACAGGGTCAACGGACGAATAAGGATGTTGCCTTCGAGTTGTTCAATACATTGTATAATCCAACCGGGCATGCGACCGATCGCAAAAATAGGGACGTACAAATCCATTGGAATACCGTGCAATTGGTACACCACACCCGAATAGAAATCGACATTCACATTCAGGCCGTGGCGGGCATAGGGTTTCATTGCATCAACCACACCCTGTAGGATTTCGTACCATTCTGGCGCACCCATTTCTTCGCCCAACTTGCGCACACCTTCGCGCATGTGGCGCGCTCGGGGATCTTCTGCACGATAAACACGGTGGCCAAAACCTGTCACGGCCTCTTTGTTCGCGCGTTTTTGCTTTACGTAGTCGGCTGCGTATTCTGGTTTGCCGATCTCTTTCACCATCTTCATCACATCTTCTGCGGCGCCTCCGTGGGCGGGTCCAGCCAATGTAGAAAGTGCGGTAACGACTGCGCCGTGTAAGTTGGCTTCTGTTCCAATGGTAACGCGTGCGGCAAAACTGGACGCATTTGAGCCATGTTCAGCATGCAAGATAAAATCAACGTCAGCTAAGCGTGCGGCATCCTCAGATGGTTTTTCGCCCTTTAGCATCCAAAGCCAATTTGCGGCATGGGAAAGTGATTTGTCTGCCTGCACGGGCTCTTGCCCGTTTCGGATGCGGTCGTGCGCCGCGACGATCATTGGAACCTGTGATGTCAGTTTGATGCCGTTTTCAATGAAGGCTTCGACAGTTACCAACTGGCTGTCTTGAGTGAGGGCCGCAAGTGCCGAAGTGGCTGTGCGAAGCACGTCCATCGGATGACCATCCTTTGTTGAGCGGATCACATCATAAACTGCTGCGGGTAATTCACGTGCATCTTTTAGCTTTGCATCAAAGGCGGCCAGTTCGGATGATGATGGCAGCTCGCCATAAATCAACAGATATGAGACTTCTTCAAAAGTGGACTGTGTGGCAAGTGCATCAATTGAATATCCACGATAACTGAGGGTGCCCGCAGATCCATCAATATGACTTACGGCGGATCGTTCGAAATAAATACCCTTTAGGCCACGGTTAATCTTGACGTTTTCGCTCATTGCTGGCTCCTTTCACAAAACGGAGGCGATATGACAGTACTGGAAAATTCACGCGCAGCTGCGCGCAACAGACCGCTTAGAGTAGTGTTCCCCGAATTGGGGGAAGATGATCGAGTGGCCGAAGCCGCACGGATTTTGGAAACAGAAGGATTGGCGCATTCGCTGGGATTGTCTGATCCAACACCGGCACAATTGTCGGCGCTCGTGGATGGGCGGGGCATGAAAGAGGCCATTGCCAAACGCATGTTGAACAAGCCGTTATATCGTGCCGCCGCAATGGTTGCCGCAAACGAAGCGGACATCATGGTGGCAGGCGCAGACAGCCCAACACGCCGCGTAATCGAAGCGGCATCAATTGCGATTGGGTTGGACGAAGGCGTGCATATGCCATCCTCATTTTTCTTGATGTGCTTTCCTGATGGACGTGAATTGATATTTGCCGACTGTGCGGTCAATGTTTCGCCCAATAGTGATGAATTGCTCAGTATTGCAATGGCATCTGATATTACGGCGCAACGGCTTTTGGGGATGTCCAATGTTGCAATGCTATCGTTCTCGACGGGGGCGTCTGGGTCTGGGGATAGCGTTGATTTGGTGCGTGAGGCAGCCGAGGCGGCGGGATACATTGGACCAATCCAAGCAGATGCAGCACTCAATGCGACGATTGCGGCAAAGAAAGGCTTGGGGCAGGGCGATGCAAATGTGCTGATATTCCCTGATTTAAATTCTGGCAACATTGCATACAAGCTCTGCCAAGAATTGGCAGGCGCCCAAGCGATTGGACCATGTTTACAGGGATTCAAAAAACCCGTTTGTGATCTCAGTCGCGGGGCAACTGTTGATGATATTGTTGCTGGTGCGATCATTACATCCGCCATGTTTGCCGATTAACACGTTGTGATTATCTCGGCTGCGTCGTTCGTAGCATTTTTTGAAACCGCGCCCAGATCGGGCGCGGTTTGATCGTTCAAAGTGTTGGTTAAACCGCTGTTTGTTTGCGCATATCCGCGGCATTAATACCTGCGACTGCGACTGGTTTCTTCATCGCGTCACGACGGAATGGCTCACCCAATTCTTGGTTGATCATCGCTTCGATCAATGTGGTGATACCGTTTTCCATTTGGTCTTTGATCGCCTGATGCAACGCTTCGGTTAATTCATCCATTGTGCGTGCAACGACACCCTTTAGGCCACATGCCTGCGCGATACCCGCGTATGAAACTTGTGTGTCCAATTCTGTGCCCACAAAGTTGTCGTCAAACCATAGGGTTGAGTTCCGCTTTTCTGCGCCCCATTGATAGTTACGGAACACGATTTGTGTCACAGCTGGCCATTCGCCGCGGCCAATCGCAGTCAATTCGTTCACCGCGATACCAAATGCACCGTCACCCGCAAAACCAACTACTGGAACATCAGGTTGACCAATTTTAGCACCAACAATCGCAGGTAGGCCATAGCCACATGGGCCAAACAGACCCGGTGCCAAATACTTGCGACCTTCTTCAAACGCAGGGTAGGCATTCCCGATCGCACAGTTATTGCCGATATCTGATGAAATGATCGCCTCGGTTGGGAGCGCAGATTGAATCGCGCGCCATGCCATACGTGGGCTCATCCAATCTGGTTTGTCCGCGCGCGCGCGCTCGTTCCATGATGTGCCTGGATCGTCATCTTCGTGATCCATTGAGCTAAGCTGTTGGGCCCAACGTGATTTTTTCTCGGCGATTTTTGCCTTGCGCTCTGCGCGTCCGTCATCGCCCGCTGTTTCAGACAACCGATCCATGATACCTTTGGCCGCCTTGGCCGCGTCTGCAACGATGCCGACAGAAACTTTTTTGGTTAGGCCGATGCGATCAGGGTTGATGTCAACCTGAATGATTTTCGCATCTGCTGGCCAATATTCCATCCCATAGCCAGGCAATGTTGAGAATGGGTTCAAGCGTGTTCCAAGGCACAGAACAACGTCTGCTTCGCTGATCAACTCCATGCCGGCTTTGGATCCGTTATAACCCAAGGGCCCTGCAAACAGCGGGTGCGATCCTGGGAACGCATCGTTGTGCTGATAACCAACGCAGACGGGTGCGTCCAAACGTTCCGCCAAAGCGCGTGAGGCATCGATTCCACCGTGGGAAAGAACAACGCCTGCGCCGTTTAGGATCACGGGATTTTTTGCATTTGACAAAAGTTTGGCTGCTTGAGCAATCGCTTGTTCGCCACCAGATGGACGTTCAAATTCAACGATCGCCGGTAGTTCAACATCAATAACTTGTGTCCACATATCGCGTGGGATGTTCAACTGCGCAGGCGCTGATGCGCGTTTTGCATTCATGATGACGCGATTTAGCACTTCACAAACGCGCGAAGGATCACGAACCTCTTCCTGGTAGGCGACCATATCTTCGAACAGTTTCATTTGTTCGACTTCTTGAAAGCCACCCTGTCCGATTGTTTTGTTCGCAGCTTGTGGAGTGACCAATAACAAAGGCGTGTGGTTCCAATAGGCTGTTTTCACAGCCGTCACGAAATTTGTGATCCCCGGGCCGTTTTGCGCAATCATCATAGACATTTCACCAGTTGCACGGGTATAGCCGTCTGCCATCATTCCGGCTGAACCCTCGTGTGCGCAGTCCCAAAATTTTATCCCAGCTTGTGGGAACAAATCTGAAATTGGCATCATTGCAGAACCGATAATACCGAATGCATGTTCAATGCCGTGCATTTGTAGGACTTTTACAAATGCTTCTTCTGTTGTCATTTTCATGAGTGCATCTCCTGATGGGCGCGTGCAAAGCGCGGTTTTCTTTGAGAAGGTTCTAGTGTGAAATGTTGTCACACCAGTAGGGCCAGTTTGCCCTATGACACGAGTCCAGACTGCGAAATCTCTTCTGCGATCAAACTGACGCCTTTATCTATGTGTTCCTGTCCGATTGACGAATATGCAAGGCGATAGTGAGTCGCGCTTGGCAGCTGGCTTGGAAAAAAGGGCGATCCGGGTTCGATTAACACGCTACGATTGCGCAGCCGCTCTGCCAAATCTGTTGTATTTACTTTATCTGGCGCTTTCATCCAAACGGACGATCCACCCGAGGGTGCTGGGCCATCGATGATAAGGCCATATTTTTCGATGGCATTCAACAATGTTGCGCGTCTAGACTCATAGGTTCGTGCCATTCGTTTGATTTGGCTATCATAATACCCAAGGCTGAGGAAATATGCCGCTGTTCGCTGAATGTGCCCCGGTGGATGGCGCAGGACGCTTGCGCGTAAAGCGCGCGCTTCACGAATGAAAGGCGCAGATCCAACCAGGTATCCCAAACGCAGACCCGGAAAGAGTGATTTTGAGAAACTCCCAACGTAAATCACACGGCCATCTGTATCTAATGATTTGAGCGCAGGTGCAGGTGAAGTGGCATTTGCAATTTCAAATTCATAATCATCCTCAACAACTAAGGCGTCCAAATCTGCGGCGCGTTTCAACAATGACTGTCTGCGCGCCAGAGGCATTGTGTGATTTGTCGGACATTGGTGGCTGGGGGTCGTGAAGATGACGGATGCATTTTCTGGAATTGCGTTAGGCACCATTCCGGCCTCGTCTACGTCCACTGGGTGAATATGACAGCGCGATTGGTTCAAAATTTCCAGTAGCGCGGGATAGCAAGGATTTTCGATTACGGCGGTTCGGCGTTGTGTCAACAAAACCTGTGAGGCAAGCCAAAGCGCGTTTTGTGCGCCTAAAGTCACCAGTATTTGGTCCTCTCGCGCAAAAATTCCCCGACGCGGTAGGGTGTGGCGCGCGATAAATTCCAGCAACATTGGGTCGTCCCGGTCAAAGTGATCGCTGGTTAGCGCGTTGAAATCTTTGGCGCCAAGTGCGCGGATCGCGCAGAGCCGCCAATTTGCATGATCAAATAATGTCGGATCGGACTGTCCATAAATAAACCTGTACTTATAGCGCGCCCAGTCCTGCGGTTTGTTTATGGGATCGCCATCTGCAAAACGTTGACCGATTGCACGGCTCCAATCTACGCGATCATTTTCTTGAGTCTTGGCCGCGAAAGGAGGTGTTTCAGGGGCTGTGTCCGAGACATAATATCCCGACCTATCCCGTGACATCAGATAATCACTGGCCAATAATTCTGTGTAGGCAAGTGTGACTGTAATCCGACTGATACCTAGGTGCTTTGCCAACTTCCGGGTGGAAGGGAGCTTCTCACCCTTGCGAAATTGCCCTGACAAAATACCCTGAGCAATCGCTTGCTGTAATCGCGACTGTAGCGTACCGTTTTGTTGCGAATGCAGGATGAAACTTTCTACTGGAATAGCCATAGTTTATTCTACTGGATATAAGTTGATCGGTAAACTGGTATTATTCTATGATGATGAGATCATCAATTTGAGATTGTATACAAAATTGTTAATTCTTTAGTTTTGATCACTGGAAATTTTAAATCTAGCAATTTCAATGTTTCTAGGCGCTTCAGGCTTGAAAAATATATACTAAAGTATATTTCTAAATATGACTTAAGAATAAAAATAATAGACAATAGTTATTATTTTTGTGATGCATAAAGTGTGGGGTTTGTTGGTGTCTGTGTCAGTGTGATCGTTTTGAAATGACTGGATTGAACAGCAATTGGGGAAGATTGCGAAGAAAGGCAATGAATTTCTTTGATTAGTAATGAGCAAGAAGTATCTGTCCATCAAATTTTTGGGCGAAACTTACGTGAATTGTGCAAGCGCGCTGGGACAATCGCCGAAGTGGCTGATCACCTGGGTGTGAATCGCGTTCAAATGAATCGCATTCTAAATGGCGAAAGTTTTCCGAAATCTGGGTTGATGAAGCGCATTTGCGATCACTTTTCCGTGAACTCTCGAATTTTGTTAGAACCGTTGGACGTGATCGAAGCGGAAACGGCCAATGCTTCTCCTGCTAATGCACGTCGTATGTCTGCACCATTAAGTTATGCGTTTTTTGGGCGTGATTACTCGGTAACAGCACAAAATATAAATCGTGAAATCGTTCCAGATTGGCTTCATTTGATGATCCGGCCGTCTTTTATGTGGCGTGATGGATATTGGATTGGGATGGTTCGATTTTTCAACAAGGATGGCTCGCAGGTTATGCGTGGTTTCGACCCGATTGCGCGTGGCATGAAACGTTCAGATTTAACTCCAATGCGGGTTCGTGAATATCGCGGGTTGTTGTTGAATTCGTCAGAGTCGATTTCGTTTTTGTATTCAACACGCATTCCAAATACGGTGATTGGTATCGACCATTTTGCCGCCCGCACCTGGCCGACGCATGGATTTTTATCTGGTCGCTGTTTGGTTATGAGTTCTGCGAACCCCATTGGGAAAACTGTCGTACCCAGTATCCTGCAACCATTAGAGCAGGATACTAAAATAATCTTGAACGCGGCGCGTTTGTGCGGGTTCCGCAATTTGTCAGAAATCCCGCGCAAATATCACGAACATTTAAGTTCGGCTGGAATTTAATCAGCCGAATACTTTGGTTAATGAACGACCAACAGCCTCAGTAATTTCGTCGATATCATCGGCGGTTGCAATCAGTGCCGGGCTAAAACACAATGTATTGTTGTGCCCTGGGATCGAACGGTTTGTGGCACCAATTAAAACGCCCTGAGCTGCGCAATTTGCGACCACGGCTTGGACCAATTTTTCTTGTGCGGGTTCTTTTGTGCTGCGATCTGCAACCAATTCCGCTCCACAGAACAAACCCTTGCCGCGCACCTCTCCGATGGCTGCATGCTTTTCGGCCAATGCATTCAGATTGTCGATCATCCGTGCGCCCATATTCAAAGTGTTGTCCAGTAGCCCTTCTTCCTCGATAATCGCCATGTTTTCAATGGCGGCTGCAGGACCTGCCGTACACCCACCAAATGTTGAAATATCGCGGAAATAGTTCATAGGATCACTTGCATCATCTTTGAACAATTCGAAAACATCTTCTGATGTTACCAGACACGCGATTGCAGCATAGCCAGAGGCGACACCCTTTGCCATCGTCACCATGTCAGGCTTAACGCCGTAATTCTGATACCCAAACCACGTCCCTGTTCGACCGACGCCACAAACGACTTCGTCAATGTGCAACAAAATATCATATTTGTTGCAAATTTCTTGAACGCGTTCCCAGTACCCTTCAGGAGGGGTAATAACACCACCACCAGCTGTTACTGGCTCTAGGCACAGGGCGCCAACAGTGTCTGGCCCCTCGGCAAGAATGACTTCTTCAATCGCGTCAGCCGCGCGGCGACCATATTCTTCACCGGTTAGGTCCCATTGTGCACGATACTCTAAGCAGTGTGGAACGCGTACAAAGCCTGGTGTGAATGGGCCGTATTGTGCGTTGCGTTCATCCTGGCCACCTGCAGAGAGTGTTGCAATCGTGGTTCCGTGGTAATCACGCTCGCGGTACAAGATTTTGTGTTTTTTACCGCCATAGCGTTTGTGCGCGATCTGACGCACCATTTTGAAGGCTTTCTCATTGGCTTCGGAACCAGAGTTGCAGTAATAAACCCGGCTCATTCCAGGCATTTTTTCGATAAGCTTTTCGGCGAAAATCGCGCCAGGGATCGATCCAGCAGCACCGGCAAAATAGTTCATTTTAATCAGTTGATCGCGAACCGCATTCGCGATCCGTTCCCGTCCATAGCCAACGTTAACTGTCCAAACGCCACCTGAGACGGCATCAATATGTTCTTTGCCTTTTTGGTCCCACACACGCATGCCTTTGCCCTCGACAATGATGCGAGGCTCCCCAGTTTCTAGGGGCTTGTGTTGTAACAGATGGTGCCACACATGTGCGCGGTCCGCTTCAATCACATGTGATAGGTCATTTTCACGTATCAATGTATTCATGGTCTAGGCCTCCAGAATCCGCGGCAAGCGCGGCAAAAAAGATTTAATATGTCTGATTTCATTCTGCGTAAAATTATAGGGCCAGAATCAGCGCACATATATGGCCAAATTAAACGATTGATTGCGTCCGCTGTCATCCCTATGGAATGATCTTGCCACAGGCCCGAACGATCACGGCACCCTTATTGGGTTTATTTTGAAGAAAAAGCAACAAAAAGGGATTGATCTTGTTCGCACAATAGGGTCGGATCACACCGTAAACGTTCATCCATGTAATGTTCGTTATGGCTTCATCAAGATGCGCTGGGCGCGTCGAAAACAGGGAGATTGATGATGAAATTCACTAAATCACTACTTAAAACTAGCGCAGCTGTTGCTTTGGTCGCAAGCGCACAAGCTGCGATGGCAGGTGGACACGGCGAAATCACAGTCGGTTACTTTTTGGAATGGCCAATGCCATTCGAGTATGCCAAGCAAATGGGCACCTATGACGAAGAAATGGGTGTTAAAGTAAACTGGGTAAGCTTTGACACTGGCACAGCGATGAGTGCGGCAATGGCATCAGGCGACGTACAGATTTCTGTCAGCCAAGGTGTCCCGCCTTTCGTTGTTGCGGCATCAGCAGGTCAGGATCTTCAAATCCTTGACGTTGCGGTATCATATTCAGACAATGACAACTGCGTCGTTTCATCTGGACTTGAAATTGACAAGGACAGTGCGAACGAATTGGCCGGTAAAAAGGTTGCGGTTCCACTTGGTACAGCGGCACACTACGGTTTCCTAAAGCAAATGAGCCATTTCGGCGTTGACGTGGGCAGCCTAGAAGTTGTGGACATGGCACCAGCAGATGGTGCAGCAGCATTGGCACAAGGCTCAGTTGACATGTCATGTGGTTGGGGTGGTGCACTTCGTCGTATGAAAGAGCACGGTAACGTTCTATTGACTGGCGCAGAAAAAGAAGAGTTGGGCATCCTGGTGTTTGACGTTACTTCAGCACCTGCAAACTTTGTGGCAGAAAACAGCGATCTTGTTTCAGCGTTCTTGAAAGTGACAGCAGATGCAAACGCAATGTGGAATTCAGGCGGATCAGCTGCGGTTTCAATGCTGCCGGCGATTGCACAAGATTCTGGTATGTCGGTCGAGGATACAGCCGCGACAATGTCGACATTCGTGTTTCCATCAGTAGAAGACCAGTTGTCAGCCAAGTGGCTTGGCGGTGGCGCTCAGGAATTCATGAAAGGCGTCGCAGACGTATTCGTGAACGCGGGTAGCATCGATTCAGCGCTAGACAGCTATGCAAGCAACGTTAACACAGGTCCATTGGCTGCAGCCGGCAACTAATCGGATCATTATCCAAGGCCGCGGGATTTCTCCGTGGCCTTTTTTATACTTACCCTTAAAAATTTGAGCGTCCCATGACCACTGATCACGGATTGAATATAAACAATCTTTCGATGCGCTTTGATTTGCCGAATGGTGGATCTGTACAAGCCTTGAAGAACGTAAACCTTCATATAAAACGCGGTGAATTGATGTCGGTTCTGGGTCCTTCTGGATGTGGAAAAACGACCCTTTTGAATATTGTTGCAGGTTTCTTAGCTCCAACCGAAGGCGAAATCCGCTTGAATGGCAAGACTGTCACGGGGCCAAGCGCCGAACGAGGTATGGTGTTCCAACAAGGTGCATTATTTGAGTGGATGAGCGTGCGTGAAAACGTTGGCTTTGGTCCCAAAATGAAGGGCATGCCCAAAGTCGAAATTCGCGAAAGGGTCGATCATTTGTTAGACACAGTTGGGCTGGGTGATTTCAAAGAAAAGGCCGTCTATGAATTATCTGGTGGTATGCAGCAACGTGTGGCATTGGCCCGCTGCTTGGCAAATGACCCAGACGTCATTTTGATGGATGAACCTTTGGGTGCACTGGATGCGTTGACGCGCGAGAAAATGCAATCCTTGGTTTTAAAGCTTTGGAAAGAGACCGGTAAAACCATCATTTTGATCACGCACTCTGTAGAAGAGGCACTGTTACTTGGTGAACGTCTACTGGTGATGGCGCCACGTCCGGGCCGTATTCATCGCGAATATCGATTGCCATTTGCGGATCTGGGCGTTGATCAAGATCTGCGCGAAGTAAAAAAACATCCAGAATATGCGCAGAAGCGTGAAGAAATCCTGTCAATGATCTGGGATATGGAAGAAGAAATTATGGGCCGTATGGAGGCGCAGTCATGAACATTTTCGGACAATTGGCGAGCGAATTATTTGGCATCTTTACGACCTTCGTAATGCTGCTGCCGTATCTGGTTGGTTACATCCTGTTAATCATGTTGACGCTTGTCATTTGGCGTTTTTTACGCCGATTTATGACCCCGAAGAAAGACTTTGGAGCGCTTAAAACAGTCACCTTCGGTGACGAAAGTGCCGTCACTTCAAATACCGCGGCTTCGGTGATTTCGCTTGTGTTAATTTTTGTCTTGTGGGGATCCTTCACAGGATCGCGCTGGTTGCCCAGCGTTCTGCACATGCCAGGCGCATTCGAAGGCCAGACAGGTTTTACATATACCGTGGAATTACCCGATGGATCGACAGAAGATGCGCGTGTCGATATTGTCGTATTTGGTGTTGGAGAAAACCCGCCGGAGCCCATTATCGACGAGGGTGCGCAATCGGTGAAAAACGATGCTGTCGCGATCCAAGCCTATCGGAACAAATTACTGAAGTGGGATTCCAACGATGAATTTACCCGCAAAGATGGCGCAAAAATTATCGCAGTAGCCGGTGAATCTATTACACCGGGTGGCGAAATTTTTATACCAAATTTACGCGTTGCAGTTACCCCAAAGGGCACACTGAATATCGAGCCAGACAAGGGCATTCAGATGGAGCCCATTTGGTTGCCAGCACCCGAGGCTGTGAAAGATCGTCTCGTCGAAATTGCGACAACGGGTTTCAAAAATTTTATGTTGGTCGAACATCTCGGGTATTCACTGTTTCGGGTTGTTGTTGGTTTCTTCTTTGGTGCGCTTGTTGGTATCCCGTTGGGATATGCGATGGGGTTATCCGACTGGTTCCGCGGTTGGTTCGACCCGATTGTGGAATTTATGCGACCTGTTCCGCCTCTCGCACTTATCCCGCTAGTGATCATTTGGGCAGGTATTGGCGAAGTGGGTAAGATTATCCTTCTGTTTTTAGCGGCACTTTGGATTATGGCGATTGCCGCGCGTTCGGGTGTATCAGGCGTCAGAATATCAAAGGTGCATGCGGCCTATTCACTGGGCGCCAGTAAATTGCAAATCATGCGTTATGTCATCGTTCCAAACAGCTTGCCTGAAATCTTTACAGGTGCACGTGTTGCGATGGGTGTATGTTGGGGTACCGTTGTTGCGGCAGAATTGGTGGCGGCGGAAAAAGGTGCTGGTATGATGATTATGGTTGCCTCAAAATTCCAGCAAACGGACATTGTTATCCTGGGAATCATTCTGATTGGCGCTGTGGGTTTTGCGATTGATATGCTGATGCGTTGGGCCGAGCGGGTCATGGTACCCTGGAAAGGCCGCGGATAAGCAAAACAAAAAATGTGTGCGCCCAAACGAGGCGCGCACAGATTTTTCAAAGCATGCTCAAACGCAAACGTGTTGCGCATCCTGTGCGAGATTAGTCGGTGAATTTGTTATTGCGTGGAAATCCTCGAGGAGCCATTCGACCAGCGCTCGCGCGTTTTGCAATCCATTCATCCAGATTTGCTTCGGTGCGCGTGCGCCCCGCTGGGTCTAGCCAACTGAGACCGTTTTCAATATTGAAGGTCGTTGCGTCAGATAGGCCGCCATCTTTGTATTTTTGTAACCGGACGCCTTTACCGCGCCCCATTTCTGGCAACTCTTCGATTGCAAAGATTAAAACCTTGCGATTTTCGCCGACGACTGCAATGTGATCCCCATGTACCGAACGACATACCAAGGCCATGATATCGTCTTTGACATTCAAGACTTGTTTACCTGTTCGGGTTTGTGCAATGACATCATCTTGTGGAACGATAAACCCATCCCCAGCACTTGATGCGACCAGCAACTTAGCACCAGCAGTGTAGGTAAACATTGTAACGATTGCGGTTTCATTTGGTAAATCTACCATTAATCGAAGGGGTTCGCCCATACCGCGCCCACCCGGTAAATTTGCACAAGAAACGGTATAAAAACGCCCGTTACTTCCCAGTACCAACAGTCTGTCTGTTGTTTCCGCGTGGAATATAAATGCAGGTCCGTCGCCATCTTTGTACTTGAGTTCACGATTCAAATCGATATGGCCAGTCATGGCGCGTATCCAACCCATTTTTGAACAGACCACGGTGATGGGTTCGCGCTCGATCATGGCTTCGATTGGGACATCTTCGGCTTCGGCGGCTTCGGCGAATTGGCTGCGACGCGCACCAGCAAAGTAATCCTTACCGAACTGTTTTTTTGTCTCCTTTAACTGTTCAGCAACGCGCGCCCATTGCAGGGTATCGCTTGCCAACAGATCGCTTAATTCGGCACGCTCTGCCATTAATGCATCACGTTCGCTCACTAATTCCATTTCTTCAAGACGTCTCAGCGAACGCAGGCGCATGTTCAGAATGGCTTCTGCTTGAACCTCGCTAAGATCGCCTGCGCGGCTGATATCTGGGCCAACATAATCGGCCTCAGACGTCGCACGAACGTGATCAATGCGCCAGTCTTCGGCCATCAAGGCCATTTTTGGATCCTCGTCATAGCGGATGATATCAATGACGCGATCTAGATTTAGAAACGCTACGATTAGGCCTTCTAACACTTCCAATCGGTGATCAATTTTTTCAACGCGGAAAGTGGTCCGACGGATCAATACATCCTGACGATGATTCAAAAACGCCCGTAACACTTCTTTGAGGCTACAAACCTTCGGGGTAACACCGTCAATCAACACGTTCATGTTCATCGAAAACCGCACCTCAAGATCCGAATTTTTGAACATTGTGTTCATTAACACATCCGCATCAACATTTTTGGATTTCGGTTCAAGAATCATGCGGATGTCATCCGCACTTTCGTCACGAACATCTGCTAAGATCGGAATTTTTTTCGAGTTTATCAGTTCGGCAATTTTTTCTATGAGTTTTGATTTTTGCACCTGATATGGGATTTCGGTAATCACGATTTGCCATTGACCACGCCCAAGATCTTCTACCTCCCATTTTGCACGAAGACGAAACGAACCGCGCCCTGTGGCATAGGCATTGCGAATGTTTTCAGGGCTTTCAACGATGATGCCTCCCGTTGGAAAGTCAGGCCCGGGTACGTAGTTAAGCAATGTGTCGTCGCGTGCATCGGGTGTTTTAATCAAATGTAGGCAAGCATCACATAATTCCGCAATATTATGTGGTGGGATATTTGTCGCCATGCCCACGGCAATACCACTTGATCCATTTGCCAATAGGTTTGGAAAACTTGCCGGTAGCACCACTGGTTCTTGGAGTGTGCCATCATAGTTATCCCGAAAATCGACGGCATTTTCATTCAGCCCGTCTAATAAAGCTTCGGCGAGTGCCGTCATGCGCGCTTCGGTATAACGGCTTGCAGCAGGGTTATCGCCATCAATGTTGCCAAAATTGCCTTGGCCATCAACCAAGGTATAGCGCACATTGAAATCCTGTGCCAAACGCGCCATCGCATCATAAATTGCGGCATCACCATGCGGGTGATAATTCCCCATAACGTCGCCACTGATTTTCGCAGATTTCCGAAACCCGCCGTTTGAGGCCAAACGAAGTTCGCGCATCGCATATAAAATGCGTCGGTGTACAGGTTTTAGGCCGTCCCGCGCATCAGGTAAAGCGCGGTGCATAATTGTAGACAATGCA
Organism: uncultured Paracoccaceae bacterium; assembly: GCA_965657135.1. GTDB lineage: Bacteria > Pseudomonadota > Alphaproteobacteria > Rhodobacterales > Rhodobacteraceae > HIMB11. The sequence continues at coordinate 20,537 of CBFHNF010000025.1, forward strand.
TAGGTCAAATACCGTTCGCCAATTGCACGTCTTAGGGGTTCAGCAAGGATCAATCCTTGGTTGGTGGGGTCTTTTATGTCGCTCATGCCGAACTGATACTCTGCAAGATGAACGGGGTAAAGCGCTCATCGGGGGAAAATTCCTGAATTTTCCACCAATACTTTTGGATGGATTCCATTCTATCACCGACTTGGGGTCGACATATTGAAGAGGGTGTTGGGTAACATGTGGAAGTATTTCGTGCTGTGTTTTTTCGCGCTTGGATGGGCGTTTTTTTGAATTAAGTGGCGGACAAAATTTCGAACCGCAAACCTTTACACCTGCGGTGAATGTTTCATCGGCTGCAGAGGTTGCGGAAGTCATTGATCGCGAGTTTGATGTGGAGAATGTCGCGCAGGCGGCATCAACAGCGCTTCGGGATATTAATTTTGATCATAGCACAGAGTTGGTGACGCGTGCGGATACCTTCGTACCAAATCAATTATGGAAGGTCGGCACCGGATCGCAACTAGATAGCACAATCATCAATGATTTAGATGAAATACCAATGCTGAGTCCGGATGAAACACCCGATAGCGATAATATCTACACGGTCGCTGTGAACCGCGCCAATATGCGTAACGGTCCCAGCACACGCAACGGTGTGGTCGACAAATTGGAGCGCGGAACTGCGGTGCAGGTGTTGCCCAGTCAGTCTGGACAGTGGGTAAAGTTGCGCGTCGTCGATACCAATCGCGTTGGATGGATCTCAAAAACGCTTTTGGCGGGTCCCGACTAGTCAAATCACTTATAATCTAGCATGTTACATCAAAACATCGGGGATGAGTGAATGACGAAGACTATTTTGATGACGGGGTGTTCCTCGGGCATTGGCTATAATGCGGCGCATGGAATGGCGGCACGGGGCTGGCGGGTTTTTGCAACCTGTCGATCGGAATTAGATTGTGCGCGCTTGCGGGGTGAGGGACTAGAGAGCTTCCAACTTGATTACCAAGATGACGAGAGTCTTCGTTCGGCATTGGAAGAAACACTTTCACGCACTGGAGGAACTTTAGATGCGCTCTATAATAATGGCGCATATGCCATTCCAGGTGCTGTTGAGGATTTACCCAGAGACGCTCTGCGTGAAATTTATGAAGCGAATGTATTCGGGTATCATGACTTGACGCGTTTGGTGATCCCAGTGATGCGCGCACAGGGGCATGGTCGTATCGTAAATTGCTCGTCCGTATTGGGTTTTACACCCATGAAGTGGCGCGGCGCCTATGTTTCAAGCAAATTTGCGCTGGAGGGTTTAACCCAAACTTTGCGCTTGGAAATGCAAGATACACCAATACATATCAGTCTAATTCAACCCGGCCCGATCACATCTGATATTCGCAAGAATTCAATTCCACATTTTGAAAAGTGGATTGATTGGCGTGGATCGGCACGCGCTGAGCAATATGAGACTTCGCTCTTGAAGCGGTTGTATGAAAGCAGAGGTCCCGATCGTTTCGAATTACCTGCGGATGCCGTGACTAAGAAATTGGCACACGCGCTTGAGGCGCCCAAACCACGACTTAATTATTATGTTACCCGACCCACATACATGATGGCGGCATTGCGTCGCATGTTGCCTGCACGATTGTTCGAGAGGGTTGTCGGCAAGGGATAGATTTTCGTACAATTTTTGGGTTTGGCATTCGCTTTTGTGACAAAGCCCGCTAGATACTCGACGAAAGACAAAGGAGTAATAACATGGCAAGCGATCCACTCTTTATACTAGTAGTGCTGTCGATGGCCGCAGTGGCGGTGATTTTGATGATTGGGATCGGTGGTTTTGGCCGTGGTGGTGAATTTAATCGCAAATATGCAAATAAACTGATGCAGCTTCGGATTGCAGCGCAGTTTGTGGCAGTATTGATAATCCTCGCTTTTGTATATTTTTCAGCTGGAGGATAAATCGTGGTTGTACTGAATAAAATCTACACCAAAACCGGAGATGCGGGTGAAACGGCACTCGGAAATGGATCTCGGGTTGCCAAACATTCTTTGCGTGTAACTGCCTACGGCGCTACAGACGAATTGAACGCGACCGTTGGAATGGCGCGCTTAGAGTCCGAGGGACATTTGGATAACTTATTATCGCTTATTCAAAACGATCTGTTCGATTTGGGGGCGGATTTGTGTCGGCCTGAAATGGAAGATGACAAAGTTGCAGAATATCCGCCCTTGCGGATCATTGATGTGCAAGTGGAGCGTTTGGAAAGCGAAATTGATTTGATGAATGCCGAGCTTGAGCCTCTGCGCAGTTTTATTTTGCCGGGTGGGTCGCCCTTGGCTGCAAAGCTACATATCTGCCGCACAGTTGCACGACGCGCCGAGCGCTCATGTGTTGAACTTGCCACGATGGAAGAGATCAATCCAGAAGCCGTTAAGTATCTGAACCGTTTGTCCGATTGGTTTTTTGTGGCGGGTCGTATCGCGAATAATAACGGCGCCGATGATGTTCTTTGGGTGCCAGGAGCGAACCGTTAGCGCAACAATATTGCTTAACGCGACGTTCTTTTGCGCAGGCGTGACGATTTTGCCCTATTACATGTCCGAACAAACCTATATCTAATTCGCCAAAGCGAGTAATGACTCGGTAAATTTGTCGTTAAGGAGACCAATGATCATGAAGGTGCTTGTGCCCGTCAAACGCGTGATCGACTATAACGTGAAGGTTCGTGTGAAAGCGGACGGTTCAGGTGTCGATCTGGCGAACGTTAAAATGTCAATGAACCCATTTGACGAAATCGCAGTAGAAGAAGCAATTCGCCTCAAAGAAAAGGGTATCGCAGATGAAGTTGTGGTTGTGTCCATTGGTGTTGAAAAATCCCAAGAAACACTGCGCACAGCGCTTGCAATGGGAGCAGATCGCGCGATTTTGGTGACGGCAACTGATGATGTGCATAACGACATCGAGCCATTGGCCGTTGCGAAAATTCTGAAAGCAATTGTTGATGAAGAGCAGCCAGGGCTTGTCCTATGCGGCAAGCAGGCCATTGATAACGATATGAACGCGACAGGCCAGATGTTGTCAGCGCTCTTGGGATGGTCACAAGCGACATTTGCATCAGAAGTTGGTGTGGATGGTGAAAGTGCGACGGTCACGCGCGAAGTTGATGGTGGATTGCAGACGATCAAGGTGAACATGCCAGCCGTCATCACAGTGGACCTTCGTTTGAATGAACCGCGCTATGCATCGCTTCCAAACATCATGAAAGCGAAGAAAAAACCGCTGGACACAAAAACAGCAGCTGATTTGGGCGTTGATGTGACGCCGCGGCTAACGATCGTGTCAACTGGTGAACCACAGGCACGCGCAGCGGGCATCAAGGTGGGTTCGGTTGACGAATTGGTTTCAAAACTTAAAGAAGCAGGAGCAGTCTAATGGCAGTTCTACTACTTGCAGAAGTAAATGGTGCACAGTTGGCAGTTGACGCAACGGCCAAAGCACTTAGCGCAGCAAAAGCATTGGGCGATGTTACAGTATTGTGTGCATCTGCTGGATGTGGTGGCGCAGCACAAGCTGCGGCTAAACTAGATGGTGTTGCAAAAGTTCTATGTGCTGACGACGCAGCCTATGGAAATGGTTTGGCAGAACCCGTTGCCGATTTAGTCGTATCACTTGCTGGTGACTTCGAACACATCGTGGCACCTGCGACAAACTCTGCTAAGAACATTTTGCCACGCGTGGCAGCATTGTTGGACGTTATGGTGATGACTGACGTTACTGCGGTCGTGAACGGCAACACCTTTGAACGCCCGATCTATGCAGGTAACGCTATCCAAACCGTTGAGTCATCGGATGCCAAGAAAGTTATCTCTTTCCGGACAGCAAGCTTTGACGCTGCGGCTGAAGGCGGTTCAGCCACAGTTGAAAGCATTGCGGCCGCAGGCAACCCAGGCTTGTCGGAATGGGTTGAGGACAAAGTGGCAAGCAGTGATCGTCCAGAGCTTACGTCTGCGGGCGTTGTCGTGTCTGGTGGACGCGGTGTTGGTTCAGAAGAAAGCTTTGCAATCATCGAGTGTCTTGCGGATAAACTTGGCGCCGCAGTTGGCGCATCACGTGCTGCGGTAGACAGCGGATATGCACCAAACGATTGGCAAGTTGGTCAAACGGGTAAAGTTGTTGCCCCAGATTTATACGTTGCAGTTGGTATCTCGGGCGCGATCCAGCACTTGGCAGGGATGAAAGATTCGAAAATTATCGTTGCAATCAACAAGGATGAAGAAGCACCAATTTTCCAAGTCGCAGACTATGGGTTGGTTGCAGATTTGTTTGATGCTGTTCCAGAGCTGACAGACAAACTTAGCTGATTTTTGCAGCCATAGAATTTCTAATGAACCCGTCCTTGAAAAAGGGCGGGTTTAATATTTCTTCATGCGCTGTCGAAAGGCCTGTTGATATTTGTTTAGATTTTGAATGGCTTGTTTTTCACGTTCAATTCGTTCACGGCGACTTTCGCGCACGCCTGATATTCGAATGATCACATAAAACAGAACGGGCACCGACAGAATAACCAAACCGTAGGACAAAAGCCTGATATAAGCATCTGAGTTTGCAAGGATTTGATACCGTGTAGGTATCTGGGTCGTCAAAAAATCGTCGATGACTTCACCAAAGCCAAGCATCGCCACAGCGAACATACAAAGAGCGACAAGAACAAATATAGACAAAAATGCTCGGACAACGTTTTCAAGCATGAGTGACAGCACCGCATTTACCAATACGCTACGAAGATCACATGGATAGCATTGGAATACAATGCTGGAAAACCTAACAAAAAAGAGCGCCTGAGCGCTCTTTTCGTTTTTTTTCAAGTAAATGATTACTTGATGATTTTAGAAACGACGCCTGAACCGACGGTGCGGCCACCTTCGCGGATCGCGAAGCGTAGTTTTTCTTCCATCGCGATTGGCGCAATCAGTTCAACTTCGAAC
>CBFHNF010000026.1:0-24909 GCA_965657135.1 uncultured Paracoccaceae bacterium
CCATGTCACCTGTGTTCCAATCATCAAACCGATGATCGCAATAAAAACTAGCCGAAATCGTTTTGGAAACTGATAGTTGTCTGGGATTGATCTCGGTCGAGACATCACAAAGATAGCCGTTACCAAAAGTGGCCCAAGCATCCATGGCAACGGAAGGGGTGTGAATGTCGCCGCAACAAAACCTGAAAGCAGTCCAAGACCTAAGAGCAAGCTGGTAAATATGAAAGATGCCTGTAATTTCATCTAGGCTGTGATGCGCCTATTTAGGGAAAGTGTCAATTAAAGTGGTGGCAGAGTTCAGTAATAATTTAATCACTTTATTCCTCACGCCCATGTTCAACCAAAAAGTCGTAGATTTCAGTTCGTAGTGAATGATCTGTTTCAAGCGCAAACACATATGCCTGTGTTGCATAAAAACATGCGGCATCCAGATCCGTGCTGCGCATGGCCGCGAGATGGTAAAGTTCGCATAGGCGTGCGCCATCTCCGCTGGCATGCGCCGTTAGAAAATCATGTTCGCTCGCTGTCATTCTGCGGCATTTGCAAGAGAACGACGTTCCATCACCTTGCCCGCAACCCAGTCGTGAAAACAATGTGTTGGACCGTCCATCGCGGGGGAAAAGCGACCACCGTCAAAGTTGATACCATGCCGACCACGCTGCATGCCCTCAACGACAAAGATGTCTTCTTCGAACACAATTTTCCACTGCTGTGTATTTAAGGCTCGCAACTCTGAATCTGTTTCCGGCGTTGCATAATAGAGATGGATGTTTTCTTCGGTTTGCTCTGGTCCCTTGGGGACCAAGACAATCGCAAATGCATGATCACGATGCATTCCCAACAAAACATTGGGATACACAGAAAGATATTCTGCTGCCGTGTCCCATTTTTTGTCCAAGTCATCAAAGTCGGAAAATTTGGCGCCGTTTTGTCCTTCCAGTTGTCGATAAACCAGCGTCCCTTGCCCAGAGTAAGCGCCATATTCTTCGATGTTGTAATGATCCTCTAGCCTTGAATAACTATTCAACCCGGGATGGACCCATGGCAAATGATAGCTTTCACAATAGTTTTCAACCGCAAGTTTCCAGTTGGATTTTACGGACAACGTAAATTTGCTATCTTCGCCACCATGATAAAGGGGACGTTCAAATTCAGCCCATCGATCCATGACTGGTTTCATTGCCGTTTCAAATTCTGGGGCCTGACCATCTACATTCACCCAGACAACATCGCGCCACAGATGACTGCGAATTTCCGTTAACCCCAGTGTCGAACGATCCACATCTGGATGGGTGTTTTGTCCTGGGCCACCCACATGCGGAGTAGAGACCAATTTTCCTTCTGTTGAATAGCACCAGCTGTGGTAGGGGCAGCGGATTGCCCCCTCGATCTTGCGCGCTTCTTCAACCAATATCATCCCGCGGTGGCGGCAAGTGTTTTCAAACACGCGCACCTGATCATTTCGATCGCGCAGCAACAATAACGGCATGCCCATGAATGTGATGGGTTTTGCATCACCAGCCTCGGGAACATCTGCGCCGACAGCCAATCCAGCCCATTGAGAGAAAATCAACGCATCGCGTTCCTCTGCAAAAACTGTTGGGTCAATATAGTGCGCGTTTGGTAGGCCATTCGCAGTGCCAAGGGGCTCCTTCACGTGCGAAAGATCTGTTAGATGTGTCATGGCAGCCTCCGACTAGTGTTCAAATAGAGCTAGACGGTCCAGACCTGTGCGTCATGTTTATCCGCGACGAAGTTTTTCCAAATCCGACACGTGCCATTTATTTAAAGGGTCGATCCAAAAGCAAAAGCGTCTGATGATACGTCGATAATTCATCGACTGTGCAAAAGCCAGATTTGCGCGCTGCTTCTAAAACGCGATTTGAAAACCCTCCCAGGTATTGAAACATCATTCGCGAAGCGCGCGATGTGGTCGGGTTTTCCCGCGACGTGCGTACGGCGTATCCTTGCCAATAATTGTTTTCAAAGGATGGTACAGGCGAGATGAAATTAAAGGATCCTGTCATGAACCGTCTGCGTGACACGATCATCCCCAAACCGGTGTCCATCGCCACGACCATGCCGCGAAATTCACGTACGAATTTGTCGATTGGAAGCGACTGTTTGCGCATTTCCGAAACGGGTTCGCGCCCTGAAATATAGGTCATTCCGTCTTTGCGATAGATGCGAATGATGCCTTGAATAAATGTATCTGGATACAAAAAGCTGTGGCGCGAAAATGAATAAAACCCTGTTGGCAACATATGTTCAGGTACGTTACCCGATCGCATATTTAAAAACTCATCTAGCTCATAAAACGCATGTGCGTTCGAAGGATCATTTTTCAGCGCACAGATGGGTTCTAGCAAAATGCGTGCATCCAATTTGAAATGTCCGTATATTTTTTGCAAAATATCAGGCCGCGGAAAGCTTTCACCTCCTAGGTATCTATTGAATTGCGTCCGATTAAGGGAAAGTTCCCGACACAATGCCGAAACATTCGGCGTATTCCCCATCAGTTCTTTTAGGTTTTGAGAGAAAACAGCCCGTATATCAGCGGGAGAGCGGTCGCAACCTGCATCGTTTGGCATTCTTTAGTCGTTCCATCGTTCGTTGGTCTTGAATCGCGCCCAGTACAGAAACAAGAAACTAAGGACTCTTGGGCAAACTTGTAAGTTATAGTCCAAGAACCTGCCGAAATTTTTATTCCCATTCAAGTAGATTGAACGGGAATGATATCTTTTGCAGCAGTGTTGCTACAAAGACAGATCAAAAAACAACCAATGGTAGATTGTTGATGATAAATTGTGCATTTTGTTAATCAACCGCTTGCTGCGGCGTCTATCCCACGTGAAAGAGCAGCAACCCCTGTACGTGCCATTTCACGCAATCCAAGCGGGCGCATCAAATCGGCGAACGCATCGATTTTGTCGGGCGTTCCAGTGATTTGAAAGACAAAACTATCTAATGTACTATCAACAACTTGTGCGCGGAAAATATCCGCAAGACGCAGAGCCTCGACACGTTTGTCGCCAGATCCAGCAACTTTGATCAGGGCCAATTCGCGCTCTACCGCAGCACCTTCTACGGTTAGGTCATGAACCTCATGTACAGGGACAATGCGCCCCAACTGGGCCTTGATCTGTTCAATCACAGCGGGTGTGCCGGTGGTTACAATTGTGATGCGGCTGAGATGGCCTTGATGGTCAACCTCTGCCACAGTCAGGCTTTCTATATTATATCCACGTCCTGAAAATAGACCGATGACACGGGCCAAAACACCAGCCTCGTTATCAACGATCACGGCCAAGGTATGGGTTTCGATTTCATCACCATAGTTGGCACGCAGATTATAGGCCGAATGTTTGGTCGAGCCTTTTTTGATTTTTAGAGCTGACATGTCATTCTTCCTTATACCAAAACGGCGCCTGATATGCCGATTGCATCTTTTGTGTTCGCTTCGCCAAGCAGCATTTTGTTGTGCGGTTCACCAGATGGGATCATTGGGAAACAGTTTTCATGTTTTTCAACCAAGCAATCAAAGATTACAGGTCCATCGTAGTTCAACATCTCCATAATCGCATCATCCAAATCTGCAGGATCGCTACACAAAATACCCTTGGCCCCAAACGCTTCGGCCAATTTTACGAAATCGGGCAGGGCATCAGACCATGAGTGGGAATAGCGTTCGCCATGCAACAATTCCTGCCACTGACGCACCATTCCCAAACGCTCATTGTTCAAAATGAATTGTTTCACAGGTAGGCGATACTGAATTGCAGTGCCCATTTCCTGCATATTCATCAACCATGATGCTTCGCCCGCGACGTTGACAACCAATGCATCCGGATGCGCGATTTGAACACCAATCGAGGCGGGGAAACCATATCCCATCGTGCCCAAGCCGCCAGACGTCATCCATTGATTAGGGTTTTCAAATCCAAGATATTGCGCGGCCCACATTTGGTGCTGACCTACTTCGGTACAGATAAAGCGATCATTGCGGTGTTTGGTCAATTCTTCTAGGCGGGCAAGGGCATATTGAGGTTTGATTGTGCTTCCCTTTTGTTCAAAAGACAAACACTTAACCTTTTGCCATTCTTGGATTTCCGCCCACCACTTTTGCAAACCACCTGCGTTTACTTTGCGGCCTCTTGATTTCCAGACCTTAAGCATATCTTCCAAAACATGGGCCACATCGCCAATGATTGGGATATCTACTTGGATCACTTTGTTTATTGAGGATGGATCAATGTCGATATGCGCCTTTTTCGATTTTGGGCTAAACGCATCAAGCCGACCAGTGATCCGATCGTCAAAACGGGCGCCAATATTGATCATGAGATCACAGTCGTGCATCGCAAGGTTCGCTTCATAAAGCCCATGCATTCCCAGCATCCCCAACCAGTTTTTGCCTGATGCAGGATATGATCCAAGACCCATCAACGTTGAGGTGATTGGAAACCCAGTTGCATCCACCAATTCACGCAGTAATTGGCTTGCCGCAGGGCCAGAGTTGATGACGCCGCCGCCGGTATAAAATAAGGGGCGTTCGGCAGTTTCCATTGCCTCAACCAATTTGGTGATTTGGTCGATGTCGCCTTTTACCTTTGGTGCATAATGGGATGTTTTGGCTTTTTGCTTTTCTTGATAGGTGGCGGATGCAAATTGAACATCTTTGGGGATGTCCACCAACACAGGGCCAGGGCGGCCGGATGTCGCCACGTGGAACGCCTGATGAATGGTTGAAGATAGGTTTGCAGTGTCCTTCACCAACCAATTGTGTTTTGTACAAGGGCGCGTGATGCCGATTGTATCGGCCTCTTGGAAGGCGTCCGACCCAATCATGAACGTTGGAACTTGGCCTGTCAAAACGACCAACGGGATGCTGTCCAACAGTGCATCAGTCAAACCAGTGACGGCGTTTGTCGCACCCGGCCCTGACGTTACCAAAACGACGCCAGGTTTGCCGGTGGATCGTGCATATCCCTCTGCTGCATGAACTGCGCCCTGTTCGTGACGCACAAGAATGTGGCGAATGTCATTTTGTTGAAAAATTTCATCATAGATAGGAAGCACAGCCCCACCTGGGTATCCGAATACTGTATCGACGCCCTGGTCCTTCAAGGCTTGGACGATCATTTTTGCTCCGGTCATTTGGCGTGTCATTCTCATTCGCTCCGTTTTCACCAGCATACTCTGTTTCACATTAAAAAAGCCCCCGATTTTGGCGGGGGCGCATGGGGGTCCATAATGGTGACGTTATCGACCCATGCGCCTTATAACCACGACGTTCAGCACATCAAACATCAACGGACTCCTGTTACTTTGGCCGCACATTATGGGTGCTGGTAGAGGAGGTCAACCGGCAAAATGACATAAGATGAAAAGAAATTTGCAAAAATCTTTTCATTTATTGCGCGTGAGTATCATTTTTGCGCAATTAATGGATTGGCGTGGGTAAATTTCTGAAGAATGAGCCTTGGCGACGAATTGTGTTGGTTGGCTGTGAATTCAGTGTGCAACTACAAATCAAAAAAAAACCGCCCCAGTCGAATGAATGAGGCGGTTAATCGATTTTACGTGACAGTCAACGAACGCTTATGCGTCGTCTTCTGGAGTTGCAACAGGGCCGTCATCATCGTCATCAGAGGCAGCACCGCCGAGATCGTCGAAGAGTTCAGCAATCTCAAATTCTGCCGCTGCTTCTTCTTCAGCTGCCAATTCTTGAATTGATTTACCGGATGCTTGTAGCTCCGCTTCTTCCATTGAGCGTGCAACATTCATAATGATTGTCGCAGATACTTCTGGGTGAAGTTTCACCAACATTTCGTGAAGGCCTAATTCTTTGATCGGATCGATCAAAGACACTTGCTTGCGATCAACACTAAAGCCTGCTTCTGTTGCGACTTCTGAGGCATCACGTGGTGTGACAGAACCATAAAGCGCACCAGAGTCAGAGGCAGAGCGAATCACAATAAACTGCTGGCCATCTAGCTTCGCGGCAAGATCGTCTGCTTCTTTTTTGGTTTCAAGGTTGCGTGCTTCAAGCTGCGCTTTTTGAGCTTCGAACGCTTTTACATTCGCGTCTGAAGCTGTTTGCGCTTTGCCTTGTGGCAAAAGAAAGTTGCGTGCATAGCCTGGTTTTACATCAACGATGTCGCCCATTTGGCCCAATTTCGCAACGCGTTCTAGAAGGATAACTTGCATGTTTCTCTCCTTAGTTTACGGAATAGGGCAATAGCGCCAAGAAGCGTGCGCGTTTGATAGCGCGTGCCAATTCACGCTGTTTCTTTGCAGAAACCGCAGTGATGCGTGATGGTACAATTTTACCGCGCTCAGAGATGTAGCGTTGTAGCAATTTTGTATCTTTATAATCGATCTTTGGGGCATTCTCACCTGAGAATGGGCAGACCTTGCGACGACGGAAAAATGGTTTATTTGTCATGGGTTATCATCCTTTCCTTACGTTCGACGTTCACGGCGTTCACCGCGGTCACCACGGTCACCTCGGTCATCACGTTTTTGCATTTGAACGGACGGGCCCTCTTCGTGGGCTTCAACCTTGATGGTCATAACGCGCATGACGTCTTCGTGAAGACGCATCAAACGTTCCATTTCCTGAACCGCAGATGCAGGGCTATCTGTGCGCATCAACGCATAGTGACCCTTGCGGTTTTTATTGATTTTGTAGGCCATTGTTTTGACACCCCAGTATTCAGACTCAAGGACGTTGCCGCCATTGTCTTTCAATACTGTCGAAAAGTGTTCAACCAGGCCTTCAGCTTGCGTGTTGGAAAGATCCTGACGCGAAATAAAGACATGCTCGTAAAGGGGCATGTTGGCTCCAATCATGTTAAGGCGGGTTTCACAAGGTGGTATTACTCTTCTGCGACCACCCACGAGGGACTCCGCAAGATAAATTAATTGCAGAAGATGCGCCCTTTTACAGGATTTAAGCCAGAGTTCAAGCCGACAGATGGGTCCGGCATTAATTTTCCATCGGCTTAATCCGTTAATAGTTTCGACGTATTTACCATTTCTGCTGCTTCAACTCCGTGAACACTAGATCTTAATCTTAGGTTTAGGGTGTTTCGCCGATTGCTTTCTAAAAACCGTACTCGGGCCAAGTTCAGAACACATTTTGCCAAAGCAGTCGCCGAGAATGCAATTCTTCAAATTTTCCCAATCGCGTCGCAACTCCGCCGTAATCTCTTTTTAAACCCGTATTCAAGGTAAGGGAGCAGCGAGATGACATTGATTACGACGACAGACCGTCAAACCTCTGAGGATGTGGTAATTCAAGGCGGAGGTTGGATCATCAAGGGCCTTTTCGGGTGGGCACTTGTGTTATCCGCTGTCGGTGTTTGGGGGCCAATTGCGCCTGTGACCGATACGTTTGAATTGGAGTTGAAACTCGCCGCTTCCACCCTAATGTTGATTGGTGGAGTGGCACTGCTGTTATCTCAACGGCTTAAGTAACGGAATTGCGTCAATTCGCAATTTGGGTTTAATTTACCTTGAAGTTTGACGCAAATTTCAGTTCACTTAATGCAACGTATAATCAAATTAGGAACCAGTCCAAATGGCGAAAACGTATTTAAGTTCAGATTTAAAATTAGAAGGGGATATTAAATCCCAAGGGGACATCGAAATTGACGGTGACGTCAAAGGTCAGGTGTCTGCAAAGTCTGTGAACGTTCTTGGTTCAGGCGCAGTTGATGGCTCGGTGTCGTCTGACGCGCTCTCCGTAGAAGGTAAAGTGAACGGAAGCGTAAACACCAATGACCTTAAGATTGCTGCGACTGGTCAAATGAAAGCTGATGTCGTGTATCAATCCATTGCGACCGCGAAAGGCGCAAAGGTTGAAGGCAACTTAAAAACAAAATAAATCGTTATTCATATCAGACTTAAAAGGGTCGCATCTTGGCGACCCTTTTTTCGTTTAAGCGCGCCGACGTCTGCGGCGACCACCGTTTGCGTCATTGCCACCACCTGCGTTGAAGTTTGGATTTGGCAGGTCAACAATCTTGCGCAATTCTGGGAACGGATCGGTCTTGTGCGGTATCGCATTCGCCGCAACAAAGTGATCTTGAAATTTCGGTTCAATCGCTGTTTCAATTTTGCTGATTTCACCGACAACGCGTTCGATTTCTTTGCGCGAACCAACGTTACATAAGGCAATCCGCGCCCCAGTTCCCGCGGCATTGCCGGCGGAAAAAACCTTCTCCAATGGAACATCAGGGATCATGCCTAACACCATTGCATGTTTGCTCGAGATATGCGCCCCAAATGCGCCAGCCAAAACTACACGATCCACGCGATCAACGTTCATATCGTCCATCAATAGCCGTGCACCGGCATAGAGTGCCGATTTTGCAAGTTGAATTGCGCGGATATCACCTTGGGTCACCGTGATGCGCGGTCCTCCCTCGGCGGTGCCATCATAGACCAAATAGGAATGCGTACGTCCCTCTGGAACACTACGGGGGGTGCCTGTGGCCTCGGCCGATCCGATCAAACCATTTTCATCCATCAATCCGGCTATGCGCAATTCCGCGACGGCTTCAATAATTCCAGACCCGCAGATCCCAGTTACTCCTGTGGCGGCCGTTGCCTCGGCAAAACCGTCTTGGTCTGACCAAATATCGCTGCCAATAACGCGAAACCTTGGTTCTTTGGTCACGGGATCAATTTCGATACGCTCAATTGCGCCGGGGGCTGCGCGCTGTCCTGAACTGATTTGTGCGCCTTCAAATGCTGGCCCCGTCGGAGAGGAACAGGCCAGTACCCTTGATGTGTTTCCCAACAAAATTTCCGCATTGGTGCCCACATCGACGATTAATACCAAATAATCGGATTTTCCCGGTTCTTCAGATAACGCAACCGCAGCCGCATCTGCCCCCACGTGTCCTGCGATGCAAGGCAAAAGATAAATTTGTGCCGATTTTGAGATATTTGTCAGATCTAAATCATGGGCTTGCATTGCCATAGAACCCGAAGTTGCAAGTGCAAAAGGAGCTTGGCCAAGTTCAACTGGATCAATCCCCAGTAGCAAATGGTGCATAACGGGGTTGCAGACAAACACGACTTCGAAAATTAGGCTGGGGTCAAGATCGGCCTCCCGCGCGATGTCAACGCAAAGCGTATTGATGGCGTCGCGAACTGCGCGAGTCATTTCCTGATCACCGCCTGGGTTCATCATGGAATAACTGACGCGGCTCATTAAATCTTCGCCGAACCGAATTTGTGGGTTCATAACGCCCGCACTCGCAACAACTTCACCTGTTGTTAGATCTGTCAGGTGCGCCGCAACCGTTGTTGAGCCAAGGTCAATTGCCAATCCGTAAAGTCCGCCCTCGTGCAGGCCAGGCCAAATATCCAAAATTCGTGCTTGATCTGTTTTGTGATCGCGATAAACGGCCACCGAAGCCTGCCAGTTTCCTTTTCGCAAACGCGGTTGTAGTTTGGTTAATACCCCTAAATCACACGTCACGTTGTCAATGTCCCACTGCGCCTTAAGCGCTTGGGCGACACGTTCCAGATCGCCCGTTGGCTTATGCATATCGGGTTCTTCCACCTCGATGAAATACAACTTGGTCGCTGGATCCATTGCTATGGCGCGTGCACTGGCAGCTTTGCGAACGACTTGTTTGTGGACTTGGCTCTCTGGGGGGACATCAATGACGATGTCACCTTGCACGGTCGCTTGGCATCCCAAACGTCGACCCGGCTTTAGTCCGCGTTTTTGGTCATATCGTTCCTCGACGGCGTTCCAAGCGGAAAGGGCATCATCCTTAACTGTTACGCCGTGTTTTGAAAATTCTCCATAGGATGGAGTGACCTGACATTTGCTGCAAATCCCGCGCCCACCACAAACCGAGTCCAAATCCACGCCCAATTGCCGCGCCGCCGTTAATACCGGTGTACCAACCGGGAAATGCCCGCGTTTACCGGATGGGGTAAAAACAACCAATGGATCGTTTTGCATTCTGTGTCCTATCAATAAGATGTTTGATCGGAACATAAGGCAAATTGAAATGACAAAAAGCCTTCAATCGTCATAAAATGCTCTAAGCGCGGCATTCGGCGCTGAACAAGTGAATTTTTTGTTTATGTGTTTGCGTAATTTTGTCCCTGAAATCAAAGATGATCATCACTGTGATTCCCCCCACGAGACAGGATGTATGTCGATTCAAGCGACAGAAATCACAATCGTTTTGTCTATTATATTTGCGATCGGTTGTGAAAAATAAATCCAAGCGTGTTCAATAAGATGTGAACCGCCAGAACTGCAGTTTACACCGTTTTGTAATGATGTGGTGCGACATAAACCAGATCGCTGACAACAATTTCGTCACGTTTGGCCACTGCAAGCATCATTTCAAGCACACCGTAGTAGAGAATCTCATCGTGCGAGGACGTGTCTGCTCGAGGTGCAATCGAGGGGGGAAATGCGTCAATTTTGATTAAGCTTCGATTTTGGGGCGCATTGAAAGTGTGGCAATACCCACAAACGGCGGTTTCAATGGCCCCTTATCACGTTCATGACTGCTCTTTTGACATCTCTTGTTTGGCGCTGCTGCTCAGTTAAACGAGACGCTCCCAAAAAGGAAAAGCCCGAATGCGACGAGAATGGCTCTTTTCAAACACGGACAAACGTGAAATAGAGAAGTGCCAAGTGTCCCCTGCCTAAAAAGGATTTTCCATGCAGATTCGCGAGGCTCTCACGTTTGATGATGTTCTACTAGTTCCAGGTGCGTCTGACGTACTTCCAAATATGGCTGATACCCGCACGCGGGTAACGCAATCAATCGCCTTGAATATTCCATTGTTAAGTTCGGCCATGGACACAGTCACCGAAGCGCGCATGGCCATCACTATGGCGCAAGCGGGCGGAATGGGAGTGCTGCATCGCAACCTCACGGTCGATGAACAGTCCCAACAGGTGCGCCGCGTGAAACGTTTTGAAAGCGGTATTGTTTATAACCCCATCACCTTACGTGCAAATCAAACTCTTGCCGATGCAAATGCATTGCGCGAACGCTATAAAGTATCGGGATTTCCCGTCATCGATGATGCTGGACGTGTGGTTGGCATTGTGACAAATCGCGATATGCGATTTGCAACTGCAGATGACACGCCTGTCCATGTGATGATGACGACCGATAATCTGGCTATTTTGCATGAACCAGCCGATCGCCAAGAAGCGATTAGCCTGATGAAGGCGCGACGCATTGAAAAATTATTGGTGACGGATAAGACTGGGAAGCTGACGGGTTTGCTAACGTTGAAAGACACAGAACAATCTGTTTTGAACCCAACTGCGTGCAAGGACGAATTAGGACGTCTGCGCGTTGCCGCTGCCTCGACGGTGGGGGATGCGGGTTTTGAGAGATCCGAAGCCCTGATCGATGCAGGCGTCGATATGGTTGTTATTGACACGGCACATGGACACTCAGCGGGGGTCGCGCATGCGGTTGAACGCATCAAAAAGTTGTCTAACACGGTTCAAGTTGTTGCAGGCAATGTCGCCACTGCAGAGGCGACCAAAGCACTGATAGGTGCGGGCGCGGATGCAATTAAGGTGGGGATAGGTCCAGGATCTATATGTACAACACGGATGGTTGCGGGTGTTGGGGTTCCTCAACTCACAGCGATTAGTGATTGTGCAAACGCAGCGGGTGATGTTCCTGTTATTGCCGATGGAGGCATCAAGTTTTCGGGCGATTTTGCCAAAGCAATTGCGGCAGGCGCATCCTGCGCAATGGTTGGATCGATGATTGCGGGGACGGACGAGTCTCCGGGAGAAGTGATTTTGTATCAAGGACGTTCATTTAAGGCCTATCGCGGTATGGGAAGTTTGGGCGCAATGGCGCGCGGATCTGCTGATCGGTATTTCCAAAAAGATGCAGCCAGCGATAAACTGGTCCCAGAAGGGGTCGAGGGACAAGTCCCCTACAAGGGATCAGCCGGAGCTGTTATCCATCAGATGGTGGGAGGATTACGCGCAGCGATGGGATACACAGGATGTGCAACCGTCGAAGAAATGCGCAAAAATTGTCAATTTGTTAAAATAACGGGTGCTGGTTTGAAAGAAAGCCACGTGCATGATGTTCAAATCACGCGCGAAAGCCCAAATTATCGGATCATGTAATGACCCCAGCTGCGCGTGTCTCTGCCGCGATTGAAATTTTGGATTTGGTTTTGGATGGAGCGCGTGCGGAAACCTCATTGACGCGATGGGCGCGTGCAAATCGCTACGCCGGATCCAAGGATCGGGCTGCAATCCGGGATTATGTTTATTCTGCCCTAAGGCAGCGGGAAAGTGCTTTATGCTGCGCGAACGGTGCGCGCACGGGGCGTTCGATGATGCGTGGTTTGTTGCACTTGCAAGGGGTGGATCTGGCGTCGTTATTTTGCGATGCGCGTTTCGCACCAGTCCCACTAACGCCTGAAGAGTCCACATTTGGCACACCTACACATCCATGGCAGGTGCATG
Source organism: uncultured Paracoccaceae bacterium (assembly GCA_965657135.1). Classification (GTDB taxonomy): domain Bacteria; phylum Pseudomonadota; class Alphaproteobacteria; order Rhodobacterales; family Rhodobacteraceae; genus HIMB11. Next base: position 12,503 of record CBFHNF010000026.1, read on the forward strand.
ATATTCCTGAATGGTTGTGGCCACTTTGGTGCGACTCACTTGGCGAAGATGCATTACAGATTGCACAGTCCCTGCAGCAACGCGCCCCTGTTTTTTTGCGGGTGAACCTGCTGAAGGGAACACAGGCTGAGGCTATTTCATCCTTGCTCGAGGCAGGATATGAAGTGCATGCGCACCCCTATGTTCCAACAGCGCTGAGCGTGATTGGGAGAAGCGTTGGATTGCAAAATACAATTGCCTACTCAGAGGGATTGGTGGAATTGCAAGATGCGCATTCTCAGGCCTCGGTTACAATGATAGCACGCGATGGTTCTGGCCCCGTGCTCGATTATTGTGCGGGTGGCGGAGGCAAAGCGCTGGCACTTGCGGCGTGGTTGGATACACCAGTGCATGCGCATGATGTGAACCCAAAACGTATGTCGGATTTGCCCGCACGTGCGCTGCGCGCAAACGCCCGGGTTACCTGTGTTACGCGGGAACAAATTTCAAACGCTTATGATACCGTTTTTTGCGATGCGCCTTGTTCTGGATCTGGAAGTTGGCGCCGTGATCCAGAGGGAAAATGGGCGCTAGATCAAAACAAATTGAATGAATTCATTCAGACACAACGTGAGATTTTATCCACCGCGGCCGAGTTGGTCGCGGATGGCGGAAAATTGGTTTACGCGACATGCAGCGTGTTGGCGTGTGAAAATACCGATCAAGTTGCGTGGTTTTTGGATCAAAACAACAGATGGACGGTGCAAAACCAAACCCAGTGGTATCCCAATGATAACGGTGACGGTTTTTTTGCATCAGTTCTTACGCAACTATAAATTGTAAAATTGTAATATGTGGCGTATCACCTTAAATTCTCTTTAACCAGTTGATGTTTCCTATTTGTTTGTCGAAGATGAAGCACCGGTTCGCACTTTTGCGTCGAGCGCGTTGCAACTGCGAGGGTACCAAGTGATCGAAGCGGCCTCGGCTGAGGATGCATTAGAAATATTGAACGATCCAGATTTGCAAATCGATGTATTCGTGACAGATATCGTTATGCCAGGGCGCGATGGGCCCAGTTGGGTGAAAGAAGCTTTGGAAAAACGTCCAAATACTCGCGTTGTTTTTGTGTCAGGTTATGCAGAAGACGTCTTGGATACCCAACAAGCGGCGATCCCGAATTCAGTGTTTTTACCCAAACCATTTTCATTGGATGACTTAACAGAAACGGTACAGAAACAATTTCATTAACGTTTGGCCGCGTGCCACAGGGCGAATTGACTTGCAGCATACTGTTCAAATGCATCAACGCATGGATTGGAGACAGGCAAATTCAGTTTAGGCGACACATTTTTATGCGGTAATTGAATCTTTCGACCAATCCGATCTTCCAAAAAACCAAGCGCTAAATCCATTTGTTCATACTGAAATAAATGGTCAACAGGTGCATCATTGGGGCGAGGTTGAAAAAGACGCGACTGATCCCCAACACGTGCGAAATGCGGACGATCCTCGGACATATACGCATTCAGAAACTCATCAAACTGGACACCGTGTGTTGAATTTTGGTGTCCTTTGAGCTGGTCGCGTTGCCGATAACGATACCAACTCCCCATCCAATCTAGAGGATGACGAATGATTCCAAACGTTTCCAATGGACCATTTGCCAGATTTTCGAATAATTTGCGAATTTGACGCTGATATTTTCCCAGATTTATATGTTTTATTCCCGGTGGGTCACGAAACATTATCGAGGAATGTGGTTCAAGGGCAGCTTGCAAACTGGTGGTGCCGGTCTTTGGTGCCGATAGAATAACAATTTTTTCCTTAATAAAAACAATCGCATAAGTCCCTTTCCGCACCTAAGTGCCAATTCAAACAAAGTTTTAACGAAATCAACTGAAACTGATTTTATTAGAATTTTCTTGAAATGTTCTCTCTTTGAGGTCATAAAGAGAACAATAGCAGAACAAAATGCGCGATTGCCCTGTGCAAATTGCTGTGAAATAAGAAAGGCAAAACAACATTATGGCAGATCTTCTTTCGATGACAGACAAGAAAAACGCAGATAAACAAAAAGCGCTGGAAAGTGCACTATCGCAAATTGAACGCCAGTTCGGCAAAGGTTCAATTATGAAACTAGGATCGGAAAATGCGATCCAAGAAATTGAATCCACATCGACGGGATCGTTGGGGTTGGACATTGCGTTAGGAATTGGTGGATTGCCCAAAGGGCGGATCATCGAAATATATGGTCCTGAAAGTTCGGGAAAAACAACGCTGACCCTTCATTGCATTGCAGAAGAGCAGAAAAAAGGCGGGGTTTGTGCCTTCGTTGATGCGGAACACGCGCTGGATCCTCAATACGCCAGAAAACTGGGCGTGAATTTGGATGAACTATTGATTTCACAGCCAGATACAGGCGAACAGGCGTTGGAAATCACCGATACGCTGGTGCGTTCTGGTGCCGTCAGTATGGTTGTTGTTGACTCCGTCGCTGCCCTGACACCCAAATCAGAATTAGAGGGTGACATGGGCGACAGCAGCGTGGGGGTTCAGGCGCGGTTGATGAGCCAGGCGATGCGTAAACTGACGGGTTCGATCAGTCGTTCAAATTGTATGGTGATTTTCATCAACCAAATTCGGATGAAGATTGGTGTGATGTTTGGTAGCCCAGAAACCACTACAGGTGGGAATGCATTGAAATTCTATTCTTCTGTTCGATTGGATATTCGTCGCATTGGCGCAATCAAGGATCGCGACGAAGTGGTTGGAAATGCGACGCGTGTGAAAGTTGTGAAAAACAAAGTTGCACCACCCTTTAAACAAGTTGAATTTGACATCATGTATGGCGAAGGTATCTCGAAAACGGGTGAATTGCTGGATCTGGGCGTTAAGGCAGGTGTCGTTGACAAATCAGGTGCTTGGTACAGTTATGGTGACGAACGCATTGGGCAGGGACGCGAGAACGCAAAAACGTTTTTGAAGGAAAACCCAAGTATTTCGCATGAAATTGAAGATAAAATTCGCGCATCGCACGGATTGGATTTTGATGCCGAAATAGGTGGCGATGAAGATATCGTTGAGGCATAGAGCCTCTTTCTTGTGGGACGGAAACGAACGCGGCTTGTTAAGCCGCGTTTTTTTGTTCTGTTGGGTGCGTGTTGTGGACATCAGACATCGAACAGGATAGATCACAGGGAACATGTCGATTAAGCGAGAAAGCAATGCCAACGTTAAATGAAATTCGTTCAACATTTTTGAACTATTTTGCCAAACAAGGGCACGAAATAGTGCCCTCCAGTCCCTTGGTACCGCGCAACGATCCGACACTGATGTTTGCCAATTCGGGCATGGTTCAGTTTAAAAACCTATTTACGGGCGTTGAAACTCGCGACTACAAACGTGCCACTACTGCACAAAAATGTGTCCGTGCAGGGGGGAAGCACAACGATTTGGACAATGTCGGCTACACGGCACGTCACCACACGTTTTTCGAAATGCTTGGGAACTTTAGCTTTGGCGATTATTTTAAATCCGATGCGATTCCATTTGCATGGGAATTGATCACCAAAGAATTGGATATTCCAAAAGATAAATTATTAGTCACCGTTTATCATACAGACGATGAAGCGGCGAATATGTGGAAAAAGGTGGCGGGCCTTTCGGATGACCGCATCATTCGCATTGCGACCAACGATAATTTTTGGATGATGGGGCCAACTGGACCTTGTGGCCCGTGTACCGAAATATTCTATGATCACGGCGAAAATTTTTGGGGTGGACCACCCGGTTCACCAGAGGAAGATGGGGATCGTTTCATCGAAATTTGGAACCTGGTCTTCATGCAATATGAACAGTTTGATGATGGGTCGAAAACAGATCTGCCAAACCAATCAATTGACACGGGAATGGGAATTGAGCGGGTAGCTGCATTGTTGCAAGGCACGAATGACAACTATTCAACCGATTTGATCAGATCCCTGATCGAAGCCTCTGCACACGCTACAAGTTCTGATCCCGATGGACCGGGTAAAACACACCACCGTGTGATTGCCGATCACCTGCGTTCAACTTCTTTCTTGATTGCCGATGGTGTGATGCCATCAAATGACGGTCGTGGATATGTGTTGCGCCGAATTATGCGCCGCGCGATGCGCCATGCGCATTTGCTTGGATCTCAGGATCCTGTGATGCACCGACTGGTTCCAGCATTAGTACAACAAATGGGCGGGGCCTATCCTGAGTTATCTCAGGCGCAGGCATTGATTGAAGAAACCCTATTGCAAGAAGAAACGCGCTTTAAACAAACATTGGATCGTGGCTTGAAATTACTGGATGATGAAGTGTCTAGTCTAGGCGAGGGCGCTGCATTGCCGGGTGAGGCGGCGTTCAAATTGTACGACACCTACGGATTTCCGTTGGACTTAACCCAAGATGCGTTGCGCGAAAAAGGCTTGAGTGTGGATACCGATGGGTTTGACGCGGCCATGGAAGAACAAAAGGCCAAGGCCCGCGCGGCATGGTCGGGGTCTGGTGAATCTGCGGATGCATCGATTTGGTTTGATGTGGCGGATCAACACGGCACGACCGATTTTCTAGGGTATGATACAGAGATTGCCGAGGGTCAGATCATGACCATTTTAAAGGGCAGTGACATCTTGGAAAAGGCCGTGGCGGGCGCAGAGGTGCAGGTTGTTTTAAACCAAACGCCTTTTTATGCCGAAAGCGGTGGACAAATTGGCGATACAGGTGAAATTCGGACGGAAACAGGTGTTGCGCAGGTTAGCGATACGAAGAAAGTCGCGGGTGTATTCATTCACATTGCACATGTGATCGAAGGCGAAATTGAAACGGGTCAAGGTGCGCAGCTGAGCGTGGATCACGCCCGTCGCAGCGCCATTCGCGCAAACCATTCGGCCACCCACCTGTTACACGAGGCCTTGCGCCACGCGCTTGGGGACCATGTTGCCCAGCGTGGATCACTGAACGCAGCCGATCGTTTGCGGTTTGATTTTAGCCATTCCAAAGCGATGAGCGCCGAAGAATTGCGCCAAGTTGAAATCGAGGTGAACGAATTCATCCGACAGAATACACGGGTTGAAACACGCATTATGACACCTGATGACGCGCGTGCATTGGGCGCGCAGGCGTTATTTGGTGAAAAATATGGTGATGAAGTGCGTGTGGTTTCTATGGGTGAACTAACGGGGTCGGGCAAAGGAAACGATGGCAACACCTATTCGTTGGAACTTTGCGGGGGGACACATGTGCGTCAGACAGGGGACATTGGTGCCTTCGTCGCACTTGGCGATAGTGCGAGTTCGTCAGGCGTTCGTCGGTTTGAAGCTTTAACAGGTCAGGCGGCATTGGATCATATGACGGCCCAATCTGAACAGCTGGTCGCAATCGCGGCCGAGATGAAAGCGCCGATCACCGAGGTTGGATCACGCGTTAAAGCGTTGTTAGATGAACGAAAAGCGCTCAGCAATGAGGTTGCGCAACTGCGTCGGGAACTCGCCATGAGTGGCGGAGCATCCCAGGGTCAGGGGGCGGCTGCCAAGGACATCAATGGCGTGTCGTTCATCGCGCAGGTGCTCGCGGGGGTATCAGGTAAAGATTTGCCCGCCCTAATTGACGAGCATAAATCACGCGTTGAAAGTGGCGCGATTTTGTTGATCGCTGATACTGGTGGCAAGGTGGCCGTGGCCGCAGGGGTAACCAAGGATCTGACTGACCGGATCAGTGCCGTTGATTTGGTTAAGGCCGCTGTGGTTGAGTTAGGTGGAAAAGGTGGTGGTGGGCGCCCTGATATGGCCCAAGGCGGTGGCACAGATGCGTCAAACACGGATGCTGCAATTGCTGCAGCAGAGTCGCAAATCAAGTAACTTTATAACGCGTCCCTGCCCATATGCTGGGTTGGGATGCTCTATTCGTCAGGTGGGATAACGCCAAGTCCGCGTAAATATACTCCAATGCCCGTTTCCAATAAATCTTCTGGTGCAAATTGGCTTTGAGCGCCGGCTGAATTTCGCGCGAACAATTCAACAACGCCATGGGACATAGCCCAAATATGGGCGCTGAACATGGATGCAGGGGGGCGGCGATCTGCGGGCATATTTTGGCATAATTCGTGCGCAGCTCGATTCATAACACCGCGTGCGCGTTGTGATGCATGTGACAGTTCCGATGTCCGATTGACGGAAATGCCGCTTTCAAACATTGCAATGTAATGTCCCGGGTGCACGCGCGCAAAGGCCAAATAGGCGCGCCCCGTCGCTTCAAACGCGGCAAGCGCTGAAGGCTGACCATCACGATAGGCATGCTCCATCAAATCCGCAAAGATGCGATATCCCTGAAGTGCAGTTTCGGCGATTAAGTCTTCGCGTCCTTCGAAATGGCGATATACAGCGGCGGGTGTGACACCCGCGCGCTTGGCCGCCTCGGATAGGGTGAATCCAGTAGGTCCTTTTTCACGTATCAAAACAAGCGCCGCTTCGATCAACGCCTCTTTTAGATTACCGTGATGATACCCGCGTTTAGGCATTCCAAATGTCCACTGTTCCACAAATACGTGTATCGATCGTTCCAATGGCACTATCGTCGCGGCCTGTATAATCAAACTGTGATAAAATTGACTGGATCACGGCCAATCGGGCGCGACGTTTGTCGTCGGCTCGGATGACTTGCCATGGGGAATAATCAAAATTTGTCTGTGTGAGGGTTTCGGAAATAGCGTCCGTGTAGGCATCCCACCTGTTTAATCCCGCGACGTCGATCCAGGATAATTTCCAATGCTTTAACGGATTTTTCTCACGTTCCAAGAAACGGTTTAATTGTTCTGCGCGCCCGACGTTCATCCAAAATTTGATCAGATGAACACCTTCCTGCTTTAACATGTGTTCAAATGGGCCAACCTGATCAAAAAATTTGTTACGTTGTGCATCGTCACAAAAACCGAATACTTTTTCAACGACGCCGCGATTGTACCAACTGCGGTCAAACAGTGTCATTGTGCCCGCTGTGGGCAAATGGTTGATATAGCGCTGAAAATACCACTGACCTTGTTCAACTTCGGTGGGTTTTGACAATGCGACCACCTTGGCCACCCGTGGGTTTAGGTTTTCGCGCACCCGTTTGATTGCACCACCTTTACCTGCGGCATCACGGCCTTCGAAAACGAAAGCAATCCGTTGACCGGTTTCTTTGACCCAATTTTGGAATTTGGCCAATTCAATTTGCAATGCATCATATTGGGTTTCATAAGTTTTTTTGTTCAACCTTTCTGAATGCGGAAAATGCGGATCAAGCATTTCTCCCTTGGTCGCATGCTCAATGGCGTTACGCACCTGTTTTGGTGCCTTGGTTTTGTAATAGACTGTAATTTCACCGTCGAATGGAGACTTCATGACTACTCCTCTTTTGGTGAATATGGCGATTTAGTTTTGCGATTTCAATGCGATGCGTGACTGCAATCGAAGAAGTGCGTCTAATATGTCAGCCTGTTTGAAATGATGTGGCATATGCCCCTGATCCTGCCAAAGCGTTAGATTGACGTGGGGTACGCGGTTTTTCAATCCCTCTGCGTGAAGTTCGGGCGAAACTGTTGTGTCCAACGCGCCGTGCAATAATTCGATCGGAACCGAAACATTGTCATAATTTGCTTCAAGCGCGCGAATTTGTTCATGTATCCCGTTGCGCTGTCGCGCATTGCTTTGAATTGTTTTGGGACGAAGTACCAAATCAACGGCCATGTCTTCTCGGTAATTCGCGGGGGCTGGCTGCGGGGCGAACACCTCGTTAATGCCGTCGGCGACAATACTGTTGTAGTTGAATGCTGCAATGAAATGTTTAACGAATGGGCCAATCAGGGGGTGTTTATTGATTTTATAATATGTGCTGGTTGGAGTTTTAAACGGCATGACGACGGGTGATATAAGAACCAAACCCGACAAATCATCAGGCGCATGTGTGGCCCATGCCATTGACACGATGCCACCCATGGAATGGCCCATAACAATCGGTCGATTCGCGCCCAATTTTTTTGCAGCATCGCGCAGGATCATTGCCTGATCAATGAATTTATCCCCCTCTTTTGATAGCCTGTCACTATATCCCAAACCAGGCCGATCAAAAATGATCACACGAAAATGTGGCGCAAGTGTTTCTTCTAACGCAAGGATCATATCGCGCATGTTACCACTTGAACCATGCAGCATAACCAAATCAGGACCAGTTCCTGTCACATACGCCTGAACGCGTTTCCCATGCACGTTGATTGTTTGACCAAGCGGGGGATATCGCGCCTCAATCCGCGCCTCGCGCATTTTTGCGACAGAATATGTGCCCAAAATGGCCAAGACCACGAGGATTATAAAAAGTTTAGCTACCAATTTCATTCAAATCGTACGGGGTTGATTGATAAATTTGATTGACCCAATTGCCATAAAGTAAATGGGCATGTGAACGCCAACGGTTTACCGGCGACTGACTTGGATCATCGTCGGGATAATAATTTTGCGGAACATTAATTGGTGTGCCATCAGCGATATCGCGATCATATTCCTGTTTCAGGGTATCGCTGTCGTATTCAAAGTGGTTAAAAATATAAAGCGCGCGATGGGGCGCATCCTCAATCAAACAGGGGCCAACATCGTCGCTGCCAAGAAGTGTTTTAAGCTGAGGTTTTGAATCGACGTCTGCCTGTGAAATTTCAGTCCAGCGGCTGACGGGGATGACACAACTGTCCGAAAACCCGCGCAAATACGGGGATGCGGGTACCATATTGTCGTGTCTAAAACATCCAAATGCTTTGGCATCCAGAATCCGCTTATCTATGCCGTGTAAATGATAAATCATCGCCATGCCGCCCCAGCACACACCAAACGTAGAATGCACGTGGGTCTGTGTCCAATCCATGACGTGGCGAAGTTCATCCCAATAGGTCACCTCTTCAAAGGGGAGGTGTTCGATCGGGGCGCCTGTTATGATCAAACCATCAAATTTTTCGCCGCTTTCTTCAACCTCTTTGAAGGTGCGATAAAAGCTGGTCATGTGTTCAGCTGCGGTTGTTTTTGATTGATGATCGCTCATCCGGATTAGGGTTAATTCAATTTGCAAAGGGGTTGCACCGATTAGGCGCGAAAACTGAATTTCGGTTTGGATTTTGCGCGGCATTAGGTTCAGCAACGCAATCCGCAATGGGCGAATATCCTGCCGAGATGCCTGATTTTCCGACATAACCATCACGCCTTCATGCGTCAGCACGTCATAGGCAGGCAGGTTTTCTGGAATTTTAATTGGCATCTACATATTTCCTATGTTTCAATTAAAGGTAGAGCGCTTAGGCCGCTTGCTCAAGTGCATTTGCAATCAACGTATTAAATTGATCAGGTGTGGTGACATTGGCGACCTCATCCGCGGTGACTTTGACACCCCATTTTGACATACCATGGTACAATGGTTGGCGATGCTCCATCGCCTGCGCATAGGTCCAGCGCACAAAATCATCTGGATCAACATCCTGCGCGCTGACGCTTTTTGCGTCTAGATAGGCATCCCATTTGGCATCTAGAAACGAGGATTGATAACACATTGGTTTGGGTGCGCGATCAAAACGTTTGATAAGTTCATCGGTATGGGCATCAGAACCCTCAATCCACACCATCAATGCGGATTGCGCCAAACAGCTTAGGACCGGATCGTTGGGATTATTTGGATCAACCACTTCGCAGATTGAACCACCACTATCACATACAAAATGGTCATATCCATAAATATCACGCGCGCGCTCGATGAAATACGGTGTATCCAAAAGCGCCTCTACTTCTGCGCGGTGATGCTGTGATTGCCGACGGCGATACTCTGTAATTGAAAGACCACCTTTATCTGCACGACCGGGTTTCCCCAAATAGCTTGAAAGCGGAGCAAGATTATCAAAGGTGATGTTCGATTTGATTTTGATACTATCACTCAACAGCAAATCACGCAGAAATGGATTTCCCATTGCTTTGCGTTTAAAGCTATCCTCGATGAATTCTCCCATGTAGCGCGTGCCAATGCGATAATCGATGGAATAATGAAACCAATTGCCTGATGCGCGCAGCATGTTGGACACATGCGTCTTTCCAAGGCCCGACATGCCAAACAAAACAACACGCTTTTGCGCAGCCATTCGCCATTCATTTGCAGTTCTATAAATCATGTCCGTTCCCGGGTTTCGTGAAGAATATTGCTGTAGTTCCCGACAAAGATCAAAATAGCGCCGGCAACCACCAAAATATCGAGCGCCTCACCATAAGCCAACATTCCGATGACTGCAATCACCGGAAGGCGTGCAAAATCGACTGGGATCACAACGGTTGCCGGTGCCACGGATAGCGCGGATGTAATACAAAAATGGGCCAGCAATCCACAAAGTGCAATGATCACAACATAGGGCAGGGCGACCATCGAGGGAACAGCGATATCGCCATCGTATCCGGCGCATATAATACCGAAAACTGCTTGGGTCACAGTTAGATAGAACAAAACACAGGTGACAGTTTCACTGCGAGTTAGCTTTTTGGTCATGAGGGTCGTCCATGCAAAGGCCACCGCCGATAGAGCCGCAGTCGTCACTCCAAAACTGATGCCGAATTCCCAAGGTCGCGTGATAACAAGGATGCCTACAAATCCCATTACGGCGGCCAGTACCCGCATCCGTGTCAAACGTTCCCCCAATACCATCGGCGAGAGCAATAAAACCCAAAGCGGACTCGTGAATTCAAGTGCAAAGAGTTGGGTTAATGGGATTAGGGTTACCGCGTAAAACCACAAGTTTTGACCCGTAAAATGCGCAATATTTCGGGACAAATGCGTTCCCAAATGGCGACGGGTAATTTGACCCAGCGTACCAAAATACGATCCCAAAATCAAAACAATCGCAATCCCAATAAAGCTGCGGTACATCATGATTTCAAAGGTATCGAGTTCAAAGCTAACTTCTCGCCCGGCAACCGCCATCGCAGAAAAGGATGCGATCGCGCCCGTCATGTAGGCCACCGCCTTTGGAATATTTTGCGTTGTCATGAACTCTCCTGCGTGTTGTGTCAGAAAGGGTGTTTCTGTTGCGGAAAGTCAAGTAAATTTAAGCGTCCAGCGCTTTGATCGGGGTGTAACCAGGAATCGACTTAACATCATTGATCCATCTTCCGATGTTGGGATAGCTGCTTAAATCAAACCCGCCCTGATCTGCAACATATGTATAGGCAAACAACGCGATGTCGGCGATGCTGGGGTTTTTCACGCCAAAAAAGGCCTGTTTTAATAAATTATGCTCCATTACGTTTAACGCATGTGTTCCGTGTACGTGGCACTCTTTGTATTCTTGCACACGCTCGGTCGGCATTTTTTGGTAATACTGTATGAAGCGTGCAACCGCGATAAAGGGTTCGTTGCTAAATTGTTCAAAAAACAGCCATTCATAGGTTTTGGCCCGTTCAATTCCAGAGGGCGGAAGCCAAGGTGTCCCCTCGGCTAAAAAACCCAGGATTGCGTTTGACTCCGCCAATGTGTTCCCATCATGCAGGGTTAACATGGGAATTTTCCCATTTGGATTTAATTTGCGGAACAGCGTTTTTTGCGTATCCCCCGCAAGCACATTTATATCCACCCAATCATGATTAATTTTTAAAATAGAACATATCAGCTCAACTTTATAACAATTCCACGAGGAACGGTCACCAAATACTTGCATTCAAATTTTCCTACCTCAACCGCACGGATATATAGAAACAGTATACATCCAACGCATCCAACAATACTCTGCCCACGTGCGGGAAAAAATTAAAGAACAAAGGATATGTGTCATGGAATTTCTGTTTGAACAGGCCAACCCCATTCCACATCACGCGCTGGCAGCATGTGCAGCGTTGTTGATCGGTGGGGTGCAGTTGGTGATGCGCAAAGGGGGCGCATTGCATCGGTTTATGGGATATACATGGGTGATCCTGATGGCAGGAGTTGCCATCAGTTCCTTTTTCATCCACGAAATCCGACTGCTAGGTCCGTTCAGTCCAATTCATTTGCTAAGCATATTTACACTTTATTCGCTTTACATGGCTGTGCGTGCGCACAACAACGGCGCATAAAGCATCACCGCCGAATAATGCAAAGTTTGTATTTTTTAGCCCTTGTTGTGACAGGAGTGTTCACACTTTTGCCGGGACGCATCATGAATACTGTTTTCTTTGGCGGCTAGCTATTCGTGCCAGATAGGGACCATTGAGCTCCAGACACCATCACGCAAAAAACGGTGATAAACGGCCGCGATAACATGCAAGCCGATCAAAAAATAACTCGCTGTGACTGAGGTTTCGTGCACAAATAGGGCGACGGTCATAAATATGCCCCCTGGTCCAAACATCGTATAAAGTGCACGAAACCTC
>CBFHNF010000027.1:0-22791 GCA_965657135.1 uncultured Paracoccaceae bacterium
AAGTGGGGTTCGGATGTCCAATTCAAAACAAGATTCGCTTCGTCAAGCAGCGCTCAGTTATCATGAGTTCCCAAAGCCTGGGAAATTGGAAATTCGTCCAACCAAACCCATGGCAAATGCTCGTGACCTGGCCCGTGCATATTCACCTGGTGTTGCCGAGGCCTCGATTGAAATCCGCGACAATCCAGAAACCGCATCAAAATATACGGCGCGTGGTAATCTCGTTGCTGTTATCTCGAACGGATCTGCCGTTCTTGGTCTGGGTAATATCGGCGCGCTCGCCTCAAAACCCGTTATGGAAGGCAAGGCCGTTTTATTTAAAAAATTCGCCAATATCGATTGCTTCGATATAGAAGTGAACGAAAGCGATCCAGAAAAATTAGCAGATATAGTATGTGCTCTCGAGCCGACCTTTGGTGCTATTAATCTAGAAGATATCAAGGCACCCGATTGTTTTATTGTTGAAAAACTGTGCCGAGAGCGCATGAACATTCCTGTTTTCCACGATGATCAACACGGCACTGCAATCGTGGTTGGCGCCGCCGTGAAAAACGCATTGCTGGTCGTAGGAAAGTCATTTGAAGATATCAAAGTAGTCTCTACCGGCGGTGGTGCTGCAGGTATTGCTTGTTTAAACATGTTGCTTAAACTTGGTTTGCGACGAGAAAATGTCTGGCTGTGCGATGTGCATGGGGTTGTTTATGATGGCCGCGAGACGGACATGAACCCGCAAAAAGCAGCTTACGCACAAACAACTGACATGCGCACGCTAGATGAAGTGATTGACGGCGCCGACCTGTTCCTCGGATTGTCTGGACCAGAGGTTCTCCAGCCTGAAATGGTCAAACGGATGGCTGATCGCCCGATTATCTTTGCGCTTGCAAACCCAACACCCGAGATCATGCCAGACCTTGTTCGTGAGGTTGCGCCAGATGCGATCATCGCAACGGGGCGAAGTGATTTTCCAAATCAAGTGAACAACGTATTGTGTTTTCCCTTTATTTTCCGCGGAGCATTGGATGTAGGTGCAACCGAGATCAATGATGCTATGCAAATCGCATGTATTGATGGCATTGCGGAATTGGCCCGTGCCACCACGAGCGCCGAGGCCGCTGCCGCCTATCAAGGTGAAACGTTGAATTTTGGTGCGGATTACCTAATCCCAAAGCCCTTTGATCCGCGCCTTTCCGGGATCGTATCCTCAGCCGTTGCAAAGGCTGCCATGGACAGCGGTGTTGCAAAGCGCCCTATTTTTGACATCGATGCCTATCGAGAGTCACTGGATCAAGCCGTCTTTAAATCTGCGATGCTGATGCGGCCTGTATTTGATGCAGCAAGGAAACAATCACGCACAATCGCCTTTGCCGAGGGCGAAGATGAACGCGTATTACGTGCTGCTCAAGCGATCTTAGAGGAAACCAGTGAAAAACCGATCCTGATTGGACGCCCCGAGGTGATCGCCCAGCGTTGTGAACGTATGGGTTTAGCAATACGTCCCGAACGCGATTTTGCAATTGTTAATCCCGAAAATGATCCTCGTTATCGGGATTATTGGGGTACCTATCATGACATTATGGCCCGTCGCGGAGTCACCCCTGATTTGGCCAAGGCTATCATGCGCACGAACAGTACCGCGATTGCGGCGGTCATGGTGCATCGCGGTGAAGCAGACAGTATGATTTGCGGCACATTTGGCGAATACAGATGGCACTTGAATTACATTGAACAGGTTTTATGCGACCCCGAACAGCATGCCCAGGGTGCGCTTTCCTTGATGATCCTTGAGGATGGCCCTCTGTTTATTGCCGACACCCATGTTCACACTACACCAACCCCTGAACAAATTACTAAATCGGTTCTGGGTGCCGCACGGCATGTGCGCCGGTTTGGTCTTCCTCCTAAGATCGCCCTGTGTGCGCGGTCCCAATTTGGAAGTATGGCTGGCGATACGGGCCAACGATTGCGCGATGCAATTGCACACTTGGACCAGCTTGATCTTGATTTTCAATATGAAGGCGAAATGAACATCGACGCAGCACTTGATCCTGAACTAAGGGCGCGCGTTATGCCAAAAAATCGTTTGGACGGTGTTGCCAATGTTTTGATTTTTGCCCATGCCGACGCGGCATCAGGTGTCCGAAATATTCTGAAAATGCGCGCTGGTGGGCTTGAAGTTGGGCCCATCTTAATGGGTCTTCGAAATCAAGCGCATATCGTGACACCATCAATCACGGCGCGAGGATTGTTAAATATGGCTGCGATTGCAGGAGTTCCTGTGGCAGACTACGGTTAGGGTTTCTTTTTTCGCTTCGGCCCACGGTTCAGCGATTGTTCTAATGCCTCTGCAAATTCCGCACGCTCTGCATCGCTCATATTGCTTAGATGCACAACCAACGCATTACGCGCATATTCAAGGCGCTCTTCTGATGCCTCAATTTGCTCGGCCATAAGGGCTTGCAAGGCATCAGGTTCAAATGGGCTTGCACGCAACAAAACCAATGCTTTTTGATAATGAGCCCGATCCATTTGACGCATTTCATTGGTTTGATATCCACGCAAGGATTTGCCCAGTTCGCGTCGATCCTCGTACGTTAGCGCACGTAAATAAAGCGACCCTTGCGCAATGGGGGCCCGCACGGTTCGCACGTCGTTTTGCGACAACTTGGCGCCGATCAACAGTCCAATGAAACATGCATTGAACGCAAGCGACACAATCAGCAGAATTCTTGTCCATGTTTTTGGGGATTTTATTGTTTCACTCATGCGTCCATATCCACGTAACTAAAATCCAGACCTGAAAACGGGTCAATGATGTCGATGTCTTGGGTTTCAAACGGGTTTAAGGATACACCGCTAAATTCTATTCCGTTCGCACCAATCCAAATTCCAAATGCCCCCGCCGCAATAACACCCGTAACCGCCGAAGCATTTGCAAATAGGTTTTGTGGTTTCAGCATCTCGGATACTGCGTACTTCAGCACCCCAAGGAACGATCGACGCTCTTCAGCGATTGATGGTGCCTGCTCAACATTTGGATCAGGGATCGTTTCCAGTAAGCCTTGCATAAAGATGTCGCTGGGCTCTGGTGCGTCCCGACGTGCGGCTGCAAACATATCCTCTAACAGGGTATTTTGATTTTGATCACGCTGTGTCATTTTCATATCCTAACGCAGTTTTTTGACCTTGTAACTGTGCATATAGGGCGCGTTTTCCGCGCGCGGTCAAACTTTCTACCGCTTCAACGCTCAGGCCCATCACATCTGCAATCTCGGGATTAGTAAGATTGTCCAAATGGCGCAAACGCACCGCTTGCGCTTGTCGCTCTGGCAGCGCAGCAAGCGCGAAATGCAGTGCGCGCGCCCGTGATTGATCCAAGATGCCTTGATCAGGGGTTGGGGATTGGTCCACCGGATCGGTCGCTAGATCATCAAGGGAGGAGGACGGACGGCGCGCACGCAAGCGATCAATGCACAAATTATCAACAACTCGATAGAGCCAAGTTGAAACTTGCGCCTGATCTTGTTTCCATTCAGGTGCGATCTTCCATAGACGCAAAAATGCATCTTGGGCAACATCTTCGGCGTCTGCTTTATTTTGCAATCGGTAAAAAGCATGGCGAAACAATTTAGGGCCAAGGCGGCGCGTTAATTCAATCGCCGCCGGTTTAGATCCATTTGCAAACAGCACCAGCAACGCGTTATCCGCCATACCGCCAAAGCTGATATCCGTATCCTTCACCATGCCAGTCCTTTATCGAACACCCTAACAGGTTGTCACGGACAATTAATTGCTATCATTATCCTCATGCTTATTCTTTTTACCGTGACGTTTGCCTTTTTGCTTCATTTTTTCTAACTCTTCAGCGCTTAGCATTCCATCTTCGTTTTCGTCCAAACGATCAAACATTTTGTTGCCGCGCTCTTGGCGTTTTGCCTGCATCTCCTCGAAACTAAGAAGCCCGTCGCCATCTTCATCCATGCGCTTCGTTAACTCTTTTTCCGCGTTAGCCGCCATTTCTTCGGTCGACAATTTACCATCGCCATTTGTATCAACCGTATCAAAGCGTGACTTGGCATGCGCAGCAATTTCCTCTTTGCTGATCATTTGATCCCCGTTTGTGTCCATTTCTTCGATTGACAACATGGGACCTTTGCGGTGCCAATTGCCACCATTATCCGCTACTGCGAATGTTGTGCTGCCCAAAACGGTCGCAACTACGACTGCGCTGATAAGTTTATTGTTCATCTCAATACTCTCCTATTTTTTATCGGCCGACTACCCTGCCTTAACGATCTAAAATATCAAACGCGCCACGTAAGAATTTCCGTCGCAATTTTTTATTTTTTATTTGCGACATCCCGCCACGATGACATTTCAGGAAATTGCCCCCACGTTATGCTTGTCCGATATAAGGAGCCGCACATGTCCATCACCGATCAAAGCAAGGCGGAACGCCCCGCACTGCCCGCAATGCGCAAGGGATGGAAGCGCAAATGCCCAAGGTGCGGTAGTGGCCCATTACTAAGCGGATACTTATCCGTGAATGACACCTGCACCGTGTGTAGCGAAGAATTGCACCACCACCGTGCCGACGACGGGCCTGCCTATTTGACGATTTTGTTGGTTGGGCATCTAATGGCACCGCTGCTCCATATTATCTTTGTCGCCTATCGACCCGAACCACTTGTGCTGTTCACAATATTTGCTGTTGGATGTGTTGGATTATCGCTCTATCTTCTTCCAAGATTAAAGGGCGCAATGATCGGGTTCCAATGGGCACGCATGATGCATGGTTTCCGATAAGAAATAGCGCCCGCTAAATTGGGGGCGAGCCATTGGATAAAACAGCAATACGAAACGCAGCGACAGTCATCGTTTTGCGCAAAGACGCTGGGGTTACGCATGTTTTGATGGGGCAACGCGGCGCCAATGCCGCGTTTATGCCAAACAAATTCGTTTTTCCCGGTGGTGCCGTAGATGCTGAAGATGCCAAAATCCAGCTTCACGCCCCAATTGATGCAGTGTGCGCACAGAGACTGACAGAACAGGCGGACGCCAGTCTAACAACGGCATTGTGTGTCGCAGCCATTCGTGAGTTATGGGAAGAAACCGGACTGATCCTTGGTCAACAAGGAAAGTGGCACGGTGATATCCCGCAGGATTGGAAAACCTTTGCAGATCGCGGCTATCTTCCAGATGCAAGCGCGTTGAAATTTGTCTTTCGCGCTGTCACCCCACCGGGTCGCCCACGTCGATTTGATGCGCGATTTTTCGTGATAGATGCGAGCGCGATTGCAAGCGATTTGGATGATTTTTCCGCAGCCTGTGACGAGCTTTCGCATCTAAGCTGGATTGCCTTGGACGATGTGCGTAAGTTTGATTTGCCCTTTATTACCGAAGTCGTCTTGGCAGAGGTCAAACAACATGGCGATCCATCAAAGGCGCCAGCGACAGTTCCATTTTATAAAAATAATGATGAAGAAAACCTGTTCATCCAGTTACATGGACACTCTCCAACAGACTAAAGTATGAAAATTAGGCCCAGTACAGAAAGAGAAATAAATACCATACCGACAAGTTCGCGTTTTGTTATTTTTTCTTTGAAAAAGATTGAGCTGGCCAAAATAGAAAACAGCAATTCGACCTGACCAAGGGCCTTAACATAGGCGGCATTTTGCAAGGTAAAGGCGATAAACCACATATAAGACCCCGCCAATGAGGTCATGCCCACCCAGATTCCAGTGCGCCAGGTTGCAAAGACTTGGACGATTTCGCGGCGATCCCAAATGATCAACCACATAAACATCAAAATGGCCTGCGTCGCGACGACAAATCCAAGTGTTAAACCCGCACGCAGCAATGGATCATCCGATAAGACCGCAAGTGATGTGGCACGATAAGCAATGGCAGACCCCGCAAACAAAAGTCCCGACAATACGCCCAATCCTGATGCGCGGTTGAATATACCCTTTCGCTGCGCGGCTGTGTCCGACAGAGCAATAACACCAAATACACCAATCAAAATAAGGAAAAATGCCAACCACCCAACCGGTTCGTTCAGGATTAAAATACCCAAAAACACACTTTGGATTGTTTCGGTTTTCTTAAGTGCGATGCCAACTGCAAAGTTTCTGGATTTAAACAATGCAACAACGCAAATGGTGGCCATGATTTGACAAAGGCCACCAATAACCCCGGCCAGCCAAAAAATATTCGTCACCTCGGGCACAGGGATTTTTGCAACGCCAAAGGTTACCCACAGCACTCCCAGGATTACAGGCGCTGAATAAACAAACCGCGACCACGTCGCCCCCACTGGCGTGAGTGAGGTGTTGGACAAAACCTTTTGCAACATGAAACGCAGGTTTTGAAACAATGCCGCAGCGATGGTTGCAGTGATCCATAATTCCATGACGCCACACTGCCTTAGTTTCGACATCGTGGCCAGCAGCAATATCCCATCAAAGCAACGCTATGATGCGCTTTACTCCTTGGACCATGTAGGATGCGCGACAGGATCTTTTCGGCAAAATATGAATTTTCGAAAAATCTCCGAATACCCATTAAAATAATACCCATCGTTCATTGTTAAAAATCGTGATCTTTTTGAACAAAACAATTTTGGCAACATATACCATGGGACACTTGGATGGGCATGATGGACCGAATGGTAATTGTTGTTAAGAAACAAAAACGAAAGGATACCACGGTCTTCGACAACGACACTACGGCCCCGTGGATGATCATGGACACGATGTTCCAGATAGGTGCGAATTTTCAAGACAGCCATCGATAAATACGCAGCCAAAATCCAAATCCAGATTGAAATTTGTCCCATTTCGACAACGAAAAAATACGCCAATCCCAATGCGGGAACATGCAATACCCACCCCAATAAAACACGCGTATTACCCAAACAAATCGCCGTAAAATCTGACTGCAAAAACGCAATCTGTGACAGGATTGGACCAACAAACATCCGACCAAATAGCGTGTTGTTAAATAAATATAAGTATTTACGCCAAGATGGTAAATTCGCCCATATCAGCGGATCCAAAAAGTTTGTTTCTGGGTCATCGTAAGGGTCGGTCAAGCGTTCATCACGGTGATGATCCAAATGGGTGTCTTTGAACCGCAGATAGGGAACAAAGATAATGAATGCGGGGAATACCAAAAGGGCATTCAAAAATTCACTCTTAAACGGATGGCCATGCAGGATTTCATGCGTAAGTGAAGAATGTAGAACACCAGCAAAAACCATCAGAGCCAAACCAAGAGTAAACGAAAATGGCAGTACAACCCCAATAGCTAAGGCAAAGGTTCCATAAACGCCAAGCGTTAAAATAAGAGTGGGCCATTCGATGGATCGGTACAATCGCCATTCCTTTAAATTTGATCATACCTAAACCCAATTTGAAGTTTTCAAAATTCGGAATGTACTTAACAAAATTCACTTAATGTGATAATAATCATCATATGAGCATAAATATCGACAAACGCATCCGATCCAAGATATTTCAAGATCGCCTCACGCATGCAATGCATGAGCTTCATGAAACACAAAGTGGGCTGGCCCGAAAAATAGGCGTCGACCGGTCGACCATTTCACAACTGCTCACCAGTCAATCCGCGAGACTGCCCAATGCCCAAGTAGTCGCAGAGTGTGCGCACGCCCTAAATGTATCTGCAGATTGGTTGCTTGGTCTGTCGGAACGCCCAGAAAGCGCAACGACGCTTTTGGAAACATCGCTGGAATTGACCACGGCCGCACGGGCGTTGATAGACGACCAGATTTTTGAATGGCACAAGCAAGCGCAGGGCTACAAAATTCGCCACGTTCCAGCAACATTGCCCGACATGCTGAAAACCAATGATATGTTAGAATGGGAATACACAGAACATCTGGGGCGGACCACACAAGATGCCATTAATTCAGCACGTGATCGATTGGATTGGATGCGCGGGTCGAACTCAGATTTTGAGATTGTCATTGCTCAACACGAATTGGAATCGATGTGCCGTTCAGAAGGATACTATCGCACCCTGTCCAAAAATGTACGTGTTCAACAAATTGAACATATCATTGAATTGGTCGATCAATTGTATCCAAGGATGCGTGTATATGTGTACGATGCGCGGATGCTGTATTCATCACCAATGACAGTGTTTGGACCGCAGCTGGCCGTATTATACCTTGGTCAGAATTACATGGCGTTTCGAGACAGTCAAAGGATCGAAGGGTTTTCAAATCACTTCGACCGGGTCGTTCGTGAGGCGCGCATTACATCACGCGAACTAAGCGCATTTCTTAGACCGTTTTTAATGCCTTAATACGGCATTGGATGCGCCTTATGTGCCGCAGTTATGTCGTCCAAGCAGTCTTGGCTAAGAACCACCTCTGCGCCATCTAGAATATGTTCCAATTGATCCAATCGCGTTGCCCCAAAAATGGCTGAACACATAAAGGGGCGCGTTTGACACCAAGCAAGTGACATGTGAATGGGATCAACACCATGCTTTTCAGCCACCGCTAAATAGGCATCAACCGCAGCAAAGACCCGCGGTGTGACCCGTCCACCCAAATTATTCACAAACGAACGGCGCGATCCATCAGGAACCGTGTCCCCCCGATATTTGCCCGTCAGCAGCCCCGTTGCCAGCGGAGAAAAGGTAATCAAACCTACATCTTCGTACACTGATAACTCAGCCATATCGGTATCATATAATCGACATAGCAATGAATATTCGTTCTGCATCGTTTGGACGCGGGGCAGCCCATGGGTTTCAGACAGGCGCAGCCACTGCGACGTACCCCATGCGCTTTCATTGGATAGACCAAAGTGACGAATATTGCCCTTATCCACTTGCGCTTGCAATGCCTCTAGGCATTCGTGCATATTTTCGACCACCTCATCGCGGCTAAACCCGCCCGGCTCATAGGCCCAGTTTTTACGGAACATATAGGATCCACGGTTGGGCCAATGAAATTGATACAGGTCGATATAATCCGTTTTCAAACGTCTTAGGTTGCCTTCGATTGTTTGGGCAATTGTGGCTGCACTGATTGGGGCGCCATCACGCACATGTGCTAAACCCTCGCCTGAGTGTTTGGTGGCCAATATAACATCGCTGCGGCGCGTCTGATTGTTTGCAATCCAATTGCCAATGATTTCCTCTGTCCGACCAATTGTTTCTTTGGACACCGGGTTGACGGGATACATTTCAGCCGTATCGATAAAATTTACCCCCCGGTCCAGGGATAGATCAATTTGCGCATGAGCTTCATCTTGGGCAGTTTGTGTGCCAAAGGTCATTGTTCCAAGACACAGTTCACTAACCATAACATCCGTGCGGCCCATTTGTTTTTTGCGCATGCGTTCCTCCGTTACTTGCACCTTAGACTAGATCGCAGATTTTTATATTGAAAGCCACGAAATACGACCTTTGTGTCGAAAACCATCTATCGTAATGGATCAGAGTCCCTATGTTAGGGCGCATGCGTTTATTAATTTCTTTCACCGCCCTCTTTCTCTCCGTTATTTTGATGCAGCTTTCCAGCGGCGGCGTCGGTCCATTGGATGTGTTGTCAGCGACTGAATTAAATTTCACAACGCAGCAAATCGGTTTTCTTGGATCAGCACATTTTGTTGGTTTTTTCATTGGATGTTGGTGGGCACCGCGCCTCATGGGCAGCGTTGGCCATTCTCGAACGTTCGCGGCCTTTACTGCGATGGGCGCGATTGGGTTGTTGGCCCATATGTTGGTTATTGATCCGCTGTCATGGTCCATGATGCGGATTGCATCGGGCATGTGTGTTGCAGGGTGTTACACCGTTGTTGAAAGCTGGCTACAGGCCAAGGTTGACAACGAAAATCGTGGCCGTGTGATGGGTGTATATCGCGTGGTCGATATGGGTGCATCCATGATGGCGCAATTGATGATCGGTGTGTTGGCACCCGCCAGTTATGTTTCATACAACCTTTTGGCATTGATCTGCTGCGCAACTCTGATCCCACTGACATTAACACGCGTTCCACAACCCGAAACCAAGGCCGCACCGCGTCTGCGGCCAATGCTCGCCATTGAAAAATCACCACTGGCGACCGCAGGCGTGATTGTCGCGGCCCTTTCTGGTGCAGCCTTTCGAATGATTGGTCCGGTATATGGTCAACGTACAGGATTAGTGGCGGAAGAAATCGCATATTTCCTAGCCGCCTTTGTTTTGGGTGGGGCGTTGGCGCAGGTTCCAGCAGGCTGGTTGGCTGATAAATTTGACCGCCGCTGGGTTATGATTTGGCTGTCGGCGGCTGCGATCGTTAGCTGTATCCTAAGTGCCGCAATCACCAGCCAAGATATAACTGTAATCTTTTTGCTTGCAGGATTTTTCGGTTTAACAACGTTCCCGATTTATTCGGTTGCTGCGGCCCACGCACATGATTTTGCAACCAGTGATCAACGCGTGGAATTGTCAGCGGCATTGATGTTTTGGTATGCAACCGGTGCAATCGCTGCGCCGGTCACAGCATCATACCTGATCGATCTTTTTGGTCCGGGGGCTCTGTTTGGAATGATAGCTGTCGGTCATCTTGGCCTTGTTATTTTCGGCCTTTTGCGAATGCGAGCACGCCCCGTTCCAGACGAAAAAACACCCTATGTCTATGCACCACGCACCTCGTTTACAATCGGACGTCTGTTACGCAGTGTCAGGGATCGCAAGAACTAGGGTTTTCCATCCACAGAAACTGGTCTAGAAGTGGCGCAACTTTGAATACAAGGACGCGAACATGGCACGCCATCTGATCACATCGGCAATTCCCTATATCAACGGAATAAAGCACCTTGGAAACCTTGTTGGAAGTCAACTTCCAGCAGATTTATTTGCGCGCTATCAACGCGCGCGTGGGAACGAGGTATTGTTCCTATGCGCAACGGATGAACACGGAACGCCAGCAGAATTGGCCGCCACCAAAGCCGGAAAACCAGTTGCAAAATACTGTGCCGAAATGCACAAAGTGCAATCAACCATCGCCGATGGTTTTGGTCTATCATTTGATCACTTTGGACGTTCATCCAGCCCACAGAACCAAGCACTTACGCAACATTTCGCTGGTGTTTTGGCAGATCAGGATTTGATCGCCGAGGTCAGTGAAACCCAAATGTATTCACACGCGGACGGTCGCTATTTACCTGATCGCTATATCGAAGGTACTTGCCCAAATTGCGGCTTTGATAGTGCGCGCGGGGATCAATGTGACAATTGTACAAAACAGTTGGACCCAGTCGACCTAATTAACCCACATTCTACAATATCTGGATCAACCGATCTGGAAATGCGCGAAACAAAACACCTATACCTGCGTCAGTCGAAAATGAAGGACCAACTAGAAGCATGGATTGATAGCAAAACCGATTGGCCCATCCTGACAACATCAATTGCCAAAAAATGGCTGAATGACGGGGATGGGCTACAGGATCGCGGCATTACGCGCGATTTGGATTGGGGTGTTCCAGTCAAGCGCGGTGATGCGGATTGGCCCGGGATGGAAGGCAAGGTTTTCTATGTCTGGTTTGACGCGCCCATCGAATACATCGCCTGTTCGCAGGAATGGGTTGATGCAGGAAAAGGCAGCGATTGGCGACGTTGGTGGCGCACCGATCAAGGCGCGGATGATGTCACCTATACCCAGTTCATGGGAAAGGATAATGTGCCGTTTCACACGCTATCCTTTCCTGCCACGATCCTAGGATCGGGTGAGCCGTGGAAATTGGTCGATTACATCAAATCATTCAATTATTTGAACTATGACGGGGGCCAATTTTCCACCTCGCGCGGGCGTGGAGTGTTTATGGATCAGGCCTTGGAAATTTTGCCTGCCGACTATTGGCGTTGGTGGTTGCTGTCCAATGCGCCAGAAAGTTCAGATGCAGAATTCACGTGGGAAAATTTCCAAGCAAATGTGAACAAAGATTTGGCTGATGTATTGGGGAATTTTGTCAGCCGTATCACCAAATTCTGTCGATCAAAGTTTGGTGAAATCGTACCCGAGGGTGGCACCTATGGCGCACAAGAAGAAAAACTAATTTCTGATATCACCACACGCTTGCGCGACTATGAAACGCATATGGATGCAATTGATGTACGTAAGGCGGCTGGCGAACTACGCGCGATCTGGGTCGCGGGCAACGAATACCTGCAATCGGCAGCACCCTGGTCCACGTTCAAAGAAGATCCAGAAACAGCCGCGGCACAGGTACGCTTGGCATTGAATTTAATCCGCCTATATGCGGTTCTCTCAGCGCCGTTTATCCCATCAACATCTGCACGGATGATGGAGGCAATGAACACATCTGACGACACATGGCCTAGTGATGTGGCGGAAGCTCTATCGCATATGTCAGCGGGTCATGCGTTCAACGTTCCTGACGTGTTGTTTGCTAAAATAACCGATGACCAACGCGAAGAATGGCAAGAACGTTTTGCAGGAACGCGTGACTAAACCCTATTAACGTTTCATGAAAAAGGGGCTGGTCCGTGCCAGCCCCTTTTTTACGACATGATGCGTATTTTTACGCAAAATCCACAAATTTGTTAAACGGCATTTCGCGCAAACGCTGACCCGTGGCATTAAAAATGGCATTCGCCAAAGCAGGCGCCGCAGGTGGAACTGGAGGTTCGCCAATCCCGCGCACTTTGTTTCCATTTTCCAAACCTACGACATGAATGCGCGGTGTTTGGTTCAAACGCATTCCTTCGTGTGACCAATAGTTGTCTTGTTCTGCAATGCCATCTGAATAGGTAATTTCACAGTTCATGGCATGCCCCAAGCCGTAAATAACACCACCTTTGACGAGGTTGTCAAAGTTGATCGGATCAACGACTTTGCCAACCTCGGCAGCAATGTAAACATCATCAATGCGAATACCATTGTCGGTGACAGTGATGTCCACAACTTCGGCCGTGGCGACACCAAATGACATACAAAATGCTAACCCACGCCCACGATTTTCAGCCAATGGTTTGCCCCAATTGGACATCTCACCCACTTTCTCTAACACCTTGCGGCTGGGATCATGCGAACACAGACGCAATCGTTCCGCCAATGGATCAGCGCCCGCGGCGTGGATCAATTCATCCATCATGCCCTCATGGAAGAACGCATTTGTCGATGCCCCAACAGAACGCCACGAACTGAGCGGAGCAAGGGGCTTTGCACGATACCCAGTCACACGGTAGTTTGGAACATCAAAGGGTTGTTCCCATGCGCCAGTCACGATAACCGCATCTGGACCTGGCAATGAAATGCCCTGACGTGACATCTGTGATGCCACAACTGAGGGCATTGCAATCCCAAGATCCAGAGCCGACACTTGGCCATTTTCCACACGACCCGAGGCCCGCGCCATTGCAATCTGGCGGGTGTAATCATGCGTCATATCCTCTTCACGGCGATAGGTCAGCTTGACTGGCGTGCCCTTGTATTCCATCGCGACTTGCACCGCTTGACGCACCACATCATCTTCTAGTCGGTGACCAAAGCTTCCGCCCATCATCAAAACGTGTAGGTGGATTTGATCATGCTCAAACCCCGTCAATTTCGCGACGTTGTTTTCGACAAAACGCGGTATCTGGGTTCCTGTCCAAATATCAATGCGATCATCGCTCATCAAGACCGTCGCGTTGATCGGCTCTAGGGGGGCGTGGGCCACATAGGGCGCGCGGTATTCTGCGCTCAACACATCGCCTTTGGCAAGTTCTGCCTCGACATCCCCGTCATCACGGTTTTGGATTTCTTGCTGGTCCTCATTGAACGCATCTGACAGCGCTTGCCAATGTCCCTGCATCGTGTCGGGCATATCGGATTTTGGCCAATCCGCATTGATCATTTCGGCCGCCTGAAACGCGCGCCATGTGTTGTCCGCCACAACGGCGATACCGTTCAACACGGGATGCACGCCCTTAACCCCTCGCATATTCAGTGCGTCAGTTGCATCATAATCAGACGCTGTTGCACCGCCCTGATGAGGGTTTAATTTAACCGTCGCATGCAACATATTAGGCATTTCAAAATCGATACCATAGTTCTGCATCCCTGTAGACTTCGCTTTAATATCCAGACGCTGCATCGGTTTACCGATATACCGCCATTCGCTTTGTGCGCGTAGTTCTACGTCCCGAACGGGTTCAATGCCGGCCGCGGTTGACGCAAGGGATTGATAACTAAGCTCCTTACCATCCGGCAAAATAACATGACCCGCGCGCGTTTTCATGCGCGTCACATGGACACCTGTTTTTTCATGTGCCGCGGCCTTAAGCGTTTCGCGCGCAACAGCACCCGCCTGGCGCAGTTTTTCGTATCCATCGGGCACAGTTGTCGATCCACCCGTAATCTGCATGCCCATGAATTTCATGGCAGCATCTGCAACTGTACGCATACTTTCCGCCATGAACCCGTCATCAGTAGGTTTGAACGGCACTGCCTCACCCGAAATGGCGGTGTTGTAGTAGGTTTGGCTGGGGGGACCGGGATCGACGTTGATCTGATCCAATTCAACATCCAGCTCTTCGGCAATTAAGGCTGCCTGAACTGAATATGCCCCCTGCCCTTTATCCGCGCGTGGCGTGATAAGGGTAATCCCGTTGGCATCAATCTTAACATATGGGGTGATTGCGGCTTCATCCGCGCCCAAATCGTCCAAAAGCGGATTTTCCCCTTCGCTTCGATATTTATAAACACCAAATGCAACACCACCCACTACGGCAGCAGACCCAATCAAAAACGTGCGGCGGGCAATTTTTCCAAAACGGCTCATCATTACGCCCCTTTCATGGTTTGGGCTGCGGTTTTGACGGCAGCGCGAATACGAGGGTATGTACCACAACGGCAAAGGTTGCCTGACATCGCCTCATCAATATCGGCGTCTGTTGGCTCTGGGTTTTCTGACAACAAGGACGCGGCCTGCATGATTTGACCAGACTGACAATATCCGCATTGCGCAACCTGGTGTTCCGCCCAAGCCGCCTGAACTGCATGCATCGCATCAGGGGTTCCAAGACCATTGATCGTGGTCACCGCCTCATCAACATCCCCGACAGATGTTTGACAGGATCGCACCGCAACGCCATCAATGTGCACCGTACACGCGCCACAGGCGGCAACACCGCAACCATATTTGACGCCTTTGATATTTAATTCATCCCGCAACACCCACAAAAGTGGCATGTCTGTTTCGACATCCACATCATGTTGCGTTCCATCAACTGTGATTTTCATGACCAAGCCTTCCCTTACACAATTTTACATCCGCTTGACAATTTAACATTATTCATAATTTTGTAAAGTATAGATTTGACATTTTGCCACAAATTGTTAAACTGTAACCATGAATGGTAAAGACGATAAAATCATTTCAGCGGCCTATGACTGTTTTATTCGATATGGTGTAAAACGGACAACTATGGGTGATGTGGCGCAAGCAGCAGGGGTTTCACGCCCCACGCTCTATGCATCCTATTCCAATAAAGAGCAGCTGCTGGGTGGTGTTATTGGCCACTCCTACACGAGACTGATTCAAAAAATCCGCGATGAAGCCAGCGCAGTGATGTCAATTGATGCGAAATTGGACCTCTATTTTGAGCATGCCATTATTAAATTATATGATTTGTTGCAAAATTGGCCCGATGCAGAAGATGTTTTTGAACTTGGCAATCAACGTGCGATTGAAGCGTATGAAGCCGCTCTGGTTCAGCAACAAGATCTTCTGGCTGAGATTTTTGCAGAACATGCAGATGCGATCAAGGCGCATCAATTAAGCATCGATGAATTGAGTGATTTCACCGTTTCTTGTGCAAATAAATTGAAAAAGAATGTGCCCAGTCGGACGATCCTTGTGTCACGATTAAAGACATTGAGAAGTGCTATTTTGGCTATTATGTCAACGCATTAAGTTTACACAGATAATGCTATCACACGGGCCAAAAACACACTAGTGTCATCCATATCGGTATCTAGATACCAACATTTTCTGACTGATCGGAACATCCATGACACAAAGTGTCCGCGCCATTTTAATATGCCTAATCGCGTATCTTTGTTTTGATCTGATGAGCATTCATGTGCGATATCTCTCCGTCCGTTACAGCGCTCAGGAATTGTCTGTTTACCGAAATATTCTTGGTATATTGCCGTCTATCATTTTGCTGGCATATACACGCGAACTCAGCATGAAACCCTCGGATTACAAATTGGTTCAGTGGAAACTGGCATTATTCCGTGGCTTCGTGGTCGCAATTGCACAGTTACTGTTTTACACTGCTTTGGGGCAATTAGAACTGGCAACAGTGTCTGCATTGGGTCAAACGAATGCGTTGTTTGTTGTTCTTTTGGCAATTATTATGTACCGCGAACAAGTGGGGATATGGCGTTGGGGCGCGGTTGTCATTGGTTTCATCGGTGCGCTTTGGATTGTACGACCTGGATCTGACGTGTTTTCATGGATTGCACTTTTTCCAATTGGTGCGGCGTTTTGTTATGCCTTTTCCGTTGTAAGCTTGCGCAGTTTTGATCGCTCTATTTCGAATTCAATTCTGTATTTATACTCCGCATTCGCTGCTGCAATAGGCGCAATATTCTTTGCCCTTTTCACAAATAGCTTTAGCCCGATCTTATCGCTTTTTGATGCAGGTTTGATTTTATCCATGTCAATTTGCGGGGGCTTTGGCGTGATTTTTTTAATGATCGCATACCGGCAAGCCGACGCAACGGTTCTGGCGCCGTTCAGTTATTTTGGAATACTCACCGCCTTTTTCTTTGGCTGGCTGCTATTTGGAGAGTTGCCGATCGACAAATTGTTCCCAGGTGTCATTCTGATTATCGGGTCGGGTTTATTAATCCTTTGGCGCGAACAACGCGCCAAAGATTAGGTGCAGCCTGCTAAACTGTGCCACCTTCTACTAAGAAATTTTGTGCCGTACACATCGCCGCATCATCACTAGCCAAAAACAAAACCATTCGTGCAACATAAACGGGTTCGATCATCTCCTTCAGGCATTGACGTTCCAAATGCGCTTCTTCTGCTTCAGGTGACAACCACAGTTCTTTTTGACGTTCCGTGATGATCCAACCGGGGACAACCGTATTAACGCGAATGCGATGTTCCCCCAGATCGCGTGCCATTGTACGCGTCAAACCGTGAACCGCCGCCTTAGACGTCGTATAGGCAGGGAAATTCCCTTGGGGCATCATCCAGGACACAGATCCCATATTGATAATGGAGCCTCCGCCTGCCTCGATCATGTCAGGCGCACAGGCTTGGATTGCAAAAAATTGATGGCGGATATTCGTGGCAGCCCGCTCGTCCCAATACTCTTGCGTAACGTCACGCCAATCATGACGATCATCGCGTGCAGCGTTGTTGACTAGTACAGTAATTGGGCCAATTTTCTCACGCAATTGCGCAATGGCACTTTGCATTTCGGGGATATCGCGCAAATCACATTTGGCAAAATGAACCTTTTCGCCCAATTCGTCCGACAATGCCTGACCAGCAGTATCATCCAAATCAAGGAAGCCAACCGATGCGCCTTGGGCAGCAAAACCACGAACAATATCGGCCCCGATTCCAGAGGCCCCACCCGAAACGATCACACCGCGCCCTGAAAGGCTCGGATAATTTGCAAAATCTTTCATATCAATCCTCTTAGTTTGAAGGGCTTAGCGCCCCCTCACACGCGGGTCTAGCGCATCTCGCAACCCATCGCCAAGATAATTCACACTAAGCACTGACAATGAGATCGCCATGCCAGGCCAGAACACACGTTCTGGATACTGTTGTAGGTAATCTGTCGCATCAAACAACAAACGCCCCCACGTTGGAAAATCTGGTGGGAATCCAAGGCCAAGGAAGGATAGCGCGCTTTCCGTAATGATCGCATTCGCAATGCCCAAGGTTGCGGACACCATGATTGGCGATAAGACGTTGGGCAAAATATGGCGTGTAATGATACCGGAATTTTTAGTCCCGATTGAACGTGCAGACAGAACAAATTCACGTTCTTTAAGTGCCAAAACATCACCCCGCACAATCCGTGCGGTGGGCATCCAACTGGTGATACCGATCGCCGTAACGATCAGTATAAATATTCCTGTTTCAGGCCCAAACGCACCGTTCAGTGGTTCGCGAAACAACAACATCATCACAAGTAGTAATGGCAAAATCGGCAATGCCAGAAACAAATCCGTCAAGCGCATAAGTGGCCCATCAAGCATTCGAAAGAACCCCGCCAGAACACCCACAAATGTGCCTAAGACAAGTGAGAGGCCCATCGCGGCCAATCCAACCGATATTGATGTTTGCCCTCCTGCCATCATGCGCGCAAAGGTGTCTCGCCCCAACTGATCAGTGCCAAAGGGATGCGCCCAACTTGGCCCCTGATTTCTGGCGCGAATATCTATGTGCGTGGCTTCGATTGTCCAAAAGAGTGGGCCCAAAAATACCACCGCAACAATGCTGATAAAAACGAATGCTCCCGCCATCGCTCCTTTGTGGGATTTAAATTGATCCCACACGTCGCGCCACTGGCTGCGTGGTGGTTTGACAAATTCTACGTCAGATAGATCAGTCATAGCGGATCCTTGGGTCAAGAATGCCGTATAGGACATCGGCAATCAGGTTAAAGAAAACGATTAGAAAGGCAAAAATGAACGTTAGGGTTTGCACCATCGGAAGATCATTGGCCTGAATCGAACCAATCAATAATTGTCCAATCCCGTTCACCTTGAAAACCTGCTCTGTAATAATAGCACCACCGAAAATCGATGGGATACCCAGCGCAATAACAGTGACGACGGGGATCATTGAATTGCGCAACACATGCACCATCACAACCACACTTTCCCCCAATCCCTTGGCCCGTGCGGTGCGCACGTAATCTTGGTTTAGGTTATCCAACATTGAAGCGCGCATGAAACGGCTAATTTGAGCGGTAATCTGTAAGGCAAGAACCATCACTGGCATGATCATTTGGTTCAATTGAACCTTAAAACTGGCCCAGTCTGACACGACGTGCGTAGTATCATAAATGGACGGGAACCAGCCAAGGTTCACAGAAAAAATGACAATGACCAACACACCTGAAAAGAATGGCGGCACAGAATATCCAACCATCGAAATAAACGTACCTGCCTGATCAAAAATGGAATATTGTCGATAGGCTGAATAAATCCCAATCGGAATGGCAATCAAAATCCCTACGACGTAGGCGACACCCACCACCCAAAGGGTTTGTGGAATGCGCTGGATCACGATGTCCATAACAGGGCTGCGT
Source organism: uncultured Paracoccaceae bacterium (assembly GCA_965657135.1). Classification (GTDB taxonomy): domain Bacteria; phylum Pseudomonadota; class Alphaproteobacteria; order Rhodobacterales; family Rhodobacteraceae; genus HIMB11. The sequence continues at coordinate 19,325 of CBFHNF010000027.1, forward strand.
GTTTGCCACGAAATGACACGCAACTTGCCTTCGGAAAATGTTGTTCCAAAAATATGGTCGACCAAAACCTGTGGCTCCACCCAGAACATCTGCACTACCCATTTCCAAAACCGAATATGCATCGGTTCGCCTAAACCGAGTGCAAGGCGCATTTTTTCTTTCACTTCAGGGGGGACAGTAAGCGGAACTTGGGCCATCGGATCACCTGGCGCCAGTTCCAGTAACAAAAAGATTACCAAACTGATGAACAAAAGCGTCGGAACGGCCAATATGGTTCGTCGAATGGTGAATTGTAGCATTGCACGCCTCAGTACATGAGTTGTTTAATAAATGATCCGCGCAAATTTTGCGCGGATCACGTTTAAGTTTGGATAACTTACTTAATGCGGTACCAGTCCGCTACGTTCCATAGTTCACTGTCCCATACATTTAGAACAACACCACCAAGGCTGTTTGCATGCGCCGACAGACGACCACGGTGAACCAATGGGATCATCGCTCCGCCTTCGATTGCCATATCGTTCAATTTGCGGCCAATTTCAGCGCGCGCCTCGATACCGGCAGTCGTCGACAACTGAGCGTGAAGTGCGTCATACGCAGGGTCACACCAACGTGAAATGTTTTCACCCTGCCACTGTGTTTCTGGGCGTGGTGCCTTGTCACATAACATATTGCCTAGGTAGGACTGTGGGTCTGTGCCGTTAAATGTGTTCGCATACATTTGAACGTCTGCGTAGAATTTTTGGAACGTGTCAGGTGAACCTGGGTCACCACCAAAGAAGACTGATGCAGATAGGTTACGCAATTCGGTTTCAATACCAATCTCGCTCCACCACTGTTTGACGAGCGCTTGGAAATCCTGACGCACAGCGTTTGTAGACGTTTGGTACAGTACCTTCATTGGCATCCCATCTGGTGTTTCGCGTACGCCATCACCATTGGTATCTTTGTAGCCAGCAGCATCCAACATTGCGTTTGCACCCGCGATGTCCTGTTGATCACATGTGAATGTATCAGAGTCAAACGCAGCTGGTGCAGGAACCCAGTTACAGGTTACGCGGCCCGCTTTGCCATAGCCGATTTCAACCAGCAACGGACGATCGATCGCCATTGACATCGCTTTATAAACCGCTGGATCCTTTAGGAACGGGTGCGGTGCGGCCGCAGTCGAACGTGTGTCTGCGTCTAGGCTTGGGGATGCGTTGGTTTGGTTCAACATGATGCGTTCAACCAATGGACCAAATCCTGCAACGGGCGTACCTTTGCCGCCCTGCTCCATACGTGCAATCACGTCTGGCGCAAGTTGTAGGTTCCAAGCATAATCAAATTCGCCTGTTTCCATCACCGCGCGACCTGCTGCAGTTGCGTCACCACCGCCTTTGAATGTCAAGGATGCAAACGCTGGTTTTGCTGGATCACGATAGTTGTCGTTTGCAACCATCTGGATCACGTCGTTTGGACGGAAATCTGTTACAACGAATGGACCTGTACCGATCGGGCCAAAGTTTGCGTCAGTACATTCTGGTGCCTTGGCGCCCATGCAGTTTTCAAACTGCGCCTTTTGCAAGATGGGGCTTTCACCACCAACAAATGGGCCATAAGGGAATGGCATCGGGTTTTCAAATGTGACTTTGACAGTCATATCATCAACCGCTTCAACGTTTGATACGCCAGTGAATTTCGTTAGCTGCGCACAACCACCTTCTGGGTGCATACAGTAATCAGCGGTGAATACCACATCGTTTGCAGTCAACGCTGATCCATCCGACCATTTGATACCCGGAGCAATCTTCCATGTGATCGATGTCAGGTCTGCCGCAACACCACCGTTGTCAACTGTCGGAATTTCAGCAGCCAAAAACGGCACCATTTCACCATCTTGGTTGTAGCGTGCCAGTGGTTCCAAAATGAGCGATGCCGACTCGACGTCTTTGGTACCACCAGAAAGGAACGGATTGAGGATCGAAGGCGCCTGCCAGTAGATGATACTGACATTGCCATCGCTACCGCGTTCCGCTGCAACAGAGGACGCGATCGCAAAGGATGCTGCCGCACCCATAAGCAAAGTTTTTGTTAGCATTTAGTCTCTCCCAATTTGGACTTCATGTCTCTCATTTTACATTATGACGCTATACATCGGGATTGATTACAATCCCAAAGCGCGCGCACATTGACATGCAACACCTACAATTCGAAGAAATCAACAAGATTATTTAATTTGATAAAAGATATAGGAATGATACTGCAAAGTCAGAGTTTTCGTGAATGCTGGTATTTGACACGGCACAAATCAATGCAATAGCCTATCCATACATAGCGGAGATAACATATGTTTGACACACCAATCGCCTCGATCAAAAACCTACGAGTTGAATTCCAAACGAAAGATGGACCTGTTATCGGGGTCGAGGATGTTTCCTTTGAAATTAAGGCTAGTGAAACGGTTTGTATCGTTGGCGAATCTGGATCGGGCAAGTCTGTGTCTTCACTCTCATTGATGCGGTTGGTCGAATTCGGCGGTGGTGAAATCACAGGCGGAACGTTGCTATTTGATCGCAAACAAGGTGGCACAATGGATTTGGCCAAAGGAAACCAATCCATGATGCGTGGTGTGCGTGGTAATGAAATTGGTATGATTTTTCAGGAACCAATGACTGCGCTAAATCCCGTCTTTACAGTCGGACGTCAATTGACCGAAGGGTTAAGGCTTCACAAGGGAATGACGCAGGCTGAAGCGAATGCGCGCGCGCTCGAGTTGCTTAACCAAGTGCGAATCCCCGAGGCCGAAAGACGCCTAAAACAGTATCCACATGAATTATCAGGTGGGATGCGTCAGCGCGTTGTCATCGCGATGGCACTTGCGTGCGAGCCACGCTTGTTGATCGCAGACGAACCAACGACGGCATTGGATGTAACGATTCAGGCGGAAATTTTGGCTTTGATCGACCGTCTCAAACGTGAAACAGGAACGGCCGTGATGTTCATCACTCATGATATGGCTGTGGTTGCACAATTGGCAGACCGCGTTGTGGTTATGTATCGCGGCAACAAAGTCGAAGAAGGCCCTGTTGATCAGATTTTCGCAAATCCACAGCATGAGTATACCAAAGCGCTGCTTGCTGCCGTTCCAAAACTGGGGGAAATGCGCGGAAAACCCCTGCCCGAACCAATGAAGCTATTAGGGCACAAGCAAAAAAATATCGACCCGATCCAAGGAACCAATGAGGTATTATTAAGCGTAAAAAATCTAACGACGCGCTTTGACGTCAAGGGTGGCTTGCTGCGCAGAACAGTGGCCCAAGTCCATGCGGTTGAAGATGTATCGTTTGATTTGCGCCGCGGACAAACATTATCCCTTGTCGGAGAATCAGGATGCGGAAAATCCTCTGCTGGCCGATCAATTCTGCGACTGGTCGAACCACATTCAGGTTCAATTCTTTTAGATGGCACTGACATTTTGGCGCTTG
>CBFHNF010000028.1:0-22466 GCA_965657135.1 uncultured Paracoccaceae bacterium
CAATTGTAAATCGTTGAGTAGCTGACTCGATTACATCCTTGGGCACTAAAGATTAATTTCTATCACGAGAAAAAGGAACTCATTATTAGCTGGTTAGGTACTCAGATAGCCACTTAGATATCCAAAAAAACACATAAAAACAATGTGGTGAGATTTACGTATGTTCTGGCCGCGGGTACCACGCGTTGGGTAATTTTTCCTTTAAAACACAACATGCTTTCCTTATCCCCTGAAAAAGGGAACACAAACGAGGTCGAAATAGAACTCTTTTAAGCACAACAGATGAGTTTGCTAGGTTGCATAGAATTTATATGAATCTTAATTAAACCCGTTTGCAAAGTCAGCTTATTTCTGGGTGTTCTGACGCTGGCAAGCCAGCGTCAGATTTGATTTTTACGGTGCAAAATTAGGCTGCAAAGCCGAGCTTTGTGACATGTATTTCAAGCGTTGGATGCATTTCTGCCCCAATGATGTTATCTTTATGATGTCGGTAAATCGAACGCCGGTATGGTTGAACAATAACGCCTTCGTCCTGCATGATTTTTTGCAGTTTCCCCACTATCAATCTGCGTTTTTCCGCATCCGCGATTGCAAGCGCTTCTCCCAAGAGGCTATCGAATTGCGCGTTCGAAAACGCGCTTTCGTTCCAGCGTCCCGTAGCATCGCTGAAGCCGCATCAGTTGTATTTTTACGCCAAGTATCATCAATTATTCGTTTTGCGATAGTGTGTTGTATTTTTTGCATCCGAGAGATGTAATGGAATTGGAGCATTTCGCTGGTGCGCATTGTCTGGAAACAACTACAAACAGTATTCCTGTTGCAACGTTCATGATTTCAAAACGTTTAATGCAAATTTGAGTTTGCCCGTTGCCTGCCTGCGGTCATCCAAGCATTCAAGAAAAAGGGCGCTCCACAGATCGACGAGAGTGGTACGCAAAACAATCAATCCATGTTCCTTAAAAGTGCAGGCTAAGCAATTCTACATGCAGCCGCCCACCTGGAGAGTCTTAGAAGCCGCGTTAAGAGGGGGACAGATGTGACTAGCCCCTTAGAACACGAGCGAATTTTGGAGTTTTCGGAACTGCAGTTGGTCTAACGTAAGTTTCAATATGGTCATAAATCATACCGGCGATGTTTTTATCTGTCGCTTTTTCAATTCCTTCGAGGCCAGGGGATGAGTTTACTTCCAGCACTTTTGGACCGTCATTTGAACGCAATAGGTCAACACCTGCCATTCGAAGACCAAATGCTTTCACAGCGCGTATCGCTGTTTCGCGCTCTTCTTTGGAAATGCGAACGATGCTTGCGTGTCCACCTTGATGTAGATTCGAACGAAATTCACCGGCCGCGGCAGATCGTTTCATGGCCGCAACAACTTTGCCGTTTAACACAAAACAGCGGATATCTTCTCCGTTTGCCTCTTTCACAAAATCTTGCACCAAAAAGTTTGCTTTCAATCCTCGGAACGCCGAAATAACGGACTGTGCAGCCTTTTTTGTCTCGGCAAGTACCACACCCTTACCTTGAGTGCTCTCAAGTAGCTTTACAATCAATGGTGCCGTTCCGACCAAGTTAATAAGGCTATCGGTGTCTTTGGGCGAGTTTGCGAAAGCTGTGTTAGGCATTCCAATTTTATGTCTTGCAAGAAGCTGGTGTGAGTGCAGTTTATCACGGCTTGCCGTAATACCTTGTGACCCGTTCAGGCAATAGGTCCCAATGGTTTCAAATTGTCTCACAACCGAGGTGCCGTAGGGCGTTATAGACGATCCAATTCTCGGTATCACCGCATCAAAACGCGGCAAACGTGCCCCGTCATAATGCACTTCGGGGGACATTGCGTTTATCGCCATATAGCAGCGGTTCGTATCAATTTTTTCAACAGTATGTCCACGTGCCTCACCTGCTGCGATGAGGCGGTCGTTTGTATAGTTATTTTCGCGTGAAAGTATTGCAACGCGCAGCGCGCGCCGTACTGCACTAGCGCGCATCGCTTTGGTGGAATGATAAAGATCGTAATTTAGCTCGGGTTGGCAATATCTCTCAGAAGCATTGATGGTGATTTCTGGTAACAAGGCCTGACGACCTACAAGCATATGCATTGTCATGCCCAACCGATTGGTGAGTGTTATCTCGATTGACCATGCTCGACCATTAACAGAAAATTCTGTTTCTATGACGTACCGAAGTTCACTTTCGCCATTAGAAGATGTGATTTCACGCCTATCTACGATTGGCGCAGAGCACGGAATGACAAGATCGGTTCTGCCAGGGACAGGATGCACCATAAATCGCACATGAGGATTTTGATTTGATCCAAATGTTTCTATGTCGAACGCGTGCAACGACGAAGTTCGAGCGCCTGTATCAATTTTGGCTTTGATTGCGGGCAGGCCAAGCCGTGGCAGTGAGACCCATTCTTCCCAGCCAAATATGAGTGAATCGTCCATGAGGTTGTCCAATAAAAACACATAGATTTCCATATATCCAAGTCAAAAAATTGTACAAGGCTTATCAAGCCCACCCCGTTAACGTGAGCGGTGATGTGCTCCGACTTGAATATTTTAGTATTGCACAAACAGATAGGAGATTGCCTAAGGCACGGCTCACTTGGTCGAGCATCTTGACGAGCAATGTTGAGCTTATCATAAAACAGTCGGCGGCTTAGAAGTCATCGTAACGATGCCAGGCCCAGAACTTGACGTAACGGAAAAATGACCTGCTTTGGTATTGATTGTTTTTTAACACTTAGCTTTTAGCTGGCGCAACAAATTTTTTATTGAAACGTGGCTTGGATTTGCAAATTTCTATCAACGGTGCTTTTGTCAAATACCGACATCTTGTTGGTCGTAAAATTGGTAGTTACTGAATATGATATATAACACCGTTTGTCCAAAATCTTCAACGAGGGAGTATAGTTTTGGCGCGAAAATTGTGGAACCACACACCGGCCTTACCATTAAAAACGGCACCCTATTGGAATTGGCCATTAGCGCCCATTCGCACGGTTGGCCATCTCATAAAAAGTTGGAAACCCTATGGCACGCGGTTTTTGTTTCTTGCGATCGCAAGTATTATTTATATTTGGTTCGTGCCTGATTTAGAGACGGCAAAAACGCTATCGCTTGGTTGGATTTCGGAAATTTTAATCCGAAACATCGTATTGATCACGATCGTTGCAGGCGGGCTGCATGTTGTGTTGTGGGCAAAAAAGCTGCAAGGCGACGATTATAAATATTTTCTGCGTCCTATGGCCACAAATGTGCGTGCCTTTTTCTTTCGTGATCAGGTATTGGATAATATTCTTTGGTCACTTGTCGCGGTGGTATTCATGACATTTTGGGAATGTCTTATGTGGTATGCCTATGCAAATGGGATTGCGCCAATGATTGCATTTGAAACAGCCCCAATTTGGTTTCTGCTGTTAATTGTGTTGGTCCCGATTGAGGCAGGTTTTCACTTTTACTTTTTTCATAGGTTTCTGCACTTGGGTAAGCTTTATACTTGGGTGCATTCGTGGCATCACAAAAATATCCAAACGGGCCCTTGGTCGGGATTGGCGATGCATCCGGCAGAAAGTTTTTTTCTGCGTGCAGACACATTGTGGTTCTTCTTAATTCCAGCGCACCCCATTCATGTGTTGTTCTTAATCATGCACAGCACGATTGGTGCACCCACGTCTCACACAGGGTTTGAGCGCGTCAAAGTAGGTAAATCTAAGGGTCTTGAAGTCGGTGATTTTTTTCATCAGCTGCACCACCGATTTTTCGATTGCAACTATGGCACGGATGAAACCCCTTGGGATGAATGGTTTGGAACGTTTCACGATGGTACTGATGCGGGGAATGAGTTGATAAAGGAACGTCGCAGCAAAATTTGGCTTAACCCATCCTGATTTTGCTTGCGATGATGCACATTAACACACATCAAATCTGTACTGATTTGTGAGTTGCCGACGAATGGGGCCTAAATGACATCGCCGAATATTCTGATTTTGATGGTGGATCAATTAAACGGAACGCTGTTTCCCGATGGTCCTGCCGAATGGTTGCATGCTCCAAATTTGAAAAAATTGGCGACGCGTTCAGTCCGGTTTCAAAATTGCTACACGGCTTCACCCTTATGTGCGCCAGGCCGCGCATCCTTTATGTCGGGCCAATTGCCCTCTGTAACAGGGGTCTATGACAATGCGGCAGAGTTTCCTTCAAGTCTACCTACCTATGCCCACCATCTGCGGCGTGCAGGCTATCAAACCGCACTTTCGGGTAAGATGCACTTTGTGGGGCCAGATCAACTGCATGGTTTTGAAGAGCGTCTGACCACAGACATCTATCCGCCTGATTTTGGGTGGACACCCGACTATCGTAAGCCCGGTGAGCGGATCGATTGGTGGTATCACAATATGGGGTCTGTGACGGGGGCAGGGGTTGCCGAGATCACAAACCAAATGGAATACGATGATGAAGTGGCCTATGAAGCGGTGCGCAAACTCTATGATTTGTCGCGCGGTCATGATCCGCGCCCATGGTGCCTAACCGTAAGTTTCACGCATCCCCACGACCCCTATGTCGCCCGCAAAAAATATTGGGACTTTTACGAAGAATGTGACCAACTTTTACCAGATGTCCCTGCAATGGACTATGACGCGCATGATCCACATTCCAAGCGGATATTTGATGCAAACGATTGGTGCAATTTTGACATCACAGAGGATGATATCAAACGATCACGCCGCGCCTATTTTGCCAATATCTCTTATCTGGATGACAAGATCGGGGAAATTCTAGAAACCCTTGAAAGCACGCGACAAGAAGCCGTGATCCTGTTCGTGTCCGACCATGGTGATATGCTAGGCGAGCGTGGGTTGTGGTTTAAGATGAGCTTTTATGAAGGATCATCTCGCGTACCGATGATGATGTCCGCATCAGGCGTTGAACCACGGCTTGTGACCGATCCCGTAAGCAACATTGATGTTTGTCCAACGCTTTGTGATATTGCCGGAATTTCAATGGAGGATGTCGCCCCGTGGACACAGGGGGAAACGCTTTTGCCCTTGGCAAATGGTGGGGTGCGCTCAACGCCCGTTGCGATCGAATACGCTGCCGAGGCCAGTTATGCGCCCATGGTGTCGCTGCGCAGTGGGCCATATAAATTCAATCGCTGTTCGCTGGACCCAGATCAACTTTTTGATCTGGAAAATGATCCCCATGAACTTGTCAACTTGATTGATAATCCTGAATATGACGATATCCGCGTCGAATTCGGTACATTGGCCGATGCCAAGTGGGATTTGGCGCGTTTTGATGAAGAGGTGCGCAGATCACAGACGCGTCGTTGGATCGTATATGAGGCCCTGCGCAATGGTGAGTATTATCCATGGGATTATCAACCACTGAAAAAAGCTTCAGAGCGCTTTATGCGCAATCACATGGATTTGAACTTGCTGGAAGAAAGCCAGCGTTTTCCGCGCGGCGAGTAATCTGATTTCGGCTTGCTTTTTAATAGGCTGAACATGTCTGGTTGCAGGGTTTGTTTTGTGCCCTAGTTCCTTGGCCAAAGGACATTTAATGCAAAACAATGAAATCCCATTGCGCAGCGCGCGCGTGCCTGCATCCCAAGTTGAACGATCCTTGCGTTCTGCAGGGTTGTTTATGCGTTTAGGTGCAAGTGCAGGCACACAGATAGCAAAAGATTTTTTTCGTGCGCGTGACGTAGATGTTAAATCTGCGGTCTTATCGCCACAGAATATTCAAACCGCTGTGAATTCGTTGAAACATTTACGCGGCGCGGCCATGAAGTTTGGCCAATTGGTATCGCTTGATGAATCTGTGGTTTTAACGCCTGAACTGGCCGACATATTTGCCGAGCTGCGCAATTCAGGGTATGCCATGCCACCGAAACAATTGCGACAGGTACTAGATCGCAATTGGGGCTTAGGGTGGCAAAAACACTTTAAATCATTTGGTGTTCGACCGATTGCGGCAGCGTCGATCGGGCAGGTGCATCGCGCGAAATTGAATTCGGGCGAAGAAGTTGCAATCAAGGTGCAATTCCCTAACATGCGGCGTGCAATTGATGGTGATGTTCGCACGCTGGCAAGTATGGTTAAAACGTTCGGGCTCACCCCAGAAAACTTAGATGTTGATCATTACGCAGCGCTTGCGCGTGATCAATTGATGGCTGAAACGGATTATCTGCAAGAGGCCGAAAATTTGCGGTCATTCGCGCAACATCTATCTGGAGATTACGGATACCGCGTCCCTACAGTGATCGAGCAACTTTCCACATCAGACGTATTGGTTATGTCGTTGGAGCAAGGTGTTGAACTGGACAACGTGCGCACATGGTCCATGGATGCGCGCAATAATGTTGCAAAGGCCTTGTTGTGCCTGATCCTGCGCGAGATATTTGAATTTAACCATGTGCAAACGGATCCAAATCTAGCGAATTACCTGATAGACCCAGAGACACATCAACTGGTATTATTGGATTTCGGTGCTTGCGTCCAAATGTCCGAAGAAAGTAGTGAGATATATCAAGCTCTGTTGAATGCAGGTCTTACATTGGACCCCAAGTGCATCAAAAATGTATTGATCGAACATCACTTATTGCCACCCGAATTAGATCAACAAGAAGATAAATTTGTAGATCGGGTGATCGAGACGGTGATAGATGATTTGTCTAAATCACCGTTATTTTCATTAGCCGATAGTCGTGTGTTCGACCTGTTGGATTTGAATGATGTGAAACTTTACGCTGCGCTATTGCCGCATGAAAATTTGCCTGTTGATTTGATTTTTACGCAACGCAAAATTATTGGCTTGGTGTTATTTCTGCGCACATTGAACACGCAGTTGCCAATTATAGAAATTCTTAAAGGATATCAACGACAGGCTAGTGGATAATGTTGAATGCCGCGCGAATTTCTGCCTCTTGTTCATCGCTTAGATATGAAGGGGTATGCTCTTTCAGGATTTGTTTTGCCTTATGATTTGCACGTTCCCACGCGCTTGTTGATCCCGTTTCGGCCCAAGTGCGCGGTTCATTTCGGTCAGCAATGCCGGGATAGAAATAATCGCGCTCCATGGCTTCATAGGTATCGCTTTTTCCTAGAAAATGACCTTCTCCTAAAACCGCTTGGCAGATTGTGTCAAATCCAAGTGTGGCCTCGCTCACTTCAATGCCGCGAAGGGCGCGGTAAGAATTTGAATGCATTTCGTCATCCAAAACAAATCCTTCAAAACTAGCCCCCAAAAGCGACGCAGTCATTCCAGAACTTTCATAAATCAAATTTCCGCCAGCCAATGCCGCAGTAACAGAAGTTATTCCTTTCTCCATGCCGTATTGGGCGTCAATCGCTTTGGCATCAGTCATCGAACTGGCCACGCCTGATGGCAGGCCAAGCCAATTTGAAACTTGTGCAGAGGCTGCGTTTAAGACGGCGGTTTCCCCACTGCCGCCAGCAAACGCGCCAGTGCGCAGATCAATAACAAAGGGCCAGTTTGAAAAAACCATTGGGTATCCGGGTTTGATCGTTTGAACCATGACCAAACTGGCCAATGTTTCAGCCAGAGATTGGGTTAGAATACCAGCAAGTGTAGCGGGCGCAGTTGCCCCTGCTTGCGCTGCGGTGATGCATGACATTGGTATGTTGTGCGCGATGCATTCATAAACCACGTCAACGGCATCCTCTGCATAGCGTAGTGGGGATATTACAGGGCTAATGTGGGCCTTGAGAAACGGACGCTTTGCAAATTCTCCGTGACCTCCAGCGGCGATGTCTAACATGCGCACAATCGGGGCCACATGTGCGGCGATGGTGAAACTGGTTGCGACGGGCTTGGTTGTGTTTTTCAGAAGCGCAAATACCGTATTGACGTCAAGATCAAAGTTATTGGGAATATCAGTTGCAACACAACAGCGCGTGAACCAACTGACATTGCGAAGTGCATCCTGAAGGCGCGTAAATTCGTGTAAATCCCGTAATGTGGATGGCCGATATTGCGCAGTATCAATATCTAAGGTTTGCACGGCAGCGCCGCCAGTCCCGAAATAGACACGATCGCCACCAATATCAATTGAACGATCTGGATCGCGGCCATGCAGTGTAAATTGTTTTGGTGCTGTTGCGATGGCGCGTTCTATCATCTCACGAGGAAATAAAATGCGTTCATCTGCCACACAGGCGCCCGCTCGAATGAAGTCTTGTGTTAAACGTTCTGGCACCTCTCCCATTCCCAGTTCGCTGAGTAAGCGAACAGCAGTTTCAAAAACCTGCTGAACTTCTTGATCTGAGAGAGGCTTATACTGTCCTCCAACTGCGCCTGGCGGGCAAGGGTCGAATTTTGTAGGCGCTGCACGTTGTGCAACTTTTTTACGGCGTCCAGATCGCATGTGGATGTCGTTTCCTTAATAATTTGCAAATTGCAATGTGACTAAACACTGTGGCGACAGACCGGCGCAACGGTTTATTTTCGAAACGTATGAAAATTCTGTTGTTTTCCAATCCCACGTTTGTGAGAACTAACAACAAAAACAAAAACGGGTATTGTCATGAAAACGCGGACCAAAGTTGTTATTATTGGTGGCGGAATAGCGGGTTGTTCAACACTATATCATCTGACCCAAGAAGGGTGGTCCGACGTTGTTCTTGTCGAACGCGACGAGTTGACGAGCGGAACAACATGGCATTCTGCCGCGCAGGTCACAAATTTTGGCATGAACCAAACGATGGTTGGTTTGAAATCTCATTCAATCGCACTTTACAAAAAACTGCGTGATGATCCGGAATATCCGGTTGGATACCATCATGGCGACGGTGGCATCCGCTTGGCCAATACCGAAGAACAGATGCAGGGGTATCGTCATTTTGCATCTATGGCGCGCGGCATGGGTGTTGAGTTTGAGGTCATCGACGCAGAAGAATGTGCGCGTCGCCATCCCCTAATTTCGACTGAAAATTTGCTGGGTGGCCTTTGGGACGGTGAAGATGGGGACATTGACCCCGCGCAGTTGTGCCAGGCCTTGGCCTATCATGCACGCAAAGCGGGCGCAGAAGTTTACAGGAACACACCCGTAACAGGCTTGCGTCAGCATAAGGACGATACTTGGACAGTGGAAACGGCACAGGGAAACATCGATTGTGACATCGTGGTCAATGCCTGTGGTTATCGCGTGAATGAGGTTGGCGCAATGATGGGTGTTCATCACCCTGTTGCCTCGATGGAACATCAGTATTTCGTAACCGAGGACATTCCACAGATTGCCGAGGCAGGACATCGCATTCCGCTCCTGCGCTGTCCTATCTCTGATTATTATAGTCGTCAGGAAAAAAATGGCCTGCTGGTCGGGTTTTATGAACAGGATTGTAAACCTTGGGGAATGGATGGCATTAGTCCCAATTTTTCAAATGACCTGTGTCCTGATGACCTTGAACGTGTGATGGATGTCCTAGAGGGCGCATTCGCACGTATGCCCGCGTTGGCAGATGTGGGGATTAAACGAGTTGTTAATGGTCCGATCACCTATACAATTGACGGCGCCCCGCTGGTGGGGCCAATCCCGGGCAAGCGAAACGCCTTTTGCATTATCGGTTTGCGCGCAGGTTTGGGCGAAGGTGGAGGGCATGGTTGGCTGTTGGCGCAGCAGATTGTGCATGGCGAGGCGTGCTATGATACGTGGTGTTTGGATCCTCGACGATTTGGAGCGCATACAAATGTGGAGCTGACCTCGCTTAAGGCGATTGAAGATTATCAAAACGAATTCAGGTTTCATTTCCCACATGAACATCGCCCGGCGGGCCGACCTGCAAAAACTACGCCGCTCACTCCGATCCTAGCGGCGGCGGGGGCTGAATTTACAGTCGTGAACGGGTGGGAGCGCGTGGATTATTTTAAACCATCCGCCGATTTTCATCCTCGCCACACCTTTGATTTTGACGAAAGCTTTGATGTAATTGCAAAAGAGGTCGCGTTGGTGCAGACCAAAGTTGGCCTGACTGAAGTCAATGGTTTTAATCGCATCGAAATCACCGGCAAAGACCGACATTCGTTTTTGGATCGAATGATGTGCGGGCGCGTTCAGAAACGGGACGGGCGCGTTGGTTTGGGGTATCTGTTAAATCATCACGGAATGATCAAGGCAGAAGCCACGATTGCAAATCTCCCTTCCAGCGAGCGTGGGGATGAGCGTGTTTGGTATGGATCAGCGGCAGCGAGTGAAGTGCATGATATGGATTGGCTGAGGTCGCACATATTGCCAGAAGACGATGTACATTTAAGATCGTTGACCAACGATCAAACGATATTGGTTTTGGCGGGGCCACAAGCGCGCGATGTGCTGTGCAAGGCTGCGCGAGGAGACTGGAATAACGCGGCCTTTCCATGGTTAAGCGTGCGCGAATGTTTCATAGGTATTGCACCCGCAACAGTCATGTCCGTCAGTTTTTCGGGTGAATTGGCCTATGAAATTCACGTGCCAAATGCATCACTTTACGCAGCATACTTGGCGCTGACGCAGGCAGGTATTGAATTCGGTTTGGGTTTGTTTGGGACCCGCGCCGTCGAAGCGATGCGGATGGAAAAAGGGTTTTTACATTGGAAATCCGACTTAATCACGGAATTCGACCCATTTGAAACAGGATTAGGTCGGTTTGTTAATATGAATAAAGATGATTTTATCGGCAAGCCTGCATTGGAACGGCGCATCGCTGAAGGTGTGCGAAAACGGCTCGTTTCATTGGAAATTGAGTATCGGAATGCACCTGCCCACAGCGGTGCATCACTAATGCAAGGCGATCGCGTGGTGGGGACAATCACATCGGGCGCTTTCGGGTATCGGGTGGGCAAAAATCTTGCCTACGCCTTTATTGATCCCGAATTATCAGAGCATGGAACAGTTGTGACGCTGGATTTGTGCGGGAATATTGTGAATGCAAGGGTCATTGCCCCAGCACCTTATGATCCAAAATTTAAATTGCTTCGTTGATCAGGAAAACAGGCTTTCGCTTATCTGCGCTGCGGCGGCCTTTAGGACATCTTTTTTGGCGATTGCGTCTTCGATGTTGATCCTTTGCGTTGGGCCATGGAAGGCAAGAGCCGCGATGTAGCGATTTTGTAGGTCGGTCACAGGGACTGCGATTGCCACCATATCGTCCATAAATTCCTCGCGATCCAAGGCATATCCGTTTTTGCGGACGGCCTTGATTTCATCATGCAGTGACTCTTTGGTCGTATGGGTGTTATCTGTCATACTTGATAATTTAATGGCGTCTAAGAAGCTTTGCAGTTTTTTGTTTGGCAGGCTTGCCAAAAACGTTTTTCCACTTGCTGTGCAATGAAACGGTACCCGTGACCCGATGGGTAATTGAATTCGGAAGGCCCAATCAGTTTCAACACGGTCTAAATAATCCATACCAGTGTCGCGGGGAACAGCATAGTTTACAGTTTCGCCCACCGTTTGGGCGACATCCATCAGGATCTGTCGTCGTGTAATGTGATCGCGGGAGTTATATAACAGCCCAGCACCGATTTCACGCAGGCGCCGTGCGACCTGATATTTTCGACTGTTGTCTGGACGTGTGATAAAACCATGCTCTTCCAAAGTGGTGCACAAACGATGAACGGTTTGCTTGGGTAATCCAAGCTCTGCATTTATTTCAGTTGCTGTCATCGCACGATCACTTTTGCCTAGGATTTCTAAAATCAAAAGCGTTCGTAAGTTGGTGGGGGTTTCGGTTGCGTCCATCATAATCGTTTTATTTTAGCCAATCGAAAAAACTTATTTACTTGTTACTCGATTCATAGTTAGCATGAATTTACACAAAAAACGAGAATAAAAGTCTCATTATTTGATATTAAGGGAAATATGGAATTCGATTTTGTTGTTGTTGGGGCTGGATCCGCTGGGTGTGCGCTGGCTAGTCGCCTGTCTGAGGATGGGCGCTACACCGTTGCATTGATTGAAGCTGGTCCCAAGGACACAAATCCGTGGATCCATATTCCGGTCGGGTATTTTCGGACGATGGGAAACCCGAGGTCCGATTGGTGTTACAAGACAGAGTCTGATCAAGGTATTGCTGGACGTGCTATTCCTTGGCCTCGTGGGCGCGTCTTGGGGGGATCAAGCTCGATCAATGGACTTTTATATGTGCGCGGCCAAGCCCAAGACTATGATGGATGGGCCCAGATGGGTTGTACTGGCTGGAGTTGGAGCGATGTCCTCCCGTTGTTTCAGCGCTCAGAAAATTGGGAAGGCGAAGATGACAGTGGTCTACGTGGAAAAGCGGGGCCGCTGTCTGTTCAAAACTCGCGCCTTACCCGCGATATCGTGGATAAATGGGTCGATGCAGCCGTGAATGCAGGCTATAAGCGCAATCCAGATTATAACGGCGTTGATCAAGAAGGTGTCGGGTATTTTCAGTTAACGATGAAAGGTGGGCGTCGCTGTTCTTCGGCCAAAGCATATTTAACAAACGCACGTGATCGAAAGAACCTAGAAATTATCACCGATGCGCAAACTGAAAAAGTTGTTGTTAGTGAAGGTCGCGTGGTGGGTGTTCGCATCAGGCGACATGGCAAAATGGAAACGATCAAAGCGCGTGCCGAAGTCATCCTGAGTGCTGGCGCAATTGGATCACCGCAAATCCTGATGCTCTCTGGGATTGGTGCCGGCGATGAATTGTCCCAGCATGGGATAGAAGTTTTGTCGGACGTCCCTGGTGTTGGAAAAAATTTACAAGACCATTTGCAAGCGCGACCAGTGTTCAAAACAACACTCAGCACGATAAACACTGAAACTAGCAATATTTTTAAGCAAGGCCTTATTGCGGCGCAATACGCCTTAACACAGCGTGGGCCTATGACCATGGCAGCAAGCCTTGGAACCGGGTTCCTAAAAACCGAAGAACATTTGGAAACGCCGGATATTCAATTTCATATCCAACCATGGAGCGCGGATAAACCTGCTGACGGACCACATAAATTCTCTGGGTTTACGGCGTCTGTTTTGCAACTGCGCCCAGAAAGTGCAGGGCATTTGTCATTGCGTTCTGCCAACATGGATGATCACCCAGAAATCCATCCAAATTATCTGGCGACAGATACGGATTGCCGTACAATCGTGAAGGGCATTCAAATTGCCCGTCGCATCGCGCAGTCTGATCCGCTTAGGTCATATATAACCGAGGAGCATGCACCAGGTGCCAACGTTGCGATGGACGATGATGTGGCGACCCTTGATTGGGCGCGGCGCACTTCGGTAACGATCTACCATCCGACAGGAACTTGTAAGATGGGAATTGATCCAATGGCGGTTGTTGATCCATCTTTACGCGTCAAAGGCGTGCGTGGTTTGCGCGTTGCTGATGCATCAATAATGCCGCGTATCGTCAGCGGCAACACAAATGCACCCGCAATTATGATTGGCGAAAAGGCCAGTCAGTTGGTGTTAGGGGATGCGCGATGATCGTCCGATCCTTATTCAATAAAGTGACTTTCCGACTCAATACTGACCAGGATTCACTTTCAAAAGCTGCTAAGACATCACCCTCAGTCTTGGTGGTAAATAAAAATCGCATGAGGGATACAGCATCAAGGGAGGTTAATTGATGTTTAATCTTAAAACTCTAACGGCAGGGGCGGCGGCCCTTACTATGATGGCATCAGCGTCATTCGCTGACACTGTCATTCGTGTTCAGTCGGTTCTTGCGAACTCATCTGACGAAGTGCACATGCTCAAAAGTTTTGCAACAGATGTTGCAGATCTAACGGGCGGTTCACTTACAATCGAAATCTTGCCAGCGGGCGCTGTTGTTGGCCCACGTGACATCATCGACGCTGTTGATGCAGGCTTGGTTGAAGGTGGTTTTGCATGGACCCACTATTGGGGTGGTAAGCACCCAGCCGCAAACCTATTTGGTGCGCCAGTTGCGGGTGCGGGTGTTGGTCTTGACAACATCGCGTTCCTATCATGGTTCCAGTATGGCGGCGGTAAAGAGCTTTATGACCGTCTTTGGGACGAAATGGGCGTAAACGTAAAGGGCTTTATGTTGCAGCCTGTTGGTCCGGAAGCATTGGGTTGGTTCCCCGAGCCAATCGCATCAATGGATGATTTCCGCAAACTACGTTTCCGCGCGCCTCCAGGTATGGTTGGTGCAGCTTACACAGACATCGGTGTTGCAGCCGTTGCAATGGGCGGTGGCGATATCCTACCAGCACTTGAAAAAGGCGCGATTGATGCGGCGGAATGGTGCTGCCCGAAGCCTGACTCAGTCTTTGGCTTCCAAAAAGTGTTGAAGCACTACTACTTACAAGGTCTACACCAAGTTGTGGTGAATGCCGACCTATACATCAACGGTGATGTATACGAAGGCCTAACCGCGACTGAAAAGAAAGCCTTGGAAGTTGCAGCAAACGCATCTTTGTCTAAGTCAATGTCTTACCGTATTTATGAAAACGGTAAAGCGCTGAAGGATCTAACAGAGAACCACGGCGTGATCCTAGAAGATACACCTGCTGACTACTTCACAGAGTACATGGCAGCGGCGAAAAAACTTCTAGAAAAAGCGTCTGACGAAAACGCGTTCTTTGCAGAAGTTTGGCAGTCACAAAAAGACTTTGCTGACATCGCAGTACCATTCTGGGCGGGTGCACAGGCATCAAACGCAGGTTTGGGTAAAGCACACGCAGACACTCTAAAGTAATCGATTGATTACAGTTGCGGAGCCTTTGGGCTCCGCACTTCGTTTGTTTTGGAAAAAACACTGTATTGTTTTTTCCAAAACAAAAAATCCTCTCAATTAATGGGGGGCGACAAAAGGGAGATGCAACCATGGCAGACGAGGTGATACCCGACGATTTAGAAATCGCGGACGAACTGATTGCTGAACGACGCCAAGAAAAACCTGGGGAAACACCCGAGGATATGACGCCATGGCAACGTCCAATCACCGGTGGGATTGATATCCTGAATGACTGGGCGGGCAAACTTTTGTGTTTATTGATGGTTCCGCTGATCGCTGTTGTGGTTATTGAGGTGTTCTCTCGGAATGCCTTTGGGATTATGGCCAGCTACGGTTGGGATGACACGGCGCGCGCGCTGGGGTTAGGGCCAACCATGTTTGCATATGACATCAGCCGGATGATTGCTGGTGTCCTGTTCATGGGGGCTGCTGGCTATGGTTTGATGCGCGGCGTGCATATCCGCGCAGATTTTTTGTATCGCAATTGGAGCGACAAGACCCAAGCCACCGTAGATGCGGTGCTGTACATGGCATTTTTTATTCCTTCGATGATTTTCTTCACTATCATTGCTGCACAGTACTGGGAGCTGGCCTATCGTACGGGCGAAACAGCATTTGACAGCCCTTGGGAGCCTGTTCTGTGGCCTGCGCGATTGGCGATGCCAGTTGGTGGTTTGCTTCTGACACTGCAAGGAATTCCTGAACTATTCCGCGCATTCCACAAAATGGGGAAAGCACGTGAACGTTACTTTGTCATGGCGCTTCCGTTCTACATTCTGGCGCTTGTTTGGTTGGTGATGGCCGTATTTTACCCAGAGGTCACACCGGGTGGTGATTGGTTCTCGGAACTGATGAAGGCGCGTCCTGGACTTTCTAAACCGACAATTGGTTTGATCATGCTAGGCGCAATGATTTTTGTGATCTTTATCGGATTTCCGATTTCATTTACCTTGATTTTCTTGGCTTTTGTGTTCGGAATCTGGGGGTCAAACTTTAAATTGACCACCTTGTTGATGACGTTGAATACAAACTCAACAATGTTGAATGACCAGTTGATGGCGGTACCACTTTTCATCTTGATGGGTATCGTTATGGAGGCCGCAGGCCTGATGGAGCGCTTGTTCGCCTCTATTCAAATGATCATGGCACGCATTCGCGGATCGCTTTATATTGCTGTGTTGATCGTTTCCACAATTTTCGCGGCAGCTACGGGTATCGTTGGTGCCTCGGTGACGCTTCTGGGCATTATGGCAGGTGCGACCATGAACCGCTCAGGCTATAACGTGCAACTGGCCGCTGGTACGATTACGGCTGGTGGTACATTGGGCATCTTAATTCCGCCCTCGATCATGTTGATCGTTTTGGGCCCGGTGTTAGAGGTTTCAACTCTGGATTTGTTCCGTGGGGCGTTTATTCCGGGTGCGATGCTTGCATCACTTTATTTGCTATACACGCTTGGTCGCTGCTGGCTTAACCCTGAACTTGGACCAATTCTGTCTGAAGAAGACCAACCCGAAACATCAGATTTTTATGGCGCTGAAGTTGCATTGATTTCGATGGGTGTCTTGACGATCTGTCGCGTGTTCGGCTTGGGCATTGGCGGGGCCTTTAGCGGAATTATGCCTTTTGCTGGGTTAATCGTTTTGGGCGCGGTGGTTCTGTTTGCGCTTCGTGCGTATCGAAACCTTGCTGTATTGAGAATTGCAATGCCACTGGCCATTCTTTTCCATGGTTATATGCTTGTCGCAAACTTGGGTTCTGGTATTCCATGGGTTTCAATCATTTTGTTTGCATTCATGGTGCTTCTGGCTGTTTTGGCGATGCCCATTTATCGCGCAGATGCGGCTGAGCGTTTTTCATTCTCTGAACTTTGGGATGAATTTTTTGCGGGCCTCATGCCTCCAACCATTCTGATTTCATTTGCTCTGGGTTCTATCCTGCTGGGTCTTGCTACCCCGGCAGAGGCGGCCGCGATGGGTGCATTTGGCGCGATCCTGTTGTCACTGATCTATCGCAAATTTACGTTCCCAGGATTTTTTGATAACCTGATTAAATCGCTTGAGATCACGGTCTTGATCATGTTCTTGGTCGCGGCCTCAAACTTCTTTGGTGCGGAATTCTCATCCCTTGGAACACCCAAGATGATGACCGAGTTACTGCTGGGTCTAGATATGTCGCCGTATTTGATCCTAATCCTGGTGATGTCATTGATCTTTGTGTTGGGGTGGCCTTTAGAATGGGTTCCGATTGTTTTGATCGTTGTTCCAATTTTGCTGCCAACAGTTGAAAAGCTAGAGCTGCATGGCCTTGATCGATATGACCTGATGGTTTGGTTTGGAATCTTGGTTGCTGTAAATTTGCAAACCGCATGGTTGTCACCACCCGTTGCCCTGTCGGCTTATTTTCTGAAAGGCGTGGTTCCAAACTGGGATCTAAAAGACATCTACCTAGGAATGATGCAGTTCATGTTGATCCAGTTGGTTGGTTTGATCCTGATTTTGATCTTCCCTCAGATTGTGCTGTGGCTCCCTAACCAAGTGTTTGGAGGATAATAGAAACATGGCTAGATCGACATTATCCTATCAAAAATGGCCTTTGATTGTTACGGTCATTGGTTTGGGGCTTTCGGGATGGTTAGGCTGGGCAACAACAGGAACGATGGGCGGACTTTTGAGTTTCCTATTCGTTGGGGCCATCCTTGCGGCACTTGAAATTGCGTTGTCTTTTGACAACGCAATCGTCAACGCTAACAAGTTGGAAGAAATGACACCCGTTTGGCAGCGACGTTTTCTGACATGGGGTATTTTGATTGCCGTTTTTGGCATGCGAATTGTCTTTCCATTAGCAATTGTTGCTATTTTTGCATGGATTAATCCATTTGCTGCAATGCATTTGGCCTTGGCTGATCCTGACGAATATTCGCGGATCATTGGTGATGCGCATGGCCCGATTTCGGCCTTTGGTGGGACCTTTCTCATGATGGTGGCGCTAAAATTTTTCATTGACGAAGAAAAATCAATTGATTGGATAGTCGGCTTGGAAACGCGTCTCCGTCGGGTTGGGTCAATCCGTGGGTTTGAAATAGCGCTTGTTTTGATCATCGTGATCGCAATCACCCAGTTCTTACCCGATTATAAACACGCGGCCTTTCTGATGTCTGCGGTGATGGGGCTTTTGGTGTTTATGCTCGTGGATGGGTTGGGTGCATATCTGGATAATGTGGCGAGCAATTCTGCGGCCATGGGAGCGCGCGGCGGCTTGGGTGCGTTTTTGTATCTTGAGGTGCTTGATGCAAGCTTCTCTTTTGATGGGGTGATCGGGGCATTTGCACTGACCACCAACATTCTTTTGATCGCGATCGGTCTGGGGATCGGGGCGATGTACGTCCGTTCAATGACAATCATGTTGGTTGAACGTGGGACTTTGGCAGAGTTTCGGTATTTGGAGCATGGAGCGTTTTATTCGATATTTGCGCTTTCAGTGATTATGTTCCTTCAGTCGCTCTTCCATGTTCCGGAAATATTGACCGGTGGGATCGGGTTCGTTCTGATCGGTTTAGCCTTCTACAAATCTATTCAACATAACAGAGCAAATGCTGCATCCTGATGCAGCAGCAGGAATAAAGTAATGACCGTAGAATATCTGAAAAAGGCGCCACTGCATTCGCGCAGTGATGCAACCGAAACACGCGAAATCGTTCGCAACATCTTGGATGAAATAGAAGCGGGTGGTGACGCTAAAGCATTAGAATACGCCGCGAAATTTGATAAGTACGAAGGCGAAGTTATCCTTACGGAGGACGCGATCACAGCGGCCGCTGAACTTGTTCCAGAAAAGATGAAACGCGACATCGAATTTGCACATGCAAACGTGAAAAAATTCGCCAAAGCGCAAAAATCTACTGTTTCAGATTTTGAAACAGAGGTTGTGCCAGGATTGATTGCCGGACAAAAAGCGATCCCTG
This sequence comes from uncultured Paracoccaceae bacterium, assembly GCA_965657135.1. Classification (GTDB taxonomy): domain Bacteria; phylum Pseudomonadota; class Alphaproteobacteria; order Rhodobacterales; family Rhodobacteraceae; genus HIMB11. The sequence continues at coordinate 18,702 of CBFHNF010000028.1, forward strand.
TCAATGCCGCTGGGTGTTATATTCCCGGAGGGCGCTATAGCCACATTGCAAGCGCGATCATGACTGTTACCACCGCGAAGGTCGCCGGATGCGAAAACATTGTTGCCTGTTCGCCGCCACGTCCAGGTGTTGGGATCGCACCTGCGATTGTGTATGCAGCGCATGTTTGTGGCGCTGACAAAATCCTAGCGATGGGTGGCGTTCAAGGCGTTGCGGCAATGACGTTTGGGCTATTTGGATTGCCAAAGGCGAATATTTTGGTCGGCCCCGGAAACCAATTTGTTGCAGAAGCCAAACGTATGCTATTTGGCCGCGTTGGTATTGATATGATTGCCGGACCGACCGATAGCCTAATCTTGGCGGATGGAACGGCAGATGCTGAAATCGTAGCAGCCGATTTAGTAGGTCAGGCAGAGCATGGATATAACTCACCTGTATGGTTGGTGACGGATGATCGTGCTTTGGCAGAAAAGGTCATGGACATGGTGCCCGATCTGATCGACGATCTTCCAGAGGTGAACCGTGACAATGCGCGCGCGGCATGGCGCGATTATGCCGAAGTGATGGTTTGTGAGAACCGTGAAGAAATGGCCGCAACATCCGATGCCTATGCACCTGAACATTTAACCGTACAGGCCCAAGATTTAGATTGGTGGTTGGGTCGTCTTCGCTGCTATGGTTCTCTATTCCTTGGTGAAGAGACCACAGTTGCCTTTGGTGACAAAGCCTCTGGAACAAACCACGTTTTGCCAACTTCGGGTGCCGCGAACTATACGGGTGGCCTAAGCGTTCATAAATACATGAAAATCGTGACGTGGCAGCGCGCAACGCGAGAAGGTTCCAAACCCATTGCAGAAGCAACTGCGCGTATTTCGCGTCTTGAGGGTATGGAGGGTCACGCGCGCACTGCGGATGTCCGTCTTCGTAAATATTTCCCGAACGAGAACTTTGATCTGACGGCTGAGGCAGATATTTAATATGGGACATCCAGCCTCTCTCTTTGATCTGTCCGGGCGCGTTGCTTGTGTAACAGGAGCATCTTCTGGGTTAGGGCGCCGCGCTGCCCTAACGCTGTCGCGTGCTGGTGCAAAAGTGGTTGGCGTTGCCCGCAGAAGCGAGGCATTGGATGATCTTTGCAACGAAATAGGAACCTCCTCTTGCGCCGTTGTTCAGGCAGATGTCGCTGAGCGCGAAAGTTTGAATGCTACGTGTCAGCGCATCATGCAACCCTTTGGAGCACCTGACATCCTAATCAATGCAGCGGGGCTTAATACGCGCCAAACAGCAGATGAGGTAACATCAGACGGATGGGACGCCACCATATCAATTAACTTATCCGCTCCGTTTTTCTTGGCACAGAAACTTGTGCCAGCCATGAAAGAACGTTCATGGGGTCGTATTGTGAATTTTGCGTCCCTTCAGTCTTTTCGTGCATTTCCAGGGGGCATTTCGTACGGCGCAACCAAGGGGGCTGTCACGCAGATGACACGCGCGATGGCCGAAGCTTGGTCTGCAAATGGGATAACCGCAAACGCGATTGGGCCAGGTTTTTTCCCAACAGAACTGACCGCGGCTGTGTTTAATGATGACGCACGCGCGGCGCGGAATGCGGCACAAACTTGCATTGGTCGCAACGGACAGCCTTCCGACATGGATGGACCGATACTGTTCCTGTGTTCAAATGCGTCGGCATATGTAACTGGACAGACATTAATGGTCGACGGAGGGTTTACAGCTAAATGAAGGCATTAGTTTACACTGGGATTGAAACACTTGAGTTGCGCGATGTACCTAACCCGTCCCCTGCCAAGGATGAATGTTTGGTAAGGGTTGAAAGTGTTGGCATCTGTGGGTCAGACATGCATGCATTTTTGGGGCATGATGATCGCCGTCCTGCCCCTATTATCTTGGGGCACGAAGTAGCGGGCGTTGTCGAAAGCGGGCAACATCTTGGGGCACGCGTCACGGTAAATCCATTGGTGACCTGCGGGGCATGTCGTTATTGCGTCGCAGGCCAAGACAATCTGTGTCCACAGCGGCAAATTATTTCGATGCAACCACGAGAGGGTGGTTTCGCACAAAAGATTACAATTCCAGAACGAAATTTGGTCGTCTTGGATGACAGTTTGGATTTTGATCAGGCCGCGCTTGCGGAACCAATCGCGTGTGGATGGCACGCCGCGCGCGTCGCAAAGCAGCATATCTCAGGTCGTACTGCGACCAGTGCGCTTGTTTTTGGGGGCGGTGCAATTGGTATGGGAGCCGCGCTTTCGTTATTGGCGCAGGGCATTTCGACGGTCCGTTTGGTCGAACCGAATGCACGTCGCCGCGCTTATATTTCTGAAAAACATGGTTTGCATGTTATTGATCCCTCTGATGTCGCGTCAGGTGATGATTATGATGTGGTGATCGATGGTGTTGGCTATGTCGCAACCCGCGAACAAGCATCAGACGCAGTTAGGGCAGGCGGCATCATCGTGCACATTGGCCTAGGCCAGGATTTGGGTGGCTTAAATATTCGTCGTATGACGCTGCAGGAAATAACATTTACTGGAACCTATACCTACACTGCACAAGATTTTTGCGATACTGCCCATGCCATGATGAGTGGCAAGCTTGGTGATCTAAGCTGGACAGAAGCGCGTCCGCTATCCGATGGTGCCAAGGCATTCCGGGACATTCGAGCCGGAGCCAATCAAGCACCCAAGATAATTTTGAAACCAACCCATTGAGGAGACATAGAATGTCTGAAATCCCCCATCTACTCGTTCATGAACACGACGATAACGTTGGTGTTGTTGTTGTAGAAGGGTTAACAGCTGGTACAGATATGCTGTGCTGTGTAACCCATGATAATTCTACATTCCGCCTGGTATCAGGTGCGGATGTTCCCATTGGTCATAAGATCGCTCTGAAAGATTTGAAAGAGGGTGACACAGCCATGAAATATGGCGAGGACATCGGCAAAATCATCGCTGATATCCCCAAGGGTGCGCACGTTCACACACACAATTGCAAAACCAAACGCTGGTAGGGAGAAGAATTCATGGCTTCTAAATATTCAAATATGACCGTAAAGGCCTTCCGTCGTGAAAATGGACGTGTGGGCGTGCGTAACCACGTTCTAATCTTGCCCGTTGACGATATTTCTAATGCAGCATGTGAAGCAGTTGCAAATAACGTGAAGGGCACCTTGGCAATACCCCACGCGTATGGCCGTTTGCAGTTTGGTGAAGACCTAGAGCTGCATTTTCGTACAATGATTGGCACAGGCGCAAACCCAAATGTTGCCGCCGTTGTTGTTATCGGTATCGAACCTGGCTGGACCAAGCGTATTGCGGATGGAATTCGCGCAACGGGCAAACCTGTCGCCGAATTCTCAATCGAACAAAAAGGCGATTTTGAAACAATTCGCGCAGCCAGCTGGGCCGCAAAAGATTTTGTTCACATGACCTCTGAATATCAGCGCGAAGAATGTTCAATCTCTGAGCTTTGGGTCTCTACAAAATGTGGTGAAAGTGATACGACAACCGGCCTTGGGTCATGCCCAACAGTTGGCAACATGTATGACAAGTTGTTGCCAGAAGGCATTACTGGCTTCTTTGGTGAAACATCTGAAATCACGGGCGCAGAACACATCTGCCAAAAACGTGCAATCAACGAAGAAGTTGGTGAGCGTTGGTACAAAATGTGGAAAGCTTACCAAGATGACGTTATTTTTGCGCACCAAACAGATGACCTTTCTGATAGTCAACCGACCAAAGG
>CBFHNF010000029.1:0-19686 GCA_965657135.1 uncultured Paracoccaceae bacterium
AGAGCCAGAGGCACGTGTTGCCGCGGAAACATTTGCCACAACGAACCGCGTGGTGATCGGTGGCGAAGTTGGCCTGTCCGACAAAGAGAAATTATCAAGCTATATGGGCCACATCGATGAGATCGCGCGCGCCTGCATCAAAGATATTGGGTACGAGCAAGATAAATTTCACCACGAAACCGTAGAGGTGACAAACCTGCTGCACGAACAATCGGCGCATATCGCCCAAGGCGTTGATGCGGCAGATAACAAAGACGAAGGCGCAGGCGATCAGGGGATCATGTTTGGCTATGCCACCAATGAAACCGAAGAATTGATGCCAGCGCCCATTCAGTATTCGCACGCAATCCTACGTCGTTTGGCAGAGGTGCGCAAAGATGGGACAGAACCCACATTGGGCCCGGATGCAAAATCCCAGCTGTCCGTGCGCTATGAAAACGGTAAGCCCGTTGGCGTGACATCCATCGTTTTGTCGACACAGCACTTGGATGCATCGATGACATCAGATGATGTGCGACAGGTTGTGGAACCCTACATCCGTGAAACCCTGCCCGAGGGATGGATTACTGCAGATACTGCATGGCATGTGAACCCGACTGGAAAATTCGTGATTGGCGGACCAGATGGGGATGCGGGCCTAACAGGGCGCAAAATCATTGTGGACACATATGGCGGTGCAGCTCCCCATGGAGGTGGTGCGTTTTCTGGGAAAGATCCGACAAAGGTTGACCGGTCCGCGGCCTATGCGGCGCGCTATTTGGCGAAAAATGTGGTGGCCGCAGGTTTGGCCGAGAAGTGCACGATCCAGCTGAGCTATGCGATTGGTGTTGCGCGTCCCTTGTCGATCTATGCAGATACATTTGGCACGGCTCAGGTCAGCGAAGAGCAGATCGAAAAAGCCCTGTCACACTGTATGGACCTGACCCCACGCGGCATTCGTACGCACTTGTGCCTGAACAAACCCATTTATCAACGCACAGCGGCCTACGGCCACTTTGGCCGCGCGCCCGACGCGGACGGAGGTTTTAGCTGGGAGCGCACCGATTTGATCGAGGCGCTAAAAGCGGCCGTCTGATTCATGCGGAGGCGCGCCCTATCGGGTGCGCCACTCTATCTCTCGCCCTAATGCGACCTGCAACGGGCTCGCCTTCATGCTTGCAGCGGAAATTATAAACGATTACATCCCGCATCATGGAAAATTCACACCACCCCAGCGGATCCCCCTGGCGCAATTTCTATGGACGTTTTAAAGGGAAAACCCTGCGTTCTGCGCAGATTGAGGCGTTGGATCAAGATTTGGATCGATTGAGTGTCCCAAACGTATCATGGGACGCAAACCCCAATCGTGATCAACTTCGGCTTTCAGATGTGTTTGAACAAAAAGACCTTTGGCTTGAGATTGGCTTTGGTGGCGGTGAACATCTGGTGCATCAGGCCAGTTCTAATCCCGACGTTGCGATTATTGGATGCGAACCGTTTTTGAATGGCGTTGCAATGTTGCTGCAAAAATTGCGGGAAACCCCCTGTGATAACGTGCGTATCCACCCAGGCGATGCGCGGCATTTGTTTGATGTTTTACCCAAAGCATCAGTTTCCAAAGCTTTTTTGCTCTATCCTGATCCATGGCCAAAGAAACGCCATCATCGGCGTCGATTTGTGACCCAAGAACACCTGTTACCGCTATATGATGTCCTAAAGCCTGGAGCGATTTTGCGTGTGGCGACGGATATTCCTGATTACGTGCGTCAAACTCTGCAAGAAGTGCCAAAGGCTGGATTCCAATGGTTGGCTGAGAGGCCAGACGATTGGCGAAATCCGTGGCAAGATTGGATTTCGACACGCTATGAACAAAAGGCGTTTCGGGAAGGGCGTGGTGCACACTATTTGACGTTTCAGAAACCTGACGCCTAGACCTTGGACTGTGTTTTCGCTAACAGGTTCATAAATTTAAAATAAGAGGACGCCACATGTCTGGACACGGTACGCCCATTCCAATGCAAGCAGGTCACGCAAACCCATTGAAGGGAACAGCAAATGTTCCTGGCGACAAGTCGATTTCGCATAGATCGCTGATGTTTGGAACAATGACCGTTGGAAAAACAGAGATTTTTGGCCTGCTTGAGGGAGAGGACGTTTTGGACACGGCCAAGGCGATGCGTGCCTTTGGCGCTGGGGTCACGCAGCATGCCCCAGGGCATTGGACTGTACAGGGTGTTGGCGTTGGTGGATTAAGCGAACCTGATAACGTAATTGATTGCGGCAACTCTGGAACAGGCGTGCGTTTGATTATGGGTATGATGGCGACATGTCCTATCACGGCAACCTTTACAGGGGATGCAAGTTTGAACAAACGTCCCATGGCGCGGATCACCGATCCATTGGCCCTGTTTGGCACACAGACTGTAGGACGTTCGGGAGGGCGTTTGCCGCTGACCATCGTGGGCGCACGCACACCCGTTCCTGTGGAATATCGTTTGCCTGTTGCATCGGCACAGGTGAAATCAGCCGTCTTATTAGCGGGATTGAATGCGCCTGGCCAGACCGTTGTGATCGAACCAAAGGCGACACGCGATCATACGGAACGCATGTTGCGCGGCTTTGGCGCGGATCTGACGGTTGAAGACACAGACGAGGGACGCGTCATCACATTAACGGGACAGCCTGAATTAAAACCGCAGACAATTCATGTACCGCGCGATCCGTCTTCGGCGGCCTTTCCTGTTTGCGCTGCACTGATCACACCTGGTTCAGATGTATTGGTGCCAAACATTGGTCTGAATACAACGCGTTCTGGGTTATTTGTAACATTACAAGAAATGGGCGCGGACCTGACATTTGAGAATGAAAGAGAAGAGGGCGGTGAACCTGTTGCCGATTTGCGTGCCCGCTATTCTCCAAATATGATTGGGATCACGGTGCCTGAAACCCGTGCTGCCAGTATGATTGACGAATATCCGATCTTGTCTGTTGTCGCCGCAAACGCCACGGGTGTGACGCATATGGGCGGGGTTCATGAGTTGCGTGTCAAAGAAAGCGACCGGATTGACGCCATGGCGCAAGGTCTGCGTGCAAATGGGATCACCGTCGATGAAGGCGAAGATTGGTGGGCAGTAACGGGATTGGGTGCGGGCAACGTTCCAGGTGGTGCAGAATGCGCAACTTTCCTTGATCATCGCATCGCAATGTCATTCTTGATCTTGGGCTTTGCCTCTCGCTCAGCGGTGCGTGTGAATGACGGAGGCCCGATTGCGACCTCGTTCCCGATCTTTGAGGAATTGATGTCAGAATTGGGTGCAAATATTGAACGGATCGGCGCAGGTTAATATGCGATTTCCGATTGCAATAGATGGCCCTGCTGCCGCTGGAAAAGGCACAATTGCGCGTGCAGTCGCCGCACATTTTAAGTGTCCTCACTTGGATACTGGGGTATTATATCGTGCAGTTGGCCGTAAGATGATGGATGGCCTTGATCCCGTCGTGGTAGCGCAATCCCTTGGTAATGATGATTTGCTACGAGATGATTTGCGCAGGGCTGACGTGGCGCAGGCGGCATCAAAAGTTGCGATGATCCCCGAGGTTCGCGCAGCTCTGTTGGATTTTCAACGTGCGTTTGCAGCGCGCGCAGGGGGCGCCGTTTTGGATGGTCGTGATATTGGCACGGTGATTTGTCCTGATGCACCTGTGAAACTGTTTGTGACTGCTAGCGCAGAAGCGCGTGCCAAACGCCGCTATCATGAATTGATCGAACGGGGACACGATGCGTCATTAGAGCACGTGTTGTCCGACGTGAAAGAGCGCGACGCACGCGACATGAACCGCACCGATGCCCCCCTTCGCCCTGCAGTAGATGCGCATCAGCTCGATACAACTGCATTAAGTATTGCCGAAGCGATTGCCCAGGCGATTGAAATTGTGACCAATAATTACAAAAAAGATACATAACGCATGATTGCGGACTGAGCCCTTATCATGGTGTGTTATCCAAGTGATCAATCCCGGTATTTAATTCGACGAATTCCCTTGATCCTACCCAAAAACAAGGCTAAACGGACGCGGTCAGAACGGTAATAACCGCAAGAACGTGAGAGTGATGAGCAGGGTCAGGCAATTACTGGCCCTTTTGCGTTTGGAAAAATCGATTTGACCAATGAACCCTAAGACCAGAGGAGACAACCTCTTGGCCAGAACAAATGCTAGTAAAGGAAACTGAGACCACATGGCTCAAAACACATCTATGGAAGAATTCGAAGCGTTATTGAATGAAAGCTTCGAAATGGACACACCCCAAGAGGGCACAGTTGTCAAAGGCAAAGTTATCGCAATCGAAGCGGGACAAGCCATTATCGACGTCGGCTATAAAATGGAAGGCCGCGTTGAATTAAAAGAATTCGCAAACCCAGGTGAAGCCCCAGAAGTTGCCGTTGGCGACGAAGTTGAGGTTTATTTGCGTGCAGCTGAGAACGCCAAAGGCGAAGCCGTTGTATCACGCGAAATGGCCCGCCGCGAAGAGGCATGGGATCGTCTGGAAAAAGCACACGCAAGCGAAGAGCGCGTCGATGGCGCAATCTTTGGCCGCGTCAAAGGCGGCTTTACTGTTGATTTGGGCGGCGCTGTTGCGTTCTTACCTGGATCACAAGTTGATGTACGCCCTGTACGTGACGCTGGCCCGCTTATGAACATGAAGCAGCCGTTCCAGATTTTGAAAATGGACCGTCGCCGTGGCAACATCGTTGTGTCTCGTCGTGCAATCCTTGAAGAATCACGTGCAGAACAGCGCGCAGAAGTAGTCGGCAACTTGGCAGAAGGCCAAGACGTTGATGGTGTTGTTAAAAACATCACAGAATACGGTGCATTTGTTGATCTAGGTGGAGTTGACGGCCTATTGCACGTCACAGACATGGCATGGCGTCGTGTGAACCACCCATCTGAAATCCTGACAATTGGTGAAACAATCAAAGTGCAGGTAATCAAGATCAACAAAGAAACACATCGCATTTCATTGGGTATGAAGCAGTTGCTAGAAGACCCATGGGAAATCGTTGCTGCGAAATACCCACTTGAGTCTGTACACAAAGGTATCGTGACAAACATCACAGATTACGGTGCATTTGTTGAATTAGAAGCAGGTGTTGAAGGGTTGGTTCACGTGTCAGAAATGTCATGGACCAAGAAAAACGTACACCCAGGTAAAATCGTTTCCACATCCCAAGAAGTTGAAGTCATGGTTTTGGAAATCGATGGCGTCAAACGTCGGGTCTCATTGGGTCTGAAACAGTGTCAGCGTAACCCATGGGAAGTGTTTGCTGAAGCCAACCCAGAAGGCAGCCAAGTTGAAGGTGAAGTTAAAAACATCACTGAATTTGGTCTATTCATTGGTTTGGACGGCGAAATCGACGGCATGGTTCACCTATCAGACATCTCTTGGGATGAACGCGGTGAAGATGCCATCCAAAACTTCCGCAAAGGCGACGTGGTCCAAGCCGTGGTTTCCGAAGTGGACGTCGAAAAGGAACGCATCAGCCTGTCAATCAAGGCATTGGGTGGCGATAAATTCGCAGAAGCAACTGGCGGTGTGAAGCGCGGTTCAGTTGTCACTGTTGCCGTAACTGCAATCGAAGATGGTGGCATCGAGGTTGAATACGAAGGAATGAAAACATTCATCCGTCGTTCTGACCTATCTCGCGATCGCGCCGAGCAGCGCCCAGAGCGTTTCTCAGTTGGTGACAAGATTGACGTTCGTGTCACAAACATCGACTCGAAAACACGCAAACTTGGCGTATCGATCAAGGCACGTGAAATCGCAGAAGAAAAAGAAGCAGTGGCACAGTATGGTTCATCAGACTCTGGTGCATCATTGGGTGACATTTTGGGCGCGGCACTTAAAACCGACGAATAATTCCAAAAACAGCTTCTGATGTAATACCCCCTGCTTTGCGCGGGGGGTATTTTTTTTGTCGCACCATAACGTAGCGGCAATTCAAATGCATTTCATTAGGTATTTGCATGTGCGAAAATCGCTAAATTTATTGCCAATTTTTCACGATTTTAGATTTCGTATACGTTCGGAAAATGATTCGCGGTGTGCGTCCGAGAGATTTCGATTGGATCATGCTGGCGCAGAAAACATTGCTTTCAAAGGATGTTTTTTCGCTGCATTATTTTAATCTAGGCAAAAAATGGAAAATTCACGCTGAAAATTTCACAAAGTGTTTCTATGAACATGCAATATACTTATAGTAGTCGTACAACACTTGGAAGGATAACGTCGCCATGATCCGTTCGGAATTGGTCCAGTTAATTGCAGATGAAAACCCACACTTGTTTCAGCGTGACGTTGAACGCATTGTAAATACCGTTTTTGATGAAATAACAAATGCGCTTGCCAAAGGTGACCGTGTTGAACTGCGGGGATTTGGTGCGTTTTCTGTCAAGAAGCGGGACGCACGTACCGGGCGCAACCCGCGTACTGGCGAATCCGTTGCAGTCGAAGCAAAGGCGGTGCCCTTCTTCAAAACGGGTAAGTTGCTGCGCGATCGCTTGAATGGTGCCGATACATAATGCGATATTTGCGATATCTATTTTTGGGCAGTCTTGCCTTTGTCTTGGTTTTATTGGCCGTGGCTAATCGTGAAATGACAACACTGTCATTATTGCCAAGTGAACTCAGCGATATCGCGCCCCTGTCATTTTCGATCGATTTACCCGTATTCTCGGTTTTCTTTTTGGGGATCTTTTTTGGGGTGGGTGTCGGGTTCGCGTGGGAATGGCTTCGCGAATACAAACTGCGCGCCGAAGCATCGCGCAATAGTCGCGCCCTACGCAAGGCTGAGCGTGAGCTTGCCAAATTAAAGGGTGAAAAGTACAAGGACCAAGACGATGTCCTAGCCCTGATCGAAGATCCTGCATAAATCGAATGAAAAATCCTATTTCTGTGAAAATTTGTGGCCTTGCCACATTGGATGATGTGCGCGCCTGTGCGGATGCGGGCGCAAATTATATGGGGTTGGTGTTTTTTGAGAAGTCACCACGCAATATTAGCATTGATGCTGCGCGTGAATTGGCACTGGCAGCGCCATTGGGATTGGCCAAGGTTGCCTTGGTTGTGAACCCAAACGATGCAGAGTTGGATGCGATCACAGAAACGGTTCCGCTGGACATGCTGCAACTTCATGGAAAAGAGACACCTGAACGCGTGTCCGAAGTCAAAGCGCGCTATGGCTTGCCAGTGATGAAGGCGGTTGGGATCGCGGACAGTGATGATTTGCCAAAGTTGGAACGTTATTTTGGCGTTGCTGATCAAATTCTTGTGGATGCAAAACCACCCAAGGGCGGGGAATTGCCGGGGGGCAATGGATTATCCTTTGACTGGCGCTTGATCGCGGGACGCCGTTGGCCATGTCCGTGGATGTTGGCGGGTGGTTTAACCGATGAAAACGTGTCAGAAGCCGTCAGAATGACGGGCGCACAACAGGTCGATGTGTCTAGTGGCGTCGAAGATGCGCCTGGTCAAAAAAGCGCCGAATTGATCCAAAATTTCGTCCGAGCAAGCCGTATTTAAATTTTTGCTTAAACATCACGTGATTTATCGCGCGACCGCTTTACCATACCCTAATGACAGGCTACACCTATCCAGTGAACGGCGGAGGACAAACAATGGCGAACGATCTCTTCAACAGCTTTATGACAGGCCCAGATGATAAGGGGCGTTTTGGAAAATTCGGTGGACGCTTTGTTTCGGAAACCTTGATGCCGCTGATCCTAGAGTTGGAAGAGCAATACGAACGCGCCAAAACGGATGAATCCTTTTGGAATGAAATGCACGATCTGTGGACGCATTATGTGGGCCGCCCCAGCCCGATGTATTTTGCCGAACGTTTGACCGATCACTTGGGTGGTGCAAAAGTCTATATGAAGCGGGACGAACTGAACCATACAGGCGCGCACAAAATCAACAATGTGTTGGGGCAAATTATTCTGGCACGCCGCATGGGAAAAACACGGATCATCGCGGAAACAGGTGCGGGTCAACACGGTGTCGCAACCGCAACTGTATGTGCAAAATTCGGTTTGAAATGTGTGGTTTACATGGGCGCGCATGATGTGGAACGTCAGGCGCCAAATGTGTTCCGCATGCGTCTTCTTGGAGCAGAGGTTGTGCCCGTCACATCGGGCCGTGGCACCTTGAAGGATGCTATGAATGATGCGCTGCGCGATTGGGTTACAAATGTGCGCGATACCTTCTATTGCATCGGCACCGTTGCAGGACCGCACCCATACCCAGCGATGGTGCGTGATTTCCAATCTATCATCGGCAAAGAAGCCAAAGAACAGCTGATGGCAGCAGAGGGACGTTTGCCTGACACACTGATTGCGGCGATTGGTGGTGGGTCTAATGCAATGGGCCTATTCTACCCATTCCTAGATGATAAAGATGTGAACATCATTGGTGTCGAGGCAGGCGGCAAAGGCGTCAATGATGATATGGAGCATTGTGCGTCGCTGACGGGTGGACGCCCAGGTGTATTGCACGGCAACCGCACATATCTGTTGCAGGATGATGATGGCCAAATTCTAGAAGGTTTTTCAATTTCTGCAGGTTTGGATTATCCAGGTATTGGCCCCGAGCATGCATGGCTGCATGATATTGGTCGCGCCAAATATGTCTCGATTACGGATAAAGAAGCATTAGAAGCGTTTCAGCTGTGCTGCGCAACCGAAGGGATTATTCCTGCGCTTGAGCCCTCGCATGCGCTTGGACATGTGATGAAAATTGCGCCAACACTTCCTGCTGATCACATTATTTGCATGAATATGTGTGGGCGCGGGGACAAAGATATCTTTACCGTTGCGCGCCATCTTGGATTTGACATGAATGGCCCAGAGGGCCGTGATGCTGGGTAGGGTATGGCCCTATTCTTGATCATTTTTAATGTCGTTGCTCCAGTTTTTTTGATAGCAGGCAGCGGTTATCTATGGGTGAATCAGGGTGTTGCATACCCAACCGAATTCGTCACCCGTTTGGCCACCAAGATTGCGGTTCCCTGTCTCGTTTTTGACAGTTTGATGACCACTGAAATTGACCCAGAGGCCTTGGCGACAATGTTTTGGGCCTCGGTTGTCACATATGGCGTCGCGATGATTGCTGTGTATGTTTTTTTGAAAATTGCGAAATTAGACATGGCCAGCTATTTCGCCCCATTTGTTAGTGGAAACACGGGAAACATGGGGTTGCCTTTATGTCTGTTCGCATTTGGGCAGGCTGGATTTGGCTATGCAATTATACTGTTCAGTGTGACATCAGTTTTCGCATTTAGCATCGGGATTTACGTTATCACGGGGGGAACATCGCTGCGTAAGCTGGTGCGTGAACCCCTGGTTATATCAACCCTTTTGGGTTTGTTATTTTTGGTTCAAGGCTGGCAATTACCAGAGTTTTTGACAAATACAATCAATCTTGTCGGCGGAATAGGCATTCCGATTATGTTGATCACCTTAGGTGTTGCTGTTGCGCGACTAAAGCCTGCGAATATTGTAAGTGCACTTTGGCTATCCGCTGCCAAAATCGCAATCTGCACACTGGTGGCAATTGGTGTTGGATCCGTATTTGATTTGCCTGATACAGCCTACGCTGTTTTGGTTCTTCAAATGTCAGCGCCTGTCGCGGTGACATCCTATCTGCTTGCGGAGCGATACAAGGTCGATGCCGAGGCCGTGGCAGGATTGGTCGTTGTTTCCACCGTTATGACAATCGGTGTTGCGCCCTTGATCCTGAGCTTTTTGTTGGTATAGGGCAGTGCTGGTTAACCCTGTCGCCTATGTGATGACGACAGGGTTAACCAGCACTTAGATTTCGTTCAAGCGCTCTATTGCGGCCTTAAGTTGGGCTTCTTCTTCTTCTCGCTCCGCCAGATTGGCACGCGCTTCCTCGACCACCTCATCGGGTGCAGAGGCGACAAATTTTGGATTGTTTAAACGCCCCCGCAGTCCACCCAATTCCTTGGCCAATTTACCAAGTGATTTTTCAAGGCGGTCCTTCTCTGCTTCAATGTCGATGATATCCGCCAGCGGAAGCCCAAAGGTTCCGCCTGGAACTGCGACGGTAATCGTCCCCTTGGGGAAGGCATCTGCATGCGTCAATTCAACCACGCGAGCCAGTTTTAGGATCATCGCTTCGTTCCGCTGCCATGCGGACTCACCTGCGGCGTCCAGCTCGGTCACGATCATGGGAATGCGCAAACCTGCGGGAACGCGCATTTGTGAACGAGCAGAGCGAATGCCCTCAATCAAGCTGATTACCCAGTTCATTTCACGATCTGCGGCCGCATCTACCAACTCAGCCGAGGTGTAGGTCGGCCAATCTGCATGAACCACCATCTTTGTGCGATCCCCCAACGCGCCCCACAGCTCTTCTGTGATGAAGGGCATTATGGGATGCAGAAGGATCAAACACTGATCAATCACCCATCCCATGACGCGGCGCGTTTCCTCTTTGGCGGCCTCATCCTCTGCGTTTAGCAAAGGTTTGGATAATTCCACATACCAATCGCAGACCTTGCCCCAAACATAGGCATAAAGCGCCTGTGCCGCATCGTTAAAGCGGTAGGTTTCAAAAGCCGCATCGACAACTTCGCGTACCTTGGCAGTTTCACCAATGATCCATTTGTTGACCGCTTGGTCGGCGTTTGGAATGATGCCATCTGATGGCACAGCCTCGTTCATTTCGGCAAAACGCGCTGCGTTCCAAAGTTTGGTGCCGAAATTTCGGTATCCTTGGATCCGCTGCATGTCCAATTTCAAGACGCCGCCGATAGAGGCCATTGCCGCGTTTGTAAAGCGCAAGGCATCCGCACCGTATTCGTCGATGATATCCAATGGATCAATCACGTTGCCAGTGGATTTGGACATTTTCTTGCCTTTGGCATCGCGCACCAGCCCGTGCAAATACACCGTGTCAAACGGGATCTGATCGACCACGGCCAATTGCATCATCATCATCCGCGCAACCCAGAAAAACAAAATGTCCTGTCCTGTGATCAGGGTCGAGGTTGGGAAATATTTGTCCAGTGCTGCATTCTGTTCGGGCCAGCCCAACGTGCCGATGGGCCAAAGGCCAGAGCTGAACCAAGTGTCCAACACATCGGGATCACGCGTCAACGTTTTGCCTGGCGCTTGGGCTTGTGCCTCTGCTTCGGTTGCAGCGCAATACTGGTTGCCATCTTCGTCAAACCACACGGGCACCTGATGTCCCCACCACAATTGGCGTGAGATACACCAGGGTTCAATGTTTTCCAGCCAGTGATAATATGTCTTTTCGCCTGACTCTGGAATGATTTTCACGGTCCCATCGCGCACTGCATCCAATGCGGGGCCAACGATTTTGGCGGTGTCAACGAACCACTGATCCGTCAACATAGGTTCAATCACCACCTTTGATCGATCCCCAAAGGGTTGCATAATCGGTTTATTTTCGATGTGCGGGATAAGGTCTGCTTCGTCTTCTTCACCCGCTTTGGGGTTGGGGATCATGACGGCGTTGCCTTCGGCCGTGATTGAGGCGACAACCTGTTCGCGCGCTGCTATACGATCCAACCCGCGATATTCATCGGGGACAAGGTTCATGGCGGCGACTTTATTTTCGTCCCATTCGATTTCGCCATTTGCAATGCGCTGCGCCTCTGCTGCTTCTTCTGAATAGGGGCGACCATCTGCACGCATGGCGGCACGCGTGTCCATCAGGTTGTACAAGGGGATATTTCCGCGTTTTGCGACCTGATAGTCGTTGAAATCATGCGCGCCTGTGATTTTCACTGCACCTGATCCGAAATCTGGATCGGGGTATTCATCCGTGATGATCGGGATCAAACGGCGATGTTCCTTGGGCCCGACGGGGATTTCACACAGTTTGCCAACAATCGGTGCATAGCGTTCATCGCTGGGATGGACCGCAACGGCCCCGTCACCCAACATGGTTTCGGGACGTGTCGTTGCGATTGAGATATAGTCGCGTTCTTCGCTAAGTGTGATGTTCCCATCCTCGTCCTTTTCAACGTAGGTATAGGTTTGCCCATCCGCCAAAGGATATTTGAAATGCCACATGTGGCCGGCAACTTCGATGTTTTCCACCTCAAGATCAGAGATTGCCGTTTCAAAATGTGGGTCCCAATTGACCAATCGTTTACCGCGGTAAATCAGCCCTTTGTTGTACATTTCAACGAATACCTTGATAACGGCATCATGAAAATTTCCATCCTCATCCACTGGGGCGTTTGGCGCACCGGACATAGTGAATGCCGTGCGATCCCAATCACAACTCGCGCCCAGCCGCTTTAACTGATTGATAATGGTGCCGCCTGATTGCTTTTTCCATTCCCACACTTTGGCCAAAAACGCCTGACGTCCCATTTCCGCGCGGCTTGGCGCACCAGCCTTGGCCAATTCGCGTTCGACAACCATTTGTGTGGCGATGCCTGCATGGTCGGTCCCGGGCTGCCACAGTGTGTCGACCCCTTGCATGCGGTTCCAGCGGATTAAAATATCTTGTAACGTGTTGTTGAATGCATGGCCCATATGCAACACACCTGTCACGTTCGGCGGAGGAATCATGATTGTAAAGGTTTCGTCGCGTGATGCATTTGCACCCGCTTTAAAACACCCTGCCTGTTCCCACGCCGCATAAATGCGTGCTTCTGCTGTGTTGGTGTCGAAGGTTTTTTCAAGTGCCATGAAAATGCTCATTCTTGGTGTTATTCCGCAATCTTTCGTCTAGCCTGATTTTAGCAAAAGGGAAAGCGAGATTGCCCATAATTTCTGCACGTTGCGTCACGAACGCGCAGGAGTTTTGAATAATTTGTGGAAAAGGGTTGGACAGCCCTAATTCTATCAGTAGTGTTCGCGCAAATCAGCGACTGATCAATAGGATAGTGCCACATGGATAAGTTCGGACAAAGCCAACCAATCTCACGTGTTGAGGATCAACGCTTTCTTAAAGGGTTTGGTAAGTACATAGATGATATTGCGCCGGCAGATGCGCTTCATGCGTTTGTGTTCCGCTCTCCCGTTGCACATGGAGTGATCACCAATTTCGACGTCAGTGATGCGCGTGACAGCGAAGGCGTTATTGCCGTAATCACGGCCCAAGAATTGATTGATGCAGGTATTTCGATGGATCTCGAGGGTGCCGTTGTCAAAAATCGCGACGGCAGCGATGGGGCAAAACCACAGCGTCCGCTGCTGGCCATTGATCGCGTACGCCACGTTGGTGAACCCGTTGCAGTAATAGTTGCCGAAACAATGCAGCAGGCCCGTGATGCGGCCGAATTGATCGAATTTGACTATGATGAATTGCCCGTTCAACTGGCGCTGACTGAGGGGGATTTCAATATCCACGACGAGGCGCCTGGCAACTTGGCCTTTGACTGGGAAATGGGGGACGCCGCAAAAACCCAAGCCGAATTTGACAAGGCCGCGCATGTCGTAAAATTGGAGGTTGGGGACAATCGCGTTATCGTGAACTCGATAGAACCACGTGGGTGCTATGCGGAATTTGATGGTGAACGTTTGCACGTTGCCATGAATGCACAAGGTGTATGGGCGCATTGGAACCGCCTAAGCCAAATGTTGAACATGCCCAAGGAGAATATCCGCGTCACAAACCCCGACACAGGCGGTGGATTTGGGATGAAGGCCATGGCCTATCCCGAGGCCTATGTTTTGGCGCATGCGGCGATGACATTGGGGCGCCCTGTCCGATGGATGTCGGAACGAACTGAGGCGATGCTAACGGATAACGCGGGGCGTGATTTGGTGTCTTGGGCTGAATTCGCCTTTGACGCTGATCACCGCATTCAGGCCTACCGCGTGCACACGGATTGCAACATGGGGGCCTATAATTCACAGTATGCCCAACCTATCCAGACACAACTTTTTTCACGTGTTTTGATGGGCACCTATGATGTACAGGCCACCTATCTAAGTGTGAAGGGGTATTACACAAACACCACGCAGGTTGATGCCTATCGCGGTGCAGGTCGCCCCGAAGCGATTTATGTTTTGGAACGCCTGATGGATCGTGCGGCACGGGAATTAGGAGTGGATTTGTGGGAATTACACCACAAAAACTTTATCCCAGTGGATAAATTCCCTTATAAAACGACAACGGGCGAAACCTATGATGTCGGCGATTTCTCACGCGTGTTGAACCATGCGGAAACTGCTTGTGATCGGGCCGGTTTTGGCGCGCGCAAAGCTGCATCAGAAGCATGCGGCAAACTGCGTGGGCAGGGGCTGTGTTTCTATATCGAGTCCATATTGGGTGATCCCAGCGAAAGCGCGCGCGTCGAATTTAATGACGATGGCACGGTTTGCATTTTTGTTGGAACGCAGTCCAACGGGCAGGGGCATGAAACGGTGTATGCAAAATTCCTGTCGGATCAAACGGGCATCCCACTGGATAAAATCATCGTTGTCCAAGGGGACAGTGATCTGATCAAACAGGGTGGTGGTACGGGCGGATCGCGCTCTGTCACGGTTCAAAATAACGCTACACTGGCCACGGTTGACAAGATGGTCGAAAATTTCACCCTGTATCTTGCAAAGAAAATGGGTGTGGCGGCAGAAGAAATATCTTTTGACGATGAAACTTTCCGTGCGGCGGGATCAAACCTAACACCGACGTTCCTAGAGGCGGCGGAGATGGCGCGCGAAGATGGGCGTGACGATCTGTTGATCCAAGAGGCACGCGCAACGCTTGAGGCGCGTTCCTTCCCCAATGGGGCGCATGTTGCAGAAGTAGAGATTGATCCAGAAACAGGGAAAACTGTGGTTGATCGGTATGTTGTGGTCGATGATTTTGGGAACCTTATCAATCCACTATTGGCAGAAGGTCAGGTGCACGGCGGTGTCGCACAGGGCCTAGGACAAGCGCTGTGTGAGCATGTGGTTTATGATGAAGACGGTCAGTTGTTGACCGCAACCTTCATGGATTACGCAATGCCTCGTGCGGTTGATATGCCATTTGTGAAGTTTGAAACCGAACCTGTGCCATCAACTGCAAATATCATGGGCATGAAGGGCTGTGGCGAAGCGGGAACCGTTGGCGCAATGGCGGCGGTATCCAATGCCGTACAAGATGCGTTATGGGATCGCGGCGTAACACAGGCGGATATGCCATTCACGCCTCATCGCGTGTGGCAAATGCTAAATGACGCGCCAAAAGCGGCAGAATAAATCATTTTCCCGTGTGTTGCGCTGGATTGGTGGGCACTCCGACACCGTCGGGAAAATTCCTGAACGCAAACGTGCGCCACGCACACATGTGATCCTGATTGACGGAACGCTTTCTTCGCTTTCTGCGGGGCAGGAAACGCATGTTGGATGGCTTTATAAACAACTTGGCAACAGCACAATTAAAACCAGTGTTCATTATATTCCTGGCCTGCAATGGGGGAATTGGACAACCAGTTGCCGTGTGTTGGTTGGCCGCGGCCTAAGTGCCCAAATCCAAGAGGCCTATGGTGTGCTGGCGACACGTTACCGACCGGGGGATCAGATCTTTCTGTTTGGCTATTCACGTGGTGCCTTTGCGGTACGATCCCTGTCTGGGATCATAGATCGCGTTGGTTTGCTGCGCTCTGAATTCGCCACCTCGCGCTATGTTGGCCGTATTTGGCGCCGCTATCGTGGCAACCGTCCCTCGGCCGAATTTAAGCGGCTGCATTGCCATCAAGAAGTAAAAATAAACATGATGGGCATCTATGATACGGTCAGCGCGATGAGTGTAAATTTGCCTTGGTTTGCCCAAATATTGCCGGATAACTACAGTTTTCACAATCACCGTATCTCGGACTGTGTCTTGGCAGGGTATCATGCGCTTGCGTTGGATGAAACGCGCGTCGCCTATGCCCCCGAGCGATGGAAGGCAGATGAAAACGGCGCACCACATGAAATGGAGCAGGTGTGGTTTTCGGGAACACACGGAGACATCGGTGGGCATTTGTTGGGGCACGAACCAGCGCGGCCGTTGTCCAACATTCCCCTAATTTGGATGATGGAACATGCTGAGCGCCACGGTTTGCATCTGCCTAAAAAATTGGCGCGATCATTTAGGGGTGGACCCCAAGGCCCCGAGCGTTGGCACGACGCGCGGTTGGGTACGGGCCAAACGACAAGTGAAATTATCAAGCTTTGAATGGATTCACCCCTCGGTGTCGGATCGCAATTGACACTGGATCAACCCCATCGCACTGTGCCAAAAACGAAATGAGGGGCCCATGGACGAACACTATAGCGATGCACATTTGCGTGATATCCTAAAACGGACAAAAAATATCGCCGTGGTTGGGGTCAGTCCAAATCCACAACGTCCCAGTTATTTTGTGGCCCGTTATTTGGGGTTAAAGGGTTTCAATGTGATTTCGGTCAATCCGGGGCATGCAGGAAAAGAATTATTTGGTTCAACGATCCGCGCGTCCCTTTCCGAAATTGATGAACCTATTGATATGGTGGATATCTTCCGCAGATCAGATGCCGTACCCCCGATTGTTGACGAGGCGCTGGAACGGTTTGCGGATCTAAAAACCATTTGGATGCAAATCGGCGTAACCCACGCCGAGGCCGCAGAGAAAGCACGTGCCAAAGGCATTGACGTCGTCATGAACCGATGCCCAAAAATCGAATATCAACGCCTGTTTTGGGAATTGCGCATGGCGGGGTTTAATACGGGTGTGATATCATCCAAGTTGAGTTAAGTATTCATTGATTTTTAGTGTTCAGATCATGCCCGTCCCATTGGGCGGGGGCTTGGTTGCCTCAGCCTTGTTATCCGCCCACGGTTGTATCTGTGGTCGACCAGAACGGGTTGGTATTTAATAATGCGAAAGTTAGTTTGCTTTGGGTTTACTTCGATATAACCCAAGATCGCTCGTGCGCTCATCGTGAGTATACAAAATCATCCACGCGACGCTTTTTCGGCGATTCCTGACTGCCCCTGACGGCGGGCCAATTCATCAACAACATCTTGCCATTCAACGCCGCGGGCGTGCAGCATAACCATAAGGTGAAAAATCACATCTGCCGCCTCACTCGTCAGGGCGGCAGGATTGTTTTTTACCGCTTCAATAATCGCTTCAACGGCCTCTTCGCCGAATTTTTCGGCGCATTTTTCTGGGCCTTTGGTGATAAGTTTTGCAGTCCAGCTTTCCTCTGGATTGCTGGCCGCGCGTTGTTTTACGGTTTCAAACAGATCATCTAGGGTCATCAGTTCATCCTCATGGGAATGCCAGCGGCTTGCATATGCGCTTTGGCCTCTTGCACGGTATATTCCCCAAAGTGAAAGATTGAGGCCGCCAATACGGCGGATGCGCCCCCTTGGGTCACACCATCCACCAAATGGTCCAAATTGCCAACACCGCCAGATGCAATAACGGGTATGGAAACCGCATCTGAAATGGCCCGTGTCATGGGCAGGTTGAACCCAGATTTTGTGCCGTCCCGATCCATCGAGGTCAGCAGGATTTCACCCGCGCCTTTTTCTGCAATCATCTTTGCAAATTCCACGGCATCTATCCCCGTGGGTTTGCGCCCCCCATGGGTAAACAATTCCCATTTTCCCGGGGATACGGTTTTTGCATCAATTGCGCAGACGATACACTGGCTGCCAAAATGATCGGCGGCCTGACGTACCACATCGGGGTTTGCCACAGCGGCAGAGTTGAATGAAACCTTGTCAGCGCCCGCCAACAGAAGAGCGCGCACATCTTCCACCGTGCGCACACCACCGCCAACCGTTAGGGGAATGAAACACTGTTCGGCTGTGCGGCGCACCATATCAAACATGGTGCCGCGGTTTTCATGGGTTGCGTTTATGTCGAGAAAACAAATCTCATCCGCGCCAGCGGCGTCATAACGCGCGGCTGCCTCGACAGGATCGCCGGCATCGCGCAGTCCAACGAAATTGACGCCTTTAACCACACGGCCATCGGCAACGTCCAAGCAGGGGATCAGCCGGGTTTTAAGCATTCATCACCTTTAACGCTTCACCCAGATCAATCGCACCGTCATATAGGGCGCGTCCAGAAATAGCGCCGTTCAGCGGCGCACCACAGGATTTCAACGCCTGCAAATCCGCGATCGAGGAAACACCGCCCGATGCAATCACAGGAATGGAGACAGCATGCGCCAAATCGGCGGTCGCCTGTACATTGGGGCCCTGCATCGCGCCATCGCGATTGATATCGGTATAAATGATCGCGGCCACACCTGCATCCTCAAAGGATTTCGCCAAATCGGTGACCATCACATTTGTTTCTTCTGCCCAGCCTTTGGTCGCAACCTTGCCATCGCGTGCATCAATGCCAACGGCCACATGCCCCGGAAATGCGCGCGCGGACTGACGCACCAAATCTGGGTTTTCAACAGCTACGGTGCCCAAGATCACGCGCTGTAAGCCTTTGGTCAGCCAATTTTCAATTGTCGCCATATCTCGGATACCGCCACCCAACTGCGCGGGGACATTGCATTCGGCCAAAATCGCCTCTACCGGGGCGGCGTTTACCGGTTCACCTTCAAACGCGCCATTGAGATCGACAAGGTGTAGCCATTCACATCCAGCCTCGACAAATTCACGTGCCTGTGCCGCTGGGTCGGTATTAAACACGGTTGATTTGTCCATATCCCCACGCAACAGGCGTACGGCATTGCCGTCTTTTAGGTCAATTGCGGGATATAGGATCATCGGGCTACCTCAATTCTTGTGTCGCGGCCTTGTGACACGAGGCGTTCAAAAATGCAACGTGACCCAAAGTGAGGCTTGATAAAAAATAATCTTCACCGCACTCTATGGCAGTAATATAGGAGTTTGATATGAAACATACACTATTTGCAGCCATATTTGGTGCGATTTTGGCGGTTCCCGCTCTGGCCGATCCTGTTTTTGGGACTTGGAAAACAATCCCAGATGACAATGGAAACTATGGTCATATTGAAGTGAAACAATGCGGCGAAACAATCTGCGGTGAATTGATCGCAAGCTTTCAAGGCGATGGTAGTGCCGCAGACCCGCGTCATGTCGGAAAAAACATCGTTTGGAACATGACATCCAAAGGGGATGGCAAATATGGCGGTGGTAAAATCTGGGCGCCAGATCGCGACAAAACTTATAGCTCAAAGATGGAGCTGGTTAATGGTGGCAACGGTCTTCAGGTTAAAGGTTGCGTTGCAATCATTTGTCGCGATGGTGGTACCTGGAGCCGCGTGAATTAATCACGCGTCTCTATGGACGCCATGTTAAAAAATTACCAATCATGCGCAGGCCTTGGCCTGCGCTTTTTTCTGGGTGAAACTGTAGGCCGATCATTGTGTCATGCGCGACAACGGCAGTCACATCGCCCGCGTAGTCCACATGCGCGATGCGCTGTTGTGCACTTGCGACCTGCATTTGATAAGAATGGACAAAATAGGCGTGGTCGCCTGTGTTGATGCCAGCAAAAATGGGGTGCAGGTGGTCAATCACCAAATCATTCCACCCCATATGCGGTATTTTTAGGGATGGATCAGTTGGTGCAATTTTATGAACCTCGCCATTGATCCAACCAAGTCCCGGCGTTTGGGCATATTCAAACCCCTGTTTTGCCATCAATTGCATGCCAACACAGATCCCCATGAACGGACGTGCCTTGGATTCGATTGCCT
>CBFHNF010000030.1:0-17000 GCA_965657135.1 uncultured Paracoccaceae bacterium
TTGGTGCGCTGGCAGTCTCGTGCAAATGGGCTGTTGTGGTGGGTGCTTTTGTCACCAATGCTAGCGCCGGGGATCGTGCTTGGGTTGTCGGCGTTGATTTTTTGGGGGGACCTAGGGGTGAATGCGGGCCTGTTCACGATCATGATGGCACAGCTTACCTTCACGGCCGGTTATCCTTTATTGATCATTCTAGCGCGTCTTCAGCGTCTTCCTGTTCAATTAGAAGAGGCCGCGCGGGATTTGGGGGCATCGCCATTGCGGACGTTTTATCGCATCACGTTGCCCTACCTTCGACCTGCATTAGTGTCGGCCGCGATTATCACGTTTTTAGCGTCGATGGAAAATTATAACACCACGATGTTTGCCAAGGGCGGCTCATGTACTTTTGCGACTGAAATTGGCGCAATGTCTAGGAACCCGAATGGGCACCCTCCGGTAATTAACGCTGTGGGAACAATCATCATTCTATTGACAATGACCTTTGCAGGGCTGCATGCATGGTTACAAAAGAGAAACGCATCTGCAGCACAATGAAAATTTCGATACGTTGTCATCCAGCCCTGAGAGAGTTGTTACCCGCACCAATGCTTGCTAAAACGGCGCTGCCGAGTTGGGTGCGCGATATGCCATCACAAGTGGACAGCCCTGTCTTAGGGGCGGGGGTTCGAACCTTAAAACACTGCCCGCCAATCCTAGATGCTATGGGTGTTGGCATTACGTTTTATTTGCCAACAGATATACATGTTGGTGAGGATGGATTTACGTGGGATTGGAATTTCCCTGTTCTTACTGATAGCCTGCTGTCGCGCGCACCGATCGGGTTTCACCTTTCGGAACAAACGAAAGGGTCCCCGTTTGAAAGCGATGGGGATCTTATTTTAAAATTCATGAATTTTTGGACTGTTTGCGTACCAGATGGATATTCAATGTTATTTGTGCATCCATGTAATCGGTACGATTTACCATTTCAAACGCTCTCTGGGTTGGTGGATTGTGATCTGTTTAAGAATGGTTATGTCCACTTTCCTGCTGTCTGGACGAACAAACAATTTCGCGGAACCCTTGCCAAGAGAACGCCTGTTGCGCAAGCGATCGTGGTAAAACGCCAACACCTTGATCTTGAAATAGATGTGCAGTCCGATGATCAGATTGCGGAAACTCGGTTGCTGCAAGAAGAGTTGAGCGAAGAACGCGGTGTTTACCGAAAAAAATTTCGTGCATCACACCGTTAAAACTAGTCAATCCTAAAGGGCAAAACCCCGCACGACACTTTAGTCATGGTGCGTAACATCTCTGGCCCTGCGTTTTCATTTATGAATGTCAGTTGGTCAGTCAGGGTGAGCTTGCGTAATTCACATTGCACACGGAATAAATTGGCAATATTTTTTGGGTTTGGTTGGGTACGTACTAAAATTTGCTCTGCCGTTTCCCAATGTCCAGTTTTACAGGCGACACTGACGAAGAGTTCACTGATGTCTGAATCAGAGGGGTCAAGCGCGTAGGCTTTTTTCAGCCATGAATACGCAGCAAGCGCGCTACCATAGTTTACTTCCCACCGCCCTAATTCATAGAGTGCGGCAAGATAATTTGGATTGTGTTTAATGGCCCGTCTTAGCCAGATGGGAATCTGGCCGAATTTTCCAACCTGTTCAAGTACTTTGGCTAAGTTGTAAAAGTCTGACGCTTGAGCTTTTGTTCCTATACACAAACGCCGCAGGTTTTGTTCTGCGACTGGCCAATCTTGGCGTGAAATTGCATCATAGGATTTTTTTTGTAAAACGCTTTTCATCAATCAATTGCGTCATTTTTCCGTTACTTATATGAGGCAAAGATCACAAAAAAATGACAATAAGTGTGGAAATAAATGAAACCATCAGCATTTGAAAACCCCGGCAAATTTTGGCGTGGTAATCTACATACCCATTCAAACCTGTCCGACGGTGCTTTAGAACCAGAAGACGTCTGTCGTAGATACAAGGCGGAGGGATATGATTTTCTCGCGCTTACAGATCATTTTATCGGGATGTACAACTATCCTCTTGCAGATACCCTGCCATTCAGAGATGCGACGTTCACCACCATTATTGGCGCAGAGGTGCATTCAGGCGCTATGGAGAATGGAGAATTATGGCATATTCTTGCTGTTGGATTGCCTGCTAATTTTGAACCCTCAAATTCACCTCATTTTCTACCTGTTGAAAACCAAGAGAGTGGGCCTGAAATCGCGCAAAGATGTGTGGATGCGGGTGCATTTGTGGCCGTCGCTCACCCTCAATGGTCAGGTATGACGCTAGCCGATGCGCGGTCTATTACGGCGGCGCATGCGGTGGAAACCTATAACCACGGGTGCGCCACTGGTTGCGATCGGGCAGACGGATTTCACACCCTTGATCTTTTGTTGAGTGAGGGGCGGCGTCTGAACTTAATCGCAACAGATGATGCACATTTTACTGAACCCGATCACTTTGGTGGCTGGGTCATGGTTAAGTCCGAAGAAAACGAACCTGAGGCGTTGCTGCAGGCGCTAAAAACGGGATCATATTATTCAAGCCAGGGTCCAGAAATTCGTGATATCGAAGTTTCGGCAAAACATGTTGTTGTAAAATGTAGTTCGGTTGCAGCAGTTATTGTTCAGGGACATGGATCTGCTGCAGTTTCCAAACATGGTGAGTCTATGACCGAAGCCGAAATTAGCCTTGGTCGTTTTCACAAAAGTCCATGGATCCGGGTAACTGTGATCGATCGTGCGGGAAAACGTGCTTGGTCAAATCCAATTTGGTTTGATAACTAACTTTATCACGGATCGGCCAAACCTTTAAACCAGGAAAGCACGCAACTGATGGCACAGATTTCATATACAGCATCGCTGACTAATGGTGCTAAGCAAGTTTTAATTCCATCTGGACTAAAAACGCCCTACGGCGGCTGCGTCAGTGTTGCTGGAGGCGATGCCAAAGAAATAATCGAGCCGTATACACATCAAAAGGCACTCTTGATGGATGTCACCAGTGATAGCGTGCGCATTGAATTAAATTTTGACACTGCCGCGAATGCGTATCCCGACATCATGTTTCAGCCAAAACCATCGCGGTATTCCAAATTTGCATCAGATTTGGTTGCTGAAGTTGATGATGTGATTGGAAATTCCTCTGGCTACGCGCTTTTGCAACACATAGCATGTCATGTCGCTGAACGTTTTACATATGGTCATCCAGATGTGGCGTTTAATGACGAGGCTCAGGTCATCCCCGCGCTTGGATGCGGGATTGTTCAGGGGTCTTGTGTTGATATCAATACTTATTTCCTTGCTGCATTGCGCAGTGCAGGGATTGATGCAGGGTATGTAACGGGTTTCTTTTTCCCACAAGAAAAACAAAACACCTGCGATGATGGACACTGTTGGGTTGTAACGCGCCATGATGGCGAAACTTTGGAATGGGATATCGCCCATCACCTTAAGATGGGCACACGCGACATTCAGGCGGGGCTAAATCCAAAACCGGGCAAGCGGTTTGCATGTTTTCATTCGATGGGTTTGGATTTCCCAGAGTTAGATGTGTATGGGATCAAGGCATTGATTGAGCCGCTGCAAGTGCAAGACGGCAAATTAAGCGCATTTATCGACCCTGTCATTGAAGTCTTTGAAAGCGAATGATCGCACTGAACGTCATTTCAGAACTACATGATTATTATAGGTAAAATGGCACAGATAGCAAAAGTTGTCAGCATACCAATCCGAGAATAGAGAACGAACGCTAGCATCGCAATCGCGATGGGAAGAGGTAAGAGTGTTCCGACATTCGGTAGCGTCAGATTTGCGATCCAAAATGAAATTTGAAAAGTCTGTTCAAAGAAAACATTAAAAGTGAACCACACAGTTAGGTTCAAGATGACCCCGACAATTGCGGCGGAAATTAATCCAGAAACTGCATTGAATTTTGGGTGTGTGTTTATCCAATCCAAGTAATGCGCACCGACAAAGATCCATAAAAAACATGGGACAAAGGTCGCCCAAAGTGTGACAATTCCACCTGCTATACCGTAAAACACCTGTTGTTCTGGATACATTTGCGCTGCCGTTAAAATACCGACAAACTCAGTAACCAAGATAAGCGGGCCAGGTGTTGTTTCAGCTAGGCCCAATCCATCAATCATGGATTGGGCCGTCAGCCAATTGTTCAAATGCACAACCTCCTGGGACATATACGCAAGCACCGCATACGCCCCTCCAAAACTGAAAACCGCAAGTTTGGAAAAAAACAATGCAAGGCTGGTCAAGATGTTGTCGGGAAAAAAGAGCATCATCATCAGGATTGGACCAATCCAAATGCCGAGCCAAATTAAACCGATGCGAACAACATTTGTTGGATCAAATGGGAAATGGGCTTTCGATGGTGTGGGTTGGTTTTGGGAAAACAACAAGGCAAATCCCACAACCGAACCAAGAAGAAGTGCAAATGGAATTTGAAAACAAAACAAAAGGACAAATGATAGGAGGCTTATGACTGTCTTTGTTGTCGTCTCAACGCTGCGCGCCGCTAGTTTGAATAGTGCATGAAACACGATCACTACGACCGCAGATTTGAGGCCCATAAACGCGTTTTCGGCAATTTCAGTTGACCCAAAATAAAGATATAAAAAGCTAAGCGCTCCAACAATGACTGCGCCTGGTAAAATGAACAACAGTCCAGTTATGACGCCCCCCAGAATGCCCCGTAGTTTCCAGCCCATATAGGTTGCAAGTTGCATCGCCTCGGGTCCCGGTAACAACATACAAAATGCCAGTGCATTATTGAATTCGTCCTCTTCCAACCACTTTTTGCGGGTGACAATCTCTTGATGCATTAGGCCAATTTGTGCAGCTGGCCCACCAAATGATAGTAGGCCGATCCTGGACCAGCATTGTATCAATTCCCAAAGTGTGGGTGGAAAATTTTGCGCCATTTTAATGTTTCTATCCCCGAATGTTTGCAGCCAACTATTCTTGTTCTTCTAATCGGTCTGTTGCAGGGGTTGGTTTGGGCGATATCGTGTTTATTTCGGATTCAAGTTGTTCTGACAATTCAAAATCCAAGGCCTTCAAAACTGGGGTCATTTGTTCGCAAGTTTTCGCAGAAATGATCGGTGTTGGTCGATAACGCGATTTCAATATCCACGCAACGGCTAGGGTCGCAGCTGGGATGTCGTACCGTTTCGCGATCTCATTCAACGCATTTGCACATGTATGCATTTCAGGCGACCCATAGCGTTTTGCATAGCGCGCATCGCTCGCTAGTCGACCTTCACCATTTGCAGATGAATATTTGCCAGTTAATAATCCTGCGCCCAATGGAGAATATGAAAAACAATCGATCCCAAATTCAGCGCAGGCTGGGAATATTTCGACTTCTGCCTGTCGTTTCACCAAACTGTACATTGGTTGGACCGCAGAAATTTTTAGTCCATGCTGTAGCCCTAAAAAACAAGCCTGCGTAATTTGCCAGGCCGCAAAATTCGAAAGTCCCACATATCGGATCCGTTGGTGGCGCATTTGATCTAAGAACCACCCGAGTGTTTTTTCAATGGGCGTATTTTGATCGAACCGATGTAGGTACAATAAATCGATGACATCCTGATTTAAACGCGTCCGACTTTTCTCTAATTGAGCGGTCAAATTGACGGGATCTGCACCCCCTGTGTATCCAACTTTGCTGGATACAAAAATCTGATCTCTTTCGTTCTTAATGAATGCGCCGAGCCATTCTTCAGACAGTCCGCCCGTATAGGCGTGGGCTGTGTCGAAATGATTGATGTTATGCGATCGACACAGATCGTAGATCGCGCGCGATATTTCAAGATCGCTGCCGCCGCCAAATTGCATTGTGCCAAAGCAAAATCTGCTGAGAGCCAGTCCCGAAAGAGTAGTTAGCATTCAAATGCCTCGTTTACTTAGTTGTACGGCAGGTACCGTTTTATGTGTGTGGGAAAAACCAATTCTTTAAAATTGCGTCTATCATAAGCAATTGTAGGTCTTCTGGAAGGTCTAGCAACCAGTCCGTTTGCGATCGGGTCGTATCGGTGGTCAGAAACATAGCCGGATGCATGCTTATCCCTTTATATATGCCAATTTTGCCGCGAAAATCGATCAGCACAAACGTAACTGTATCTCGAAGTATGGATGGAACAATAACATTTGCACCTAGGCGTTATACTGCGATTGTAAATGTTTCATGTCAGCAGAAACGCAAGAAGCCCCCAAAAAATTGGGGGCTTCTGTTATCCAAGTGGACGGATTTAGTTTACTTTGCCAACTGACCAGAAGAATGTTTCCCCTGAGCTATCGTCAACGCCATCGTTGTCTGTTGATACAAACATTTCACCATCTGAAGTGATCGCAAGTCCCTCTACTTTATCAACAACGTAGCCGCCATATGATTTTAGATCTGGGATAAGGTCGCGAACCTCTTCTTTGGAAACGACAGGCAACGTTCCACCAAGTGCGGCTGGAACCATGTCGGCAGCTGGAATGCGATAGATTTTCTTTGTCACGACGTTTGAACCGATTTGGTTGTCACGCTCGATCACATAGAAATAATCGCCATTCGCAACGATTTCTGACAATCCAACCCAACCTTTTGCTGGTTCTGCTTTTGGATAGTGCACGGCACCCCATTCACCTGTCGCTGTGTTATACGACACCAATTTTACGTGGTTTTTTGGATCATCGTTCCATTCACGCTGTATTGCCATCCAAAGTGTGTCGCCAACACGCGTCACACCTTCGAAACCAAAGCGTTTTTCAACCGCCAAAAGTTCTGCAGGAAGCGCGATTTCTTTTTTGATCTCGCCCTTTGCATTCACATGGTAAAGGCCATGCGGGATCATGCGATCTGTGCGGCCCTCTGAGGCAACCCAGAAACCACCGTTCCCATCTGTTGTAATGCCTTCCATATCCAATTTTTGGGCTGGGCGACCTTTGCGGTGCACAACTGTTGCATCTGTGATGCGTGCAGGTGTCTGGCTTGCGTCAATCGTAAAGATTGTCGGCTGGAACCCATAGAAGCTGTCGTTGACCGCGTAGATGGTTTTTCCTTCGCCTGCAACCATGCCTGAAATCGCGCCCCAACCGATCAATTCATCAGCGCCTGCTGATGTGAGTGTTGGATACATTGCAGGGGCGTCTTGGTATTCAAACACCATGACATGCGCACGAACGCCGCCATCTTCGATTAGGTCGACTTCGTTTGCAGAAATCAAAAGGTTGCGTTCTGGGATTGAAACGTATCCTTCTGGACCGATGCCAGATGCCAACAACTGTTTTAGAACAGGTGCTGCAGGGTTGCTTACATCATAAACACCAACGGCAGATGAGCGTTCCGCGCCAACAAAAACCATCGGTGTGCCGTTGAATGTGGCTGTTTCGATTGATTCTGGCTCAACGCCTTTTGAATCAGAGCGTTTGTCAGGGTAGTGGCCAATTTGAACGATCGCATGTTCAAATGTGTTGCCAGCTTCGTAAACAACAGATCCATCTTTATGGAAAATTGTCCATCCACGTGAACCACCGTCCATATCGCCTTCGTTGGCAGTGGCAAAGTGATTGTCGTCAACCCATTTAACAGCATCTGGTTCACGCTTGCGGCCCATTTGGGTTTCGGTGAATGTAAGCGCTGCGCGTTCATCTTCAACGTCGATATCGACTAGGTCGACGGCACCAGCTGAAAAATGTGATGTCACTTTGCCATCGCGTGAAACGACAACCATGTGGTTATTTTCCTGCATTGTGACAACAGTTTCACCCAAACCGTTGATGTCAACGAATTCTGGTTCTGGATCTTCTGGGCTAACTTCTGCCAAACCAGTCAAAACGACGTCGCGACGTGCGCCACAATCAATTGCGCCGTTGGTGACGTCAAATTGCACCAGGTGGCCGGCAGGCATTTGACCAGTGCGGCCATCCCCTAAATCTTCGTCACGCTCGTTTTCGATTGCGATTGAAATAAGTGAACCATCTTTAGCAGCGGCGACAGAGTCTGGCTGACCCCCTAGATCGCATTTTTGCAAAATCTGTTGTGATTTAACATCTAGAACGGCGATGTGACCTGATGGCGCGGTATAGCTTTCTGATGTGTTCACACCAACGAATGCTGTGTTACCGTGGATCGCAACGGCAGTTGGTTCACCATCCAGTGCCACGTTGCCCAATGGCGCAGGCTGCGCGGGTGTTGTGATGTCAATCAAACCAACAACACCAAGTGGACTGTCCGTATACACCAACGTCATGCCATCATCAGTTGCGGCAATGATTTCAGCAGACGTTTCGCGGTTTGTATCTTCACCAGCTGTCATGTTGCGTGTTGTTTCAAATGAAGCAATACGGTTAAAATTCATCTCCGCATGTGCCGTACCTGCAAACAGCGCAAGTAAAGAGCACACGGGCATTATAGAGTATTTCATAGGTATCTCCTGAGCTTTGAAGACACAACTGAAAGGGTGCGACGTAAAAAGCAGTAAACGGTTTTGTGAAATATTTGTGAATATTGCGATTGCCGTATGTGATTGATATTTTTACATAATTGTTACGTTTAGTTTTGGAAAATATTACCAATTTGTCATATATCTTTTACACGATGACCCCATGTTCCGCCGAGTTCAGACTTCGGGGGCAGTAGTGTTAAAACTCTCAAACGTGACTAAAGTATTCGGGAACAGTACAGCCGTAAATGACGTGTCATTTGATGTCGCAAAGCCGATGATGATCGGCATTATTGGTGCTTCGGGCGCGGGAAAGTCAACTTTACTTAGGTCTTTAAACCGCTTAACGGATATAACAAGCGGTGAAATTTCCTATAATTCAAACTACGTACACAATCTGAGAGGTGCGAAGAAGCGCAAATGGCAAGCAAACTGCGCGATGGTTTTCCAGCAGTTCAACCTAGTGCCCAGAATGGACGTTGTAAGCAACGTGCTGCACGGCACCTTAAATAGGCGCTCGACCTTATCCACTTTTTTTAATCTGTATCCGCAGTCCGACATTGAGAAAGCAATACTAATCCTAGAGCGATTGGGAGTAGCGGCACATGCAGCCAAGCGGGCAGAATCATTGTCTGGCGGTCAACAACAGCGGGTGGCGATCGCAAGATCATTGATGCAAGATCCAGAAATTATTCTGGCGGACGAACCAATCGCGTCTTTAGATCCCATGAACGCCCAAATTGTCATGGATACGTTACGTCGCATACATGATGAAGATAACAGAACCGTAGTATGCAATTTGCACACTTTAGATACGGCTCGGAGATATTGCGATAGGGTGATCGGGATGCGTGTGGGTCGCATTGTGTTTGATGGTACGCCTGAGCAATTGACGACAGATGTCGCCCGGGAAATTTATGGTGCTGGTAGTGAATTTTCAGAGTCAGCGACGTCTACAGAGATCCGGGATGCGCAAAATGTTCCCGTGTGATCAGCACTCTAAGTGCTGATTTTTTTGGTGTTGATCAATGGAGAAAAGATCATGAAAAAACTTATTGCAGCCATTTTGGCTACGACAGCGTTAAGCACAGCCGCATTGGCTGGTGGACACGGTATTTCTGAATTCCGTATCGGCCTACTGGGCGGTGAAAATGCTCAGGACAGATTAAACAGTAACGAATGCCTGCGTCAAAAAACAGAAGATCTACTTGGAGTACCAACTAAACTTTTTGCGCCTGCGGATTACAATGGTGTGATGCAAGGTTTGCTAGGTGGTACTATCGATATGGCTTGGTTGGGCGCATCTAGCTATGCGGGAACATATTTGCAAGACGAAAATGCTATTGAGCCAGTGCTAGTTGCTGTTACCAATGGAACGATCGGTTATCATTCTGTAGGGTTTGCTCGCAAAGATAGCGGAATTGCTTCACTTGAAGATGTTAAGGGCAAAAAGTTTGGTTTCGGGGATCCGAATTCTACTTCTGGTTACCTGATCCCGTCAATTGAAATTCCTCAAACTACAGGTTCGACAATGGAATCTGGCGATTACTTTGGCGAAGTTGTGTTTACAGGTGGTCACGAGCAGACAATCGTCGCCGTAGCGAACGGAGATATTGATGCGGGCGTAACTTGGGCGGTCACTACGGGTGATTGGGAAGACGGTTACGACGCAGGTGCGCTACGAAAAGCGGTAGACGCGGGCTTGGTAGACATGAACGATCTCGTACAAATTTGGGAGTCCAAGCCTATTCCTGAGGGCCCAGTCGTTTTGCGCAAGGATTTACCAAAAGACGTTGCAGTGAAGGTGGTTGCGTTAGTTGCATCGCTCAAAGACATGGATCCAGATTGTGCATATGGCGTATTCGCTGGTGAGCGCGACGGTGTGATGCCAATCGGTCACGATGCATATGAGTCAGTTGTTGAAGCGCGTCGCGCAAAAATGCAATAAATTTATTTGCGATGGGCGAAAACACAATCCGCCCATCGCGTTCATTCGGGCAGCTGGTAAATGATCGAAAAACACTTAAGCGCAAGTCAATTTCAGCATGAATATGGACTTATAGTTCGCAAGAAGCGTATTTATTCATTTATACTCTTAATACTTTTTTTCTCGTTGATGGCGACGGGATTTATGGTAGCGGAGGATCGAAATGCTGGTGGTTTCTTAGATGGCCTGCCTAAACTGTTTGATTTTCCGAAAGCAGTTTTTAGTGAAGCATTCGCGGAAATGCACAAAATTCCTGGATTGATGCTGCAATACTTGCCTGATTTGATAGAGACAATAAACATTGCAGCGGCCTCTACATTAATCGGAGCGGTTTTAGGCGCACTCATCTCGATGTTGGTTACTCGCGGCTTCTCAAAATATACTTGGATGATACCAATATTTCGGCGTTTGTTGGATATCATGCGTGCAGTACCTGAAGTTGTCATAGCCTTGGTATTGATTTTTGTAATGGGAGGTGGGCCAGTGCCCGCAATGATTGCTATTGCGTTTCATAGCACAGGGGCACTTGGAAAAATGTTCTCAGAGGTCAATGAAAACGCATCACTGAAACCTGTGGAGGGTTTGGAGTCTGTCGGTGCCAACTGGTTGCAGAGAATGGGCTTGGGTGTGATGCCGCAAGTGGCACCTAACTATCTGTCATACGCACTATTAAGGTTCGAAATAAACATCAGAGCATCTGCAATATTAGGATTTGTTGGGGCTGGTGGTATTGGATACGAACTAAAAAACGCTATTACCTGGGGCATGGGCCGCTTTGATCAGGCAGCATCGATTTTTATTTTGATTTTTATAACGATAGTATTTTTTGATCAAACTTCCTCACATTTTCGAGGTGTTTTGGCACACGGTCGGAGGTAATTATGGATACCATAAAAACAATTGAAAGCTACCCTGCAGCCTTGGCACATCAAAGGAGAAAATCAATCACGATTTTTTCAATTTTGGTAGCATTAGTTGCCTACATGACCTACCTGTATGTCGCATTCGATATATCCGGATTAGCGCAAAAGGCCTCTTTCGACAAAGCTAAGTTACTTGTCAAGGATAGTTATAGCTACAAGGTTCATGTCACCCGCGATAACAGAAACGGCTCCGTAGAAGTGAAGGTAGAAGGTGAAAGTAAAGGTGCATATCCGGAAAATGCTGCCCCTAATTGGATTAAGCTCGGTGAAACAACAGTTATAGATCTAGGTAACGGTCATAGCGTTGAGTATCGCCCGAAAGAGATTGTTTATTTCGTACCAGATTTTGGTGTAATTACGGCCACTGCAAGTCGAAAGGGCGTAGAAGCCGTAATTCCGGAAAAAGAATTTCCGGGAAACATTAATCAATCAAAGAATAGATTGGCAATCACTACTGAAAGCGGAAGACTCACAATAACGCGAAATAAAACCGAAGTTTTTCGATATTTTAATGGTTGGGAGCTCTTCTTTTTCTCTTTAGATAGTGAGTATTTTGATCAAAAATTCACAACTTTATTGTCGAAATCATTCAATGGCGAGCTTGGGAGTATTTTAAGCGACTTTTGGAATAATAAAATGTGGCGCCATAAAGATGTTGCATGGGCTATTGGTGAGACTATTTTAATGGCTTTCTTGGGCACATTTGGAGGAGCGTTAGTTGCTTTGCCACTTTCAATTCTTGCAGCGAGAAATTTCACCCCGCTGATTGTTGTACGTGGCATTGTTCGTCGACTTTTTGATTTTATACGTGGCGTCGATGCTTTAATATTTACGATAATGTTATCGCGGGCATTCGGTCCTGGGCCAATGACCGGAGCGCTGGCTATGCTAATAACGGATACTGGTAGTTTCGGCAAAGTATTTTCTGAGGCCCTTGAGAATGTAGATGATAAGCAGATCGAGGGCGTTGCTTCAACAGGGGCAAGTCCAATTCAACGAATTAGGTTTGGTGTTTTGCCTCAGGTTGCTCCAGTATTTTTGGCACTAATATTGTACTTTTTCGAATCAAATACGCGAAGTGCAACCATTATTGGGGCAATAACTGGAGGCGGAATAGGATTGCTCCTTACTCAGGCTATGATTACGCAGAAAGATTGGGAGGAAGTGACTTATTACGTTGTGTTGATCATTCTAATGGTTACTTTGATGGATTGGTTGTCAGGCCAGTTGCGAGCCCGTTTGATCAAAGGCGGCGAGAGTCACGAACTCTAATATGGCAAAGCTTAAATCAGACGCGGTTTTTTTTCACCCTGAGGTGGAGCACAATAATTCGACATTTGGTCAATATTGCGAAATCGGCAAGGGATCGCGTATTCTGAACGTCACGATGGGGGATTATTCCTATTGTGATCGTTATGCGGATATTGCGAACGCTTGGGTTGGCAAGTTCGCCAATATCGCAAGCTTTGTGCGGATCGGTGCGACAGATCATCCTATGGATCGCGCAAGCATGCATCATTTTCTGTACCGCTCCCCCGATTATTGGGAGGATGCAGAAATAGACCACGATTGGTTTGAAAAGCGTGCGTCACGTCGTGTTACGATTGGTCACGATACATGGATCGGACATAATGCCCAGGTCAAACCAGAAATCACTATTGGACACGGCGCGATTGTCGCCTCTGGTGCAGTTGTGACCAAGGATGTTGCACCCTTCACCATTGTGGCAGGTGTTCCTGCAGCACCAATGCGAGAACGCTTTGATCGGAAAATTTCAGATCGCTTAATCGCCTTGGCATGGTGGAATTGGTCGCACAGCCAGCTTCGATTGGCGCTTGATGATTTCAGACGCTTGCCAATCGAGGCGTTTTTGGAAAAGTACGAATAAGTCTTATTCGGCCGCGACTGTGGCTTTGACAATGGGCGCTTGGAATAGGCGGTTTGCAGCTTCACCAGACGCATAGGCGATGCGACCACCACACAGGGTTGCTTCAATCTGCATGGTTTCTTTATTCATAATAACGAGGTCGGCGCGCATACCGTAATCAATACTGCCTATGGACGCTTTGCCCATGATTGAAGCTGGATTTTTCGAGATCAAGTTCCATGCTTTTGCAAAGGATAATTCTCCAGTTTGCCACAATTGGATCGCTGCTTGTGAAAGGGCAGGGTAATAGTAATCTGAAACTAAGGCATCGCATAAATCGGCGCGTACCAAATCGATTGCAGAAATATTTCCAGATTGTGATCCCCCACGCACGATGTTTGGCGCACCCATCAAAACAGGATTGTTGATTTGCTTTGCTGTTTTTGCGGCGTCAACGGTTGTCGGGAATTCACAGATTTTGGCGCCTAGAAGTGCATAATATTCGCGCGTGTCGGATGTCGCGTCATCATGTGATCCATATCGGATTTTCATATCATCAAATGCCGAGGAAAGCCTAACCAAATGATCGTGTACTTGCGCCTCTTGTGCTTCGGCAGCACGAACACATGCCAAATGCTCATCAGATGTTTTGCCGACTTGCGCTGCCCACGCACCAAAGGCGTCCATATCTTCTGCGATAATGTCCTGTGCTTCTGGCAGATGATTGTTGAAGATCACATAATCAATTTTAAAGTCTTCAAGACATTTTAACAGATCGTCATAGGTTTCTGTCGTATGAGTTTCGCAACGCAACTGGATGCGCATATTTGTTCTGGCGTCTTTGCGATAGGCACGCAGTGCGTTCGCGAATTTCATTGCATGCTCTGGACTACGCCGCCCGCCTTCCCATGACCAACTATGCGCCATCCATGCGGTTGTCACCCCATTGGCTGCCAACTCAACATCTACGCCGCGCAGGGCCGAGCGAATATCGAATGGTGCGCGAGGCCGTGGCGCAATGTGGCGCTCAAACGCGTCGCCATGCAGGTCTATAATTCCAGGAAGGACATAGTATCCATCCAGATCCACTTCGGGATGAGGGCCTTTGGATATGCATCCATCTTCTACTGCAACCGAGCGATTTTGAAGTTCATTTTCACGAAGTGTCGTTGCATTTACGAACCTGATTGACATCTTTGACCTGCTGTTTTTTTACCGGGACAAAGTATGAAGCTCTTGTATCAAAGATGTGACATCAATTGTTGAAATATAGTGTGACGTGTTTGCCCGAAAAATACGTTCGCCCAAATTCGACTGGGTAGTTATCGGGGTCAATATTAATTGATGTCGTACACAATAGGGGATCGCCTTGTTTGATGCGAAGGTGGTTTGCCTGAACCCGATCTGCGGCAAAGGCGCCGATTTGCGTCGAGGCGCGCGTATAATCAGTCACCCCACATTGTTTAAGCGCTGCGGTGACAGATCCGAGTGCCCGAATATGCATATCCAGTTCAGCAAACCGGGTCGCACAAAACACCGAGGTGAATAGCGCAATCGGGACGGTGTCAGAAAATGATATGCCCTCGTAATGATGCACAGGGGATTTGTGCTCTATCTGTAATCCATTTGCCTCTTCTTGGGTTGCGGGCCTTATGCTCATCAAAAGGGTTTGACGAGAGGGGGTCCGCCCTGCATCAAGTAAATTTTGTGAAAACCTGACGCGATTGCTCATTTTATAAATAGTTGGCGTTTGTGCGACAAATACACCGCTTCCTCTTTTTGA
Organism: uncultured Paracoccaceae bacterium; assembly: GCA_965657135.1. GTDB lineage: Bacteria > Pseudomonadota > Alphaproteobacteria > Rhodobacterales > Rhodobacteraceae > HIMB11. The sequence goes on from CBFHNF010000030.1 coordinate 15,015, forward strand.
CCAAATCAGCCCTTGTTCTGCCAGATTTGCAATTGATTTTCGAACGGTATGTCGGTTGACGCCAAATCGTTTTGCAAGTTCGGCTTCGGTTGGGAGCTTGGATCCCTTTGCAAGATCGCCTCTGGAAATTTCTTGCTTGAGGGTGTCGGCAATGTTCTGCCAAAGTGTTTGTTTTATCATTTTACAAAAATTTCACTTTATTCCTGGCTCTAAAAGGTATAGTTCAAGATTTGATATTTGTCTAGTTGTATATGGATTTGGCGACATGAAAATTGAACGCAAAGAATGGATGTCAATCCTTGCAAAGGCGACGGCCGCTGATGTTGACGCACGTTGGAGTGTGCTTGCGAACCATCCCGCGTATACATTTTTGCGTGCCCCTGAAATTGGCGGGGTGATGGTGCGCGGTCGTATGGGCGCGACAGGGGATGCCTTTAATTTGGGCGAAATGACTGTGACACGCTGTGCTGTTCAATTGGTGACTGATGAGGTGGGGCACGGCTATGTGCAGGGCCGCGACCGCCTTCACGCAGAACGTGCAGCGGTCGTTGATGCCTTATTGCAGGGGCCACGACACCAAGAAGTTTTAGATCAAATTGTGACGCCCTTGGCGCAACTTCAAGCACAGCGAAAAAACGAGAAGCTTCGAAAAGCAGCGGCAACAAAGGTTGATTTCTTTACATTGGTGCGGGGAGAAGATTGATGAATTCTAATGCGTTTACGGGTGGTTTTTCTTCCCCCCCTCAGGATGGTGCGTTTGCGTTTCGTGCCATCATGAATGCCATTGCGAAACCTGGTTTGATTTTTGAAATAGATGGAGCGCAGCCGCCAAAAGAATTATCGCGCGCTGCAGGTTGTGTGATCTTAACACTGTGCGACCCTGATACACCGATTGCTCTGATGCCATCGTGTGACACTGATGATGTGCGCAACTGGATTACGTTTCATACAGGTGCGCCAATCGTGTCTCCAACAGAGGCGCATTTTGCCACGGGCACTTGGGATGAAATGCAACCGCTTTCGCAATTTCGACAAGGTGTGCCGCAATATCCAGATCGCTCTGCGACACTGATTGTCGAATGCGAGGATCTAAAAAATGCAGGTGCAATGATTAGTGGGCCAGGAATTCAGGAAACGCGATCTCTGTCGCTACCTGAAACCGGTGCCTTTCAGCAAAATGCGGCACAGTTCCCATTGGGTGTAGATTTCCTATTTTGTGCAGGAACGCGCATCGCAGGCCTGCCCAGAACCATACAAGTCAGCGGGGTTTAAACGATGTACGTAGCTGTAAAAGGTGGCGAAAAAGCAATCGATAATGCGCATGCGTGGCTTGCCGAAGAACGCCGCGGCGATCCATCGGTCCTCGAACTGTCGATTGAACAAATAAAAGAACAACTCAGTCTGGCGGTGAACCGAGTGATGGCAGAGGGTTCACTTTATGATCCTGACTTGGCGGCCTTGGCAATCAAACAATCGCGGGGCGATTTGATTGAGGCGATATTTTTGTTGCGGGCCTATCGCACAACGTTACCCCGGTTTGGCAGCAGTCGCGCCGTTGATACCGAAAAAATGTCATGCATTCGTCGCATCTCGGCGACGTTTAAGGATGCACCGGGTGGACAGGTGCTTGGGCCTACATTTGATTACACACATCGTCTATTGGATTTCAAACTCGCCGCTGATGGCGAGGCAGCCGACGCGGAAATCGCCGATGATCCTTTGGCGAATGATATTCCGCATATCACCGGTTATTTGAACAAAGAGGGTTTGATCCAACAAGAGCACGACAGGGATACGAGCCCGCAGGATCTCACGCGTGAACCACTTGAGCTGCCCGCCAGCCGTGCCTTGCGGTTACAGTCTCTCACACGAGGGGATGAGGGGTTTATTCTGGGAATGGCCTATTCGACTCAGCGCGGATACGCCCGAAACCACGCTTTTGTTGGCGAGCTTCGCATTGGGGATGTGGCTGTTGAAATCGACATA
>CBFHNF010000031.1:0-14363 GCA_965657135.1 uncultured Paracoccaceae bacterium
TGCGTAATGGGCTACGACCACAACGCCAGAGCTTTCAAAGATTTGGCCGAGTTCCTCAACCACTTTCTCTTTTTGTGCTCTATCCACAGTTTCACTCCAATTTTGGGGATCACTCCCCGGCTCAAGTTTGCCAAGGAAACCTTGGCGTTCGGGGTCCGTGATACGGGGCCGAGGGCCAAAATCACCCGAAGGCGATGCCTTGCGGTGAAATTCTTACTCATTCCCATCTCAGGAAGGAATTATAGAGGAAACCTCTACCCTCCGTCTCGGACAGACAATACCCCAGACGTCGCAACGCTGGGGCATCGAAACGTCACTTAAGGGATTCTTTTACCTTTGCCAAGGGGAAATCAGAAAAAGATAATTTTGACACCATGTCGAAATTGTATGTGCAAACAAAAAGGGCGCGTTAATCGCGCCCTTAATTCAAGATTTTTTTAAGAAATTACTGAGCTGCTGCGTTGTCAACGCTGACTGTTACACCCGCGCCCATTGTTGAGCTAAGTGTGATCGCCTTCATGTAAGCGCCCTTTGCACCAGTTGGTTTCGCCTTTGCAACGGCACCAACAAATGCACGGATGTTTTCAACAAGCTTTGCTTCGTCAAACGACGCTTTGCCAACGCCAGCATGCACAACACCACCTTTTTCAGCTTTGAACTGAACTTCGCCGCCTTTTGCCGCCTGAACAGCTGCTGCAACATCCATGGTTACTGTGCCCACTTTTGGGTTTGGCATTAGATTGCGTGGGCCAAGAATTTTACCCAAACGACCAACAACTGGCATCATATCTGGCGTTGCGATACAACGATCAAATTCGATTGTACCCCCCTGTACGATTTGCATCAGATCCTCTGCACCAACCACGTCTGCACCCGCTTCGCGTGCTTCGTCGGCTTTTGCGTCGCGCGCAAAAACCGCAACGCGGACAGATTTACCAGTTCCATTCGGAAGTCCAACAACACCACGTACCATTTGGTCCGCGTGACGTGTATCGACACCTAGGTTCATCGCGATTTCGATAGTTTCATCAAACTTTGCAGATGCATTTGACTTCACCAATGCCACTGCTTCTTCGACTGTCAGGTTCTCTTTGCCCTTAACGGCTTCACGCGCTGCGCGTGTACGTTTACCCAATTTTGCCATCTTACTTCACCTCAATTCCGATTGAGCGCGCAGAGCCAAGAATGATTTGCATCGCTGCTTCTACGTCGTTTGCAGACAGATCTTTCATCTTTGCTTCTGCGATTTCGCGAACTTGCGCCGCAGTCACATAACCTGCAACCTCACGGCCAGGTGTTTCGGCACCTCTGGGACGGTTGCGTTTTCCAACAGGCTTTAGACCAGCCGCTTTTTTCAAATAGTAAGACGCAGGAGGTGTCTTGATATCCATTGAGAAGGATTTATCCTGATAATACTCAATGATTGTTGGGCAAGGTGCGCCCTGCTCCATGTCAGCTGTTTTGGCGTTGAACGCTTTACAGAATTCCATGATGTTAATGCCGCGCTGACCCAATGCTGGACCGACGGGTGGGGATGGGTTTGCGCCACCTGCAGGGATCTGCAGTTTCAGCGTACCAACCAATTTCTTGGCCATATCTTTCTTCCTTTTCCAACGCCCCGTTGACGCGTCGCGGGGGCAATTTACGTTGTGTGGTCCGGTCCAACCGCCGCGGCGATCCTACCTCCCACAGATTTGCTCAGCTCTGCTTTGAGACCTGAGTAAATTCCAGTTCAACCGGCGTTTCGCGACCAAAAATAGATACGGTCACCTTTAAACGCTGGTTTGCATAATCGACGAATTCGACTAAGCCATCGAAATCTTCGAATGGTCCGTCATTAACTTTGACTTTTTCGCCGACTTCATAAGTCAACAATGTGCGTGGTGCGTCCTCGCCCTCTTGAACACGATTCAAGATTGCATTCACCTCTACATCGCGCATTGGCATAGGGCGACCTTGTGGGCCCAAAAATCCAGTAACGCGATTCATCGAATTAATTAGATGATACCCCTGATCCGACATCTCCATGCGCACCAAAACATAACCAGGCATAAAGCGACGTTCGGTCGTAACTTTCTTGCCGCGACGCACTTCGATCACCTCTTCAGTGGGAACCAACACTTCTTCGATCTCGTCTTCTAAACCAGATTCGATGACAGATGTTCGAATTTGCTCGGCTATTTTCTTTTCAAAATTTGAAAGAACACTGACCGAGTACCACCGCTTTGCCATATGCTTTTTAATCCTTGTTATTCTAACGACCTTGGTCGCACTATTATTGATGCATTTCGCTATTTTGGACGGCGTTAGCACCAAAAAAACCGGCGCGCAACGCGAATCGTCGCACGCCAAATATGAATTAGCCGCAGCGTATAGCGGGAGCCATAGTGATTTTCAAGGACGTTTACGCAATCTAGGATCGCGCCATTTTAAAGCATTGGGGAATATTTCAACACGAACAGGTGCCGATAAGTCCGTCTGCCTTTGCAAATTACATCCAAACAACGGATCACACGGATCGGCCAGTTAACCGAAAAAACTCCAAAGCATTTGAAGCCCCGAACGGAACACCCAATCAAAAATACCAAAGAACGTCGCAGCAAGCGCGCTCATCACGAAAACCATCCCAGTCGTCAGCAATACCTCACGACGTGTAGGCCATGTTACTTTTGCGACTTCCGAGCGGACTTGCTGGATGAACTGAAACGGGTTTGTCGTAGCCATATGCTTACTCTTCTTTACATTTTCGGATGACGTATCGCTTCGCGCACGTGATTTCAAGAGCCGTTATTCTTTAAGATCAGTTCCCACACAAATATTATTGTCATTTTGATATGTATTTTCGCCTTCAAGTTGCCCTCTTCTCTCCGAGCATTCATAGGCCGGAAGACGCAAATTAAGATATTAAACTGAACGACACGCATATGAATCTGCACAATTCAAGAAGCTATATCGCAAAGACTCATTCTCGTTTTGAGCATGATAGTACTCTTCGCTCACTGAGCGGCGTTTATGAACTGCTCCAAATGTGTTACGCACTACGGACGGAAGGATTGGCATAATGAAAAAGAGCCAATTAAACATTGCTGGCCGACCTAGACGCACAGCAGAAACCCCAAACTGTGAATTCGGTACAGGATTCGTTGGCCTATAGTTCCCGCCAAGGCTCACACAGCGTGACAGCGAAGTTTTACCAATGCTGTTGCTGGGGCAAACCCGAGATGAAATTGCAAATCAGTACGAAATTTCTCCTGAAACCGTGAATTTACACACGCGTAACATCTTAGCCAAATTCGACGCCAGCTCAGTTCGCGATGGTTTCTATCTCATGAACCTTTAGCAAATGCACTACGGTTTAGGAGGCCCAGGAAGTGATCGCTTTGAGAACTTATTCAGCTTTGTGTGTCAAATTCTACCTGGCAGAAAAGATGTTCGCATCACAAATAAACTGGACCTTATAGTGATGCAATACGACCTGATAGTGATGCAATACGACCTGGCGGAGTTTAAATTTTCTTATGTGGTTGATGGAACTTTACAAGACGCAGTCGCGCCTGGAAACATGCTCTTGGGGCCAATAATGCGAGAGCATGCACAAGAATATAGTGTGGTTCCTGGTAGGACTTTAAAAAAGTTCGACACATATGCATTCAGCTTTGCGGTCACGATCAATGACGAATTTCAGGACAATTCAGGACTGTTTATCGAACAAGCAACATACCCTGCGGCCCGACGTGAATACGTGTTTGAATTTGATGCAGACGATTTTCCAGACCGCACTCAATATGACGCACTAAGCGGCACACACATTGTCGAAAACTATCCGCTTGAGGTTATAACCCGAGGACACAAACTCACCATCATAGATCACGCCCCAAGAGTACCGATGAAAATAAGAGTTAAATGGGAATGGGGCGTTAAAGTAGTTTGAAGGTGGCAGGGGCACCAGGGCTCGAACCCGGGACCTACGGTTTTGGAGACCGTCGCTCTACCAGCTGAGCTATACCCCTATCACCGCCGTGGATACGATGCTCGGACAGGGATTACAAGTCTAAAACATCGAAAAAACGGATTACAAAATTGCATCTAATACCACCTTTGCGATCCGCCGGTGATCACATTGTGACGCCACTTGCCCTATTGCTTGATGCTGTATCGGGAACAAACGATCACTAGGTTGCAGGACGTGATCATACATGCGCGGCTCCAAGCCAATCATGTCACTAATTGGAACTTCATGTTTTGGAGTGTCGCCCGCCACTTTAGGAAACCAATGTATTTCCTGTTTAGCATTCCAGTGCGAACGCATAGTAGCGAGGCTTTCCACCCATTCATCGCGCAAGCTCTGCAACACAATATCACTTCGCGGCGCATCAAGTGTAATCATTTTTGTGACAAGATGCTTCGTAAACTGGCATTCAACAAAATCCACCTCCGGAAATAGCCGGTACAGCGGTTTGAGTGCCGTTACAAACCTATCATTCCTTCGCGGATGGACTCGATAAAAATCTTAGAATGGTTTATCTCGCTTGGTGCCTCGACCAAGATAAATTGCGCGTTTTCGATAATTTTAGACACATCATCATCTTCGATATAAAATCCCGCGCCAGCGTGCTGAGCACCCAAATTCAGAATCGGATAACCAAGCTCACGTTCCACAATACAGGAAAATGGATCAGGTATTTTACCGCCGAACGTATTCGCCCCACCCAAACACACCCCAAAACGCCCTTTGATTGATTTTTTTGGACCCCTGAACAGATTTTTTGATGTACCGTATTGGCATAGCATAAAATCGACTGGACGTTCGTCCATCGCTACATAGCTCATGTTTCGCCACCTAATTTCCACCCAAAGTCAGGAATCGCATGATTCCCTTTCGAATTTGCTAACGGAAAAAATGATTGCGCCTTGTCAGCACCATGGATGCAAGCCTATGGTGCATGAAACGACGCAGCTGAGGATGATCATAATGGCGGTTCAAACTGTTGGAGTAATTGGCGCGGGACAGATGGGAAATGGGATTGCCCATGTACTATCGCAATCTGGGTATTCGGTATTTTTGAATGATGTCAATCAATCAGCGTTGGAAACCGCCGTTGTTCGCATCCGCGCGAATATGGAGCGCCAACTGCGCAGTGGTAAGATTTCGACAGACGATATTGACGCGGCCATAGCACGCATCAAAACAACACTGGATATCTCAGAACTGGGAACATCAGACCTCATAATCGAAGCCGCGACCGAAGATGAGAGCATCAAACAAAAGATTTTTGACACCCTCCTTCCTCACCTAAAGCCAGAGACTATTTTGACGTCGAACACATCTTCGATTTCCATCACCCGCTTGGCCAGTCGAACAGATCGTCCTGAAAAATTCATGGGTTTTCACTTTATGAACCCAGTGCCCGTCATGCAGTTGGTTGAGCTGATCCGTGGCATAGCAACAGATCAAAAAACCTATAGCGCGTGCCTGGATGTAGTAAATACCTTGGGAAAAACTGCAGCGAGCGCAGAAGATTTTCCAGCATTTATCGTGAACCGCATCCTGATGCCTATGATTAATGAGGCTGTTTATACACTTTATGAAGGTGTTGGTTCGGTACAATCCATTGATCAATCCATGAAGCTGGGCGCAAATCACCCGATGGGCCCACTTGAGCTGGCTGATTTCATCGGTCTGGATACCTGTCTTGCAATTATGAACGTTCTGCATGACGGCCTGGCCGACACGAAATATCGCCCCTGTCCGTTGCTGACAAAGTATGTCGAAGCAGGATGGTTAGGACGCAAAACGCAGCGGGGGTTTTACGATTATCGTGGTGAAACGCCAGTTCCAACGCGATAATTGCGCATTAGGCAGAGCCAATCGTTTTCATACGAAGCCACTTCATAAAACCGCGCGGATCGTTTTTCCATGCTTCTATTTCGTCACGACCAATTGGTGCACGAACAATCGGGGCTTGGGGTTTGTTCATCGCAATCACAACTTCGCGGATCAACAAACCTTGGCGCAACGTTGCAGATATCTTATTGGCAATTTGATAAAGTCGCGAATTAGCACCCGGAAAATAAACAGGAACCACAATCGCTTTTGATCTCTGGATCATTTTCGCAGTAAACGGATTCCAATCCCGTTCAACGACTGGACCCATTGCTGTATCAGAGGACGCAACTTTACCTGATGGAAAAATTACAATGACCCCGTCATTCTCTAAATGCTCCATCGCGCACTTGCGCATTTCGATACTTTTGGCGATTGCATCATCTTCATGATCGAAGGGCACCGGGATCATGAACCCTGAGATTTGATCCACGTCAGTCAAAAGGGAGCGAGTCAAAATTTTATAATCTTTGCGCACGCGTCCAACCAATTCAGCCAAAACCATTCCGTCTACCAACCCATGTGGGTGATTGGCAGTAATAATGACGGGCCCTTTTTCGGGTATGCGCGCCAACTGTTCAGCCGGCGTTTGCACATCGATCTTCATCACGTCTAAGGCTTGTGCAAAAAATGCATGGCCGTCTGGAATTCCGCGCCGTTCAAAGGCACGAATACGCGACAACAGGCGCCATTTGCCCGTCAATAACTCAATTGTTTGTATCGCGGTTCGTCTCAGCGGATTGGGGAAGGTCTTGGCATATGACAACTTGCGTCCATCATATGGCTTAGCGACAGGCGTAGGCTCGCCTTGCACCTGTATTTGGTTCGTATCCATGATTACTGATCTTCACCAAAGCGGCCAGCGATAAGTCGGCCCAATGCTTCCAACAATTCCTGAGCCTGATTGCCTTTGGTCGTGATGTTAACTTGCGTCCCCCGAGAGGCGACTAGCATTAATAATCCCATGATACTGTCACCACATGCATCAACACCATCTTTTTCGATAATGGCATCGGCGTCATATTGTTCAACCAAATCAACAAACTTTGCTGACGCGCGTGCGTGTAAGCCCTTTTCATTAATGATGGTGAAAGTATCCTGAGATGTATTCATACTACTCTGCCCCTAATCTCCATCCATGCTATCTAGATATTTTCGCCCCGCGTCAATGGACGCTCTGGTCGCATCGTTTAAAGACAAATGCCGAGATTTCGCAAGTTTAACCAATACCGGTAGGTTCACCCCGTATATTATTTTGCGATCAATTCCGCGGCATGCAGGCAAAGCAAGGTTGGAGGGGCTGCCGCCAAACATATCCGTAACTATCACCACACCATTACCCGTATCAACGGTGTCTGCAAGCGTGCAAATTTGATCCTGCTTTTCGCGTCGATCGTGATCAGCCTCAATCGAGACAGAGACCATGCCGTCTTGTTGTCCAACAACATGCTCGACTGCGGCCAAATATTCTTTGGCCAGTCCTCCATGTGCAACGATAACGATCCCGATCAAGGCGTATCCCCATTATAGAACAGCGTTAACTTTTTGCGCGACGCTCAATTTCACGGTGCCGAACTGACACAAGCCAACCATGATTTTCAAGTGCCTTAGACACAGTTTCCGCAAGGGCAACTGATCGGTGTTGGCCACCTGTACATCCAAACCCGATTGAGAAATGAGTTTTGCCCTCATCAATATAAGCTGGCAAGAGAAACAATGACAAATCCATCACTTTTGCAAAGAAATCGCCAAATCGAGAGTCATTTTGAACATAGTCTTGGACTTCCGAAGAGCGACCATCGAGTGTTCTTAGTGAAACTTCCCAATAGGGATTATTCAAAAAGCGACAATCAAATACCATGTCGATTCCCGCGGGCGCGCCTCGCTTATACGAAAACGAATGCAGGGTGATGGCCAATTTGCTATCACCTTCTGGATTAAACATCTGATCAATTTGTGCCCGCAATTCATGTGGCGACATATCCGAGGTATCGACCACAACGGTTGCTTCATCGTGAATTTCGCTCAGTAAATCACGTTCACGATCAATCCCATCCTGCGGAGTTTCCGCGGGCGCCAATGGGTGTCTACGCCGAGTTTCAGAAAATCGGCGCACCAAGACGGCGTTTGAGGCCGTTACAAAAATCACCTCGACATGTAGCCAGGCAAAATTTGATAGCTCTCCAAGCATCTCCAAAACAGCTTTTGTGGTGAAATCGCGCGTGCGCGTATCCAATCCAATCGCGACCTTTTCCCCGGACATGCCAGGGGTCACCACGCGAGGGACCAAAGAAATGGGCAAGTTATCAATGGTTTCATAGCCCAAGTCCTCAAGACACCTGATTGTCGTCGATCGACCCGCGCCAGACAGACCAGTGACAATTACCAAGTTCACACGCGTGTCTAGCGGCGTATCAGACATAAGAACCCCTATAGATTTTTCACGACCCCATACCGTGCGAATATATACAAACTTTGTGCAAAAGCGTCCAGTTTGTAATCATAAAACACCGGAATTTCATGACCCATAATGTTTACTGTGCGGTGTTCTGGAAGCCGTTCCGTTTCCTTTTGCCCAAGATCAACGATCAATCCCAATCTAGCGTCATCCTCCATTGGCGCACGTAAGATACCAATCCCCCGAGCTTCGATCCCCATCGGCAAGTTCGGCGGACGTTCGACCGTTATTCCGCGTTCATCACGTTGAAGCAGACATCGATCGTCACCGACCAAAAACGCGCCAAGCGCAATAAGCTTCATCGCGAGCGTTGATTTTCCAGAGCCTGATGGCCCAACTATTAAAATTCCAACGCCATCTACAGAAACACACGTGGAGTGTCGAATTTCACGGTCAATTGTACTCACAACAGTAAACCTACTACGAAACGCGCACCAAGCGGTGCAGATGTGGCGTCCATTTGTGTTGGACGAATGTTTTCAGCCCAAATTGCCCCATCATGTGCTTCAACAAACTGTTTGGAAATGGCCAAGCCAAGTCCAAAATTATTGCCAAAGTCATTTGCAGGACGTTCAGAATAAAAACGATTAAATGCATCCAACGCGGACTGGCCGTCGTTATATGTTTCTACATCAAAGCCTTCCGCCTCAAGTGTCATGGAAACCGAAGTAAGAATATTTCTGTCGTCGTCGACAAGCGCTATTTTAGGCATACCCGCACCTATTACTGCCCTTTTTATTAACGACCATTATGCCCATTTTTTTATCAAACAATCAATAATCAAACGCGATTCGTCGTTTCAATGAATACAGGTTTGTTTTAAGCATCTGAAACGTTTTCTATCGCCCAATACGTTAGCGCAATCAGGTGCGACATGTTTCCTATCGAAGCTTTGTTATCGCTATCTTTTGCGCTAACATCGAATGTTTGCGCTAACGAATGCTAAAGTGACCTGTTCACTCTTATCTTCTCCATGTTAAAGCCGAAGTATACGCATACGATATTCACGCGTGTTACATGGAATTTGTCAAAAAATTCCCTCAGTTAGGTAAATAGCCATCTCGGCACAAGGAGTTATAAAATGACATCAGGACGGGTAAACCCGAATTTCCGACTAGACGATCAAGGCATCAGCGGTCTGGGAAATGTCTATTATAACTATCTAGAGCCAGCGTTGATCCAAGAAGCTCTAAAGCGTGACGAAGGCACATTGGGACAAGGTGGGGCATTTTTGGTCACCACAGGGAAATTCACAGGTCGTTCGCCAAAAGATAAGCACGTTGTAAAAACGCCGTCAGTTGAAAACAGCATCTGGTGGGAAAACAACGCAGCAATGTCATATGAAGGTTTTGATGCGCTACACGCAGATATGCTAGAGCATATGAAGGGCCGTGATTATTTTGTGCAGGACTTGATTGGTGGCTCAGATCCAACTGTGTCAATCAATGTGCGCATGGTAACAGAATTGGCGTGGCACAACTTATTCATTCGCCACCTTCTGCGCCGCCCAGAGCGCGCGATGCTTGAAAATTTTATCGCGGATTTCACTGTCATCAACTGCCCAAGTTTTCAGGCAAACCCAGAAAAACACAATTGTCGCAGTGAAACAGTAATCGCGATGAATTTTGACAAAAAGCTTATCTTGATCGGCGGCACAGAATACGCGGGTGAGAATAAAAAATCTGTCTTCACGTTGCTAAATTACTTGCTACCCGAAAAAGGCATCATGCCGATGCACTGCTCTGCAAACCACGCTGTTGGTAACCCGGTTGATACAGCCGTTTTCTTTGGCCTGTCGGGAACAGGAAAAACAACGCTTTCTGCAGATCCGCAGCGCGTGTTGATTGGCGATGACGAACACGGTTGGTCAGACCGTGGCACATTCAATTTCGAGGGCGGTTGTTACGCAAAAACGATTAACCTTAATCCAGAAGCCGAACCTGAAATTTTCGCAACAACCAGCAAATTCGGCACCGTGATTGAAAATATGGTTTTTGATCCCGAAACATTTGAGCTGGATTTCGATGACGACAGCCTTACGGCAAACATGCGTTGCGCATACCCGCTTGAGTATATCTCAAATGCGTCTGAAACGGCCTTGGGTGGACATCCAAAGAACGTGATTATGCTAACTTGTGATGCATTTGGTGTTCTGCCTCCGATCGCGCGCCTGACACCTGCTCAGGCGATGTATCACTTCTTATCAGGTTTCACATCGAAGGTTGCAGGCACAGAACGTGGCGTGACTGAACCAGAACCCACATTCTCAACATGTTTTGGCGCCCCGTTTATGCCACGCCGCCCAGAGGCCTATGGTAACCTATTGCGCGAAAAGATCGCAAAACACGGCGCAACATGCTGGTTGGTAAACACGGGCTGGACTGGCGGTGCATATGGCACAGGGTCGCGCATGCCAATCAAAGCAACCCGTGCACTCCTCACCGCAGCATTGGATGGGTCATTAGCAGAGGCCAAATTCCGCAAGGACGAAAATTTCGGGTTTGACGTTCCTGTTGATGTCCCTGCTGTTGACGCTGCGCTGCTGGATCCACGCAGCACATGGGCAGACACGTCTGCCTACGACACACAAGCAGCAAAGCTGGTTCAGATGTTTGCGGACAATTTTGAACAGTATGTTCCCTACATCGACGAAGATGTGAAAGCGGCGGCCATTAGCTGACGGGTCTAAATAATCAAATGAAAAGGACCGCCTCATGCGGTCCTTTTTTATTGTGCGATGCAATACGTCCGTTCCACTTCTAACAATTTTTGTTTCCGCCACAACCCGCCACCATACCCGGTCAATGACCCATCCGCACCGATGACACGGTGACACGGGATTACGATCGCAATCTGGTTTGTCCCATTGGCACGCGCGACCGCTCGGGTTGCGGTTGGGTTATTAATCATCTGCGCCAATTGGGCATAACTGCGCGTCTGCCCTGCTGGAATATCACAAAGCGCGCGCCAGACGCATTTCGTAAACTCTGTCCCATGTAATGCAAGTGGCAGGTCAAAGACCGCCCGTTCACCCGCAAAGTATTCGGTTAATTGCAGTTCCGTTTGTTGGGTTATCTGCGTCTTTCCAAAACCCATGTTACCGCGGCAGGCGCGATGCAGTTTCTGCATTTCACGCGCCAGCGCGCGACGGTCCACGAATTCCAGCAAATGCAGATGAGTCTGATCTGCGGCGATGATCATTGGTCCAACCGGCGTTTCGAAACAGTGTAATGCAATGCCACCTTGTCCGTTCAAATCACTGGGTCGCAAACCTGTGACGTTTGTAAAGTATTCTCTGAAAGCAGAGGCGCTCTCAAAGCCAGCCTCAACCTGTGCATCAATGACACGCCCACCCCGGCTCAGCTCTGTAAACCCTTGCCGAAGACGTGATAACCGCGCCATTTCCAAAAACGTCATTCCAAAATGTCGCTTGAATAACCGCCGCGTTGTAGACAAATCATATCCCATTTTTTCTACATCTGTCTCGCGCCAACGGCGTGCGGGATCCTGTTCCAGCGCTTTTAACAAATGCTGCAGCTGCGGCGCCTCGGATGCGATGGCGCCTGTTGGATCACAGCGTTTGCAAGGACGATAGCCCGCCTCAAAACACGCAGATACTGTCGCAAAAAAGGTACAATTCTTGCGATGCGCTGTTGGAGCGGGACAACTAAGCCTGCAAAAAATTCCTGTGGAGGCCACACCAACAAAGGCCTGATCCTCATAACTTTCGTCACGCGCACAAAGTGCTGCGTATAATGTATCGTCGTCTGGTAAATCAAATAGCATGTTGCCAACATACAGCGCTTTGATCGGTCGTCTGCCGTTTTTCGGGCGTCTTCAAAAAAAATTTAAACAGGTTTTGTTGTTACCCAAACTCCACCCTTAGGTCGCAAAGTAAAGATCATTTCCAATTCTGGTTCTTTGCCAGCTACCATTTCGAATTCAAACCTAGAGAGCAAACTTGCCAGAATAATCACCGCCTCTTGCAGTGCGAAACTCGCCCCAATACAAATGCGCGGACCATCCCCAAAAGGCAAATAAGAATATCGCTTGACCGATTTTGGGTTTTCAAAGCGCGATGGATCAAATGCATCTGGATTATCCCACAAGACATGCGAACGATGAAGCGCATAGATTGGAATAATGACCGAGTCCTTGGGGCGCACTTCTCGCCCACATAATGTATCAGGTGCCATTGCCGTGCGTGAGATGATTGCTGCGGCGGGATACAATCGCAAAGTTTCATCAATCACTTGCCGAATGAATGGCAGGTTTGGAACATCATCAGCACCTGCAATGCGCCCGTTTAAAACTGTTTGCGCCTCTTGCCGAGCCCGTTTTTGATGTTCTGGGTGACGTGCCATTAGGTAAATCGCCCATGACAGAGTAAGTGCGGTTGTTTCATGCCCTGCAACAATAAAGGTCATTAGATTGTCGCGCAGCTGATCCAGCGACATGCGTTGTTTTGTTTCGGGATCCTCGCCCTCTAACAATAAATCCAACAGGTCTGGAACGCCTTCTCTCCCGCGGTTTTCGCGCTCTTCAATGACTGAATTTGCCAGACCATGCATATCCCTTAGTTTTCGACGCCCCGCTACACGTTCAGGGCGCGGGATCCAATCTGGAAACCCCAGAATATCCATGATTGAGACGCGACCAGCCTCGTTTATGTATTGCTCAATGGCCTGATGCACTTCATCACGATCAAAACTTCCGCCTGAAAATGTCACATCCGATATCACTTCGAATGTCGTTGTGATCATCTCGTCATAGGCATCAACCGCCCGCTTCCCTGCGCCTTCAAACCGTTGAACGGCACGTTCTGCGGCAAGGCTCATCAGTGGGGCAAGATTGGAAATATTGCGGTGTGTGAAAACAGGTGCAGCCGCACGGCGTTGCCAACGCCATTCGGCCCCTTCTGCCAAGAACATTGAATGACCAATTGCCGGCCGCATCAAACTCTTGGTGGTATTTGATTTTGGATAATCATCCAAACGTTCCAACAGAACACGACGCAGCCCATCTGGATCCATTAACATGTGCCATCTAATTCCCACCTTGCCGCTGACGATTGGCTGACGTGTCGCAATTTCAGGAATGATACTTAGCAAATTTTGCCGCGCCGCTTTGAATGTGCCAAAAACCCCAAGAGGCTTATTTGCCAAGGGTGCGCGTGCGGGAAAGTCTGACATGCTCTGGTTCATTTAGATCAAGTAGGTCGGAGCAAGGCGAAGTTCAATATTTTGCCGATCAGGAAATTAAAGGTATCGCAACACCAAAGACCACGTTATCCATCACCAAAGGCCCGTTTTCAAGAGAAGCATCCGCTGATGATATCAAAGGGGCATTATATATCGCGCTGCAACAACAACTTGGACAATATTCAGGTACTGGCGAATATCATATCGTGGTCATAGTTGACGCATACACATTGGGACAACCTGGTATACCGCTGGTGTTTAGCCCCCAAACCGCCCTTGGATTTCGCCTAAGTGTGTGGGACGCCGCAACGATGACGCGCTATGATTTAACACCTGAAAAGCTGTTGTTTTTGGAAAATGCAACCGCGAAAACAATGTTCGGGTCTGGGCTACGCCAAACAAGAGAAGAACAGATCGTTTCACTGACCCAAAGTGTGGCACAGCAAATTGATACTTGGTTGCGCGAACAACATGAAACCAAGGGCTGGTTTGAACCAAATACCAAGGTCCAAAAATACACTGTAGAACAGATTAAAGCAGAGATCGCACAATAAGTTTTTACATTGCTGTAACATTTTGAAAGAAGCTAACGCATAATGCAACTAAGGCTTGATTTTCACCGAATTTGCACATAAATGCCCGCGAAGAAACTAACCGGGTCTGATAAACCCCCCAAATCTACGAGGCGCATTTAGCCATGGCAAAGGAAAAGTTTGATCGCAGTAAGCCGCATTGTAACATCGGCACGATTGGTCACGTTGACCACGGTAAGACGACGTTGACAGCGGCGATTACGAAATATTTTGGTGACTTCCAAGCG
>CBFHNF010000032.1:0-12901 GCA_965657135.1 uncultured Paracoccaceae bacterium
GAGAGTTGAAAACTGGTTTAACAAGATGTGTTCCAGAGTCAGTGGCATCATAGGACACCATTACATCCAAGCTGATTACCCAGTCCTTAATTTGAGTATTGGACTTTTCAGGTCGCTGATAGGCTCCGCTGTAGAGGACGTACAAGTCACCTCGTTCATCTCTAGGGTTCCGTTGCTCCCATCCTCTTAGCCAACGTGAGATCAGCCAAGCTAGAATGATAGTGGGAATTGTTAGGAAGATGATCAGTTTGACGAAACCTCTCCACCAAGGCCAATCCTTTAGCTTAATAATTGATCCACGGATTCTACCTTCGAAAGTGATGTAGTCTGCTTCAACATTAGAAATCTCACCATTATCCACCGTCATGTGCCAGTAGTCTTGAACAGTGGGCCCAAAGTCCATCTCAGTGCGGCAGCCTAAGTTTTCTATCTTTTCTCTCAGGTTTTTATGAATAGAGTGCGGAGATATTGGTTTTTGCAGGTTGTCTTCAGCGAATTGATAAAAGTCTCTATGCTGAAGCATATCACTTCTTGAGAAGAGGTCCGTTGCCTCGTTATTATTTTTGTGAAGTTTCTTGGTGATCATTGTCTTTGCCCTATTTGTCTTTCGCTGAGCAAGTAGGTCATTCTATCGTAGTATCAATGAGATACTCTTTTTTATTGCCAACGAGAAACCTTCTGCTCATTTGCCGTGCCTCTGTCATTACTGATACTCTTGTTGGTTATGAAGTGACATGTATTGGGGTTCTGTCAAAATCGAAATTAGATCTCTGTTCCAAAAAAAACGGCTCAACGCTAGATTACCTCTGAACCCTGCGGAGCCATTTTCCGTTCTCCTCCCTGAAGAACGTTGCGCGAAAAAGGTATACATTTATGAAGACGCGTCAAGGAATTCATGCGCATGATCATTTACTGGAGCAAGTTTAAAAAAAGACCCCGCAAAAAGCGGGGCCAGTCCAACAGGGAGTGTGGCCTAAACGACTACGGTGAAATAGAATCTAAATTTGGTTTGGCAAGACGGTGTCAAAAAAAGAAAAGGTCGGCCCAATTGACTACAAGAGGAGTGGCCGACCAGTTGCACTGACCTCGAATATAGGGAGGTGAAGTCAGGCCCCTCACATTCTGCATGGCGACCAAATGGAAGAGAACGATACGCCTTGCTCGTCGAAGAGCCAACCCTTTTTATTTGTATCGAAAGAGGAAAGAGGCTGCTCTTCTAATGACTGTTTCGCCAGTCTATAATCTTATAATGTCTCATTTTGCGACTGTGTGTCAACAAATAACTACATGTTGTGTAATGATAGCACACAAAAAGGATGGTGGTGCTACTGAGCGGCAATGAATCATCGGCGTCTTTTCCTCGATAAATTGTTTTTATTTCGTATATCCGCTTCTTAACTCTTCAGTACCATCAAAAGCGGCAAGTCATTGTTCATAAATCTTTATGATTTTTTATTTCAATATAAGTGTTGGCATTAATATTTTTTTTCAAGATTTGTATTTGTGCTTAACCTTCATAATCTCCATAAGTACTTTCTCTGAAATATTATTCGCAACTGTATCACCTAATAGATTTATCTGCCTTACTGATGCTCCATAATTTTCAGACCACACAGTTTTTCCGCCAGGTGCCTTTAAAGTGACACCGACTGAAAAATTCGGGTGATTAGTTGAAACAGTACCAATGAGCTGATAATCAGTGTCACTTGGGGTTTTTTGCACAGTAGAAGCTATCCAATCTTTTTCATTAAGATATTTTTCCAACTTATCTGTTACTTCTTTGCAAAATAACCTCGCTAATTCAGATGTAGTACCGAATGGTTTTATCGAAATAAGAGGGCCCGTGTCTTCCCTTTTCATGCCCTTTGATCCTAAATTTAATCTACCAGTGCTCCAAACTTCTACTGGGGTAGTAATATTTTTTAGAGTTTGATTTCCACAGTTATTAAATAAGCGAGCCTTAGTTTCATCCAAGCATAAATAAATAGAGTTTGAAATGGCAACCTCGCCATTTTCTGCGATAGACTCCAAACGTGCGGCTATGTTGACAGTACCTCCATAAACATCTGGGGGCGGACCTTCTTCATGTTCAACATCACCAAGGTGTATTCCTACCCTAAGTTCTAATTTGCCTTGTTTCTTAACTAGCTTTAGCCATTCTAATGCACAATCGACGGACTCAGAGGCACTTTTAAATTCAATAAGCCATCCGTCGCCTAAAGATTTTATCATTTTACCATTAAACTTGGTAAGTGTGGGCCTAATGATTTCTTTTTGAAATTCTCTTATTAGGTTTAAAGCTCCAATTTCATCCTCAGCCATCATTTTTGAATATCCAACGACATCTGCTAAAAATATTACGCCAAGGCTTCTCATGCTTTTTCTTCCAATAGTATATAAATTTTTTGTTCTCCACTAGAATAAGCTGATCTTCGGCTTTATATAGGGCTATGTGAAACTTTGTATCATCTATTCTTTTCAGATATCCGATACGATATTGGCCCCTAATCTTGAGATTTGGTTCCAGGAATGTAGTTGGGGCACAACACTGCCGCCTCAGTGAATTCACGTCCAGATCGGTATAAGGATAGCATGCTTCTGTTAAAGTTATGTGACATGGAAGGCTGGTCTTTATTTCAGCTTTCACCAATCATTGAAGCTATGCTGTTACTAATTTAAATAATATCAGAAAATAAAATTATTGGAACGGGAAGAAGGCCGCCAGCGGCCGTTAAGTAGGCGCGCTGAAGCATCGTATATTTATCTTTTAAAGCAAATCCCATCTCGTAGATATCGTTTAAAATCAATTTGTAAACGAGTTCAGGCTTTTCCATATTTTCAAGCATAATAGTGTTGAAATCTTCTTTGCCGATACTTAAAAAATGCATAAAGAACAATGGATTGTGCTTCTTAGACAGAAAATCATTTTGAACTTTTGTCCCCAGTCTTGGTACTATCACAAGTAGTGACATTAGCACTGCCATTGTTTCTGCAACACAGAATATAGCAAAAGCTAGCTTGGCAACTTTATTATCCAATTCGTTCATCGCAATATTTGACACAATTATGCTGAGGGAGACCAAAATGATAGCCATCAACATGTTTGCTTTTTGATCTGCCAAAACTGTCAATTGAACCTGTTTCATGTGTGCACTTCGCAACATGGCAATGGCTTCTTTATCAATTTTATCTAAATTATCAACCATACTTACGCTACATAGTTACCGATTAAAACTGATAAGGCTTTGAGGATAAAAATGCTAGCCTACATTTTAAAGGAACTATTGAGATGTTACAGTTTTATTACAATAATGAAGCATCAATTAAAAGGTGGATCATTACCGAGTAAGTTATGTACGATATTGAAATTAATGGCTATTCATGGGTTTTATGGTGCTGCTGAGTAGGATTGAACTACCGACCTCTCCCTTATGGTTACCAATAAATTTGGTTACAATTTGGTTCTTCTGGAAGCTTAGAAGGGCATTGCACAGCAAGCAATCTATCACGCATTGAATGTCGAAAGCTGTGCATCGTGCAGCCGTGCTTCAGCCACTTGTTAATATCAGCACCAGCCGAGTTTGTACTGATACGTGATCCACGATTGTATCTAGGGAAGGCATAAGACGATGTCTCCGCTTATTGTAGTATTCTCTGCGCAGCCCAGAGGGCCATTCCAGATAAGGGTATTACTCTTGCACTTGCAGACGTCTTAAGGCTTCGCCATGGGTTTGGGCACACTACTAAGAATGGAAAGTCAGCCTGGAGGTTAAAGTCAGTCACAGACAGTCCTGCAGCTTCTGCCAGCCGCATTCCAGTATCTACACCAAAGCAATAAGCCATCGGATATCATCATCAATCTGCATACATTCACGCTGAACACGGCGCAGATCATCCAGTGGAATTGGCTTGCGGGTTACAACACCCTTTGACCGATCATGGTAAACGCCTACAAAAGGATTACGGATATCCAACGCAAATTCAGACAGGGCGAAGTTGATCACAGCTTTGACATGGTAAAGTGTACGGGTGACACTTGATCCCGTTAAACCTCTGGCGACTAACCAATCTCTAAAAATCAGGGCATCATGTCTGGTATAAGCTGCTAATGGTTTACTGCCGCAATTCTCTATCACATAATCGCAGGCTCTTTCTGCGGGTTGCCTAAACGATTTGGCTTTGCAGCTTCGATCTTAGCCTGCAGCTTCGCTTCCTGGGGCAACGATGTTCGTAATCCCTGCACAATACGACGATACTTGTAATGCTGCCTCAAATCAGCAAAAACGTCTGCGACGTAGCTGTTTGTTTCACCAAATTTTGCGGCAAGTATGAACTGTACAAAATGTTCAGGTTTACCTCCACCGTTTAGAAAGTGAACAAAATTTGCCGCGGCGTTCTTCAGATGCGCCGAACCTCACTTTGAGAGTTCAGAGCGTAATTCTTTTTCAAATTTCTTACGTCTTGCTAACGCGCGCTTTTCAGAAAATTTCATCAAACTTAACTAAAAATTGTCAATATTATTTAATTAAAAGACCCCTACAAACTGGATGATTTACCGCAACCCCTGGAGAAGAATTGAGCAAAGTACGGCAATCATCATGTAGCTCTGCTGCTGCCTCATTAATCTTATTCACCAGTGTATCAATATCAATCGAAGCTTTTGGCTTACCAAAGGCAATCAACAGACACTCATCGTATTTTTCACCAAGCACGATGCCGGCAGGTCGTGTAGCGTCTTTAAGCTGATTTGCAATGTTTCGGATCGTCCCAAGATCAGATGATTTTTGCGCTGTATCACAGATATTGATCAACGTTTCTCGGCGGACATCACTCATTTCAGCCAGCAAAACCGTTGGCACAAATGTGATCAAAATCCAAAACCAAACTCTTGTCATACTATCCACCTCAAGCCTTATTCATAGCAAAAATAGAATCACAAGCATACCAAAACTGTTTGGGGTTGATCACTCAGCATCTGCAAATGCCCTGTCCAACATTACATTCATTTTTCGCTTAACCGTCATTTTCGATATTTTGAAGTGAGTTTGGTTTATGTCTGCCGTGAGGGTAGCATTCGTTTGATTATATTCTGACGCCATACGATCAGATGAACACATGCTGCAGCAACATGAACCAGGATCAGAATAAGCAGCGCTGCGCGCAGAATGCTATGCGCATTGGCAGCGCCCTGTGATCCTTGATACCAAGCATATCCGCCCGTGGTAGCAAGCAACAGGAGTATCCCGTAAAAGGAGAAGTGAACGAAATTGGCCAGAGTATCGAACAGTCTTGGGTGGTTGCCCTTGTGTTCTGGAACACCGTTTTCGATCCTAACCCATAGGTGCAAGGCCGTTAAGATACCAATCATGCCCCCAACGGCAAGATGCGCACTCACCAAAGGGCCATTTGTTCGTGATGTCCCCATCAATAAAGCATCAAAGGCTTGTACTATGGCATCATGAAACACAAATTGAACCACGACCAATACAAAGATTGTCCAATGAAGTAAAATTTGTAGCGTTGTATATTTCGACATTTCAATCCCGTTGTGACATGCTGGTATAGATCCAAGGCAGTCTGGTATTTACATTTCTATACGGAGTTAGGTCGTATTTGGATTTGTCTAGGGAAGCATTTAAAAATGTTAACTTGGAATATAGGATGACGATAGAAAGAGACATTTTTCACATGTATCAGAACGGCCCCTTTGATTGGCTGAACCCGATCGATGTTTTCACAGATTTTTTGACGGATGGGCCGCGGGGGTCTTGGGCGACGCTATCTCATGAGGAAAAGTTGCTGGAAATCCAACGTCAGTATCCGAATTTATCGAAGGAACGCATTTGCGATATCATCGATCAATATGTCCTGAAATAGAGGGGTTTGCGTTGTTTTTTGTACGCATCTCCAGTTTACGAAAGTATGTAGAACACGTCTTTTTTTGATTGGCTTTGCCAATGTCGATGCAGTCTTTGTTGTGTGCCGTACTGCGCTAATCCCATCTGAGGTCGCGCGGGATCGCGTTGGAGTGTCGTCTTTGACAGTTCCCAAAAGAACGATCAGGGCAGAATTTGCAACCAAACCCAAATTGTGAATACAGATAAGGACGTTGCGATAAGGACGCCAGAGGCCGCTACACGCTTGGCGCGATTATAGATGCTAGCAAAAATATAACAGTTGATGCCAGGTGCCATAGCACTGGTCAAAACGGCCGAGCGAAGTTCCGAGACACTTAGGTTCCAAATCTGTCCCAACATCCAAACGATTGCTGGATGGATCAGTAATGAGATCCCAACAACCCAAGCGATCGGTCCAAAATCACCTTCTGGGCGATATTGATAAAGGACACCCCCCATTCCGAACAGCGCAGCAGGCAATGCAGTCTGCGCGATCATATGAGCGCCGTCCAATATGGCCTTTGGCAATGTCACGTTCATGATGTTAATCATCAGGCCCAAGATAATGGCGATGAACAATGCATTTTTCATCATTGAACGGACAACGTTCGACGCAACCTTACCAATGCTTTCGCCGTCACTTTTAGCAATTTCCATTGCAGTAATACCTACAAAATAGCAAAACGGGGCATGCATCGAAACGATGGCAAAGTTGGCCACCAATGCCTCAACGCCGTAGGCACGTTCCGTAATCGCCAACCCCATCATCACAGAATTGGAAAACAAACTAACAAAGCCAATGGCGACACTGTCTTGGGCGCTGCGGCGAAACAGGTATCTTGCGCCCAAAAAACCAAGCACAAAGCCTGATGCCGCACCGATATAGAAACTGCTCATCAGTTTTAGTGAATAGGCTTGCGAAAGATCAATCTGAATTAAGGCTATGAATAGTAAACACGGAATTGCAAAACTTTGTGTGTAAGACATCAATCCGTCAACCGCAGAAGTTGAAAAAAGTCCACGCCAAACTACGAGATACCCAAAGCCAACAACAATAAAGACGGGCAGGATGACGTCGATTAATGCCTGCATGTTATTTCAGTCTGCATATTCTAGTACCATGCCATCATAGGCTGGTGAAATGTGATCAGGCGTTTCTGCATCAATCGTTTCGTAATCCAAATCAATATGCATGTTGGTCAACACGGCATTGGGCACGCCCGAACGTTTGATCCATTCAAGCGATTGTTCCAAATGTGAGTGGGTTGGATGTGGGTCCCGACGCAATGCATCCAAAACCCAACATTCGGCACCCTTTAATATTTTCCATGCCTCATCATTCATGGCAGAGACATCGGGAAGATAGACCAAATCTTTGATCCGAAACCCAAGCGCGTCAATGCGCCCGTGTTCTACCTCCAACGGTAAAAAGGTAATATCGCCACCTTGCCCACTAACTGTCACCGGGCCATCGATCAGGTTCAGGTTCAATATTGGGGGATAGGAGCTGCCCTCGGGTTGAACAAAGACATATCCAAAACGGTCTAGGAGTGCGTCACATGTCGCGCGATCCGCCCAAACATTAACACGCTCGCGCCTGTTAAATACGACCATGCGCAGATCATCAACGCCGTGGACATGATCAGCGTGGGCGTGGGTATAAATGACCCCATCCAATGTGCCCACACCCGCATCAATCAACTGTTCACGCATGTCTGGGGATGTATCAATCAGAACACGGGTCGTGCCGTTTTCGGTTTCACGTTCAACCAACATCGAACACCGACGGCGTCGATTTTTTGGGTTATTTGGATCGCAATCCCCCCAATGACCACCGATGCGCGGGACACCTCCAGAGGAGCCACACCCCAAGATATGAAATCTTAGGCGCGTACTCATGCGGCTGCCTGCTGATTGACTGTTTTGGCAAACAGACGTTCAAAATTTGCCTCGGTTTGCGCAGCAAAATCGGCAAAATTCATTTGGAACACGTCAGCACCAATTTTTGCGGTGTGCATCGAATAGGCGGGTTCATTGCGTTTCCCGCGATGGGGTGGGGGGGCCAAATATGGGCTGTCTGTTTCTACAAGAATACGCTCAACGGGTGCGTTCGCAAAAATGTTGCGCAAGGCGCCCGATTTGGGAAAGGCTGCAATACCAGACATCGAAAGGTAAAAGCCCAAATCCAATGCGGCCTTGGCCAGCTCTGCGCCGGATGAAAAACAATGCATCACGCAAGAATAGGGTTTATTTTCATATCCTTCGCGCAATAGATTTGCCATGTCCTCATCCGCATCGCGGGCATGAATGATTAGGGGTAAGCCTGTTTCTTGTGCCGCTTGGATATGAACCATTAGGCTTTGTTTTTGTACTTCCGCACTCTCAGCGGTGTAATGATAATCCAAACCAGTTTCGCCAATGCCCACAAATTTGGGATGCTGCGATAATGCGACCAGCTCATCAACCGAGGTCATGGGTTCGGCTGCGACACTCATCGGATGCACACCTGCGGCATAAAATACGGGTGCATATTGTTCGGCGATGGCGCGCACTGTGGGTTCTTGGTGCAATTTCGTGCAAATGGTGACCATGCGATGAACCCCGGCCTCGACTGCGCGCGAAACAACACTTGAAAGTTCGGTTTCAAAATCGGGAAAATCAAGGTGACAGTGACTATCAGTAATGCGGATCATTTTGGGCCTTGCGCGCGGTGTGCGCATTGTTCAATCTTGAATATCATATCTAGGACCAATGCCACGGGGTCAAGGTTCACGGCGCGCCCATGTCGAAATCTATTCGAAAGCTCTTGGCAGAGTTCAGCCCAATTTTGTGCATAATCGGGCCTTGGACACAATTTGGAAAATATATCAATTTCGTTTTGATGCGCTAACTGTGCGGGGGGGCGTCCAGTCGCGCCGAAAATGGCCAGTCGTGATAGGATCCTATCAATCATCAACGCCAGAATATCCAAATCCTCGCGGCTGGTGCGGCCGGCATAGCCTTCTGCGAATTTGATGATGCTTGGGCGATCAATATTTGGTGCCTGTGACAAAAGCGCTAAGATATTTTCATACACTTTGGGGCCTTGATGCTGGGCAAGCCGAATGGCCTCGCCTGCGGAACCCGCCGATAAGGTGCCCAATGCCGACATCTCTGCTGGGGAAATATCCAAGTCCTGCGCGGCCAACACTTGATCAATGTCCGCCTGTGACAGTGCGTTCAGCCGCAATGTGCGACACCGAGAGCGAATGGTTGGTAAGAGGCGTGAAGGTTGGTGCGATATTAGTAAGAGGATCGTATGCTGTGGTGGTTCTTCTAAAACTTTTAACAGCGCGTTTGCTGCATTCACATTCATATCATCAGCAGCATCAATGATCACAACCCGCCGTCCACCATCCGCAGCAGATAGGGCAAAAAAGGATTTTAGTTTGCGAATTTCTTCAACGGTGATCTGCGCTTTGAATGTTTTTCGCTTTTCATCATAGAGGCGACGCACGATGCTTAGCCTGCCTTCTGATCCAGCCTGTATGCGTCGTAATACGGGGTGATCGGGGGCGATATCTAGAGATGTAATAGAATCCTCCGCATCCCCAAACAATGACGGTCCATCCTGCTTTATTGGGGTGCACAACAGATATTTTGCCAATCGCCATACAAACGTTGCCTTGCCGATGCCCTTTGGACCCGTAATCATCCACGCGTGATGAAGACGGTTTTCGTTCAGCGCTTCAACGAATAATTCTTCGCCACGACCATGTCCAATGACGTCCAATGCTTGTGATGGGTGTTTGGCCCCCTCGATCACGTCAGAGGAGGGTAGGATGTCATCTTCATGGCTCATCGGTGATTTTGCACGGCGCTAAGGACGTCCTTGGCGACATCATCAATGTCGCGCAGTCCGTCGATCACTCGAAATCTCTGGGCAAACTGCTGAGCAAGATCCAAGAAACCAATCCGCATTTTTTCCTGTAGTGAAATACCGAAATCTTCGAAACGCTCTTCAACCGTGTTGCGAGCTTTAGCGCGCGTCAGGCCCAATTTGGGATCAAGGTCGATAAGTATTGTCAGATCAGGATCGCGTGGAATCATCAATGAATGCAGTTCATCCACCAGCCTGCGTAAATCTCCCCGGCTTAGTCCTTGATACATGCGTGTACTGTCAGCAAAGCGATCACAAATGACTGTCTTGCCTTGGTCCAAGGCCGGTAAAATCGTTTTTTCCATGTGATCGCGCCGTGCAGCCGTGAATAATAAAATTTCGCTTTCTGCTGACCAACGATCTGGATCACCCTGCAAAACAAGGGCGCGGATTTCTTCGGCACCCACCGATCCGCCGGGCTCGCGGGTTAACACCACATCGTGGCCCAATTCGCTTAGCGTTTTGGCCAACAATTTGGCCTGTGTAGATTTGCCAGAACCGTCGATCCCTTCGAACGATATGAACCGCCCCTGTGTCAAGATCCGGTCTCGTTTGCTGCATTGGCTTGCAATAGCAAAGATTGACCAGCCGTTAAAACACGTCGAAAAAAACCACCGCGTGCGACGCCTTCAGCGGCAACGAGAGGAACGCGGGTATCTTCTAATTCAGGGGTTTTAACCACCAAGTTGCCGATAATGGCACCTTGTGTAATGGGGGCTGGAATGGGGTTTAAGTATTCGACTTCAAATTCCACCTCACCCGTACCAAGTACCGGAACAAGGGTTGTTAAATCCTTCGATAACGCCATCCCGACGTTTGCGCTTGATCCATCCCAAACTTTGGCCTGCGTGACAATATCTCCTGCTTTGCCAAAGTTACGGGCAGCGAACTGTCGGAAGGCCCAGTTCACAACAGCCTCGGCTTCGTCGGCTCTTTGGCTTACGCTGGATAAGCCAGACAGCACAAAAATAATGCGACGTTCGCCCTGTTGGGCAGACCCCACAAGGCCATATCCCGCTTCTTGGGTATGACCCGTTTTCAATCCATCGGCGCCAATTCCCAGACCCAGTAGTGGGTTACGGTTTCGAGTGTTTGCAGGCGCACGTCCATCGAATTCGAATTCAGTTTGCGAAAACATATCGTAGAATTCAGGGAAATCTTCGATCAAGCGGGTCGTCAATAGCCCTAGATCGCGCATGCTCATCCGATGGGTTGAATGTGGCCAACCGTTCGAGTTCTGAAAGGTTGAGTTTGTCATGCCCATTTGCTGTGCGCGGCGGGTCATCAATTTTGCAAATCCAGCTTCACTTCCATCTGGAGACAAGGCCTCGGCGATGACGGCGCACGCATCATTGCCTGACAAAACAATAATCCCACGTAGCAAGTCATGGACACTTACCCGATCAGTCGTATCCAAAAACATTGTTGAACCACCATAGGACTCAGCATGTGCAGAGACTGGAAGTTTTTCATCAAGGCGCAATTGTCCGGCACGTATGAATTCAAATGCAATGTATAGTGTCATCAGCTTTGACATCGAGGCAGGTGGTAGCGGTACATCCGCATTTTTGCTCAACAAAACTGTGCCAGACGTTAAGTCATAGATGTACGCAGCCTTTGCATTCGTTTCAAATGCCGTTGCAACGTTAGCACCTAAGCCGAAAATCAGGAGTGCGACATAAATTTTAATTTTTGACAGCATATGCATCTGAAAACCCTGCTATGGAAACCGTTTGGCGCATGGCAGTCATCTCGGCGGTATTTGCTGCCGGCCCGACAATGACGCGCCAAAACGGTTTGTTGTTCAGTGTTAATTTACGCACGGAAGCACTGAGCCCTTTGGCTTGCATATCAGACACCGCGCCTTTTGCATTTGCCTCAACCCCAAAAATACCAATCTGCAAATATGGTTTGCTCAGCGCACTCGGTCTTGCCGCAGGTGCGGCTGTATCTGCTGCTGAAATTGCGGCTTCTGCTGTTTGTTGCATCGGTTCAAGGCTTTCTTCAATCACTTGATCCGCATTATCGGGCGCTTCTGGCGCTTCGGCTGGGACGGATTGGCGTCTAAGTGCGACCACAGACACCGTCGTTGGTTGGCCCGCCAATATTCTCAATGCGTTGGCTGCATCAGAGGACAGCTGTAAACTTGGGCCCGAGAATTCGCGTTCACGGCGAAAAAGTGCCCCAATCACAAATTTTCCATTTTGCGGATTTTTAACAATGACTTTCTCGGGGTCTTTTGCATTTGGATGGGCCACCCAAATACCTCCCAAAGAGGGCCGACCGTCCCACAATCCCGGCTCGTTAAGATTAACGACGTCGGGGGCCTCAACGTCGCGTTCGACAAGGCTCGTCACGGTGCTGGGTGATTCATTTGCACTTTCTTCGCCTAGATCAAGCCCCGCACACCCCGTTAATAGCGCGATCATAGCGCCCATAGTCACCCATTTTTTTCCTGCTTTTTGTATTGTGATCAGCATGTTGTCCCTTTGCCGTCTACCGCTCGTTTTTGTGTGTTTTATGTTTTGATAGAAACTTAACCCCAATTGCGTTTTAAGAAAAGCGGCATCATAAATTTGGGCAAAACTTTTTTACTTCGCGACATCGATGCTGGTTATGTTGAACAGACTGGTTTTTGTGAGGCTAGATAGATTTTGATTTACTGTTTGCAAAAATCTTGAAAATTGCACTTTTAGAATCAATTCGCATCCATTAAACGAACCCAGTCGGAGGAGTGGCAGAGTGGTTGAATGCACCGGTCTTGAAAACCGACGTACGTTAACGCGTACCGTGGGTTCGAATCCCACCTCCTCCGCCATCACTTCAAAAATACATAAATGATTACAACCATTTAAAGGTTGAGAGTTGTTTCTGTCCCCAATCCTGTCCCCTAAAAATAATTTAAAGCTTTTCCTCACGCGCGCGTAGCTCGGCACTTTGCCTCATCACTACACACACTTTTTCGCGTGTTTGAGGGGAGAGATTCCGGGGCTCGACACTGTGTCTCGAACCTAGTGAAAGAACACAGTTCTTCGTGAGAAATTTTTTGTCCGTTTGGTATTTCATTCCGCGGCAACGTTCTTGC
>CBFHNF010000033.1:0-12491 GCA_965657135.1 uncultured Paracoccaceae bacterium
AAACAACAGAGTTGAGAATTCACACTTACCCTTTCGACGACGAGAAAGGGCTATGCTTCGATTTAGGCGCATGCACAGTCTACAGAAGTTCGCCTCAATCCATGCCTCGTTTCACAATCTATTCAACTCGCAAAGGTCACTTTCAAAACGCAGTACATTCAAACTAAACCGTGACGCCGCTCTCACCGAGTGGCGCTCCTTAGTGACCTCATAGAAATACTCTCCAAATGACTACTGATGTTTGGGCTCGTTTGTCTGACAGCGCCACTTTCCGTCAGCAATTTGTAAGCAAACCTTCTGTATTTAATCCGGAATGCCTCCAGTGAAACTTCGTGAAACCGCACAATCATTGCGTGAAAGAGTAGATTGATTTCGCGAAATAGTTGTTTGTTGCGTTTTGAGGCGCCCGCTCAGACAGGGTGCGTTCATTGCAATCATAGGTTGTTATTGCGATTGAGATTCGCTCTTAGAGCAAGTCTCAAGAGAGATTTATTATTTGATCTGCGCCACCAAAAGTAATCTTTATCCATATTTGAATGAGGGGGCGATCGGCCTTGCCGTCAAATATGGGATTATGCGTTAAGTTGACCCGTAGGATAAGACTGACCTGTCACACAGTGTATCATGTCAATTTCCGTCATATCCAACCATATGTTTTTCGCCACGTTCGCGTGCCAGGCGGATCTGTTTTTGGCGTTCGCGAAAACGGTCTTTGTCCGCATCACTGGTTTCACCACAGCATTGATGACAGGCCACGCCATGTTCATATTCAGTGCGATTCATGTCCGCGGGTAAAATAGGGCGGCGACAGGCATAGCATAGGTGATGGGGCCCTTCTTTCAGTTCGTGACCAACTGAGACACGTGCATCAAACACGAAACATTCGCCCTGCCATTTGCTTTCGGATTGTGGAACTTCTTCCAAATATTTCAAAATGCCACCCTTTAGGTGATACACGTCTTTAACGCCTTGCCCCAGAAGGTAGTTTGTGGATTTCTCGCAGCGAATTCCGCCAGTGCAAAACATAGCAACACGTTTGTTGTGAAATCGATCTTTGTTTTCGTCCCACCATCTTGGAAATTCGCGGAAGGATTTGGTTTCTGGATCGATTGCTCCATCGAATGTTCCAATTCCAACTTCGTAATCGTTGCGCGTATCAATTACCACAACATCTGGCGCGGAAATCAATTCGTTCCAATCCGTTGCATCAACGTAATGCCCAACCTTAGCCACAGGGTCGACATTCGGCTGGCCCATCGTTACGATTTCTTTTTTTAACTTCACTTTCATCCGAGGAAAGGGTGGTAGGCTCGCCGTGCTTTCCTTGTGTTCTAAATCGGAACATCCAGGCAGTTGACGTAAATATTGCAGGATTGCGTCGATGTCTTTTCGTGCACCTGCAATCGTTCCGTTAATTCCCTCTTTGGCGAGTAAGAGAGAGCCGCAAATGCGCAGTGCATCGCATTTTTCCTGAAGCGGCCCCCGCATCGCAGAGGGATCGTCAAATCGAGTAAAGTGATAGAGTGCTGCAACTATAAACATGCTGTTGCATTACATTGAAACCCTGATGACTTGCAAGATGTCGGGTACCCAAAAATTCGTGATCGAAACCCTGTTTTTCGCAATGTCACGGGGTATGATTTGCAGGGCTGTGACCCACGCGAGTTTTAGCTACACGCGTGGGTACTTGAATGCTTATGCATAGATAATGGCGTGCATTGCGAACATTATATAAAGGTGACACACCAACAAAATCGCCGCAACGATTGTACCTTCATGTGTTGGCTTCACACCTTCTACGGTTGCCCATTTTCCATTTACGGTCACATAACTCATTATCAGCATTCCTGCCGATTGTATCGTTCCGTATGCAAATAGTGCCCAGGCGCCGGCTGGAGAGGTCAGCAGCAAAATGGCGTAAACGACATTCTGCGTGCCCACACAAACTCCTACAAATCGCACCATCCAGGCGGATGCAGCACCAATACCCCATTCAGCAATCGCCGCATCTGTTTGAAAAAGACAGCGAAAGCCATAGTACAGTCCCATCAATGTTGGTACTAAAATGGCCAAAAAATTTATAATTCCACCGCTTGCTTCGATCATGATGTTGTTCCTTGAACTTTCATTACTGGTTGTTTTGTAGGCGTTTGTTACAAACAGCGCATTGACTATGTGCTGACAAAGGTTGCGCCTTTGATGTCTGACTTCATACGAACAGGTAGTTCTGTAGACGCCTGACCTCTGATCTCTGCTATCTTTTGCGCTGCAGTCGTCGCTGTCGCTTCGTCCTGATATTTGGTAACAACTGAAAATGTTAATTCACCAGTCTGGATGAAATCCACGCTTGACGCGCCGCAAGACATTATCAGGGGTGCAAATTGGTCGCGCGCCATCGCTTCCATTTCATCATTCCATTCATCTGCTTCCCAATGAGAAATCGTAAAGTAGCTCATATTATTTCCTCTCTGTTTGTACCGCTATGTAAAGATTTCGGATGATGATGTGCCAAGTACAAAATATGTACTTCACACTCTTTCATTGTTTAAATTCTGCGTTATCAAGTTCAACTTCGACCACGCAGCTTGCACCTTGCCCAAATTTGTTTTGGGCCAGGGGACATGGCAACCTAGGCGAAGTACATGATGATTTTTTATCCTTGGCAGGCGGCACAGATTCATCGGACTAGCCAATCTGCCAAGCATTCTGATCGAGGTGTTCGTGGGTTATACCCGCAATAATTTGAGTATCTAGGAACGCTTCATCACAGGTGTTACCTCAAGATGACCCATTTCCAAGATGGGATCAAAGGCTGCATCAAGTTGTTCAAAAGAGTCAGCTTCGCAAACAATGAACAATGTATGCTCCAGCCGATTTGAATACTGTGCATGTACTTTCACGCCATGGTCCCCAAGATTGGCAATGGTATTTTTAAAGAGAGGCCCCTTTTCCGGGTGATGTGTCTGGCATGTAGAATAATCATGTGTCGATGTAATCATAAATAACATTTTGCAGCACCTTTCGCAGTTATTGGTGCCCAACGCTGTCAATAGTGTAAGGGAGGTCGCAAGTACAGTTTTTGTACTCGTATCCAGGACACTGTCTTTTTGTGCGTATTATTGATTGTTGTCTGTCT
This sequence comes from uncultured Paracoccaceae bacterium, assembly GCA_965657135.1. Classification (GTDB taxonomy): domain Bacteria; phylum Pseudomonadota; class Alphaproteobacteria; order Rhodobacterales; family Rhodobacteraceae; genus HIMB11. Next base: position 3,137 of record CBFHNF010000033.1, read on the forward strand.
TGGTTCTTAGAAAACTGTTCACTGGTTTTGGGCAAATTTATCATAACGATAAACATGTGCTGCCGAGTGGGGGGTAGGTGCAATCCCGATCGTTCCATATATGAAATATTATCAACTTAAACTTTTCTAAGTTGTGTGAACTCATTGAGTTCGGTCAGTACGAAATAAAAAACAAGCGATACTTAATTGTCATATTGATAGCAAACAAGTGTGCTAGGCTACAAGTACGACGTGTCATGTTAGGAGGTACTATGCTAAAAGATACCTACTGCCCAATTGCCGCTGCTGCAAAAATACTGCAGCCAAAATGGAACATTCAGATTTTGCGGTCTGTCTGCTTATACGACTTAACCACATTCAACGACATACGGCGTCTGCTACCAAACGTGTCTCCGACGCTATTGTCACAACGATTAAAATTCTTGATCGAAAATGGTGTGATCGAAAAACGCGAGTGCGACAGGTCCCCGGCACAGTATTATTGCCCGACGGATGCGGGCAAAAAAATAACCAAAGTTTTGTTTGCAATGGGTGAATGGGGTCGGGAATGGCTAGATCAAGAGGCGAGTGTTCACTCCGCTGACAGCGCCATGTTACTTTGGATCCTTAGTCAAAAAATCAATTTGAATTTCCTGCCAAGCGATGCGGCTGTTTTACATTTCTGCCTGAATGAGAGGACAGGAAACGAAGCGCAAGATTATTATATCTTGCTCAATAAACATCAAAAACCCGAATTGACGGACAACAATCTTGGTCATGAGCCTAACCTTGTGATCGTTACAGAAAAATCAATCTTGGCAGCATGCTACATGAACTACACGAGCTATGCCTCCGAGCTTAAAAAACAAACAATTATCCTCGAAGGCGATTATAATTTACAGAAATCATTTGTAAATTGGATGGCGACAAGCGAATTGGGGCGCGGTGAGCTGCCGCTTACGGTAGTGCATTGATGAACGAGTTGCCCAATTAGAGTGTTGGGGAGGGGGTAAATCCTCCCCAACTATGGATTACTATTTCAACACGAGCATTCTTGATGTCTTCAGCGTTGCCGCTTCGTGTGCGTCACTTACAAGTTTTGCAAAACGCTCGTCTGCGATCATCTTATCCACGCACTGCCCCCAATGGGTCAATGAATTAAAACGATAAACGATCCGCAGCATTTCATGATCGTTCTTCATAATCGGAACACCAATGCCGATTTCAACATCAATTTCGGCCATGAGTGCGTCGAGTTGCGGAGCAAGTTCAAGAGCCGTTGCCAACGCGCTACGTGGTGCGTGATAATCACGATGCACCACAACAGGTTTGATACCCTTGGGCGCACCATATGCCATGCGCCCGATCCAAGGGCCAACAACATCTGCAATGGGGTCAGCCGCACGCATGTTCATCATTTCCTGATAATCGGGGTCCGCGCCGTAGGATTGGAACGAATTGGCAGCCTCTTCAAGCGAGGCATACCAGTTTTGCAAATCATAGCGTCCCGCACCGTCGCCAGCGACCACTTTATATAATGCAGATTTTGCACCATGGTTGGCCATGATATCGGATATTCTTTTCATCCGCTTTTCTAGAATTAGGTCTTTACCCAATAGTGGTGTTGCTTCTCTGATTGAAACATATGACATAGATTTTTCTCCTTTTTTCTATGGCTTCACAGGTGTGGCACCTGTTTCGACCCTGATAATTTTTCCGTCTTTAATGTGGCTGACAACCAACACGGCTTCTGAAGTGCCATCCGCGAATTTCATGAAGGAATGTTCGACAAGGATGTCCTCGTTTTCATAAAGACATCTTTGATTGTTGAATTCTAATTCATCGCTGGCCATCATTGCTGTCACAGTGGGAGTCCAATCTGCCTTATTCACCTGTGTGCCTGATTGGTGTCTGACAAACACAAAATCTTCGTGCAGGCAGTCGAGATACGCATCTGCGTCTTTCGTATCTTGGGCGTGCTTTAGTTTTTTGTACAATGACATTTCCTATTCTCCCCACATTCCTGCAAATTCGTAAACAACTGCGCGGGTTCCACCAACGCACCATGCGTCATGATTAGGGGAAATGGCATAAGCGTCGCCTGCGGTGTATGTCGCCTCTGAGCCATCATCACATACACAATGCACAGTGCCTTCAACGATGATACCCGTATGCGTCGCTTGACAACTAGAGGTTCCTACGATTGGTTTGATGTCTTTGGACCATTTCCAATCTGGGGCTAAGGTCAATTTCATAACGCGTTGGCCAAGAACATTTACAGCCTCCATACGCGCGTTTGGCATATCTTTGGCTTCGTCTGCATTTTCAAAACTTTTGACTTCTATTGGCATGTTATCTCTCCAAATATGTTATAATCAAATTTAAAGAGGTCGCATTGATACGCGGCTAGTACAAAAGCTGTACTAGCGGGACATGATCCAGATCGTGAAATTGGCTGGCATTTAAATACCCTGTCGCGCCGACCCAGTGACGCCCATCTGCGCTTCTATCTGCCCGTCCGTTCGACACACCACCCATCAGAATGTGGGTTTCACGTTCAACCTGACCAAATGCGTTATAAAAAGGGGTGACAAATGTGTCGATAAACTCTGTTGCGGTATGGGTGTTTGGAAATGGTGCAAACCCATCCCAATGCAGGTCACCGTCCAATAAGGATAAAATATCCGAAGGCGCAGAGCGATGCGCATCAAGCGCCTTCCAAAACGCGATTGCGGTGTGTTTGTTGCGTTGATTGATATCGCTCACTCTGCCGCCTCACCGTAGGGAATGTTTTTACCACCGTACCGACGTACGCGCACATTGCATTGTTCAGCGTGCCCAACAAATCCTTCCAACATACACAAACGTGAGCCATACTCCCCCACCAAGGCGGCGGCCTCATCAGTCACGATGCGTTGATAGCTGTGGGTTTTCAGGAATTTCCCAACCCACAAACCACCCGTGTATCGCCCCGCTTTTTTCGTAGGTAGGGTATGGTTTGTTCCGATAACTTTGTCGCCATTGGCAACATTTGTACGTGGACCAAGAAATAGCGCCCCGTAGGAATGCATATTGTCCAAATACCAATCATCGCGATCGGTCATGATTTGTACGTGTTCGTAGGCCATTTCATTAGCAACAGCGAGCATCTCTTCATGGGTGTCGCACACTATCATGTCGCCATAATTTTCCCAGCTAACGCGTGCAGTATCCGAAGTGGGCAAGATCGTTAAGATGCGCTCAATTTCTTCCAAGGTTGCGCGCGCCAGTTTTTCACTACATGTGATCATGGCTGCAGGTGAATTATATCCATGTTCTGCCTGTCCCAATAGATCGGTAGCACAGAGTTCTGCATCCACCGTGTCATCTGCAATCACCATCGTTTCAGTGGGCCCCGCAAACAGGTCTATGCCAACACGACCGTAAAGTTGGCGTTTCGCTTCGGCAACGAATGCATTGCCGGGACCTACCAGCATATGAACCGGTTCAATGGTTTGCGTACCGATAGCCATAGCGCCCACGGCCTGAATCCCGCCAATCACATAAATTTCGTGGGCGCCCCCCATCTTCATCGCTGCAACAATCGCCGGGTGAGGTTCGCCGTTCACTGGTGGGGCCGATGCGATGATACGAGGCACACCCGCGACAGATGCTGTTAAAACGGACATATGTGCCGATGCGACCATCGGGAATTTACCACCCGGCACATAACACCCCACCGATTGTACGGGAATGTTGCGATGACCCAAGATAACACCGGGCATTGTTTCAACTTCTACATCGGTCATTGATGCGCGCTGTGCCTCAGCAAAATTGCGAATTTGTTTTTGGGCAAATTTTATGTCATCCATATCGCGCGTTGAAACACGCTGCATCGCAGCTTCTATTTCGCTTTCGCTAAGACGAAAGTGTTTCGGTGAATAGTTGTCGAACTTTTCGCTCAACTCGCGAACTGCGCTATCTCCACGTGCCTGAATGTCGCCCAATGTGGTTTCAACAACCGCGCGCACCTTTGCGTCTTCCGCAGCGATTTCAGATTCTGGTTTTGATCTATGTAGGTATCGGACTGCCATTTTAATCACCTTTCGCGTCTGGGCGCGGGGCGACTTTTTCGCCCCGATCATATGCTTCCCAGCCTTGCCGGACGAATGCGCTTATGTCAAATCCTGCATTTGTGGAAGGATTGCAAAGTTTGGCCAGCCGCGGGTTGTTCTTTGATCTTCAGTTGATCCCCGAATTGATCCCACAAATGGTCGAAGTATTATCGCAAATTCCCGATTTGCGATTGGTGGTGTGTCACGCGGGATCACCCTATAACAGGACGCAACAGGGTATCGCAGATTGGGCAAACGCGCTTGGTCATCTTGCTGCGTTGCCAAATGTGTGGTGTAAACTTTCTGGCTTAGGCATGTTTGACCATACTTGGAACGCTGACTCAGTTCGTCCAATTGCAGATGTGGTTTTGGATCAATTCGGTGCCAATCGCGTGATGTTTGGTTCGAATTTTTCAGTATGTTCGCTTCCATGCAGTTTTGAGGTGTTGTTGCAACGTCACATGGCGATTGTTCCTGAACAGCACCACACTGCAGTGTTTGGAGAAAACGCAAATCAGTTTTATTTTGGGGGATCTGTTTCTTCATAACCTGTAATCGCGCCGCTGATCAATTGATGCGACAACAGATCGTTCATTTCCGCCGGATCACGCACCAATGATGAAAGTTGAGATGCCATCGAATGTGTGGTGACGGACCGCGCCAAAAGCTCATCCGCTTGGTTCAATGAAATCTGTTCAAATCGAATAGGCGTGCCTGACTTTGATTGCGCCAAAACGGGCAGATCGTTGGGGATGACTGTCCCAATTCGAGGATAGCCTCCCATGGTCTGGCACTCTGACATTAACACATATGGCATGCCATCACCTGTCATTTGAATATCGCCGGTCAGAATAATGTCTGATACGATGCTGGCAGCGTTTTGCGGCATGAAAGGCCCGCCATCAAAGTCAACCTTGATCCCGCGGCGATTGGCAATGTGACTGGCCCGAAATTGGGTTTCGTGGAACCGCTGAATATCTGATGGTGAAAACAAATCGGTTTGTGGCCCAGAAAGATAGCGTAGCACCCCGCCTGAAAATCGTTCGATCGGGCGAATTTTAAGAGAGCGTGTCGGCCCTGCGGCCCGACCACATACTCGGTCACCTTGATGAAAACTGTGACCAACACCTGCGCTGATATGGCTTGATTGGCTTGCAAATAAGAAAGGCGTATCAATTTCCGCGTGAAGCGTAAGATAGCCGTAAACGCCATCAATCGGTGCCCCAAGTGTGATGACATTACCTGCCTTTACCCGATGAGATGCGTTCCATGTTAATCGACGTTCGCCGATATGTGCCGGCATTTGGGCACCTGTAAGGGCGATTGTTACCTCGCTTAGAATCCGAATTGATCCACCAGATCCCATGAATTCGATCGCGGGAGTCACAGTCGCGTTGCCCAGTAGGGTTGCGGCTTCGATCAGAGCCAATTTATCCATTGCGCCCCCTTGGGACAGACCAATTGCCGTTGTTCCGATGCGCCCCATGTCCTGAAGTGTTAATCCCCCCGGCGCGCGCAGTATTTCGATTAAAGGGTTTGACATATTGCACCCCCTTTGGGATCATCACTTTGGCGAAGCCGAGCAATTTCATCAGTGGCTGCACGCCTGAAACGCATGGCATCACCTGCACGCAGCAAAATGGGTGTCGCTGCATCTGGTGCAAAGGGTTTAAACGCGCTCATCCCTATTTGTCGCCAGCCCGTCGGTGATGGATTTGCAAATAATACCAATTGGCGCACTGCGGTCACCAAAGCGCCTGCCGGGACCTCAGCCGTTAGCGATGACATGCGCGGCATGTTCCATTCCTCAGGCAACAAACCTACATAGGGTTGTCCTGGTGCAAAACCAATCGCAAGTACACGCAAATCGTTTGTTTCAAGGTCCGATATAATGTTTGCGGTAGATTTTTGGGCGATGGCAGCGACCTCTTGCAGGTGCGGCGCGGCTACGCCTTCAAAACATACAGGAATGGTCCATTGGCGTTTTGCGGGTGGGATAGAAACGGTGTTCCAATCCGTCGCCTTGATAATTTCTGATAATTTCGCGTGCAGACGTGCACGTGTGTCAGAGCCGCCGTTAAAACGGACCATTACAGATGCCAAGGCCGGCGCGATTTCGACTATGTTTTCGGGCTTTGCCTCGTCAATTAATTGCAGCATGACCTGTACGCAGGCAGTGGCGGCCTCACTCGCTTCACGGGCAAAGCGGATCAAAAGGGCGTCATGACCCAATATGCAGATTTCAGGGGTTTTTTGCGGATGTGTCTTAGTCATGACCAAAGTTACATTGTGACAGGTTTACCGGTACTGTGATCAAGCCGTGGCGCGGATGCAAGTGCGATTATAAACGAATAATGTTCTTGAAAAGTCTTAAACGCACGGCGTAGGGTTTCAAATGTCTGTAAGGAGAATTGAAATGAACCAGCACCCTATTTGGAAACATATTGACGAAAACGCAGACCGTTTGCGCGCGCTCTCTGATAATGTTTGGGCGGTTCCAGAAACCTGCTATGCAGAGCATAAATCTGTCGCACTTCATATAGAAGAACTAGAGGCGCAGGGATTTCGCATCACAAAAGAAGCCGCAGGAATTCCCACTGCGGTTATTGGTGAGGCGGGCGAAGGCGGGCCTGTTATTGGATTTCTAGGTGAATTTGATGCACTGGCAGAGTTAAGCCAGGTCGCAGATGTTGCTGAACCAAAAGCCTTGGAAAGCGGTGCCAACGGGCACGGATGTGGGCACAATATGCTGGGATCGGCGGCAATGCTTGCGGCAATTGCACTTAAGAACTGGTTGGAAGAAACAGGTACACCCGGGCGCGTACGCTATTATGGGTGCCCAGCCGAAGAGGGCGGATCGGCCAAATCATTCATGGTGAAACAGGGTGTTTTCAACGATTGCGATATAGCCATTACCTGGCACCCTGGATCGATTGCGACCGTTGTTACGGGGTCATCTTTGGCGGCAGCACGGGTCGATTTTGAATTTTTTGGCAAAGCTAGCCATGCCTCGGCTAGTCCTGATTTAGGGCGCTCTGCGCTGGATGCGGTTGAATTAATGAATGTCGGCGTGAATTATCTTCGCGAGCATATGTCGGATCAGGCACGGATTCACTACGCCTATATCGACGCGGGTGGCATATCGCCAAATGTGGTTCAGGCGTATGCCAATACACGATACGTCGTGCGCGAACCATCCGTCAAAGAAACGGTTAAATTGATCGATCGTGTTGTTAACGTTGCCAAGGGGGCGGCGCTTATGACGGACACCGAAATGAAGTGGCGGTTGGTGACCATTTCATCTGAGGTGATTGCGAATACCCCATTATGCCAAGCGATGGAGAAAAATTTGCACATGCTCGGTGCACCCGATTTCACAGATGCCGACGTTGCCTATGCAAAGCGCTTCCAAGATACCTTAGAGCAAAAGGATATCACAGCGTCCTATTCGATGCTGGGCGTAGGGGTGCAAAAGGATAAGGTGTTGGCCGACTTTCTGCCGCCGTTAGGCCATCAGTCCAATGATCTACCTGCATCAACCGATGTGGGGGATGTCAGTTGGGTTGTTCCGACGGTGCAATTATGGGGGGCAAATTATGCCATTGGCACACCCTACCACACATGGCAAATGGTGGCGCAGGGAAAAAGCTCACCCGCGCTCAAGGGAATGGTGCATGCTGCGACAGTCATGGCAATGACAGGGGTTGATGCGGTGTTGGACCCTGAATTGCGCAAGCAGGCTTGGGATGATCTAAAAGCACGTGTTGGGGATGAGGGATACGTCAGTGCCTTGCCCGATGACGCGGAACCCCCGATCAAAGAGATGGCAGGTTAGTCCAATTGATACCGCAGACGGTGGCGCACATGCGTTGCGCTTCCGGTTATGATTGGGTCCGAGCTTAACTGATATTGAAATCCCAAATCCTCCCAAAACGCGCGTCCGCGGGGGTTTGCATCAAGGACGGCCACGAACAATTCGGTGCACTTTTTGTTGAGCGCGATATGTTTCATACGATTAAACAGAATTGGTCCGTATCCGAGGCTGCGTATATCGGGGGCCAGCATCAACAGGCCCAAATAACTGCTCTGTGGGTTTGGAAAGCCAAAGCTTTGCTCACAAATGCCGTGGATGTGTCCCGCTGTATCAAATAACCCAAGGTGGACACATTCTTTAGGATCGCCGCCTGGCGGGGCATTTTGGAACAGTTCATCAATTGTGTCCTCAGACGGGGCAAAACCCGTTTCTAGCAAAACGTAATCCGATGAACGTGCATAAAATTCGCGCAACGCAGGACGATCTGTTGGGTCATCAAGTTCACGAATATGCCACCCATTGGGCAGCATTAGGTCATCCGATCCAATAGGCGTTCCATGAATTTTTGCCCAGCATTCATTTGTGCGATGCTGATAAACTCATCCGCTTGATGCGCCTGTGCGATATCGCCGGGGCCGCAGATACAGGCAGAATATCCAGCATCCTGAAACTGACCTGCCTCGGTCCCATAGCTGACCACATGAGTTCCGTTGTCACCTGTTATTGCGCGCGCCAAGGTTTCTGCAGCTCCCTCGGTTTCTGGGCGCAAACCTGGCACAGAAGCCCGCGTTTCAATTTTAATCGAGGTTTCGGGCCGCACGGCCTGCATGGCGGCTTCGACACGGCGGACTTCTTCGCGATATTTGGCTTCCCAATCCCGACCATCCTCACCTGGGACAATGCGGAAATCTATCCCGAACACACAGTCTTTGGCGGTTATATTTTGCGCCGTTCCACCGTGGATTGTTCCGATATGCGCCGTGGTCCAAGGCGGATCAAACAGCGATGCAGTCGGTGTTGGTTTTTGTTGTGCATTCTCTTCGTTGATTTGGTTGGCCCAACTTATCAATCGCCCCGCCTCTAAAATCGCACTGACCCCCAGAGTTGGGTTCGAGCTGTGAACCTCATATCCAGTGACATGAGTACGATGCACTTGGCTGCCCTTATGGCTGGTGACAACTTTCATCATTGAGGGTTCGCCGATGATTGCCAGTTCTGCTTTTGGAAAAATCTCTTGCATCCGCGCAATCATGGGGGGCGCGCCTGTGCATCCAATTTCTTCGTCAAAACTTAGGGCAAGTTGAATAGGGCGCGTCATCGGACGGGATTTTGCCTGAACCAGTGCCCAGATCGCTAGTGCATCAAACCCCTTCATATCACAACTGCCGCGCCCATAGAGCAGGCCATCTTTTTCGACCAGCTCAAATGGATCCGTGGACCAGTCTTGGCCCTCTGTTGGTACAACGTC
>CBFHNF010000034.1:0-12337 GCA_965657135.1 uncultured Paracoccaceae bacterium
AGAATGACCCAGCTTCACCTCAGAAACAAGCAAACATCAACCTGTTCTGCCAATGCGGTCATGGATAGTATCTTTCGGCACTTTAGACATGAATAAGCATTCCGAAAGCTACGCAGCCATTTGTTTTGTCATTACTGCCTTACACACTTGCTTGTTTGTTGAAATGATAACGACGTTTCCATCCTCATCATACACGACGTACTTAGCCCCGCCTTGACGGTCTATTTGATGAATACTCACGAATCTGCCTCTTTTTTTTTGGAATTAGAATATAATTATCTTTTAAAAATAAAAGCTTAGAGTATGCGTGGTTGGCTCTCTGTGGTATGGACAACACACTGCTGCAGCTGAAATGGCATATGTAGTAATTACGAAATAACCGTTATCAAGATGTGGTGAAGAGTTAGGATTGACAACAGCGATTAATAAGTACCTTCTACAGGCAAACTAATTAATTGTTTGATTGACCAATAGCAAAGATAGTGAAACTGCCAATACCAACGCAGTTGTACAGCCACCAGCCAACAATAAATCAAGATATGTCCCATCAGGAATACCAGTTACACTTTGCCATGTCATAAAGCCACAACTCCAATCATCAAAAATGATATGCTCGCCTCAGAAATCAAAGGTATAATGTTAGCTAATCTTTGAGACTTAGCCCCCACAGGGGTCCCGCAACTAGGGCGATTATCGCTCATAGAGTTGCAATTAGCTTCGCAGGTATACCAAAATTTCATTTTCATAACAGCCCATATAGAGCCTCGGTGACGCAAGTAAACGAATACATAGGTATACTTTGATATCACCTCAAAATCGTTGAAAGCTTATTACATGTGTAGGCAGCATTTCTTGATCAGGGTCAACAATTGTTTAACGTCAATTCTAGGCTCTTAATCACCAACTTGTGCGCCTTGGCATCCCGCCTAAAGCACTAAAGCGGAGGCGCACCAATAATGGTAAACCTTTTTCAGAAAACATGTGAGAGCGGGATAACTAGCAACTGAAGCGGTCGAGTTTTTGCCCCCTACCCTTATTACGCAGTGTTTGTAAAAAATGTTTCCCCAGCGTTTCCCCAGAAAAACAAAAGGCCCAGCGTATTTCAGCTAAGCCCTTGAAACTTATGGTGCCCCCACACGGACTCGAACCGCGGACCTACTGATTACAAATCAGTTGCTCTACCAGCTGAGCTATAGGGGCACTGCGCGGGTAGATAAATAATGCTTTCACCTCTTGCAAGAGCGAAAAAGCTATTTTGTGATTTTTTTTATCTGTTCGTTCTGGCCAAAAACAAGACAGCCAGTAAACCAACGCTAATGATACACAGCGACGCAGGCGCAGCCTGTGATAAATTTTCTAGGCTTGCTTGTTCGTGAACCAGCGTCGCAAGCGTATTGTAGTTAAACGGGCGCAGCAAAAGCGTTGCGGGCAACTCTTTCACACAATCAACAAAGACTAACAAAAGTGCCGACCCAATCGACCCGCGCATCAGCGGGAAGTACACATCCCTAAGGGTTTGCACACGATTTCGACCAAGCGAGCGGGCGGCATTTGCAAGGTTTGGCGACACCCGCCCCATTGCTGCGTCACCTGCCCCCTGTGCAATTGCAAAAAATCGAACGCAATAGGCGTAAATAATCGCAGCCGATGTACCCGTTAAGATCAATCCGATATCAATCCCAGTCAGCGACCAAATCCCGTCCGCCACGCGATTGTCAAACCATGCCAGCGGAATCAAAAGTCCGATCCCTAAAACAGCTCCCGGCGCGGCATACCCAATCGACGTCACAGGCAGGACACGCTTGGGTATGTCTGATCGCGCAAGGCGCAATCCGTAGACCATTACGATGCCTGCAAACACCGTGATGAGCGCCGCGATTGAGGCCACCCAGAGTGTATTTAATAGTGCCGATATCAAGGCTGGGTTTATCCATTCGTCCAAATGCATCAGCGCATGCCAACCTAGAACCGTAGTTGGAATAACAAACCCCAGTAAAACAGGAATAAAGCATACAGCAAATGCCCCGACCGCACGACGTCCCTGCAACTTCGATTTTTCAATGCCGCGATGGCGTGTCGACAGATTAAAAAACTGCATTTTACGGCGGGCGGATTTTTCCAAACTTACCAACACGATGATCACAGCCAGTATCACACAAGCCAATTGCGCAGCCCCACCCACGTTCCCAGATTGCAACCAAACGCTAAATATACCTGTGGTCAGGGTTTGCACCGCAAAATAATCTACTGTGCCAAAGTCATTTACCGTTTCCATCATGACAATCGCGGTTCCCGCTGCGATTGAGGGACGCGCAAGCGGCAAGCCAATCCGCAAGAACCGTGCGATGGCACCACGGCCTAACGATTTGGCGACATCATCTGCCGCAGCGGATTGATCGCGAAACGCCGTGCGTGCCAACAGATAGACATATGGATAAAGCGCACATGATAAAACAAGGCAAGCGGCCGTAAATGAACGAATTTCCGGAAACCAGTAATCCCGCGCGTTCTGCCAACCAAACGTGCCGCGCAAGGCAGTTTGCACAGGGCCTGCATATTCCAATAAATCAACCAAGGCATAGGCGCCGACATAGGCCGGGATTGCCAATGGCATTAACAATGCCCATTCCAGCCATCTTGATCCCCAAAATCGGTACCGTGCAATAATATATGCCGTGATTGTGCCCACCGACGCGGCGGCGCTGCCAACCACAATCATCAATGAAACCGTGGTTTTGAAATATCGGGGCAATGTAGTGTTTAACATGTGCGGCCAAATGTTTTCAGTTGGAAAAAACGCCAAAAAGACCACAGTTAATATTGGCAAGATCACAAGCCCAGTGATCAGAAATGCCCATATCGTCCAACCATTCGCGCCAATGCTGGCGGTATATTGTTTTAACAAAACTCTCGGGGAGGACTGCATCTGGTTTCCCATTGCGCTAGGTGTTTGAAACTGTGATTGTTGCACGGTATATAGATCGCAAAACAAAGAAACAAGAAAGTGGGCAAATGCGCATCATTTTACATGCAGGCGCAAATAAAACAGACGATGATCATTTATAGTTTTGTTTGCGGCGCAATCTAGAGCTGCATCATCAAAATAAAATTGCACTTCCTCTCCCCAAAAATTATCGCCGCCCTTTACGTCAACGCATGATGCAATCCAATCATACTGCTCCGGATTCGGATGTACGTGATATTTTGCAGGATGTTTTCCTAAATGATGAACCCGAAAACTGCCAAAAGCTTTATATGGGTATCCCTGGTTTTTTTTGGAGCACCAAAGGAAACGGTGCAAAATGGCACATTTTATCCGCACGCCATTAGTAACTTGATACGCTTCACTGAATTGTTTCCCGAAGATCAAACTCATTTATTTTTTGCTTTGCGCAATCCCGCGACATTTATTCCAGCTCTTATGAGCGAGGCCAAAACGAACAAGCCCAACTTCATTCTAAACAAAAGTGACCCACACTCACTGCGCTGGAGCGATTTGTTGATCTCTATTCGAAAGCGATTTCCTGCATTAGCTATGACGATCTGGTGTACAGAAGACACCCCGTTTATCTGGGGACAATTGATGCGATTGGTGGGGGGATTTTCACCTGCAACACCGATGGTTGGCAGTTATAGTTTAATCGAAAATATTCTAACCCAAGAAGGGTTTCATCGGTTTCAGGCCTACTTGGAAAAACACCCCGATATGAACGAACGCCAGAAACGCAAAGCAATGATCGCATTTGCCGAACGCTTTGGCAGACCTGATGTGTTGGAACAAGCCGTCGAAGTCGCTGGCTGGGACCCGCAAATGGTTTACGATTTGACGCAAAAATACGAAGAAGACCTTGCCAAGATAAGCGCAATTCCCGGTGTGCGCTTGGTCATTCCCTAAGGCCTAGTGCATGCCCAGCGCTTCTTTATACATGGCCAAAACAGCTTCTTCTTCGGCTATATCGTTCGAATCGCGTTTGCGCAGCGCCACGATTTTGCGCAATACTTTTGTGTCATAACCACGCCCTTTTGCTTCGGCCATGATTTCTTTTTGCTGATCAGCGATATCTTTCTTTTCAATTTCTAAACGTTCATAACGCTCTACAAATTGGCGAAGTTCGTCTGCAGTTACGCGATAGCTGCTATCAATTTGGTCTTCCATCGGGGCCTCAATTCGTTTTTGGTATTCGCCACGTTTATCCACTGCAAGAAGACCATGCAAGCGGGGTTTAGCTTGTACCATGAAAGAATTTAGAATACCTCAGCTAAGGAAAAAGAACACAGGTGGTTTTAATGGATTTTCTTATTTGGGGCGGCGCATTTATTTCGTTTATCGGCCTGTTGGGGCTCATTGGATGCATCATCAAAGCAAGACAAGCAAAGAATGCAACCATGACAGAAGAGGATCTCAACGCCGAAATCCGCAAACTTATCCCATGGAACATGGGGGCGTTGTTCTTATCAACCATTGGTCTGATGGTTGTCATCATTGGCATTTTTCTAAAGTAGAAATGCACGAAAGTTATTCAGTATGACTTTTTTTCTTGAAATACATTCAATATTTGATATATGTTTGTAGTGAAGCCTTGGAGAATGTCAAATGTCACCTGAAATTACCGCTTTTTTCGACGATGCAACATTCACGATTTCATATGTAGTTAGGGACCCAAATGGATCCTCATGTGCCATCGTTGATAGCGTTTTAGATTTTGATTATGCATCAGGGCGTACGGATACACGGTCTGCCGACGCGATCATCGCACATGTGAAAGAAAATAATCTGACAGTTGAATGGTTGTTAGAGAGTCACGTCCACGCCGATCATTTATCAGCAGCACCCTATCTACAGGAAAATGTCGGTGGTAAAATTGGGATCGGAGATCGCATAACAGTAGTGCAAGATACATTTGGCAAAGTCTTTAACGAGGGAACCGAATTTCAGCGTAACGGAAGCCAATTTGACAAATTGTTCGTCGAAGGCGATGTTTTTCACATTGGCCAAATGCGTGGAGAGGTCATGCACACGCCTGGCCACACACCTGCATGTTTGACATATGTCGTCGGAGATGCGGCGTTTGTTGGCGATACATTATTCATGCCGGATTTTGGAACTGCGCGTTGCGATTTTCCAGGTGGGTCATCGGAAACTCTATATCAGTCTATTCAGAAGATTTTGGCGCTGCCAGATGAAACGCGGATTTTTGTTGGTCATGATTACAAGGCACCCGGACGCGATGAATTCGCATGGGAAACTACTGTTGCGGAACAAAAAGCGAAAAATGTGCACATTGGCGCAGGTAAAACCGCAGATGAATTTATAGCAATGCGGAATGAACGAGACGCACAGCTAGACATGCCGAAACTGATTATACCCTCATTGCAGGTAAACATGCGTGCCGGTCATATGCCTGAAGCCGATGAAAAAGGTGACGTGTATTTGAAGGTGCCGATTAATAAACTGTAACCCGCGGCGAAAACCACGGGAGTTACCCTATCAACACAAAAAAAAGAGAGCGACGAATGGAAAATATCGCATTTCAAATGGATTGGCTTTATGGGCTGATCGGAGGACTGCTCATCGGATTAGGTGGGGCGGTCTTCCTATTGGGCAACGGACGCGTGATGGGCGCCAGTGGCCTTATTGGCGGCTTAATTGACGGTTCGGGGTGGTCTAGCAGTGCCGAAAGGATCGTATTTCTGAGTGGCGTTATCATCATGCCAATTATCGTCTTGCAGTTTTGGGATCGTAGCGAAACGAATATCACGGACAACCTGCTTCAACTTGTTGCTGCGGGGCTTTTGGTGGGTATAGGCACGCGCATCGCAAATGGGTGTACGTCGGGTCACGGAGTATGTGGTATTTCACGCCTCTCACTTCGTGGGATTGTGGCGACAGTGTTTTACATCCTTGCCGGCGGCCTAACAATGGCCCTTTTCCGTACAGTTTTGGAGTGGATCTAATGAAATTATTTATCGCTTTGATCGCAGGCTTGCTTTTTGGTGGCGGCCTTGTTGTGTCTGGAATGACAAATACCGCAAAGGTACAAGGATGGCTTGATGTCTTTGGTGCATGGGATCCAACACTTGCATTTGTGATGGGTGGGGCGATGATCCCAATGGCCATCGCCTGGATATTCACCAAGGGCCGTACCCCATTAACAGGTGGCGAGTTTCCTTCTCCACCAGAACCAAAATTAGGGCGCAACCTGATTATTGGGTCGGTCCTATTCGGTATGGGGTGGGCCCTGGCTGGATTGTGTCCCGGCCCCTCAATCGCTGCGATTTCCTTTGGCGGCACAAGCCTATGGTTTTTCTTGATCGCGATGGCTGCGGGAATGTTTGTCGCGCCACGTCTGCGCACCCTTATGAACGCTTAACAACCTATTCTGGTCCGGGTTTACACATTTCCGGACCAGTCCTCGGCTTCAATATTCTGTTCTAAACCAGATAAATAATCATCAAAATTTTCTGCATCGGCATTCTCTTGGGTGGCCGTAGCGATCAGTTCACGATCAGTCTGTAGCGCTTGATCATCATCTTGCCCTGCCTCATTGGGAAACGACACAGCAAACAGTCCGTTTGATTTCCCCAAATGTCCCGTCGGTCCCGTATTGAGCCCTTTGGGACAAAGCGTGACCCGTTCCAATGTTGTGCGTGGAAACGTGATCGTGTCTCCAACAGCTAGGGTGTCCAGCGCGGATAATGACATGGAGCGTCGGAACAACACCGCGTCAAATTCGGTTCGAACATCAAACATTTGTGGATTCGGATCTGCGTGTGTTCTGCTTGCTTCTTTCTGGATTGAGGCTTCTTTGACACCGAGTGCAATTTGCATCTTTAGATCAGACCGTTGCAATCGAAACGTGCCACGAATGACACGGTAAACACCAGATTCCATTTGGATTTCGAGTTCTTGTGCATTCTCCTCAAACTTTGGACGGTCCATTATCTTTGGCAAAATATCAGCAGGCGCACACTGATGCAGCAAATGATCCAAGAATGGAGCGATCAACGCACGATCTGTTATGGATGGCTTTCGATCAACACAGGCGCGACCGCTGACAAACGATATAGTTTGCATTTCGATCAGCGCGCTTGCCATGATCGGATCTAGACAGATGAAAACAGGTGCATCCTCCACACTCAGAGTGTGCGCAAATATAGAAAACGGCGAAAATAATGTGCCCAGATCCGTGGATTTTACGCGCTGCGATTGCCGCCGAATTAATCCAAGCGACAGTTCAAACTCCTTAGCAATCTTTGAAATGACTTGACCAAACGCACCGTTGGCCTGTTTCAAACTTCTTTGTGCACTGCTATCGACAAGTTTACGGCGCAAGATGGTGTGATGATGTGCAGACACGTTACAATCCCTTAGCAATTCAGGCTGCAATGTTGCAGCGTAAAGTTAGTAAATCGTTTATGCGTGTCTAAAGTGAGTCGGAATTTTCACACGGAACATGGCGCCACGGTGCCCCGGTACATAGGAAATTTGACCACCCAATCGTGCAATAATTTCTTTGCAGATGGCCAATCCCAACCCCGCACCCCCTGTTTTCTGCTCACCGACACGTGCGAATTTTTCAAAAATAAAGTCCTGCTCATCAGCGGGAATTCCAACCCCATTGTCCACAAAATCAATCACAATATCATTCACAGCGTGATATGCAGAAATCGTTAATAGCGGGCGAGTGGCATCACAGTATTTTTTCGCGTTACTGATCAGGTTTATGAACACTTGACCTAGCCGGTCCAAATCTGTTGTGAGTGGCGCTAGATTATCGGGAATTTCGCATTTAATTTGCATCAGAATATGCGCATCACCTGCGACAACAGTTGCAATAGCACGATCGAGCAGATCAGCCACATGCCCGCTGGAAATGTTTAGGTTGACCTGCCCATTTTCCAGCACGCTTACATCCAACAAATCATCTAATAAACGCGTCAGGCGGACGGATTCATCGTGAATAATACTAGCGTAGCGCGCCTGCTCATTCACATCTAAGCTCGATCCATCCCGCAAAATTTGGGCAAACGATAAAATTGATGTCATGGGCGTGCGCAATTCATGGCTGACTTGCGACAAAAAGGCATCCTTTTGAATGGAAATCTGCATCAATTTTTCATTGGCCGATTGCAGTTCTTGGGCAGTGCGTGTCAATTCCTTGGATTGTTCTTCTAGTCGATTTGAATACTCCATGATCTGTGCCGCCTCATCTGCGACCGCCATCAAATCTTGGACAGAAACTGAGGTACCGCCCACGGTCTGACCAATCATTGCATGTGCAGTTGCAGCCCCGACAGATCCGGCCAATTCTCGTTCAAGGGTTCGCAAAAATTCAGGTGTTGGATCAGGCAAAAAGCCCTGCCCTCCCTGATTGCGAACCTCATCTTGAAACAAGGCGCGTGCTTGTTCAACTCCCAAAATACGTTGGGCCATGATCATCAAATCTTCGCTTTGTGCCGCGCGCCCTGACCAACCACGTTGTGTGGGTGAATGATCATATACATTCACAATTTGCGCGCCTTGCAGCCGCTCAATAGGTGTTGGAAAACTCAGCATTGAACCCATAAAAAACGCCAATGCATTCAACGACATCGACCAAAATAAAGCGTGAACCAAAGGGTCCAGTTCAGTCACACCAAACAACGCCTGTGGCCGCAACCACCATATCCCCAATGGCCCTTCAGCCATAAACGAAACCGAATAAATGTTACCCAAACTCGGTAGGAATAAAGTATAAAGCCAAATTGCGAACCCGACGAGCAAGCCAGCTGTTGCCCCAATCCGATTTGCACCGCGCCAAAAAATGCCACCCAACATCGCAGGCAGCACCTGAGCGACGCCGGCAAAGGAAACCAAACCGATCGCAGCCAGCGCAGAGCCTCCGCCCGAAATCCAATAATAAATGTACCCCAGCAAAATGATTAGCAAAATGGCAAATCTGCGTGAAATCAGAATGATACGACGCACATCGCCAAATTCACGAACGCGGTGTTCTGACCACTTGATCCAGATCGGCATCACAATGTGATTGGACACCATCGTGGCCAAAGCCAGCGATGCCACAATCACCATAGACGTGGCGGAGGAAAAGCCGCCGATAAAGGCAAACATGGCCAATGCGTCTTGCTCTAAACTAAGAGGCAGCGACAAAACAAAAAGATCAGGGTTAGAACCAGCGGGTAAGAACTTTAGACCCGCAACCGCAATTGGGATCACAAATAATGACATTAACATTAAATAGGTTGGAAATGCCCAAGATGCCGTATGCAAATGCCCCTCATCTGCGTTTTCAACGACCAAAACCTGAAACATGCGCGGCAAACACAAAAAGGCCGCACCTGATAGAAACGTAAGTGCAATCCATCTGTTGCCGTTTACATTCCATGTTGAAACCGCAGAAGCGTCAATTTCGTCCAATACTGGGCCGATGCCCCCCATCACCCCCCAAACGACAAACACACCCACGGCAACAAGGGCACATAATTTAACCACTGCTTCGACTGCGATTGCCATTACAACGCCATGATGGCGTTCGTTTACGTCCAAATTTCGCGTACCAAACACAATGGTAAATAACGCGAGGCCTGCACCAACCCACAGGGCAGCTGTATTATCAGACAGCGCGTTAGAATTTGCAAAAGCCCCAAGTGACAGCGTGACAGACTGCAGCTGTAGGGCAATATAAGGTGTCGTTCCAATGATCGCTAAAATCGTCACCAAGACACCTAATCCATTTGATTTCCCAAATCGAGATGAGATCAAATCCGCGATCGACGTGACGCGCTGCGCGCGCCCAATACGGACCAATTTGCGTAAAATCCACCACCATCCCAACAAAACAAGACTGGGCCCAAGATAGATCGTGACGAATTCCAAACCAGATCGCGCCGCATAACCAACGGCACCATAAAATGTCCAACCTGTACAATAGATAGAAAGTGACAATGTATATATCATCGGTGAACGCAGCCATTTGGCGCGACCCTGAATTGACGCGCGCTCGGCCCAGAACGCAACAGCAAAAAGCGCAATCACATACGCCAAACAAACGCCAATCAGAATATTTAGCATTTATTCCACCAAATTTTCTGCATTGATTGGATCAAGCCAATCACGCTCTTTGCCGATCCGGCGCGTGATGACAAAGTTTAACAAAATCAAAACCGCCCAAACACCAAAAAGATACAGCATAACCGCAGAAGATTTCACCGCACTTCCTGCAGAGCCCCAAAACAAGGGCATTACGATTAGAAACGCACCAACCAATGGCAAAATTCGCAAACCATCGACCATGCGGCGGACGCGATAATTTTGCGGTTGCACAAATAGTTTTCTGCCACTCACTGGTCTCATGCGTTCAACAATTCATTTACAGCGGAGCGCACTTCTGAATTCGAAAATGGCTTGGTCATAAATCTGGACGCACCCAATTGTTCGGCCATTTCACGGTCTTTACTTTGGCCACGGGCCGTCAACATCAAGACAGGCCGCGTTTGATGGTTTGGATCGTTGCGCATATCACGCAAAATATCAAATCCACTTTTACCCGGTAGCATAACATCCAAAACCACCAAATCCGGCTGGTGCTTGCTGATTACATCATTTGCATCATGACCATTGGAATGTGTTATGACGTTCCATCCCTCACGAGACAGAATGAAGCTTAACGCTTCGATGATGTTCACCTCATCTTCAATTAGCAAGACGGTTTTCGCCACCTTACCCCTCCCTGTTCGGTCTTTGCCGATTTAATTTTGTATAAAACCACAATTTGGTAGGATGTCAAAGCCCTTCAGCAAGGATCGAAGGTTCACGTCGACTGGGACATTTTGCGATTGCGCAGACGCGGCAGGTTGCCCCAACTTGTATCGCCGTATCACCTACATCAAAAATGGGATAGATGATCATGTGGGCAACCACCCGTGGAGGGCGGCCAGCACTGTCTTGGATCGCGTCGCAATAGCTTTGGGTTTGAAATGTCCCACCTTCTCTGCCTGTGTGTATAATTCGATCCTCTAATAATCGCATCGGCATCTGAAGCGCTTGAAATATGGGCCAATACGCACAAGCCGAGCCAAACCGAGGCATGTGAAAACCATTGATCGGTTTGCGAAACAAGATACTTCCAGTGATATCCATGCTAACCAATCCGATGTCAAAACCAATCAAATCAGACGGCAAACAGGCCAACCGACGCATCATTTGCGAAATGGGTGCACGGTGTTTTTGTGCAAGAAATCCGATATTTTCAGGAGTGACGCCATCTTTATCAAACAAGTTTATTGGTAGATCAGAAGCGTCTTTCGCATAATCTTTCAAAAAACTTTTCGCAATGGCGCGCCCAGCGCTGGAACGTATAGAGGACGTGTTCAAAATTTCATCCACGTCTATTGTTCCCTGTTCAAGCGCTTGAAAATGATAACCGTTTTCTTTTAGAAATGCCTCAACCTCTTCGTTTGGCGTTCCGGTGTTTGCATCCGATTTACCAGCATCCAGATACTGGACCAGCGCTTGGGCCCCTTCTGCTAGACGCAAACTATCCTCGGTAATGTTGCGCTGGAAGCGCATTTGCCACATTGGATCGATATCGTCACTTTCTGATAGAATTGAGGAGCTTGCACGGATGGCGGTTATCGTCGTGATAAGCTCGTGTAATGACGTGGCTAACTGTGGATCGTGCGACAGCCGATCGCTCAAGGCATCTATCGTCGCTTCTAAGCCGCGCCCAGTGCGATCTAAATCGATCAGCAAATTACTCCACTGCGGAAAACGTGTGGCCAGCTCACGCGCCGATCCGTCGCTAATTTCCATGTTGTGAGAATGTGCGACTTCCTCAAGGCGCGCAACCTTATAGGATTTACCTTCACTAACAAGCAAATTCACATCTATCGACAAAGTGTCAGCCAAATCTGACAACAGCTTTCCACCGATTTTGCGTCGATTATGTTCTATTAAATTAAGGTATGAGGGTGAAATCCCTACACTTTGTGCAAGTTTAGATTGTCGAATGCGCAATTGTATCCGCCGTTCGCGAATGCGAGAGCCCAGTAAATCATCTACAACCATTTGATTTTTCCTGTCTTTACAGTAGCTTTCTGCGGTGCAGTGTAAAATATTTTACAATATACACAAGAATACTGTTCATTTGTTTACAAAAATTTTCTTTTTATGCTGGGACTTATTGCGAAATTTTCATTCGTTGGCGAAAATTAGCGTAGCACATCTGTGCGTCGCGGTCGGCAGGAGGAGTCGATCCGAATTACTCAAATGGGAGGATTTTATGTCCAAAACAACTCTAACACGCCGCGGCGTGTTGAAGTCAGGTGCAGTTGCAGG
>CBFHNF010000035.1:0-10283 GCA_965657135.1 uncultured Paracoccaceae bacterium
ACACAACCTTTAGTAACGGAAAGAGTCTAAAATGGCTGATCTGAAAAAACTAGCAGAAGAGATCGTAGGTCTAACACTGCTTGAAGCACAAGAACTAAAAACAATCTTGAAAGACGAGTATGGCATCGAGCCAGCAGCTGGCGGTGCGGTTATGGTTGCAGGCGCAGCGGGCGACGCTGGCGGTGCAGCAGCAGAAGAGAAAACAGAATTTGATGTTGTTCTTAAATCTGCTGGTGGCAACAAAATTGCTGTCATCAAAGAGGTGCGCGGCATCACAGGCCTTGGTCTTAAAGAAGCAAAAGACTTGGTCGAAGCTGGCGGCAAGATCAAAGAAGGCGTTGATAAAGCAGAAGCGGAAGACGTCAAAGGCAAGCTGGAAGCAGCTGGCGCTGAAGTCGAATTGGCATAAGTCAATTTTCCGGGGCAACCTGGGCATATACAAAATAGCTGGATGTGAATTTTCACATCCAGCTTCCTCTGTCTTAACAAATGCCATCCCTACTATGGCGTTTTTTAAGGTAGAATTCAACGATCGGGAGGCACTCTACGGGAAGTGTGCCGGGAATTGATCGAATTTTGCTGTCTCATTGCGGAACGCGACCGATGCCCGACGGTTTCGTGTTTCTGTTGAGAAAAGAAAGGTGACACCGACCATGGCGCAAAGCTATCTTGGCCAAAAACGTCTTCGTAAATACTACGGTAAAATCCGCGAAGTTTTAGATATGCCGAACCTTATCGCGGTTCAGAAATCCTCATATGATCTATTCCTGGACTCAGGTGATCAGCCCACTCCTTTGAATGGTGAGGGGATCCAAGGTGTATTCCAATCGGTTTTCCCGATTAAGGATTTTAACGAAACATCAATCTTGGAATTTGTCGGGTATGACCTCGAGCATCCTAAATATGATGTTGAAGAATGCCAGCAGCGCGACATGACATACAGTGCACCGCTGAAGGTGACATTACGCTTGATCGTGTTTGATGTAGATGAAGATACCGGTGCCAAGTCCGTAAAAGACATTAAAGAACAAGACGTCTTTATGGGTGATATGCCGTTGATGACACCCAACGGTACATTTGTCGTCAATGGTACAGAGCGTGTGATCGTTTCACAAATGCACCGTTCACCGGGTGTTTTCTTTGATCATGACAAAGGAAAAACACACAGCTCTGGTAAATTGCTATTCGCATGCCGTATTATTCCGTATCGCGGCTCGTGGTTGGATTTCGAATTTGATGCCAAGGACCTTGTGTACGCGCGGATCGACCGTCGTCGTAAGCTGCCTGTTACAACACTTCTTTATGCTCTTGGTATGGACCAAGAAGACATAATGTCAGCTTACTATGACACAGTGTCTTTCCGTCATGAAAAAGGTCGTGGTTGGGTTACAAAATTCTTCCCAGAACGTGTTCGCGGCACTCGTCCAACATATGATTTGATTGACGCTGGAACTGGTGAAGTCATCGCCGAAGCTGGTAAAAAAGTAACGCCTCGCGCAGTGAAAAAACTGATCGAAGAAGGTGCGGTTAGCGAACTGTTGATCCCGTTTGATCACATCGTTGGTAAATTCGTCGCCCGAGACATTATCAACGAAGAAAACGGTGCCATCTACGTTGAAGCAGGGGATGAGTTGACCGTCGAATATGACAAAGACGGCCAATTGATTGGTGGAACAGTTAAAGATCTGTTAGATGCGGGCATCACAGACATCCCAGTTCTGGACATCGACAACATAAATGTTGGCGCATACATCCGCAATACAATGGCGCAAGATAAGAACATGAACCGCGAGACTGCGCTTCTTGATATTTATCGCGTCATGCGTCCAGGCGAGCCGCCCACTGTCGAGGCAGCTTCTGGTCTGTTTGATACACTATTTTTTGATCATGAACGCTACGACTTGTCTGCAGTCGGACGTGTGAAAATGAACATGCGTTTAGCACTGGATGCTGAGGATACGCAGCGCACTCTTCGCTCAGAGGACATTGTTTCTTGTGTTAAGGCGCTTGTTGAACTGCGTGATGGTAAAGGTGAAGTTGATGATATTGACCACCTTGGAAACCGTCGCGTTCGTTCTGTTGGTGAGTTGATGGAAAACCAATATCGTGTTGGTTTATTACGCATGGAGCGTGCGATCAAAGAGCGTATGTCCAGTGTTGAGATCGACACGGTCATGCCCCAAGACTTGATCAACGCAAAACCTGCTGCTGCGGCTGTGCGCGAATTCTTTGGTTCATCGCAGTTGTCACAATTTATGGACCAAACAAACCCGTTGTCCGAAGTTACACACAAGCGTCGCTTGTCTGCGTTGGGACCAGGTGGTCTGACACGCGAACGTGCTGGCTTTGAAGTGCGTGACGTTCACGCCACTCACTACGGTCGTATGTGTCCTATTGAAACTCCAGAAGGTCCAAACATTGGTTTGATCAACTCTTTGGCGACATTTGCACGTGTTAACAAATACGGCTTTATCGAAACACCATATCGCAAAGTGATTGACGGTAAGGTTACGGATGACGTTTCATACATGTCTGCGACCGAAGAAATGCGTCACACTGTGGCGCAGGCGAACGCAACATTGGATGGTGAAGGCAACTTTATCAATGAATTGGTGTCAACACGTCAGAATGGTGATTACACACTTGCACCGCGCGAAAACGTTGACCTGATTGACGTAAGCCCGAAACAGTTAGTTTCGGTTGCGGCCTCACTTATTCCGTTTTTGGAAAATGACGACGCGAACCGCGCCTTGATGGGATCAAACATGCAACGTCAGGCTGTTCCATTGTTGCGCGCCGAGGCTCCATTGGTTGGCACAGGCATCGAAGCCGTTGTGGCGCGCGATTCGGGTGCGGCGATTATGGCAAAACGTGCGGGTGTTGTGGATCAGATTGATGCACAACGTATCGTTATCCGTGCAACCAGTGATCTAGAGCTGGGTGATGCAGGCGTTGATATTTATCGCATGCGGAAATTCCAGCGTTCAAACCAAAACACCTGTATCAACCAACGTCCATTGGTGAAGGTTGGTCAAACAGTTGATAAAGGCGAAGTCATCGCTGACGGTCCATCGACTGACATGGGTGAATTGGCCTTGGGTAAAAACGTGGTTGTCGCGTTTATGCCGTGGAACGGGTATAACTATGAGGACTCGATCCTAATTTCTGAACGCATCGCCCAAGACGACGTGTTTACATCCGTTCATATCGAAGAATTCGAAGTGGCCGCACGTGATACCAAATTGGGCCCAGAGGAAATCACACGCGATATTCCAAACGTTGGTGAGGAAGCACTGCGCAACTTGGACGAAGCTGGCATCGTTTACATCGGTGCTGACGTCCAACCAGGTGATATTTTGGTGGGTAAGATCACGCCAAAAGGCGAAAGCCCGATGACACCGGAAGAAAAGCTGCTTCGTGCGATCTTTGGTGAAAAGGCGTCTGATGTTCGCGACACATCACTTCGTGTAAAACCAGGCGACTATGGTACAGTTGTCGAAGTACGCGTCTTTAACCGTCATGGTGTTGAAAAAGACGAGCGTGCCCTTCAGATTGAACGTGAAGAAGTAGAACGCCTTGCACGTGACCGTGACGATGAATTGGTTATTCTAGATCGAAACATCTATGCGCGTCTAGAAACGCTGATCATGGGTAAAACTGCTGTTAAGGGCCCAAAAGGTGTGGCTGCGAATTCTGAAATTACAGAAGAGCTGCTATCGTCATTGACCCGCGGTCAGTGGTGGCAATTGGCGCTTGCAGATGAGCAAGACGCACAGATTGTTGAGGCCCTTCATGAACAGTATGAGGCGCAAAAACGCGCGCTTGATGCACGTTTTGAGGATAAGGTCGAAAAAGTTCGCCGCGGCGATGATCTTCCTCCGGGCGTTATGAAAATGGTCAAGGTCTTTATCGCCGTGAAGCGTAAGCTTCAGCCCGGTGATAAAATGGCGGGTCGTCACGGTAACAAAGGTGTGATTTCGCGCGTTGTTCCGATGGAAGACATGCCATTCCTAGCTGATGGTACGCCCGTTGACTTCTGTTTGAATCCACTGGGCGTTCCATCGCGGATGAACGTTGGTCAGATTTTGGAAACACACATGGGTTGGGCCGCACGTGGTCTGGGTCTGAAAGTGGATGACGCGATCCAGGAATATCGTCGCAGTGGCGATCTGACCCCAGTCCGTGAGGCGATGCGCATTGCATACGGCGATGATGTCTATAAAGAGGGCATCACAGGTATGGACGAAGAGCATTTGATCGAGGCTGCAGGAAATGTCGCGCGCGGCGTTCCTATTGCGACACCTGTATTTGACGGTGCCCGCGAGGCAGATGTGAACGATGCATTGGTTCGCGCAGGGTTTGATCAGTCAGGTCAATCCGTTCTATTTGACGGGCGCACGGGTGAACAATTCAGTCGTCCTGTGACGGTTGGTGTGAAGTATCTATTGAAACTGCACCACTTGGTAGATGACAAAATCCACGCACGTTCAACTGGTCCATACTCACTTGTCACGCAACAGCCTTTGGGTGGTAAAGCACAGTTTGGTGGTCAGCGTTTCGGTGAGATGGAAGTTTGGGCATTGGAAGCATATGGCGCCGCTTATACGTTGCAAGAGATGCTGACAGTGAAATCAGACGATGTTGCCGGACGGACCAAAGTCTACGAATCGATTGTTAAGGGTGAAGACAACTTTGAGGCGGGGATCCCAGAATCCTTTAACGTACTTGTCAAAGAAGTCCGCGGCCTTGGCCTAAATATGGAGCTCCTGGATGCAGAGGACGAGGAATAAGGCGTGCGCCTTATTCCCCAGCCCTTCGTCCCTAATTTGAGGAAGTCAAAATGAACCAGGAAATCACAACAAACCCGTTTAACCCGCTTGCATCGCCCAAGATGTTTGACGAAATCAAAGTGTCTTTGGCCTCACCAGAGCGCATCTTGTCATGGTCCTATGGTGAAATCAAAAAGCCAGAAACCATCAATTACCGTACGTTCAAACCAGAGCGTGACGGATTGTTCTGTGCACGTATTTTTGGCCCGACCAAAGACTACGAATGTTTGTGCGGAAAATATAAACGCATGAAATATCGTGGTGTTGTCTGCGAAAAGTGTGGTGTTGAAGTTACGCTTCAAAAGGTCCGCCGCGAACGTATGGGCCATATTGAATTGGCATCCCCCGTTGCGCACATTTGGTTCCTAAAATCATTGCCATCTCGGATCGGCTTGATGCTGGACATGACATTGCGTGATTTGGAACGCGTCTTGTATTTTGAAAATTATGTGGTGATCGAACCAGGTTTGACAGATTTGCAATACGGTCAAATGTTGAGCGAAGAAGAGTACATGGATGCCCAAGATACCTATGGTATGGACGCATTCACGGCCAATATTGGTGCCGAAGCTATTCGTGAGATGCTGGCGCAAATCGACTTGGAAGCAGAAGCAGAACAGTTGCGTGCCGATCTGAAAGAGGCAACAGGCGAACTTAAGCCGAAGAAAATCATCAAGCGCTTGAAGGTTGTCGAAAGCTTTCTAGAATCTGGTAACCGCCCAGAGTGGATGATTTTGACAGTCGTCCCCGTGATCCCACCTGAACTGCGCCCATTGGTGCCGTTGGACGGTGGGCGTTTTGCAACGTCTGATTTGAATGATCTGTATCGTCGTGTGATTAACCGTAACAACCGTCTAAAGCGTTTGATCGAACTGCGCGCGCCAGACATTATTGTTCGGAACGAAAAGCGGATGTTGCAGGAATCTGTCGATGCTTTGTTCGACAACGGCCGTCGTGGTCGCGTCATTACAGGCTCAAACAAACGTCCTTTGAAATCACTTTCAGATATGTTGAAAGGTAAGCAAGGCCGCTTCCGTCAAAACCTTTTGGGGAAACGCGTGGATTTCTCGGGTCGTTCCGTGATCGTGACCGGCCCCGAACTGAAATTGCATCAATGTGGTCTGCCCAAAAAGATGGCATTGGAGCTGTTCAAGCCGTTTATCTATAGCCGCTTAGAAGCAAAAGGTCTGTCTTCGACTGTAAAACAGGCCAAAAAATTGGTCGAAAAAGAACGTCCAGAAGTTTGGGATATTCTGGATGAAGTGATCCGTGAACACCCGGTTCTGCTGAACCGTGCGCCGACGCTTCACCGTTTGGGCATTCAGGCGTTTGAACCTGTGCTGATCGAAGGTAAAGCGATTCAGTTGCACCCGCTTGTGTGTTCGGCGTTTAACGCGGACTTTGATGGCGACCAAATGGCCGTTCACGTTCCATTGAGCCTTGAGGCACAATTGGAAGCGCGTGTTTTGATGATGTCAACAAACAACGTTCTCTCACCTGCAAACGGTGCACCGATCATCGTTCCATCACAGGACATGATTTTGGGCCTTTACTACACCACAATCATGCGTGAAGGCATGAAGGGTGAAGGCATGATCTTCAGTTCAATCGAAGAAGTGCAATATGCACTTGATACAGGTTCTGTTCACCTACACGCTAAGGTAACTGCGCGGATCCCACAGGTCGATGAACATGGAAATGATGTGGTCAAACGATATGAAACGACGCCCGGCCGTGTTCGCATTGGTGCATTGTTGCCAAAGAACGCAAAAGCACCGTTTGACCTTGTGAATAACCTGTTGCGTAAGAAGGACGTTCAGCGAGTCATCGATACGGTTTATCGTTACTGCGGTCAAAAAGAATCTGTGATTTTCTGTGACCAGATCATGACCATGGGTTTCCGTGAAGCATTCAAGGCGGGGATTTCATTTGGTAAGGATGACATGGTTGTCCCGCACGACAAATGGGAGCTGGTTGACGAAACACGTGGCCAAGTAAAAGACTTTGAGCAGCAGTACATGGACGGTCTGATTACACAGGGCGAAAAATACAACAAAGTTGTAGATGCATGGTCAAAGTGTAACGACAAAGTTACCGATGCGATGATGAACACAATCTCGGCACCCGGTCAGGATGAAAACGGGGCAGAAAATGAACCGAACTCTGTTTACATGATGGCGCACTCAGGCGCGCGGGGATCTGTGACCCAGATGAAACAGCTGGGCGGTATGCGTGGTTTGATGGCGAAACCGAATGGCGACATCATTGAAACACCGATCATCTCAAACTTTAAGGAAGGCTTGACCGTTCTTGAGTACTTTAACTCAACACACGGCGCACGTAAGGGTCTGTCTGACACGGCTTTGAAGACTGCGAACTCTGGTTATCTAACGCGTCGTTTGGTTGACGTCGCTCAAGACTGCATCGTCCGCGGTATTGATTGTGGAACAGTAAACTCAATCACAGCGGTCCCTGCTGTCAATGATGGTGAAGTCATCGCTCCGTTGGCGGAGCGTGTTCTGGGTCGTGTTGCAGCAGAAGACATCATGCGTCCAGGCACAGATGAAGTGGTTGTTGCTGAGGGCAGCTTGATCGATGAATTGATGGCGGACGCCATCGACGAAGCAGGTGTTGCATCTGCACGCATCCGCAGCCCGCTAACCTGTGAGGCAGAGGAAGGTGTTTGCGCCAAGTGTTATGGTCGTGACCTAGCGCGCGGTACAATCGTCAATGTCGGCGAAGCTGTTGGTATTATCGCGGCGCAATCCATTGGTGAACCTGGCACGCAGCTAACGATGCGTACATTCCACATTGGTGGTGTTGCGCAAGGTGGTCAGCAATCGTTCCAAGAAGCATCACAGCCTGGCAAGATCGAATTCGATAACGAAGCGATCCTAGAAAATGCAAATGGTGAATACCTGGTCATGAGCCGCAACATGAAACTGCGTATCATGGACGAACAAGGTGAAGAACGTGCGTCCCATAAATTGGGTTATGGTTCAAAGCTTTTCGTAAAAGCAGGTGATACGATTGAGCGCGGTGCAAAACTATATGAATGGGATCCATATACATTGCCAATCATCGCTGAAAAGGATGGTATGGCAAAGCATGTGGATCTTGTGAATGGTCTTGCCGTTCGTGAAGAGACTGACGATGCAACTGGGATGACGCAAAAGATTGTTGTCGATTGGCGCGCGGCGCCACGTGGCAATGATTTAAAGCCTGAAATTATCCTTGTTGGCGAAGATGGTGAACCAGTACGAAATGAACTGGGCGCGCCGCTAACCTATACAATGTCGGTTGATGCGATTTTGTCCGTTGAAGATGGTTCACAGGTTCGCGCAGGTGATGTTTTGGCACGTATCCCCCGTGAAGGTGCAAAAACCAAGGACATTACGGGTGGTCTTCCTCGGGTCGCAGAATTGTTCGAAGCACGGCGCCCCAAAGACAACGCAATCATCGCAGAAATCGATGGTTATGTGCGCTT
Organism: uncultured Paracoccaceae bacterium; assembly: GCA_965657135.1. Classification (GTDB taxonomy): domain Bacteria; phylum Pseudomonadota; class Alphaproteobacteria; order Rhodobacterales; family Rhodobacteraceae; genus HIMB11. Next base: position 8,317 of record CBFHNF010000035.1, read on the forward strand.
TGGTCGTGACTACAAAAACAAACGCCGCATCTCGATCGAGCCGTCTGATGAGATACGCGAACCCGTTGAGTACATGGTTCCAAAGGGCAAACACATTCCGGTCGGCGAGGGCGATTTCGTCCAAAAAGGCGACTACATCATGGATGGTAACCCAGCGCCGCATGACATCCTTGCCATCATGGGTGTTGAGGCCTTGGCAAACTATATGATCGACGAAGTGCAGGATGTTTACCGTCTGCAAGGTGTGAAGATTAACGACAAGCACGTCGAAGTGATTGTGCGTCAAATGCTGCAAAAATTCGAAATTTTTGATAGCGGTGACACAACATTGCTGAAGGGTGAACACGTTGATCGCGCAGAATTCGATGCTGCGAACGAAAAAGCGCTATCAAAAGGCGGTCGTGCCGCGACTGGTGAGCCAATTTTGTTAGGTATCACCAAGGCGTCGCTTCAAACACGCTCGTTCATCTCAGCTGCGTCATTCCAGGAAACAACACGCGTTCTGACCGAGGCATCTGTCCAAGGTAAGCGTGATAAGTTGATCGGCCTGAAAGAAAACGTAATCGTAGGTCGCCTGATACCTGCAGGTACAGGTGGCGCAACGCAGCGTGTGCGTCGTATTGCAACGGACCGTGATAATGTCGTCATTGAGGCTCGTCAGGATGAGGCACAACAGGCTGTTGCGATCGCAGCACCTGGAGATGATCAACCTGACGTCTGATCAGACGGGTACAATAATATGAAAAAAAGGCGTCGCATGCGGCGCCTTTTTTATTCCCTCTTTCTTTGATCAAAAAATCACGGCACAGTTCGCAAAACACTGGGATGACAAGATGAGCGATAATCAACGTGGCGCAACATTTATGATGCTAAGCATGGCTGCATTCGTATTGAATGATACGTTTGTAAAGTTGCTGGGTGCTAATATACCTTTGTTTGAAATTCTTTTTCTACGAGGCCTGTTGGCGACTGGCGCATTGATTATGATATGCTGGTATCTGAACGCACTTCAATGGCGTCACAGCGCGCAGGATTGGTCGCTTATGATTGCTCGATCTGGTTCGGAAATTGCTGCGGCTTATTTCTTTTTAACTGCATTGATCCACATGCCAATCGCCAATGTGACGGCAATCTTGCAAACGCTTCCGTTGACGGTGTCATTGGGAGGGGTTTTGTTTTTCAAAAACCCAATTGGGTGGCGTCGTTTGCTTGCCATCCTAATTGGATTTGGGGGCATGATGTTGATTGTTCGGCCGGGCAGTGATGGGTTTGATATTTATTCCATCTATGTGCTGATTGCGGTTTTATGTGTGACGGTGCGGGACCTAACAACGCGAGCCATGTCGAAATCAGTGCCTTCGCTTTTTGTAACATTGCTCGCATCGCTGTCTGTCACCGTATATTCAGGTATTATGGTTATTGGTGCAGAGTTCACGCCAATGACATCGACTGACCAAGCATATCTAATTGCCTCAGCCATTTTTATTATTGGCGGTTATGCATTTAGTGTTTTGGTCATGCGCGTGGGTGACATATCTTTTGTCGCGCTATTCAGATATTCTGCAGTGATATGGACACTTTTGATTGGCTTTTGGGTTTTTGGCGACTGGCCGGATGAACTGACCCTGTTGGGGGCGGCGATCATCGCATTTTCGGGGGGCTACACCATGTTACGTGAAGCACATATCAAACGACTGTCCAATGGCGTCTGATCATATTTGGATCAACGTGAAATTCGTCTATAAATTGTTTGTGTTGCGCGTCGGTTAAACCGTTAAACTTAAATCGGTTGGCATTTCTGGCGGATACGGAGTCATTTTCGTCATGAAACGAACGCAAGAACATCGGCGGTGTCTTTTTACGAATAACGGGCATGTGCTGATCCAATTTGTGGTGGCCAAAATTCATGATTGTCTGGGACGATGATGTTTTGAACACGGCAGTAAGGGCAGGGGTCCATAACTTGC
>CBFHNF010000036.1:0-9711 GCA_965657135.1 uncultured Paracoccaceae bacterium
TCACTCCAGACGCTAATCCAGACAATGTACAAATCATGATCAATACTGTACGCGAAACATAAAATTAATCAGGATCAGATCGAGACGGATTCCGCCTGCGGATCAGCGACAGGGGCCAAGCCGATCTCAGGTTCATTTTATGTGTGCGTGGAAGTACATCAGATTAACCCTATTTTTTCATTTTGAGAATATGTGACTAACAATACTCAACAATTATAATAATAAAAGAGTAAGGTTTTCCTGACCGTTACAAAGCTTTGTCAAACTTCGGTACATCTTCTGGAATTAGATGATATGGTTGCTGATCTACACAGAAAATCGCCGCTTCTGGTTTGAACCACGAATGATCGTCCAATCCCCCGATTTTTAAGACCAGCATCCCGGGGCGTGGTGGGCTTTTGACATAAATATGTGTCCCGCAATGCCCACAAAAATAACGGGTTCTAGGTTTTTCTAAATCACGTCTTTCAAAAAGACTTGGTGCTCCCTTAGTCCATTTAAAGGAATCTTCCGAAATCACAACAGAGGTGTTTGCAGAGCCTCCTGATAGGTAACGACATTCACGACAGTGGCATAAAATTTGTGAATGGATGGGACCTGTGACTTCATATTCAAGATCGCCACAATAACAGCGTCCGGTATGTTTCATTTATTATCCTCCTGATAATTTTACCAAGCCTAGTAAGGTATCTAAAAACTGCAAAAAAGGTATCTCACTAGGTTTGGTGACAAATATACCTTAGCCATTTAACAAGCCAAGCGCGTCCTTTGCGATCATACGTTCTTCCTCTGCGGGAACAACCCACACTGCAATTTTTGAACTATCGGCATGAAGCCGGCGCTTGCGTGCGTGATTAGCATCAGGATTCATGCGTGCGCCAATCCATTCCAAACCTCGCAAGATCCTCGCGCGCACGCCAATCGCATTTTCACCAATGCCACCCGTGAAAGCGATTGCATCCAACCCCTCCATCGCAGATATTAAACTGCCGGCATGGCGCAACGACCAATAGCAAAAATGTTCGATGGCGAACGCGCTGTCGGCGCTGGGATCAACCATAAGGTTACGCATATCAGATTTACCACCCGACAATCCAAGCAATCCACTTTCATGGTTTAAAATCGCTTTGGTTCGGTCTAAACCGTTATCTTCCACCAAACGCAATACGGCATTTGCATCAATGCCACCTGACCGCGTTCCCATAGTCAAACCGTCCAATGGTGAATATCCCATGGTCGTGGCGACAGATTGTCCATTTAATATCGCACACAGGCTGGCTCCGTTCCCCAAATGAAATGCCAGCAGCCTTGATGGAAGCTTTTCTTTTGAAATTTCAGGCAACTTTTCAACCAACGATGCATATGAAAGCCCGTGAAAACCATATCGGCGGATGCCTTTCGTTTCGACCATTTTAGGAATTGCGTAACGCGTTGCCACATCCGGATTTGATGCATGAAAGCTGGTATCGAAACTTACAAATTGGGGTAAATCTGGAACTTGTTCTTGAAGAGCAATAATCGGCGCCAGATTGTGCGGATTATGCAGTGGAGCGAGGGGTGTACATTGACCTATTTCGGCTAACACGTCCTCATTTACGCGCATCGGCTTTGTTAGTTTACGACCGCCATGAACAACCCGATGTCCAATTGCGGCAAAGGTATGTGGAGCAAAGCCTTTGTCCACTAACGCCTTTAAAACAGCTTTTAAAGCAGATTGATGATCTATAAACGGGATTTGCGCACTTTCCCCTGCGATGGATAGCGATGACGCTCCGCCAATTCCCTCCGCAATTCCGCTTAATCGTTCATTCAAACTATGATCAAAAATGGCAAATTTTATGGAGGAAGAGCCAGCATTCAGAACAAGTATATTTGATTTATTGCTAACCACGTTTTCGACTCCTTGCAGAACATCCCAGAACTATGACAGTAACCTAGGAATTTTCAAACATTGCAATGCGACACTTCAACCAATTTTGGGACAAGCAGAATATCAAATTATTAAACGCGGGACGTGTCTCGTGTGTGCTCCGCTTCATTCACTCTTTTATGAAACTTTTGCCGCGAAACCCAAAACCGTCCCAGACGACTGATGATCGTTTTCCTTGCGTAGAGAAGACGTTTAATCATTAACTCAAAGCACAAGATATATTTTCAGATTTAGAAGCATGCCAGACACACAAAGGCAATCTGCAACGAGTCGGATACGATTGGATTTTGGTAGCGGAGGAGGGACTTGAACCCCCGACACGCGGATTATGATTCCGCTGCTCTAACCACCTGAGCTACTCCGCCAACGAAGGACCGTTTAGGATTATCCGCGCAGATCGTCAACCCTATTGTCGCTTTACTCTCTACTTTTTACGCGCTCTCGATGCGCTAAGTTGGCATAGAATTTCGAACATGATTGAAACCCCAAGGAACGCCGTTCCACCACTTGGATCAAATGGCGGTGACACTTCAACCAAGTCAGCACCAATTAAATTCAATCCGCCAAGCTCTCGGACAACTTGTAACGCTTGATAACTGTTAGGTCCGCCAACTTCGGGTGTGCCGGTACCCGGGGCGAACGTAGGATCCACGAAATCAATATCGTAGGACAAGTATGTCGGATCTGTACCCACAATCTCTCGGGCCTCTCGCATCACATCTGCAACGCCACGGTCATGAAATTCTTCAATCTTTATGACACGAATACCCACGGCTTTAGCAAAATCCAAATCTTCACTATCGTATTGCGTGCCGCGAATGCCAATTTGAATGACACGTTTGGGGTCCAACAGCTCCTCTTCGACTGCACGTCGAAAGGGTGTGCCGTGTGTGTACATTGTTCCGCCAAAGTAACTGTGAAATAGGTCCGTATGACTATCAAAATGAACCATTCCGACGGGTGCTTCTTTGGCCAAAGCCCGCAATACAGGCAGTGACGTCAAGTGATCTCCCCCTGCCGTCATAGGTATAATTCCAGCATCTTTTACGAGATTATAAAACGCGGTGATGCGCTCCATACTATCAATAATATCGGCCGGGTTTGGTCCCACATCACCCAGATCAGCAATGTTCATTGCCTCAAACGGGCGCATTCCACTGACGGGATGTTCGGCACGGATCATTGTAGAGGCATCACGCAATTGACGCGGACCGTGCCTTGGTCCGGGACGATTGGTTGTTCCACTATCCCACGGCACACCAATTACACCGATATCCACATCTTTTACACGCGCATCCATCAACGTAACATGCGGGAGGCGCATGAATGTCGGAACACCCGCAAACCGCGGAAGGTCAAAACCAGAAATTGGTTGAAAAAATGGATCAGACATCGGTTATCCTTTCATTCGTTTGTGCGCAATTAAAGGACCACTCCCAGAATTTTCAATTCTTTTAATCGCATCGAAAGTCGATTCAATTGCAACAGACATGGTATGGGCGTTTGCATGAATGATATGATCCGCATCATACACCAACGCAACATGACCGCGCCAAAATAGTAAATCACCACGTTTTGGGTCGTCACGAACACTCAATCCCAAATGTATACATTGCAAGTCGCTATCGGCCGGCGCTCTAAGTCCACAGGCGGCGAAGGCAACTTGCACAAGACCAGAACAATCAATTCCCAGCGCTGTGTTTCCACCCCACAAATAGGGCGTGCCAAGAAAACTGTATGCCACGTCCACGGGGTCTGGCTTTGGTGCATCCAAACTTGTCAAATGCTGTGATGGGACCCATCCCAACGCCGTCAGACTAAAAGCCCCCACTACCCGTTCAACGGCGACATTTGCCAACATCGGAATTTGATACAAATCCGGTACTTTGATGTCTGCACCCTGATAACAGTGTGTTAAAGTGTTAGATACAAAGTGTGTTGGTATCGGGTGTTTTGCCAATTCATCAGAAGGTACGTAACCAACATAACCATCCGATTTGTGACGCACGAATGACCAGTTGTTACGATGTTCAAAGACTTCGACGAACGCGCCATAAATCAACTGACGCTGTCTCTTTCCATTCGGTTCATCCAACAAATCACACACAGGCACGCCAATGTTGCAGTCCTCAGGTTGAACAAAGGTATGGTGCGAAATTTGTCCCTTCAGATCAATCGCAGCAACGCGATTATTGTATGCCCGAAATCGTTTGTCCATTATTGGTTTATGTAACTTTTCAGCGCCTCAAACACAGCACGCGCACCTGTTGAATTACCGCCTTTTGGCATGCCTGGCGCACCATTCGCGCTCCACGCATATACGTCGAAATGCACATATTTTTGTGAATCATTCACGAACCTGCGTAAAAATAATGCTGCGGTGATCGCCCCCCCCATACCGCCAGCAGGTGCATTGTCCAAATCTGCGATATCGGGCTCAATCATTGCTTCATACGGATCCCAAAACGGCATTTGCCAAACAGGGTCCTGTGATATTTGTCCCGCGATCATCAACGCTGATGAAAAAGCATCAGAGCCAGAGAAAAACGGTGCGATACCGTCGCCAAGGGCCACGCGCGCAGCGCCTGTCAATGTCGCCATTGATAGGATGAAATCTGGATCATCCTCGCTTGCCAATGCCAAGGCATCAGCCAAAACCAATCGACCTTCAGCATCGGTATTGTTGATTTCTACACTCAGCCCTTTGCGCGATCTTAAGATATCTTTGGGGCGGAATGCGTTGCCAGATACCGCATTTTCCACAGCGGGGATCAGAACCCGTAATTGGACGGGTAAATTCATACTCATAATCATATGGGCCAGCGCAATAACGTTTGCAGAACCACCCATATCTTTTTTCATCAAGGCCATGCTGGCTGGGGGTTTAAGATCAAGCCCACCCGTATCAAAGCAAACTCCTTTACCGACCAGGGTAACTTTTGGCCCTATTTTACCCCATTTTAGGTCAATCAATCTCGGCTGTTGTTCTGCTGCCCGTCCGACGGCATGAATCATAGGCAAGTTTTGCGTCAACAAATCTTCACCCACTATAACGCTAAAGTCTGCTTGGTGCTGGTTTGCTAATGCCTCTGCAGCTTTGGATAACTCTGATGGTCCCATATCAGCGGCTGGGGTATTTATGAGATCCCGGCATAATTGTTCCGCTTCAACGATAGCTGTAATCTGCTTGGTATTTGCCCACGCGGGTTTCACCAATTCACGAGCGGGTCGCTTTATCGATTTGTAGCGATCAAAACGATATTGATCGATAAACCAGCCTACGATTTCAGTTTCGTTTTGTTCAAGTGCGCTATCTTCGCAAAATTCATAAATTCCATCTGGCAACTTTGACGCCGCTGCAGCCAAGGCGAACCGCCCGCGCCTGCGAGACATTTCATCACCTAATCCCAAAAGGGCGACAGGCGTTTCCTCTTCAAAGACGATCACACCCTGCCCTCGCTCGCCAGTGAAACCTAGCAAATGGGCCGCTGCACGCTGAGCATCAGAAAGATGGTCAAATATGTTTTCTACGGTCTCGTTAGTACAGATATAAGTTTGTATAGCCCTTGAAGCATTAGGCGCGAATAGATCAGACATTTTGTTCCTTGCTAGAATATTCCAACAAACACTGACCAATGTCTCCCCAAACCGCAAGTCCCAATCAAGAATAGATTGGCATGTCCCAAATTGCAAAAAGGGATTGTTCCCCGACACGCAAAAGGCGTTGAAATGTCGAAGGCACGGCGACAAAATCGTTTGCATCAACACATGCCTGAACATCCTGAGCGACACGCGACAAACGTCCAAAGCCGAATTTACGGCCCAATGTGATAATGTTGTCCAAGCTTTCGCACAAATCGTTGTAATCCATTTTCAAATATTGCGCCTCTGCGCGGCCAAGCCTTTTTGCGATATCCTCGACAACATCAAAAATCAGATCATGCCGATCACGATCCGCCTCTAAGTTAAATTGCTGAAACAACTGCGCCTGATCAATCTCGACGCATTCTTTCCGCTCCATCATCGTTACAATAGTCATGCCGGCTCCCTAATCTACTACTCACCGCCGTTGGTTATCCCACATGAAAAAAATGAAAGTGTTTATTTCAAAGCACTTTTATTCTCGAAATTTATGAAAATTCAGGATACGTACCGATGAACCGCGTGGTAAGGAGAGTTAATATGGACTACATTAAGGTGCTGCCTGGATACTTGTCGAAACGCTATCATGGATGGCATGCAACAAACTATTCCGAAAACAAAGCCTGGTTCCAACATCTAGCAAACGAGGGGCAACATCCAAGAGCAATGGTAATTTCATGCTGTGACTCTCGGGTTCACGTCACCTCTATTTTTGGTGCGGATCCAGGCGAGTTTTTCCTACATCGTAACATCGCAAATCTTGTGCCTCCATACTCTCCAGATGGAAAACAGCACGGAACTTCAGCCGCGATTGAATATGCCGTCACCGCACTAAAAGTCGCGCATGTGATTGTGTTGGGTCACTCGAGCTGCGGTGGAGTAAAGGGTTGCTTAGATATGTGCACTGGGCATGCTCCTCAGCTCGAAGAGAAATCTAGTTTTGTTGGGCGCTGGATGGATATTTTACGACCTGGATATGAAGCAATTGCAAACCAGTATAATGATGAAGATATGCCACGCGCACTCGAAAAACAGGCTGTTTTAGTATCGCTTGAAAACTTGATGACTTTCCCATTTGTCAAAGAAGCTGTCGAAACAAATCAACTCAGCCTGCATGGCCTGTGGACCGATATCGGAGAAGGTGGACTGGAAAATTACGACTCAGATCGCGGCCAATTCGTTCCGATTTAGGTTCTCAAATCTATCAAGACTTTTGATTCAGTTTCGCTTTTGCATCACGCGATAAAATGAAACGTGTGATGCAAATGACATTTGGATCTGGTCGCGTATGACAAGGTCGTTGTTGGATTTTGTCAAGCAACGCAACGCGGCGCAACCTTGCAGTTTTCCCAATATGCTCATCTACACTGGCGGTTTTCATCGCTTCATCTCTGGCAAATCTGAATGTGGAGTATAACGCACGCCGCGGTCGTATCCTTTTAACTTGAGGATATCTGCATTCGCCACGCGCAGTTCATACGCAAACAAGTCTTCTAACTCTTCTCTTGTGACACTACCTTCTGTCTCGTTCACAACCTCGTTTAGGTTTTTTCGCGCCCAATTCGGCGTTTTTGGTCGCGTCAGGAAGTCGGAGAAGAAGGTCATTTTATCACCATGTCGAACCAACCCGATGCCCAAGGTAAGGGATGCGGTGTCGGAGGCACCGGGCCGGTCCAACCTCAACGCGCGCAGCGCGATTAACTTTTGGGGATAAAGCACACTCAAGCGGCAAATCCTTTGATAAATTGGTAACAAAGAAAAACCCCCAACGCATGGGAGCGTTAGGGGTGTAATTTGTATCTTTCGCTGCAAAAACGATACCTTGGGATTGTCCAATACCTAAGTTGCTTGGATCAGCCCTTTTTTAGTGCCTTTTGCCCAAGGACTTCTGCAATTTGAACAGCGTTAAGCGCGGCACCCTTGCGCAGATTATCCGACACGCACCACATATTAAGTCCATTTTCGACGGTGCCATCTGTGCGGATGCGACTGATGAAAGTAGCATAATCACCTACGCATTCGATTGGCGTAACATAACCTCCGTCTTCGCGCTTATCGATTACCATGATTCCAGGCGCTTCACGCAAAATGTCGCGTGCTTCATCCTCGTCAAGGAACTCTTCAAACTCGATGTTCAATGCTTCGGAGTGACCGACAAAAACCGGTACGCGTACACATGTTGCTGTAACCTTGATCGACGTATCCAAGATTTTCTTGGTCTCGGCTACCATTTTCCATTCTTCTTTTGTGCTGCCATCCTCCATGAACACATCAATATGGGGTATCACGTTAAACGCGATCTGCTTTGTAAACTTTTTGGGGGCGACTTCGGTCACTGGATTATAAACGGCCTTAGTCTGATCCCAAAGCTCATCCATTCCTTCTTTACCGGCACCCGATGTTGACTGATACGTGCTGACAACGACGCGCTTAATCTTGGCGCGATCATGCAGAGGCTTCAGCGCAACAACCATCTGCGCGGTTGAACAGTTAGGGTTCGCAATGATATTTTTCTTAGAATATCCCATCAACGCGTCCGCGTTTACCTCTGGAACGATCAATGGAACATCTGGATCGTACCGATATAGCGAACTGTTGTCGATCACGACACACCCAGCCGCGGCGGCTTTGGGTGCGAATTCCTTGGTTGCTGCCGAGCCAATCGCAAACAAGGCAATATCCCATCCAGAAAAATCAAACGTAGCAAGGTCCTGCGTCGTCAATGTCTTATCACCAAAGCTCACTTCCGTTCCCAAAGAGCGGCGGCTCGCAAGTGCTGCAATCTCATCCACTGGAAACTGGCGTTCAGCCAGAATGTTTAACATTTCGCGGCCAACATTTCCTGTTGCACCACAAACAACGATTTTATACCCCATGCTATCGGGTCTCCTTTATTACGGGTTTATCCCTATCCTAGGACAGATCGGGGCATACACGATGGCAAACACTGATAAAAGAGCCGCGCCTGCCTTTTTCGAGAGTTTTAATCCAAATTATCCTGAGAAAACGCATAAATCAGCAAACTCACACCAAGTAATACGATCATAGTGAGCAAGATGTCATGGTATCGGGCGGCACCAGTGATTCCTATAGAAACTTCTGCCGCCTGTATTTTACCTGAGATCACTTGGAAAAAACCAACACCACTGATGGAAAATAAATTCATCAATGTAACCCCACGTCCCGCGATATGAGGAGGTGCAAATGCGCGACCATGTGCAACAATCATCGGAAACGACATTCCGAAAAATCCAATCATCGTAAATAATATCACTGCTATACTGTAGCTGATATTCCCGAACGCCAACAACGCGACAAGCGCCACCAAAACAGCAACATTCCCAGCAAAGATGACCCATTTCCGCGATCCAAACACACGATCCAATGGACCATAGGCAAATGTTCCTGCAATAATCGCAAGGCTCATCATCATACTTGCGTTTCCAACCTGTGCGGCTGATGCAGCAAATGTATCGACTAAGTATGGGCCAATCCATAATCCGCGTAAGGCGGCAACGGGCATGTAGTTCACGAAGACCAATGGGATGATCCACCAAAGTACAGGCATTTTCAATAGATCAGAAAATCGACCCGATTGTGTTGTGGGTGCAGGGGGTGGATTGCGCACAAAGACTAAGGCAGTAATCGCAATAAGCGCGCTAAACACGGATAAGCCCCACAAAGTTTCACGCCAACCGTAGCTTTGAACAACCCAAACAAGAGGTACAGATCCTGCAAGATTTCCAATGGATCCGATGCCAATGATTGTCGCAGCCAAAGTTGCAAAAATTTTGGGGGAATACGTGCGCGCAAAGATGTAATAGGACGCCATCAACACCGGCGAACAGCCAATCCCAATTAACAACATAGCCAATTTTACATGCAATGCAGTTTGCGCAAGGGCAAACAGAGCTGCACCACCCGCACCACCAATTAGAAATAGAACAGCAGATGTCAGGCGTGGACCAATTCGATCCAATGCCCCCCCAACGGGGATCTGCATAATAGCAAACGATAGAAACCAAAGCCCCGATGCTGTTGATAAATCGTCAGGCGTAGCCCCGATATCTTGGCTCAATATCCCAGTCAGTACAGCAAGGAAACTGCGAAAAAACTGGCTAAGCACATAGGCCAAGCAC
>CBFHNF010000037.1:0-9660 GCA_965657135.1 uncultured Paracoccaceae bacterium
GACATGACCACATCACTTAGATTGCGCGCATATGGGTCACGACGAACACCCTCAATTTCAACGATTTCTGAAGCCAAGTGATCGGCTGCGGCCAGCGCATTTTGGTGCGATCTGTTGGCAAAGGCTTCTTGCGCAGCACGTGAAATGCCATGCACATTTGCCAGTGCCGCCATGGCCGTGTGCGGGTCCGGATCCAACTGGGCATCTGGCGCAAATGCAGGACGATCATAGGCAATACCTACAGCGGCGGCGTGATCACTGCGCAAGCGGATTGGGCGACGCGAATAGCTTTCAACGCCTCCAGCCACCACGATGCGCGCACGTCCTGAATCCACCATATCCGCAGCGCGTATGATAGCATCCAGTCCCCCAACACACTGACGATCAATTGAAAGTCCTGCGACCTGAGTTGGTAATCCCGCCGCCAAAGCACAGACACGTGCGGGATTTCCACCTGCGCCTAACGCATTTGACACGATCAGTTCGTCGATTTGATCTGTCTCTAAATTTGCAGACCGTATAACACTTTCGATGACTGGAGCCGCCAGATCATGCAAGGTCAATTTTGAAAATACACCTGCCCGCGGGACGATCGCAGATCGTCGCGCTGCTATTATTTTTGCCATGTATCCCCCAAAACAGTCTCACGCAGTTTGCGATAATTTGGTTTGCCCGAAACGAGGATGGGCCAATCGAATTGATCAAATTTCCGCCATCTATCGACGGCAAGTCCCGTTGATCTTAGGTCATCAATGATGTCACGGCTACGCGTTTCGCTCATCTCATCACTGCACAGCGCCACACACGTGCGCGCACCGCGCAAGGGATCATCAAGTGCAAATACCGCTGCGGCCAATACATCAGGATTGGATAGCAAGTGCGCCTCGATGTCCTCGGGATAGATGTTTTTATCGGCAGCTGTGAAAACGCGTGATTTGCGCCCAATTAAAAACAATTGTCCAGTTTCGTCTAATCGACCCAACTCACCAACAGTTAACCACCCATCGTTCCATTCGGTATCCCCCACATTCCCCTGTGTATACCCCTCAAACAGATAGGGTGAGCGGACCCACACATCACCAATTCCATCAGATCCAGCATTGCGAATATCTAATTCAACGCCTGGGAATGCAACGCCAACAGAACTCGGATCGTGTTCGGGGTTTGCAAGGGTTACAAAGCTAGTTTCCGCTGCGCCGTAAAATTGATAAATCATCGCGTTCGGCGCCAATCCCAGAACCTGTGCGCGCGTCGCAGCATCCAACCGCCCCCCACCAATCAAAATAACTCGTACAAGGTTGAGGATCTGTTTTGATTTAGCAAGCAAACGCAATTGCGTGGGCGTGGCGTAAATCAGATCAACACCCTCGCGCGCGAGTTCCTGCGCCTGTTCTTTTGGGGATCGACCAGCAACTGTCACCAATCGCAGGCCTGTGATTTGAGCTTCGATTGCGGCATAAAACGCCAGTGAATGGCCCAAGTCACCCAAAATGCCATAACAACCCACCGAGTGCGCATATTCCGCAGAGATAATTCGAATGCTGGCCAGCCAGCTATCAAAGGTGCGGCGTATGCGTTTGGGCGTGCCCGTTGTGCCGCCGCTTTCGCACTGAAACGTGATGCCATCCGATGGGATATCCGAACCAAAAATCCCGTTTAAACCTACTATTGGTTCATCTCCGACAGTAATAATGTCCCAAAATCTGCCCAATAGAAGTGCTTGATCTCCATTTCGAGAGGAATCAATAAATTCGGCGGATTGAAAAGGTGCAAAGCGGTACACTGCCAAGGTTCGTCCAAATAAAAAAGGCGGTCGTGACCGTCACATACCGCCTTTGGTCTAGATTGTCACTTGAGGTCTAGAACAATCCCTCTTCTTTTGCAATCAGGGCCGCCTGTGTACGATTAGCTGCACCAATTTTTCGATACAGTGTTTTCACATGCAATTTGATGGTGGGTTCTTGTAAATCTAAATCGCGTGCAATCTCTTTGTTGGATTTACCCTTTGAGAGACCCTCTAATACTTGCAGCTCGCGCCGTGATAGTTTTTCCGCCAACGGGTTTGGTGCGGCTTCTTCTTCTTCTTGGGTCATAAAGTCGATTGGCGCGTATTGTTCGCCCATCGACATAAACCGCACAGCATTTATTAAAGATCTGGCAGATAGGGTTTTGGGCACGAAACCCGCAGCACCATACATCAAAGCTTCCTCTGCGATAGACTTAGTCGCAATACCCGACATTAACGCAACTTTTTGTCCTCCGTTATGCTGCAAAGCCGTTCTCAGCCCTTTCAAACCTTGCATGCCAGGCATATTGTAATCCAACATGATTAGGTCAAACGGACCCTCAGCATCTATAAGCGCCAACGCTCCATTAAAATCTGAAGCAGTGACTGTTTCAATATTTCCTTCACCTTTTAAAAATATAACCAATGTATCACGAAGAAGATCATGATCGTCAGCAATAAGAATTTTCATTTCGTCACCAATTTTATATCTTTGATATCTTCTACACTCTGACTAACACAGGAGATCACAGATCAATACAGAATTTTGAATATGACACATTTGATAAAATATTCTTTAGTATTGTTTATATGCTTTAAAAGCGCAATGATAGCCTTTATGTGTAACAATTATTGATAATTCGGTAGTTAAAATACAGTGCATTATCATCAAAAATGTTAATTAATTATCCAATATGATAATTCAACTAAAACAATTGTAAGTCGCTGTATATTATATGACTATCAGTCGATAAAACTATCAATTTTATAAGAATAATGATTGAATTTGCTTTCCTAGAATTTTTTCTAGGTATCATTGATGTGGATTGAATCAGATGATGCAAATACGCAACTGTTACGTGAAATTTCACCAAAAAATGCCGTAACCTAGGGCTCAAATATACTTTTGAATAGGGATATATCCGTTATATTCATTCGGATTAGTCGACAAGTATGAATATTACTTTCGTAATTTAAATACTCTTTAGGGCAAACAAGTATGATGCGGGATCCACTTCATAAAATTTCAAGTACTGTCATTGGTACGCACCTCTTTCAGACCAATATGATTCACTTTGGCGCAGCAATTATTAAATCGCATCGCTAGGCAAATTTAGATTACGCAGTCCCCAAAAAACTATTGATTGAAGGTCCAAAACAGTGACCGGTGATCGGATTGCCAAGATTGTGCGCGCCACGCGTTGGGTTGCACTAGGCACAACTTTGACCCTGTGCGCTCTGGCGACTGGATCGATCGGCTTTCAGGTCTATAAAAACTTGGACGCATTGCGAAGCATTGATGCAAACCAAAATGATCGCCATTTGCAGCGATTAAGTATGGAGCATGAACGATTATTTTATTTTTCATCTCAAAATGTACCGACGGACCAAATTGATGGCGTTGTAGCTGACATTCTGACCAGTATAGACCTTATAAGAACGCAAAATGTGATCGATAATAAATTTTTGCAGTCGCGCACTGAGAGACTATTGAATGACATTCAACTGACCCTTGTTGATCACGCAAGCAACAACACAAGAAGTTTTAACGCGAATACACACACTTCACACGTCGCCCAACTGCAAGAGCTATCCATCGAAACAGCTACATACTTGGCAGATCAGCGCAGATCGCTATTTACAACATATTTTTGATAACTTTACGACATTGGATAATTCGTACACTCGATCTTCCAGCGGAGTTGGGTTGGGACTGGGCATTGTGCGACGCATGGTTGCAGCATTAAACGGAACCATGGGTGTAAACAGTCATGAAGGCGCGGGAAGCACATTTTGGGTGCGCATTCCGATGCGAAAAGTCCCCGAAACCGAATTCAATGCCAACGCAAAAATGCTGGATGTTTCGCCTTTTCAACCACTTCGAATTTTGATGGTCGAAGACAACGATATAAATCGGTTTGTCCTGAACGAAATGTTGTCAAACGAAGGACACCACGTTGTCGAAGCTGCAAACGGAAAAATTGCAATCGACACTTTAGCTCAGAACGAATTTGACGTTATATTAATGGACATCTCAATGCCAATCATGGACGCAGTGGCCGCAACACAACATATTCGCGAACATGCGCATACGCCGAATATTCCGATTATCGCATGCACTGCGCATACGCAGCCCAAGGAAATTGAGCGTTTTCGCGAAGCGGGAATGACAGATTTCGTCCAAAAACCAATTGAGAAGTCGAAATTGCTGCCAGTGCTGTACCGCAGTGTTCTGGCGTTGGAAACGGAACATAGTCGGAGCGTCGAAATGACTAACGATATATTAGACATCAAGATACTTAGCGATCTTTCAGAACAATTGGGGCAGGATACAGCAGAAATCTTATTGACCCGTTATGAGGATGAGGCAAATGCCTTGATAAACCTTTTGCATTCAGAAGAAGGACAAACAGTTGCGGTCGAGGATCTTGTGAAAGATATACACAAAACTGCCGGATCATCTGCACAACTTGGACTGCCGGCAATGCGCCATAAACTGAACGTTATTGAATTAAATGCGAAAAAGAATGGTGCAGACGCGATTTGGTCCGAACTCGATACGCTAATATCCCTATGGAACGAGAGTAAGAGCGAGTTAAAGGCCAAAGGTTACCTTGGCTAGATACCGGACTTGTTTGAAGCGACAGCGTCGTTCCTGACAAATCACACACACAGGCTGTACAAGTTGAGTATGTGTCCATAGCATCACGGCATGTCACAACTAGATACTCAATATTCTTGGTTTCGTTTGCTGATTAGTTTGCTGATCGCAATTATTGGCAATGTTGGCATGTGGGCCATTGTCGTAGTGATGCCCGATTTTCAATCTGGTATGGGCCTAGACCGGGCAGATGCCTCTTTGCCCTATACATTCACAATGATTGGCTTTGCAGTTGGCAACTATGCCATCGGGCGGTTGGTTGATCGTTATGGCATCGTCACATGTTTGCTGGGTGCTGCCATCCTGAATGCGAGTGCGTTCTATGCAGCAACGCTGACATCATCGTTATGGATCATTTGTGTCTTTCAATTGATCTTGGGGTTTGGCACCGCAGCAACCTTTGGGCCGTTGATCGCAGATGTTTCACAATGGTTCTTACGGCGACGTGGCATCGCCGTTGCGATTGCTGCCAGCGGTAATTATTTATCTGGGGCGATTTGGCCTTTGCTACTGACAGATGTTTTAAAATCGTCTGGTTGGCACGGGGTTTATTTTTGGCTGGCGGCCTTAACGATTGCCATTATGATGCCTCTTGCATTGCTTTTGCGACGTACGGTGAATGCGCGTTCCATCCAAGTATCCGATGAACAATCTAGCACGCGTATGGGCTCATTACCTTTCAACGCGCGTACATTGACCTGGTTGCTTGGACTGGCAGGCATTGGATGCTGCGTGGCTATGTCTATGCCTCAGGTGCACATCGTCGCCTATTGCGTTGATTTGGGATACGGCCCCACCGCAGGCGCCGAAATGTTATCACTCATGCTGTTTGGTGGCGTTGTATCACGCCTGATTTCAGGAATGCTTGCCGACAGGTTAGGCGGTGTAAAGACGCTTTTGATTGGCGCGACACTTCAGTGCATCGGACTGATCCTGTATTTGCCATCGAATGGATTAACATCACTGTATGTTGTGTCCTTAATCTTTGGATTATCCCAAGGGGGAATTGTGCCGAGTTACGCAATCATTGTGCGCGAATACCTGCCTGCGCGCGTCGCAGGTGAACGCGTTGGATTTGTCATGATGTCCACAATTTTAGGCATGGCGCTTGGCGGCTGGATGTCGGGTTGGATTTACGATGCCAGCGGATCCTATGCACTCGCATTTTGGAATGGCATTGTATGGAATATGCTGAATATCGCGATTGTCGGGTTTATCTTATGGCGGGCAATGGTACATCAAAAACGCATAATCGCACCGACGTAGTAGCGACGTTATACCGACGCAAAACAGAACGCGATTTTGCATAAAAAAGACCCGCCATTGGCGGGTCTCCTTAACCTTGTTGGCTAACTTATTCTTTACGACCGTTTTTGATAGGTGCCCACAAACGCTTGTTCGTGAAATACAGCAACACTGCCAAAACAGACAAGAAAAGAACACCACGGAAACCCGCTTCTTGTCTGTCCATCATTTTAGGTTCCGCCGCCCACATAAGGAAGGCAGCAACATCCTCTGACATGTGATGCACGTCATTTTTGTGGCCATCATCAAATTCAACCAACTCATCCTCTAGGGGTGGGCCCATTGAGATCCAACCGCCTGGATACGCCTTGTTTTCATAAAGCGTTACGCCAGCTTCTTCTTTTTCAACGCCGGTGTAGCCATGCAACAAGGCAGCGATATATTCCGCACCACCCATGCCTTTGACCAGCTGGTTGATCCCCGTTCCATACGGCCCGTGGAAACCAGCGCGCGCTTTTGCCATCAAAGATAGATCAGGAGCGCCCGCTGAGTCATTTGCAGGGAAATGGTCAGCGGGTTTTGCTGGACGGAAATCCTCAAGATCAGCGTCATAAACTTCATAGTTTTCAGCTGCATAAGCACGAACTTGATCTTGAGAATAACCAAGGCCGTTTTTGTCAGCTAGCGTACGCAGTGGCACATACTTCAATCCGTGACATGCGGCACAAACTTCTGTGTATACCTTTAAGCCGCGACGCAGCTGCTCTTGGTCAAATGTCCCAAGCGGACCCTCGAATGAGAATTTCGCATCCTCAATCTCGCCTGCTCCGCCAGCCGCAAATGCACTGCCTGCTGTCAATGTAATTGCAATGATTGCAGTTGTGATGAAATGTTTCAACATTTTCAGTCCCTTTTCTTACTCAGCTGGCGTTTCAGCTTTGCCATAATGCGCATCGAAATCTTCCTCGATTGTCGCAGGCTGTGCTGTTGGTTTTTCCAAGACGCCCAACAATGGCAGGATGATCAAGAAATATCCAAACCAATATGCTGAACCAATCAATGAAAGAGACGCATACGGCTCTTCTGCAGGCATGGCGCCCAACCACATCAAGAAGAAGAAGTCTGCAACCAAGATCCAGAACCACAACTTCAACTGTGGACGATAGCGCGCAGAGCGAACATTTGATGTATCCAACCATGGTGCAAGCGCCATTACAGCAATCGCGCCAAACATGGCGAGAACGCCAAAGAATTTTGCATCAATAATTCCGCCGGTGACGAATGAGACAAGCTGAACTGCCCAAACGTCTGCTGTGAAGGCACGCAGGATCGCGTAGAACGGCAGGAAGTACCATTCAGGGACAATGTGCGCTGGTGTGGCAAGTGGGTTCGCTTCGATATAGTTGTCTGGATGGCCCAGGTAGTTTGGCATAAAGCCAACGATAGCAAAGAAAACCGCCAAAATAATTGCCAGTGCAAACAAGTCCTTGATCACATAGTATGGCCAGAACGGGACGGTGTCCTTCTTGGCTTCTTCCTTTGAACCACGGCGCACTTCAACCCCAGTTGGGTTGTTGTTACCTGTGGTGTGGAATGCCCAGATATGCACCATCACCAAGCCCGCAATCAAAAACGGGAACAAATAGTGCAATGAGAAGAAACGGTTCAGCGTTGCATTGTCAACCGCAGGACCGCCCAACAATAGGGTTTGGATCGCTTCGCCAACAAATGGGATCGCACCGAATAGGCCTGTGATAACTGTAGCGCCCCAGAAGGACATTTGTCCCCATGGAAGAACGTAACCCATGAACGCTGTGCCCATCATCAGCAGATAGATCAGCATGCCGATGATCCATGTGATTTCACGTGGAGCCTTGTATGAACCATAGTACAAACCACGGAAAATATGCGCGTAAACGGCGATAAAGAACAGTGATGCGCCGTTCATATGCAAATAGCGGATCATATGCCCGCCGTTGACGTTGCGCATGATGTGCTCAACTGATGCGAACGCGTTGTCCACGTGTGGGGTATAGTGCATCGCCAAAACGATGCCCGTTACTATTTGAAGTCCCAAACAAAACGTCAGGACAATGCCCCAAATCCACATCCAGTTTAGGTTTTTTGGAGTTGGGATCATAAGTGTGTCGTACAAAAGACCAGCAATCGGCAGGCGCGAGTGCACTGCTTTTGCGAAATTGCCCTTTGGCTCGTAGTGGTCGTGAGGAATTCCAGCCATCTCTCAGCTCTCCCTTAACCTAGTTTGATTGTTGTTGCGTCGACGAATTCTGCGACGGGTACAGGCAGGTTTGTTGGTGCCGGACCTTTACGAATACGCCCTGATGTATCGTAATGTGAACCGTGACATGGGCAGAACCAGCCGTTGAAGTCACCAGCGCCATCGCCCAATGGAACACAACCAAGGTGCGTACATACACCCATCATGACCAACCATTCGCCGGCCTCGTCCAAGCTGCGATTTTCGTCTGCAGCGTCCGTGCCTGGTACATTCTCGTTTCGTGATTCCGCATCGGCCAAATCCGCTAGAGCAACCTGACGGGCTTCTGTAATTTCTGCTTCTGTGCGACGACGAATAAACACGGGTTTACCCAACCACTTTACAGTCAGCTGCGTTCCCGGCTCTACATCGGCTACATCTACGCGGATCGACGCCAAGGCGCGAACGTCCGCTGAAGGATTCATTTGGTTGACAAGCGGCCAAACTGCGGCCCCTGTGACAACGGCACCAGCACCTGCTGTCGCGTAGTAGATAAAATCGCGGCGTGTGCCTTCGTGATCGTCTGCGTGTGACACGAGGT
This sequence comes from uncultured Paracoccaceae bacterium, assembly GCA_965657135.1. GTDB lineage: Bacteria > Pseudomonadota > Alphaproteobacteria > Rhodobacterales > Rhodobacteraceae > HIMB11. Next base: position 8,732 of record CBFHNF010000037.1, read on the forward strand.
AAACTCCATTGTTAGGTTAGTCATTCGACAATACCAGTTGCATCCGCACTCTGACGGACTCTCCTGTGCTGCGTTTTAGCGAGGAATTTTGGGAAGTCCAGTGTGCATTTGTACTCACTTGTTTTTCGCGCTGTCGTGTCGCACAGAAAGATACCTTTTCAGCGCCCGTCACATTCAAACGATGACATCGAGCGGTAACTGATTCTATTTTACAAAAGCTGCCGCATCACCCCAAAGTTCGCGTACACGTTGATCACGACCACATGCGTCACGATAAAGCTGATAAACTTCAGATTGTTTACGATAGCCAAATCGCGTCAAAACCCGCGTGTCCAATTTGTAGTAATCTTGGTGATAGTCTTCCGCCAAATAATAAGTGGATCTGTCCAATACGGGTGTCACAATTTTTTGGCCCAGTTCTTGTTCAGCCTTCTCAACTGCACTTTGCGCAGCGCGGCGTTGTTCATCAGTTGCAAATATCGCCGTACGATAACTTTCACCACGATCACAAAACTGCCCTCCAGCATCTGTCGGATCGACACTGCGTAAAAATTTATACAGCAAGGTTTCAACAGTGACCGTTTCAGGATCAAACGAAATCTCTACAGCTTCATAATGTCCTGTACCTCCGCGTGTTACATCACGGTACGTCGGATTTTTTGTTTTACCACCAGTGTAACCTGATGTGACCTTACTCACGCCTTCAACTTTTTCAAAGTCTGCCTCAACGCACCAAAAACATCCGCCTGCGACAACCAATGTGTCAGTTTTTGCGTGAATAAGCTGCGCGCTTGAGAAAAGTGTCGCCGCAAAGACGCTTGTTAACAGAGTGAGTAAGCTTAAATTCGATCTCATGCCGGTCATTTATTGATCCATAATGATTTGACGTTAATTGGATATTAGCTCATGCAATGAAAAAGTAAGCCCCC
>CBFHNF010000038.1:0-9234 GCA_965657135.1 uncultured Paracoccaceae bacterium
TAGCGGTTTTCCAGATTTTACAAGTGACTTGAAATCAGCAATGCGCCCCATTTGTGACCCTTTCGAAATGGTTTTGTATATCCTCGGGTACATCCGTACCTCTGTCAAGCAATCGCCCATGAATGTCGCAACTGAGGGTCATAAGGCGCGAACTGCATTTGCACTTTGTCGAAAGATGCCGCATCAGTGAGAGGTGAAGCAGCATAGACAAGCTGTAAAGAAAGGTGTGCAATGGCACGGGATGAACGACGTGAGTTTTTACGCGGTATTGCGGATCAATTGCCATTACAATTGGGCGTGGTTCCTTTCGGATTGGTGTTCGGTGTGCTGGGCGTGGCAAGTGGCCTTAGCCCGATGCAAACCATACTAATGTCATCCATCGTATTTGGTGGGGCGTCACAAGTTGTTTTTGCGCAATTGTGGGCAACTGGGGCCTCCCCATTGATTGTTGGATCCTCAGTTGCGGTTATAAACCTGCGACACATGCTCTACAGTGCGGCGGCTGCCAAATATTTGCGCAGACTTTCGCTGCGCTGGCGCATGATATTGGGTTACTTATTGACGGATGAAGCCTTTGCCGTATCAATCAAACGCTTTGAAAATACGGATCGTCCCGATTTGGCGCATTACCATTTGCTGGGATCTGGTTTGACGCTGTGGATCTGTTGGCAGATTTCAACAATTGTTGGCGTTGTTGCCGGTGCGACGATTCCTGATGAACTCAATCTTGGATTTGCGATTCCACTGACGTTTATGGCTTTGGTTCTGCCGAATTTACGTCGGTGGTCCGACATTGCTGCGGCTATTTCCGCATCATTGGTGGCGCTGTTTGGGCAGGGGTTGCCTTGGAATGCGTGGATTATTCTGGCAGCCGTAGTTGGCATTGCCGTGGGTGGTGCCCTGTCGCATTGGGAGGATGAGTCATGATCTGGATCGTTATGGTGCTAACGGGTTTGGCAAACTTTGCGGTTCGTTTCTCGATGTTCGCAGGTGCGCGCGCGAGCGCACTGCCGAAATGGGCTGAACGGTACCTTCGATATGTGCCAACGGCGGTGCTCTCTGCGATTATTGCAGCCTCTTTGTTCTTGGATGATCAGGGTGAAATTGCGCTGTGGAACACCACGGTACTAGCAGGGGGAATCGCGGCATGTGTGGCGTTGTTCACACGTTCAGTTTTAATCACGATTGTCACTGGGCTGGGGGTTTTGTGGGTGCTGGCCTAGCGGTCAAAATGTTCGGTGTAGTCGCGGCTAAATTGCCAGTAGCCGTTAGTCATGACCCCGAGATGTGGTCGGGTCAGAACATGTACCTTGGGCAATTGGTGAAACGGGACCGAGGGCATGGCATGATGTTCTGCATGATAGGGCATATTCCAGGCCACAAACCGAACAATGCGTGATGTGATTGTCGTGCGCGAATTGATAAACATATTCGCCACCTGTTTGCAGCCACCGTGTTCTGCCAAAAGGTATAGACGCAGAATAGGGAATCCAAACAGTAATGGGATCAACCACAGCCAAATCAGCATCGTGGCTCCGCTGATCCCGATCAGTGTGTATAAAATGATCAGAAAAATCGCCTCTAACCTGATGTGTGTTCGTTTTCTTTGTGGAATATACGCCGCATCAAGACGACCAAAAGCAGTGTTAAACAGGGTTGTAAGTTTCGCCCAATAGTAATCTAGACAACTGATGTGACGCACCATTTGCCCCCATGTTTCAGGCTTTGCAGGTCCCTCTAATTCGGGGTCTTTGCCCGCAATGTTGGTGTATTTGTGATGGGCGAAGTGGAAATAGCGAAACCACAAAAAGGGCTGCCCAAGAATAATGGCGGTCATGTGTCCAAATAGAGTATTCAGCCAAATGGATTTAAAGGGGGTGTTGTGCGTGCATTCGTGCTGCAGCGTGAAAAGAAACGCGAGCAAAATTCCATGAGGAATTAAAACGACCTGCCAAAATGGTAAGGAGAGGAAAATCCACGTTCCGCCGCATGCTAAAAGGACGCAATGCAAAAACAAATGACGTAGTCCCCGCCAATCAGAGCGTTCATTAAACTGCGCCTTTTCCGCAGCGCTTAGCGATTTGAGAAAATTTTTGTGATCCATTTCGGGTTACATTCTAACCACCAATTCGAACTGATTGCCAAGGACATTTCATATCATCCGTGACCTTTTCAAAGTGGCACCTAAATTCCGTTACATGACAAAGCGTACGTATGAATCCGATGCACAGTATGTTGAGACGGTCGATGATCTGGACGACATCGTCCAAGACAAACGAGAAGGTTGGCGTCAAAACAATAGCAAGGCACGCCGCCGACAGCGCCGTTACAAAAAGCGTTTAACCGATGAATTGGTTAAACAATATTCAGATGGCAACGTACAAGCGCCTGATGATTAGGCATCAAGGCGCACGTTCACGATCTGCACAGGTTCATAGATTTCCAACGCGCTTGCGACAGAAGTGGCAGCCTGCGTCGCTGCATCTGTTGATGCATAGCTGCCCAACTCTTTGAACATCAGTCCGCTGTCAAACCGTGTGCTAACAGATACCAACATCAGCAGCGTTTCTTTGTCACCCTCACCAATAATGACAAATGTTTCGATGCTCGAATTGTTAGTAAGATCATGAATTTTCGACAAAAGCGTGGGTGAAAACATTGTAAACCTCCGAATGCTGTAGGTAAACCAGTTTGCGCATTCGACAAGTCGTCTTTGTTTTTGGAAATTTGGAGCGGGCGATGAGATTCGAACTCACGACATTTACCTTGGCAAGGTAACGCTCTACCCCTGAGCTACGCCCGCGTCCTTGGGTGTGGCTCGTTTATAAACATCTTTCATGCGCCGCAAGTGAAAAACGCATTTTTTCGCATTGTTTATCACATGATCTCTGTTTTTTTTTGTTTGGCCTGTGCTAGTTATGCAATAGGGAGAACATTTCAATGAAAACTCAGGTCTGTATTATTGGGGGCGGGCCCTCGGGACTATTGTTAGGGCAGTTGCTGCACACGATCGGTGTGGACGCAGTTGTGCTGGAGCGCCAGACCCAAGAATATGTGCTTAGTCGCATTCGTGCAGGCGTGTTGGAAGTTGGTTTTCAAAACCTGATGCGGCAGGCAGGTGTCAGCGCGCGGATGGAACGCGAGGGACATATTCATCACGGAACGTTAATCACCTACAACGACGAACGCGTTCGTATTGATTTTAGTGACCTCATTGGCGCCTCTGTAATGGTCTATGGTCAAACTGAGGTGACACGTGATTTATACGTGGCGCGCGCTGCCAGCGGCGCGAAAACGTTTCATAGTGTTGAAAACGTGGAAATTCACGATGTGGAAGGTGACAAGCCGTTCGTCACCTTTGCGCAGAATGGTGTCACGCACCGAATAGAGTGTGATTTTGTGGCCGGGTGTGACGGATATCATGGCGTCTCTCGGCAACGTATCCCAAGAGATAAGCGCAAAGAGTTTGAAAAGGAATATCCATTTGGTTGGCTTGGTATTCTTTCACAAACACCGCCTGCTGATGATGAATTGATCTATGCCAATTCAAGTCGCGGTTTCGCCCTGTGTTCAATGCGCAACGCGCAGCTAAGTCGATATTATATTCAGTGTCCGATGACGGATAATATTACTGCTTGGAGCGATGATGCGTTCTGGGATGAACTGCGCCGACGCATCCCCTCAGAAACCGCAGAAACTTTGGTGACAGGTCCTTCGATTGAAAAATCCATTGCACCCCTGCGTTCATTTGTATGTGAACCAATGCAATGGGGGCGATTATTCTTGTGTGGGGATGCGGCACATATCGTGCCCCCGACTGGGGCTAAGGGGTTGAATACAGCCGCCTCTGACATTCACTATTTGTTTGAGGCGTTGTGCGCGCATTATGTGGATCATGATGCTGCAGCACTGCAACAATACGGTCCACGTGCCCTAACGCGTGTGTGGAAAACACAGCGGTTTTCCTGGTGGATGACGACGTTGTTACATCATTTTCCGGATCAAAGTGATTTTGATCATCATATTCAAGCCGCTGAAATCGCGCATTTAAAAGACAATGTCGAAGCGCAACGGGTTTTGGCAAAAAATTATGTTGGATTGCCCTACTAAAAGAGTGTGAGTGCAACCATCCTTGGGGGTGGGTGAAGCGTTTTAAACCGCTCCAACCAAGTTTGCATTCACTGGCAATTCTGCAGCTGCATCATTTGCATCCAACTCGGCAGTGATATTGGCAATATATGCGTCCACGAATGATGCACGTGTATACCCAATATCGGCTAGTTCACGGTCAGTTAGAATGGCAAGTGTTTGATATGATGCGCTCTTGGCGCGGCTGATGATCATGGCACGATAAAGTGATTTTAGCATTGTTTGTTCCTTCCTTGCTATGTGTATCATATAGCATTGATAACGCTAACTGACCTCTTCAAAGTTGGAATTGCTGCAATGCAGAAAATGCATATCTAATTGCAAGTTGTGAGTGCGATTATAGGTGAGCCATAAACCAAATCATGCCGAAATAGGTGCAATCAAAGTTCAACTACGAAGTATGGAGAAGTGGTGGGCGACCTAGGAATCGAACCTAGCGTGCGTCTCCGCGAGGGAGTTACAGTCCCCTGCCACACCTTGCGGCCTGTCGCCCACTTAGCAAGTCAATTTGCCTTGTGTGATGGCGTGATTAGCGTTGTTAAAAACTATCGTCAACTAGAAAATCCCTTGAAATTGCAAGTCATTCTAGCGCAGAAGGCGAAACAAAGTAAAAAAGGCGTTATTTACGATGAAAAAGCCAAAGTGGGTTGTGGAAAAGGAACAAGCGAAAAAAGCAGCAGCGCAGGAAACGGTTTGGCTGTTTGGCCTGCATGCGGTGCGCGATGCGTTGTCAAACCCAAATCGTGAACATTTGCGTTTGATGTTGACCAAAAACGCGGCAGATAAATTGGCCGATGTTGTTGGGCATTCACGTGTCGAGCCCGAAATTTGCGATCCACGTAAATTTTCGGCACCACTTGATCCATCTTCGGTTCATCAGGGTGCTGCTCTTGAAACCAAACCGCTGAAATGGGGCTCTCTTGAGGATGTGGCATTGGCACCAGGGCGAGGGGCACCGCGATTGATCTTGTTGGATCAGGTGACAGATCCGCACAATGTTGGTGCAATATTACGTTCTGCCGAAGTTTTCGGTGCCAGCGCCGTGATCGGCACGCAGCGTCATAGCGCACCAGAAACTGGCGCATTGGCCAAAACAGCAAGCGGCGCGTTAGAGCGTCAACCATACCTAAGACTGCGCAATTTGGCCGATACCATTCAAGAGTTGCAAAAACTTGGGTATTTGGTTTTGGGTCTGGATGGAGAGGCCGAGGATACGATCGATGATGTTTATTCAGCGCATCAAGACTGTGCAATCGCGCTTGTTCTGGGGGCTGAGGGTCCGGGATTGCGCCAACGCACCAAAGAGACTGTCGATCAATTGGTACGCATCGAATTTGCGGGGGAATTCGGATCGCTGAATGTATCAAACGCAGCGGCAGTCGCGCTTTATTCGGTAACGCGCTAGGAAACTAACCAAGGGACAAAGCGCCCCTTGACCAGCCAGGCCATTCCAAATGCCGTCAAACCGATCGCCTCAAACACAAACGTTAGGCGATATTGTTCCCACCATGGAGCCAGATGGCCTAAATACCATTCGGAAACAGTCGCAGCGCCAATTGTGATCATCGCAAGTGATAGGAACATCGAACACCAGAAATATATGCGATTGCGGCGTACTTTTTGGGGGATAAGCACACCGTTTGTGCAATCCGTTTCAATTTGCACACGTCGAAACACGATTAAGGTGAAATAAAATAAAATGCTGAACAATAGGGCGGCCGCAACATAATGAAAATTTGCCGAAAACAATGATTGCACCCCCAGATGTGTCATTAAATCCGTGTGCAAACAGCCCTGCATTGCAGAACTATCCCCAGAAACGGCTTGCGCGTTTTGTTCCAGCCCACCGCAGAGGGAGTTCTGTTTGGATTGGGGCAGGAGGGTTTGCGCCAAATCGAATCCGCCTTGCGCATTTGATAGAAAAAGGCGTTGGGTTTCACCATCAAGCCTGCACCCGGTAACGCGTGTCGGAAAAATAGCAACACAGATCGCACAAACCCCCGCCAAACGTGTTAGTAGCACATCAAGCGTGTAGCGATGCGCACGTGTGTCCACACGATAAACAAACACCATACACATCCGAATGAAGGTAAGCGCGCCCACAAATAATTCGCCGGCAATGGGAATGTAATATAAGTGGCTAATGGATGCGGGAAAACACGAAAAACCAGTGAATGTCATACCCCATAAAATTAGGGGCAGAAAAATGCTGTGTATCCTATGATTAAGTGGACCCGCTCTTCACTTGCGAGAAAGGGCAATTTGTTCACAAGTGTCATCAATTTGGGTCTTTTTCATATATTCGGGCAAAATTTATGTCGAAAAAGTTTAAAAATTTATGAGGGTTCCCTATGTATTTGCCAAGAAATAAGGGGATTTGACATAAATGGGCGCTCAGAAAATTGCCACCTGTTGTTATTGCGGCACAAAAAAAGCGGCACTGGTGCTGCGGGGACTATCAAGCCATGAGTTAAGTTGTGGATCATGTGGTGCGCCCTTGCATGATTTAAAGCGTTTGCCCCTAGAACCACGCCAAAAAATGAGCAAAAAACGTTCGTCTGACCCATGGCAGTATCCGACACAAAAATCAGCCAAAAAGCCTAAATCACACAAAAAAACAAGAAAAAGAAAGGGTTTAGTTTTATGAAGGCGGCCTTTGATGTAATCGAGGATGTGTTTGACGAAATCATAGATTGACGCATTTCTGTGGATTGATGGCGCAGTTGCGCTGGAACCTTTGTTGAAAAAGTGTATACGCATACCCAATCTGATCAGGAGCTGCCTATGAATTACGATGAACCAGGTTTGGTTGAGGCCACACATCGCGATATCATCGCCCCCATAGAAGACATTTTGGACGCTGCACGTAACGGCAAGATGTTTATTTTGGTTGACCATGAAGACCGCGAAAATGAGGGGGATCTGGTCATCCCAGCGCAAATGGCAACGCCAGATGCAATCAATTTTATGGCGATGCATGGGCGCGGATTGATTTGTCTGGCGATGACGTCTGATCGGGTGGACGATCTGGGTTTGGATTTGATGCGGACCAATAATTCGTCACGCCACGAAACTGCATTCACAGTATCTATTGAAGCCCGCGAAGGTGTTACAACGGGTATTTCTGCGCATGATCGCGCGCGCACGGTGTCAGTTGCGATTGATGCATCCAAGGGGCCGGCGGATTTGGCATCACCTGGTCACGTTTTCCCACTACGGGCACGCAAGGGTGGCGTTTTGGTGCGTGCTGGACATACCGAGGCCGCGGTGGATATCAGCCGCTTGGCCGGATTAAATCCATCGGGCGTCATTTGTGAAATCATGAACGAAGACGGATCAATGGCACGTTTGCCAGATTTGATTTCATTTGCGCAAAAACATGGGTTAAAAATCGGAACTATCAGCGATTTGATCGCTTATCGCAGACGTCACGATAATTTGGTCAGTGTTAAAAACGAAGCTATGATCACGTCAGAATTTGGCGGAGAATGGCAGATGCGCGTGTTTGAGGATGAAACCCACGGAGATCAGCACGTTGCCCTGATCAAGGGCGATATTAGCGGGGATGATCCTGTTTTGGTTCGGATGCACGCAATGGACCCCATGCTGGATATTATTGGTGCGGGTCCTAAAGGGCGCACAAATGAATTTGGAGACGCCATGGATATCGTCGCCAAGGCTGGGCGCGGTGTGGTCGTTTTGCTGCGCGATACCTCGATGAAGTTCGAAGAAGCCGGAGACAGCAGCCCAAAAACGTTGCGCCAATATGGCTTAGGGGCACAGATCTTGTCGGCGCTTGGCTTGTCCAAACTTACGCTTTTGACGAATTCTCCAACTCCCAAGGTTGTCGGACTGGACGCATATGGCCTGGAAATCACAGGCACACAAAAAATTTCGGAATTGGGATAATGGCATCAAACGAAACACATTATGTATTGGATCGTCCAGTATTTGAAAAACCTGTTAAGTTGTTAATCGTCGTGTCGCCCTATTACAAAGACGTGGCCGATCAGTTGGTTGCGGGCGCTAAGGCGGAAATCGAAGCGGTTGGTGGAACATGGGATTTGATCGAAGTGCCTGGTGCGCTGGAAATCCCAACGGCAATTGGTATTTCTGAACGACTGAGTAATTTTGACGGGTATGTCGCATTGGGCTGTGTGGTGCGTGGTGAAACCACACATTATGAAACAGTGTGTAATGACAGTTCACGCGCCCTAACCATGTTAGGGTTACAAGGGCTTTGCATTGGCAACGGAATCTTGACCGTCGAAAATATGGATCAGGCTCAGGTGCGCGCAGAGGCGGCTGGCCAAAATAAAGGGGGCGGAGCGGCTGCTGCGGCCTTGCATCTGATCGCATTGACACGTAAGTGGGGCGCTCCGCGTAAAGGTGTGGGATTTCGCCCGACAGATGACGCGTATCAACTTGCATCGGATTGATCGACACTATGACAACTCGCTCTGAACTCTCTGGCAATCAAAAACGCAAAATGCGATCGGCTAGCCGTCTTTATGCAGTGCAGGCGCTGTTTCAAATGGAACACTCTGGACAGGCCAGTGATACAGTTGCGCGTGAGTTTTTGGACCACCGTTTTGGGGCGATCTATGACGAAGGTGAAATGCAAGAGGGCGATCCAGAGCTGTTTGAAAAGATCGTGAACGATGCTGTGAACAATCAGGCATTGATCGATCAAATGACGGACCGCGCCTTGGTTGCGAAATGGCCGATTGCGCGGATCGATCCAACACTGCGTTCCTTATTTCGGGCTGCTGGTGCAGAATTGACGCAGTCAGATGCACCTGCCAAAGTCGTGATTGTTGAATACGTTGATCTTGCAGCTGCGTTTTATCCAGACGGCAAAGAAGCAAAGTTTTGCAACGCGGTTCTGGATCACATGGCACGCGAGGCCAAGCCAGAGGCGTTCTAAGCGCGACCGTCCAAATTTCTGCATATGCTATAAGTGGCGGGCCCGTAGCAACCGTCTGGTAAACGCATTCCCGAGGACCTGATATTCAGGTGGGCGCCAGGTAACGAAGCCAGGGCAACGACAGAGCCAGCTCCCTCGGATTTGCTTAAGGCCACCGG
>CBFHNF010000039.1:0-8488 GCA_965657135.1 uncultured Paracoccaceae bacterium
AAATGAGGATTGTTCCAAGTAAAGCAAAAAATGCAGTCGTTACGCCGAAAAACCCGACGTAAAAAGGCCCTACCCAAAAATCGAATAAATCACCGCCAATCAATGTGCCCCCTCGGACACGATATTTTCTTTCGAAACTTAGCAATGCCATCGTTTGTCTCCGTTGAATCCAGCCGATACCTTTGAGATGAAGGCCGTCTTATTGGTGAGCATCTGCGGATAAGTATACAAGCCTACCCGCAGACCGTTTTTTAAACCGTTAAACGGGTTATTAACCGCCCGCTTGCGCGGCTAGCTCAAACCAGTTGTAATGGTCCGTGCTTAGCAGCACGAGGTGAATCATCGCTGCTAGCAAGAATAGGAAAACGCCTTGTGCGACAAACACGCGACGTGGATCAAAAACGAGCCAGATTTTATAAAATTTTGCCATTTTTAATCCTCCTTAGAACCAAGGGCGCCAGATGAACGTTGCCAAATGGGCGATAACAGCAACGGTTGTGAACAACCAAAGCCCGCTCATATAGACAGAGTGCAACTCTTGCGCCTGTTCGTCAGTTAGTCCTGTAAAGGACAGGTTATTGTCCGCCATGATATTTCCTCCGAAATTTATCGTGGCGCCACAGTTCCTCTGTGGCCAGGTTCCCCAACTTTCGTGCCGGGGTTCTGATCTGCCTTTGGCAGAACAGCTCTTGATGCTCAGCCTAAACCGAGCAAATTACGGGTGTGATCCGATGCGCTTCGAGCCATGCACGGGCGAGCGGTCCATTAATCACAAATGTTTGTTTCCGATAAAGATCGATCACCCAATTCACCGTCGAAAACGGGATCGCAAATATGAAAATCAAGCTAAAGAACAACACATATTCAAATCTGGAACTCGGTCTTGATTTGAACCTGCGGTCGGTATTTGAAAGATCTGACATGTTACTCATCTCCTATGTTTTTTAGGGAAGTGTTCCCACTAAGGGCCGAAACCGTTTCCAGGGCGACAAATTCATGCCCTGATTTAAGTGTTTCAGCCTCTGCTGCGTCCCGAAGTCGCTTGGCCGCAGAAATGCGTGTTAAAATTGGGTGTTCCGTAACGATACGGTCTAGTTCTGCTTGAGCTTTGGGATCCCATTCAAGATCCCGCTTTAGTGCTGTAGGCGTCGCATCGACGGCGTCCATCTCGCTTGCCAACGGCAGAATGTGAAACAGTGAGTCGAATAAACCGTTACACAATTCTTGGAGAACATACGTGGCACCCGCATATCCCATCATCGGCGTTCCCAATGCACGGCGGATGACCGCCCCCGGGAATGATGCCGGAATAAAGGATGGTTGCGGTCCATGCGTGGCCTTTAGTTCAGCCAAATACATCTTCTCATTTACAGACCCGAACACCACCAATGGGCGATGCTGTTCAAGCAACTGGCGCACTTCATGATTGTTCGTCTTGGCACCAGCCACTCGGCTGACTGCAAACGAGCATGGGAAGCCTAAGTCGTTTTCCAAATAATTTCGGATGCCGCGTGCGTATGTGTCATTTGCAACAATGGCAAAATTGGCCGTTCCAAAGAAATCTTGCGTCACAGATCGCCACAGATCCCATACCGGTTTTATGGTCGAATGCTTCTCTTGTTCTATAAATGGCTCAACATCTAACGACAAAAGTTCGCCCAAGGTACGTAAAAATTTGGTTGTGGATTCAACGCCAATCGGCGCTTGCAGATAGGGTTTAGCCAAAACTTCACACAGCCCACGACCAAATTCACGGTACATGCAAATATTGACATCTGAATTGACCAGATTGCGCATTTCAGCGACATGGGCCCCCAGTGGCATAACCATGTTAATCTCGGCGCCGATCCCCTCGACCAAACGTTTAATCTCGGCCAAATCACTCGGCATGTTAAATGTGCCATACATAGGACCCAGAATATTAACACGAGGCTTGGCACCCTCTTCACGTTTTTTCTCGGGCGGCATACGGCCCTTGGTCATGCCGAATTCTGTGAATATCCACGTCATTGCCCGATCGGCCGATTGCCATTGGTCTTCATCGATCGTCCGTGGCAAGAAACGCTGAATTGTTGTGCCTTGTGGCGTCACTCCCCCACCGATCATTTCAGCAATTGATCCTGTCACAACAACAGAAGGCAATGCGGGATCCAAGGTTTCCCATGCACGCTTCATGGCACCTTCGGTTCCATCACGGCCCAACTCTTCTTCACCCAGACCTGTCGTTACAATCGGTAACTCATGTGGGGGAAGCGCGTCTGTGTAATGCAGCACCGAAGTGACAGGCAGGTTTTCACAGCCAACGGGCCCATCAATGACAACTTGCAAACCTTTTACGGCGCAAAAAGCATATACAGAGCCCCAGTATCCACCCGCACGATCGTGATCTAAAATATGCATTAGATCATCTCCTGTGCTTTGGCGGCGCGCGCAGCCTTTTCGATTTTCTTAAGGTTTTGCGCGCGGAAATCTGGGCGCAAATTTGGCGCACCTTGCCAAATGCCCGCGGTATCGCCTTCGCCAACATTCTCAAAGAATGAACGCATGCTCGCCATCCGCTCTCTACCTTCGATGGCGGTATTGATCACTTGTGCGAGGCTACCGGCCCCTGCTGGGCCCATAAGCGGACGCGCAGAAACAAGATTTGTAAAGTACAATGCCGATTGGCCTTTTTCCTTCACCGCTTGAACCAGCGGAGTTGTCCCAATCGCCAAATCGGGCTTAAACGCCTCGACAGCAGATAAGTCATCTTCTAGGGATGCCCGAAATTTAATTACCGCGCCTTTGGATTGAAGCCACTCAGCATCAGCAAGAGACATGGGCGTTTTCGGACACGCTGTTCCGACATAGGGGACCTCAGCACCACTTTCGATAAGCAGACGTGCGACCAACAGTTCGCTACCTTCATACCCTGAGACAGTAATGCGACCATTGATTTGGTTTTGCGAAAGCGCACCCTTAATTGCAGGCAAAAACGCATTTTGAGCAGCAGCAATTTTATCAGCGCCGACATTAAACACATCTCCAATCGCAGCAAGCCAATCGGCCGTACCGTCATGCCCAACAGGGGCGCTGCCAATCGATGGACGCCCCGCTGCATGAAATTCACGAATTGTTGCTGTGTAGAACGGATGGATTGCAGCCACCGCACCACAGTCCAATGCAGAGTACATTTCGCGCCATTCACGTGCTGGCAAAACGGGTCCCGCGCCCAACCCCATTGGCGCCAACATCGCGCCAATCATCATTGGATCGGCAGGAAACATCTCACCCAACAGCGCAATAGTAGGCCTGTCATGCTTGCCACCCATTGGCGCCTGAACTGGGCCTGCCTCGACTTCTTGTCGCGCAAAGTTCAACATTGCACCTGCAAGGATATCTTTGGCCTCTGCATGGGTAGGAACGCCAAAACCAGGGACGTCAATACCAATGATGCGCACTCCATTGATTTCATTTGGCAATAATCGCAGGGGAACGCCACTTGCTGTTGGTACGCATAAGTTGGTTACAATAATCGCATCATACTGGTCAGGATCCGCCAAATCATGCACAGAGTCACGGATGTCTTCAAAAAGCTTACCTGTCACAAGCGATTCAGAATCAAATGGAACATATCCAACAGAACGGCGTGCACCGTAAAAGTGACTCACAAAACTTAAACCATACACACAACATGCCGATCCTGATAATACGGTAGCAACGCGACGCATGCGCAGCCCCACCCGTAATGACCCAAAGGCAGGACACATTGATTGCGGTTTATCGTGTGGGCCAACGGGATAATCTGCAGCATATTTTTCCAAAATCGCTGCATTTTCAGAATTAGCTAAATTTATTGATTTTAGCTCTTCTGAAACACAGGCGCCGGCCTCTGCAGAACCACTGAGTACAGGAGAAGGATCAGCCGCGTCGGCAGGGTGACCCTTTATCACATCGACCTGATCGGTGACGTCGTATGTGATTTCCTTACTCATTTAGACCTCGTCATAAATAACTTCTAAGGACTGCTGCGGCTTGGCATGTTTACCGCGCATGTCTGTATCGGTTGCTGGAACAAGAACGAAATCGCCCCCAGTATCCTTGCTATCAAACAGGTCTAACAGACCGTCCTGATCTAACGGCTTAGGGCGAATTGGCGGAGCGCCCGCGACTTCCTCAGCGAGCGCACCAAATAAATCTCCCCACGGGCCTTTTGCAGTTCCAACTATTTGGTAGTTGGCTGATTTTTTGCGCAAATCATCGTCTTGGGGAATTGAAGCAAGTACTGGAATATCAGCCGCTTTTGCAAATGCGGCGGCTTCACCCGAGCCGTCATCTTTATTGATGACAAGCCCTGCTACACCCACGTTACCCCCAAGTTTCCGGAAGTATTCAACCGCAGAACAAACATTGTTAGCCACATACAAGGATTGCAAATCGTTTGATCCGACCAAGATCACTTTTTGAGCCATGTCACGTGCGATGGGCAAGCCAAAGCCACCACATACAACGTCGCCTAAGAAATCTAGAAGGACGTAATCAAAGTCCCAATCGTGAAAGCCTAATTTTTCAAGAAGTTCAAATCCGTGGATAATTCCGCGACCGCCGCAACCGCGACCAACCTCGGGTCCACCCAATTCCATTGCGAATACGCCGCCACGTTTAAAGCAGACATCACCAATCTTCACCTCTTCTCCGGCCAATTTTTTCCGCGTCGAGGTTTCAATAATTGTTGGGCAAGCTTTACCGCCAAACAACAGCGAAGTGGTATCGGATTTCGGGTCGCATCCAATTAACAACACGCGCTTACCCATTTCTGCCATCATGTGAGACAAATTGGCGAGCGTAAATGATTTCCCAATGCCACCCTTGCCGTAAATCGCGATGATTTGCGTTTTCTTTTTAGGTTCAGCACCCGTTTGATCCGATTGAATGTCCGCCAAGTCCATGTTGGCTTCTTCACGCAGCCTAGTGGAATAATCCTTTAGGTTTGGAACTTCGTCTTTCAATGTATTGCCTCCCAATCAAGGACCATTTTGTAACAAGTGGGGTCTTCAAAGGCCTGAACATACGCCAGCTTGGCGTCTGATGCCTTCGCGCGATGGGTCACTAAGCCGTCAAGCGATAAGATGCCTTCATCGATCATTGCGTTGATTACGGTCATGTCATCGGCAGACCACTCGGCCGAAATCCTGAATTTCATCTCGCGCATGAATGCATGCGGAAACGCAAAATTTATGCGATCAGAGTAGAAGCCGGCCAATACAATTTCTGCACCGCGACTACATCTTTGAATCCATTGATCCATCAAGCCGGTGCACCCAGAGGCGTCGTAAATCGATTGATAATCACGCTTGGTATCTTGATCTGGGTGAATCACCTGATATCCAGCGGCGCCTGCCATTCGGTTCTCATCGATTTCCCAGACCGTGGGAGGTTTACCACCTGCCAAGACGCTGAGACGCGCAAGCAATCGTCCAAGAACACCATGACCAATAATCAACTCTGGTAACTTGGCATCAAAACCTGCTAGGGCGTGCCGCGCAGTCGCAGCCAAGGCGAACAAGGTTCCGCTCTCACCCAATTCTGGATTGATTTTTCGCACCCTATCTGATGGTGTCACAAGGTAGCTCGCGCTGCCTCCAAACAAACCCTTTGCCTCACGAAATCCACTCGAGCCTGGTACGAATACAAAGTCTCCGACCTTAAGACCGCTCACCTTGGATGCTTCAACAACCTCTCCAACGGCCTCGTAGCCAGGAACCAATGGGTATTCCAATCCAGGAAATGGCGGCATTGCGCCTGACCAAAGCAGCTTTTCAGTACCTGTCGAAATCCCTGAATGGTGAACGCGTACAACCACGTCCCCATTTTCCGGATCTTTTAATCCAATCTCGGCCAAAGATAGTTTTTTGGCTCCTTCGATTAGGACTGCTGACGCAAGCATGACGACTCCTCAGTTTCATGAGTTCGCAATAAAGTGACTCTATGTGTTATATTAACTTGACAGATTAAACTGTCAATTTTTTTAGACATATCTGCATTTCATTTTTTCCAGCATTCAATCACTTGCGTCACATATGGGCGCTTTGAACGATGGATTTTGATCTCGGAAAATCCAATTTTTCTCATAATATCAGTAATTTCTGTGGCTGATCTGGTCTTTCCAGTGTTCATCGCCATAGTGTAAATTGCAAAATAGGTATCACCCCATCGATTAGGCGCGCCCTGCCCTAACATTGGCTCTGAAACGATCAATCTGCCATTCTGCGGGAGTGCATTGTAAATTTTAGTTAACAATTTTGTGATTGAGTCGTCCGAATGATCGTAAAGCACCCGAACAAGTGAAATCACATCAAATCCGCTCGGCAATTCATCATCAAAAAAAGATCCAGGAATAAACGCATGCCCTTGCGAACCCGTATTTGACCCCGGCAAATCAAAAACACTCGCATTAATCGAACGCTGGCGGCGCAAAACCTCTGTCACGAACGCCCCACTGCCTCCACCAACATCGAGCCAATTACAGCTTTTAGGAAGCTTGATCGCGTCCAAAGTATCGTGAGCAACCATGCGCTGTGATTTAGTCATCAACGCGGAATATCGTGATACGTCGGTTTCATCCACACCATTCTTGGCACCAAACACGTAGGGCCAAAAGTGTGCCAAACGCCGATCCGATTGACCATTGAAGAATGCAATCGGGTCTTCCAAATCGGAATAAAGAACCGAATGATGATCAATAAGCTCTGAAATGCCAGGCAAGGTCAAAACCAGAACACCGCGCCGTGCAATCGAAACTTTATCACCCTTGAGTTTGACCAAACCCAGGGCATGCCCAGCACGGCATAATATATGAGCCGACTCAATCTTCAGGCCAATCAAAGCTGCAAATTGAGGAACGGTTTTTGGAGCATCGCGCAAATGCGCAAGCGCGCCTGAGCGCACAAATACCAGTAAGATTTGTGTATCGACAAAACCACTCATCAACTGAAAAATAGCTGCACCTTCGTTTCGCGAAACGCGGGACAAAAACGGAATGCGCGCAGATACGTCCTGAACCCATTCACTCGCATAAAATGCATTCTTTTTCTGGTACCACCAATTGCTAAACCGCGATGGACGCAAAGAATATATTTCTTGTTCAGACATGAATCACGAATGCGTGGGTTGCCGCCCGACAGACATCAAACGGCCCGATTGCAATTGTACCATCTTAGCCAATTCGGCTTCTCCTGGGCAGGAGGGTATCGATGAAATTGCGCCACCCAGAATGTCGTTTAAGAGACGCTTTGCGCCCTCAACGCCATATTCAGATACGGCACTGGGCCTATTATTCTTTTCGTCCTGACCAGATGGCTTACCGATATCTTTATCTGTGCCAACCACATCCATTAAATCATCTGCAATCTGAAATGCCTGCCCAATCCGTGCGCCCAACTCTTGCCATGGAACTGGATCGTGACCAGCAGCAATCGCGCCCATTTGGGTGGCTGCAATGAACAATGCACCCGTTTTTGAAAGGTGATAGGATTTTAAATCGATTGTGGCTTCATCCTCCCACGCTTGACCCGCGCATATGCCATTCGGAAATCCAGTATAATTGGCCAAATGCGATACCAGGCTGCACACCCTGCGTGCATCAACATCACTTTGAGAGGTCAAAACCGAAAATGCACCAACAATCAAACTGTCCCCTGCAAGAACTGCAGTCGTTTCCGAAAATTCTCGATGAACTGTTGG
This sequence comes from uncultured Paracoccaceae bacterium, assembly GCA_965657135.1. Lineage (GTDB taxonomy): Bacteria > Pseudomonadota > Alphaproteobacteria > Rhodobacterales > Rhodobacteraceae > HIMB11. Next base: position 7,723 of record CBFHNF010000039.1, read on the forward strand.
TTTGCCGCGACGGGTTTCTGCATTGTCAAAACATGGCAAATCATCGTGAACAAGGCTAGCGCAGTGAATGAATTCCAAAGCTGCAGCAGCTGCGTCGGTCACTGCAGGCTGATCATCACCACATGCTAGCGCGACAGAGGTCAATATAACCGGCCTAATCCTAGCGCCACCTGGGAAAACCGAATAATCGATCGCCCGATGCAAAGCAGTTGGAGAAGGCCCAGCAACATTGGCACTACAAATATGCCTATGAATCGCCGCCTCGATCCTATCATTCAGCATGCAAGCACCTCCTAAGTGACCAATATAATTAACACATGTGTAAATTATACTGGACATATTTATGGGAACGAGTCAACAATCCTGTCATGGCGCAGGTACAAAACTCAATAAAACGATCACAAAATGTCGTCGTCATTGGCGCAGGCATCGGGGGGTTATCAGCTGCACTTAGGCTCGCATCATTGGGGAACGACGTCCGCGTGATCGAGGCTGCATCAAAGCCTGGTGGGAAAATTCGAACGCGATCTGGTGCCAATGCTCCGATTGACCTTGGACCAACGGTTTTGACCTTACTCCCTGTTTTTGAGAAACTTTTTTCTGATGTTGGAGAAGATTTCCACGACCACCTACAAGTTGAAAAACAAAATGTATTGGCACGCCATTGGTGGCACGATGGGACGTGTGTCGATCTTCACGCCAGCTTTGACATTTCTCTTAACAATATTCGAAAAGCATTTGGCGAAAAATCAGCTTTAGAATTTTT
>CBFHNF010000040.1:0-7050 GCA_965657135.1 uncultured Paracoccaceae bacterium
AGGGGCTTCTAAACAGACTCGCCAACCTCCGCAACCCCTAATCTTAAAAAAAATATACTCCAACGTAAAAAAAATATGACAGACGAAATAAACTTCAAATTAACTTGGTTTATTTCTCTAAAAAATTCTATTCGCCTATAAACGTTATCTCTGCTCGGACGTTTAAAGTGAATGTCCGTCAAATTGAGTTAGACCATGAAGATTTATCAGATTACTCCCAAGTACCACGTTGCAGGCGTGTTGAAAAAAGAACACATCGCGCAGGTTCGCCGTCTGGGGTTTGTCAAAGTAATTTGCAAACAGACGCGCTCCGCAAGAAATTATTCAGCAGGCTGCTAAGGGTGGAATGGACATTTCCTCGATGGAAGAGCGCCTAACTCGAATTTACAATAGCGGCAAACATTTTTGAGGTTACATACACGCACATTGTTGATGACTGTGACACGGTCGGTGTGGTATTCTGAATACATACTTTCAGGACACAGTTATCATGAAAAGCGCATTCCTTATTAATGCATTCATACTGATCACACTCAGCAACAGCGCCGTTGCCTCGGATACAATCACCTATAATGTCAAGGATCAGTCCTATGACGATGTTATGTTCGGATTGGAAAATGCGATCTTAGACTTTGGGCTTGTTATATCCGAACGCAATCATGTCGGCGATATGCTTGAGAGAACAAAGACTGATTTAGGGGAAACCCAAACCATTTATAAATATGCAGACGTCTTTGGATTTTGTTCGGCTCCTTTATCACGTGCCGCCATGTTAGAGGATCCGATGAACATTCGGTACTGTCCCTACAATATATATATGTTCCAAATTTCAGAAGATTCGCCAGTCATCATCGGCTATGACGTTTATCCAGACGGTGCCTTGCAACAGGTTCAGGATCTTTTGGATAATATCACGCGCAGTGCGATTGGACTAGACGAGTAATCCTATCGATCAACGTCATTTTTGAACGGGACTATTGACGCACTACATGTTGCATAGTGCGTCATAAGTATTTCATAGTGATTGCATTAATGGACGACGGCATCGCCTGGGCGTTCACGATTGGTGGCGCCCACCCGATCACCGATGATCAACCCCTCGGCCCCAGCTGAAATTGCGAGTGTTTCGCCATCTTTGACATCGCCCGATAACAGCAAATCGGCCAAGGGATCCTGAAGCGCGCGCTGTATCACACGTTTCAGCGGACGGGCGCCAAATACCGGATCGTATCCTTCATCCGCCAACCATGTTTTTGCCGATGTATCACATAGCAATGTAATTTTTCGATCCAAAAGGCGTTTTTGTAATCGCGACAGCTGGATTTCAACGATCCCATCCATATCCGAACGTCCAAGTCGATCAAAGATAATGGTTTCATCCAAACGATTCAGGAACTCAGGCCGGAAATGCGCGCGTACAGCATCCATCACATCTCGTTTGGCATCCGCACTATCGGCCCCATCAGGCAGCTGACTAAGTGCCTGCGCACCCAAGTTCGACGTGAGGATGATTAAGGTTTGTTTGAAATCAACCTTTCTGCCGTGCCCATCGGTTAGTCGTCCATCGTCTAGTACTTGCAACAGCACATTAAACACATCTGGGTGTGCCTTTTCGACTTCGTCAAACAACACAACCTGATAAGGGCGACGGCGCACTGCTTCGGTCAACACCCCCCCTTCGTCGTATCCGACATATCCCGGTGGTGCGCCGATTAAACGGGATACAGCATGTTTTTCCATGAACTCAGACATATCGATGCGCACCATTGCGCTGTCGTCATCAAACAAGAAAGAGGCAAGTGCCTTGGTCAATTCTGTTTTGCCTACGCCGGTTGGCCCGAGAAACAAAAACGAACCAAGTGGCCGATTTTCATCGTTTAGTCCGGCCCGCGCACGCCGCACCGCATTTGACACCGCGCCAACTGCCAAGTTTTGGCCAATGACGCGATTGTGCAACTCATCCTCCATCCGAAGTAGTTTTTCACGTTCTCCTTCCAGCATTTTGGACATCGGAATGCCGGTCCAGCGTTCCACGACGGAGGCAATTTGTTCGGGGCGCACGGTTTCAGCAACCATCCTCCCATCATCCCCTTCGCGGTTTTCGGCGTCACTAAGCTGTTTTTCTAGCTGGGGAATGATACCGTAGGAGAGTTCGCCAGCGCGCGCCAGATTGCCTTCGCGTTTGGCGATTTCCAAATCGGCACGGGCACGATCAAGCTGCTCTTTCAAATCGCGCGCTGAGGCAAGTTTGTCCCGTTCAGCCTGCCATTGTGCGGTCATGCTTGTGCTGCGATCCTGAAGATCGGCCAAATCCTTTTCTAAAGAAGCAAGCCGATCAACAGATGCGACGTCATCTTCATGCCGTAGCGCTGCCGCCTCAATCTGCTTTTGCAAAATTTCGCGGTCCAGCGCGTCCAACTCTTCTGGTTTGCTATCCACTTCCATTCGCAAACGACTGGCGGCCTCATCCACTAAGTCGATCGCTTTGTCTGGCAGGAAACGATCTGTGATATAACGTTGTGACAGCGTCGCAGCAGCCACTAAGGCGCTGTCGGAAATACGCACACCATGATGGAGTTCATATTTCTCCTTGATCCCGCGCAAAATTGAAATCGAATCTTCGACTGTTGGCTCTTCGATCATCACAGGTTGGAATCGACGGGCAAGGGCCGCGTCTTTTTCGACGTACTTACGATATTCATCCAATGTCGTTGCGCCGATACAGTGTAATTCACCACGCGCAAGCGCTGGTTTAATGAGATTTGCCGCATCCATCGCGCCATCTGTTTTGCCCGCACCAACCAAAGTGTGCATTTCGTCAATGAATAAGATAATTTCGCCTGCCGCCGCGCTGATTTCATTTAGGATCGCTTTCAGGCGTTCTTCGAATTCACCGCGATACTTCGCTCCGGCAATTAAGGCTCCCATATCTAATGCCATAAGTTTTTTGTTGCGTAGGGATTCGGGCACGTCACCATTGATAATGCGAAGCGCCATGCCCTCAGCGATGGCAGTTTTACCCACGCCAGGCTCGCCAATAAGTACGGGATTATTTTTGGTGCGACGGGACAGCACCTGCATTGCACGGCGAATTTCATCATCACGCCCAATAATCGGATCGATTTTACCATCCCGTGCTGCTTGCGTTAAGTCATGCGAATATTTGTTTAGGGCATCATATCCGTCTTCTGCATTCGCACTGTTAGCGGTCCGTCCCTTGCGAATATCGACGATAGCGCTGTTCAGCGATTGTGCGGAAACGCCACCAGCACTCAGCGCATCTTTTGCCGCGGATTTCACGATTGCCAGCGCTGTTAGCATGCGTTCAGCAGGGACAAACTGATCCCCCGCCTTTTTAGCAAGGTCTTCGGCTTGGCCAATTACTTTTACGGTCTGCGTGTCAATGTAGGCTTGTGTATCACCATCAACCTTTGGCAGCTTAGCGACAGCATCTGAGACACTGTCCCGGACTGCTCCTGCATCACCGCCTGCCCGTACAATCAGATTCGTAGCAAAGCCCTGATCATCGTCCAGCAACGCCTTTAAGATATGTTCAGGCAAAATACGCTGATGGTTTTCGCGAATTGCGATGGTTTGTGCCGCTTGGATAAACCCGCGCGCACGCTCCGTGAACCTGCTTAAGTCCATGGGTAATCTCCTTTTTACTAAGCACCAAATATGTTGCGCCCGACATCGGCACGCACTCTTTGGCCTCACCCACCATGTGGGTATTCAAACCTAACTGATCAAGATTTTGCAAAATTTTTACCCATCGGGCTAAAATGATATCCTAATGGATCATTAATTTTAATATCGCACAACGAAAGGATTAATGAATGCACATTATTACAGCCCGCACATCAAACGTACGCCGACTTGAAGATCATCAGATCATCTTTGGTCTGGTTAGCTTTGATACGAACCAAGGTCAAATTCATGTTGAGGTCACAGTTCAGCCAGAAACCGAAGCCGAACTGGCCATGCCCCAAGCCGCAATGATTAAAGAGGCCAAACGCAAACTATGCCGGGTCAATAAATTTCCTGCCGAGGTCGTCAGCGCAACGGTTCACGATATGCTAATGTCCCGCGTTGCTTGACCATTTGAAACCTGTCTGTCAAAGCAAGCGCGCACATTAAAAGGAGCCCACCATGTCAGATGATCGCTTAATTATTGCCCTCGATGTTCCAAATGTCGTTCAGGGTTTGGATTTGGCAGGCAAAATTGGGGACGCTGTCAACTTCTACAAAATTGGCTTGGGTATGCTGACAGGTGGCGGTCTCGCGCTCGCCAATGAGTTAAAGCAAGAATATGGCAAACGCATCTTTTTGGATATGAAGTTTTTTGACATCGGCGCCACGGTTGAGGCGGCTGTGCGCGGGATTGCGCAATATGATTTGGATTTTCTAACAGTTCACGGGGACCCACATGTTGTTAGCGCCGCGAAAGAGGGTGCGGCCGGCAGCAATTTAAAAATTCTGGCGGTTACGATCCTAACATCGCTTGATCGCACAGATTTGGACAATGCCATGATCAAGGATGGGGATATCCCCGATTTGGTTGTCGAACGGGCGGGACGTGCATTTGACGCAGGGGCCGATGGCGTTATCGCATCACCCCAAGAATCGAGTTTGATCCGCGCATTGCCTGACTCGGCTGGCCGTTTGATCGTGACGCCAGGCGTGCGCCCAGCGGGGGCAGATTTGGGTGATCAAAAACGTGTCACGACACCGGGTGAAGCCATTGCAAACGGATCTGACCATATTGTCGTTGGCCGCCCCATCTGGCGCGCCGATGACCCGCGTCAGGCGGCGTTAGATGTGGTCGCTGAATTTAACCCCGATGTCGCCACACGGTCGGCACAGCGTTAAGCGTATTTTATGTCGTAAATAGTCAATCTTGGCCCAAGGTCTGAATTTATTCTGACGGTATTTCAGATCCTCAAGCCGACCTCGGGTGGTGTGTAAGCGCCTCCCATGGGGCGGTTGGCGCTCACCAATGTGACGATTGGCTGGGAACAGAAATTAACAAGTTTATTGAATAGCGTCCTAGGGCCAATCACTCGAAATGTGCATGATCCATTTGTTGTACTGGCAACGCACGATCCCTTAATCCGCGTTTAATCCTTCTTTGCGGCCAGCAGTGATCAAGGTGTAACCAAGGTAGAATCCAGTCAGCGCCATTGGCATCTGGCACAAAAGGATGACAGGCCAACCGTTTTCAATCACGGCGCGCACATTCATTGCAGTCAGCAAAATTGATATGATGGTTGTTACCGCAAAAAGCCCAAGCGCAAACATTTGCTTGTCACTCATTCGTTTTACATCTTGTTGGTTATGCTCCATTTGAATTCATCCTTTTTGCAATCAATTTCAACATATTCCATTTTTTGAATAAAATCAAGTTAAATAATTATGAATATACCGCCAAAGACACTTTGGGCGCACTAAATAAGTGCGCCCAATGGACAATGTATTATCCCTTGTTCCAATAACTTTTTGCCAAGTTCAAAAGGAATTCACCAGAATATCCTGGATATGCAGATTTCATTCCCGAAACGAAATCATCCGCCGTTTCAGACTCGTTCCAGATACGATCCATTTCGTGCAAATACGACATGGCAGTTGTCAATTCACCCCGTGTTGCAGGCACACCATGACCAACCAAATGCGTGTCAAAAGCGGGATCATCACGCAAGGTTTCAAGCGTTTTAATCCAATTTTTCCGATCCATACCAGGGGCGAAATATACCCCATTGTAAACAAGATCCTGAACAATCGCGACTTTTTGTTCGGGCAATACAGCAACCAACATTTTCAGCGCCTCATTATTATCATAGGCACGGTATTCAACGGGTACGCCACCGATTTCCGTTATGCCCAATGCGATATCCGGACCATTTAGCAAACTGGTTGGCTCCATCCATTCACCGCCAGTTGCCTCTTCTCTCAGGTTTTCGCGCACCCCAGGCACAGTTGAAAATGTAATGTGCCCCATGGCGCCAACCCCACCCCAGTGATCCGGGTGTTCATGGCTGACATAAGCGGTATGAACGGGTTTACCTGTACTAGCGATCAGCGCGGCGACTTCACCAGCGGTTGGCGGAATCATCGTTGCATCACAAACCAATAATTTGTCGCCCATTTCGATGACGTGGCTGGTCACATTTACCGTGCGGGCAGGCGAGACGTATGAATGAAATTTCACTCCATTTTTTGTGAAACTATGTACAGTTCCATTTGGAATCGATTCTTGAGCGTGAACCGGCGTGGGCGTTAGTCCACCCTTCAGCAGCGCAGCTGCCCCAGCGGTCATTAAGGCACCGGTTAACACAGTACGGCGTGACAATAGATTTGGCATAAAATTCTCCTTTTTTTAAAACCTGCTTTTAAGTATTAATTATATACTAAGCTTCAAGAACGCACCTGAAAGGACCTAAGTATGCCCAAGCTCACCATCTTTGAAAAAATTGAAACAGGTGAATGCCCAATTCGCAGCGTGCTAGATCGGGTTGGGGATAAGTGGTCGGTATTGATCTTTGTCGCGCTGAAAGATGGCACAAAACGCTTTAATGAAATTAAACGCGCAATCGGGGATATTTCGCAACGTGTTCTAACGTCAACCCTGCGTCGACTTGAGGCGGACGGATATATCGTCAGAAAAGTTTACCCAACAGCACCTCCCAAGGTTGAATATTCCCTAACGCAACGTGGACAAGAATTGTTCCAACTGATCCTGCCCATGATCAAATGGGCCAAGGACAATCGAGAAGGCATTTTTGAAAGCCGCGCTGCGGCCGAAAACAAACAATGAATTTATAAATTTCTGTTCCAAGATATCAGGACCGAAGAAATGAAGGGCTTAAGATTATGTTTACTTTTGCACCGACGTGATACCGACATTTTACCGACGCGATACAGAAACAAAAAAACCCCACCAAAAGGTGGGGTTTTTTTCGGGTCCCAAATGGGACAAAGCTCTTAACCCTGACGGGCTTTGAAGCGGCGTTGCGTCTTGTTAATGACGTATACGCGGCCCTTACGGCGCACGAC
>CBFHNF010000041.1:0-5755 GCA_965657135.1 uncultured Paracoccaceae bacterium
GCTAATAAATATAGCACCGCCAGATTTAAGTTACGGTTTGGGCATGGCGCCCTTACTAGAAGGAGGATTGTGGCAGATTATCACGATTTGTGCGACGGCAGCTTTCATAAGTTGGGCGCTTCGCGAGGTTGAGATTTGTCGCAAACTGGGTATGGGATATCATGTTCCTTTTGCCTTTGCCTTCGCGATTTTAGCTTATGTAACTTTGGTTATTTTTAGACCTTTGTTAATGGGCGCTTGGGGGCATGGTTTTCCTTATGGAATTTTCAGCCACCTAGATTGGGTGAGTAATACTGGATATGCATATCTGCATTTCCACTACAATCCCGCACATATGTTGGCTGTAACCCTTTTCTTTACTACAACGCTTGCATTGGCGTTGCACGGCGCGCTTGTCCTGAGCGCTGCAAACCCGGAAGAAGGTGAAGAAGCACAGGGGCCAGACAACGAAGATACCTTTTTCCGTGATTTCATTGGCTACTCAATTGGAACATTGGGCATTCACCGCGTGGGCTTTTTGCTGGCGATCAATGCTGTGTTCTTCTCAGCTGTTTGTATCATCATCTCTGGCCCAGTCTGGACCAAGGGTTGGCCTGAATGGTGGAACTGGTGGTTGGAAATGCCAATTTGGCCAAGTCAGATGGGGATGTAATTATGATTGAGTATCAGAATATATTCACACAAGTGCAGGTCCGTGGGCCTGCGGAAATGGGCGTTGATAACGAAAACAATATGATGTCCGAGCGTATCGGCACACCAGGTTTTTCAAATCTTGCCGGTTGGATCGGCAACGCTCAGTTGGGACCCGTTTACTTGGGTTGGACAGGTGTGATTTCGCTTGCCACTGGTCTGCTTTGGTTCAACATTGTTGGCCTAAACATGCTTGCGCAAGTTGGTTGGTCAATTCCAGAGTTTCTGCGCCAGTTTTTCTGGTTGGCACTTGAGCCTCCAGGACCAGAGTGGGGTTTGCGGATGCCACCTTTGAACGAAGGAGGGTGGTATATTATCAGTTCCTTGTTCCTATTGGTGTCTGTGTGTACCTGGTGGTTACGCAGTTATCTGTTGGCACAACAACACAAGATGGGCAAACACGTTGCATGGGCATTCGCCGCCGCAATTTGGTTGTTCTTAGTGCTTGGGCTATTCCGTCCAGTGTTGATGGGTAGCTGGTCAGAAGCCGTACCATATGGGATTTTCCCACATTTGGATTGGACGACTGCGTTTTCAATTCGTTACGGTAACCTCTATTATAATCCCTTCCACGCACTATCGATTGTATTCTTGTATGGTTCGGTTCTTTTGTTCGCGATGCACGGTGCAACGATCTTGGCGGTAACACGCTTTGGTGGTGATCGTGAATTGGAACAGATTTATGATCGAGGAACTGCGTCAGAGCGCGCCGCGCTGTTCTGGAGATGGACTATGGGCTTTAATGCCACAATGGAGGGTATCCACCGTTGGGCATGGTGGTTCGCAGTGCTGTGTCCAATCACAGGTGGTATTGGCATCCTGCTAACAGGTACAGTTGTCGACAACTGGTTCATCTGGGCACAGGAGCATAACTTCGCTCCAGCGTATGACGGTTCTTACGGTTATGAAAACTACGGCTCTTACGAGTCATTCATTGGCCAGGAGGATTAATCATGTTACCAAATTGGTTTAATCGTTGGAATGAAGAAAACCCAACAAATGTTTTCGGGCCAGCAATCCTTGTTGGAGTTTTGGGCGGTGCTGTTTTCTTGGCGATCATGATCGTTGCATTTGGTCAACCTTATGCAACATCCAGCCTGCAAACGGGTCCGCGTGGACAGGGTATGTCGATTACAGAGTTTGATAGCGATCTGAATACACCAGATCCGGATATCGAATTGGTGTATGAAAACGAACCCTATTTGCCAGATGGCTCTGAAGCACTTGCGAAAGACATTTATCAAAATGTGCAAGTGCTGGGAGATTTGACCGAAGATAACTTTAATCGCTTGATGGGCGCCATGACAGAATGGGTCGCTCCGGAAGAGGGATGTGCATACTGTCATGGTGATGGTGACGTCGAAACCTATGGTGAAGACGCACTTTACACCAAGGTGGTCGCCCGTCGCATGATCCAGATGACCCAAAATATCAATGAAAATTGGTCTGGTCACGTAAATGCGAATAAAGAAGTTGGGGTTACATGTTTCACGTGTCACCGAGGTCAACACGTACCAAGTGAAATCTGGTTCAACATCGTACCTGTGAACGAAGCTGCGGCTGGTTGGTCAGCCAACCAAAACCGTGCAACTGTTCTAAGTCAATCAACATCACTGCCTTCGGACGCATTGGAGAAGTATCTCTTGGGCTACGAAACTATCGGGGTTCATGATTATGAATCACGTGTTGCAAACGAACCTGGAGATCCGTTGATCCAAAACGCTGAACGGACGTATTCATTGATGAATTACTTCTCTAATTCATTGGGTCGCAATTGTGTGCTTTGTCACAACACACGTGCCTTCTATGACGCAGAACAAGTAACACCTCAGTGGGGTACAGCATCGCTTGGTATAGGTATGGTTCAGGAAATGAACAATGATTACCTTGTTCCTTTGCAGGATGTGTATCCAGAAACGCGTCTTGGCCCGGTCCATGGTGATGCGCCTAAAGCGGCATGTAAGACATGTCACAAAGGGTATCAACAACCGCTACAAGGCACAAACGTCATCAAAGATTGGCCAGAGCTCGCGACGACAGGCGCGCCAGTCTATGAGTAAGAATTGGCCGCGCAGATATTCTGCGCGGCCCTATTCCATCCCTCCCTGTTGACTACAGGAGCCTGGCGTCGCGTTTGCATGAGCAAGCCGACGCCCCTTTTTTCTGAAGGAACCCACGATGCATAAAAAGTTATTGGATTCTGTTCAAAGCCCCGCTGATCTGAAACGCATGAATGACCGCGAATTAAGCGTGTTGGCAAGAGAGGTGCGCAATGAGGTCATAGAGACAGTATCGCAGACGGGTGGACACTTGGGGTCATCGCTGGGGGTGGTGGAATTAACTGTGGCAATTCATGCGATATTTAATACTCCGTTCGATAAACTTGTCTGGGATGTGGGGCATCAATGTTATCCGCATAAAATCTTGACGGGCCGGCGTCATCACATGAAAACATTGCGGCAAACAGATGGGATTAGTGGTTTTACGAAACGAAGCGAAAGCGAATATGATCCGTTTGGGGCCGCGCATAGTTCAACATCAATTTCCGCGGCGCTTGGTTTTGCACTTGCTCGGAAACATGGGCAGTCGACAGGTGACGCAATTGCCGTAATCGGTGATGGGTCAATATCTGCGGGCATGGCGTATGAGGCATTGAATAATGCTGGCAGTGAAAAAGAACGGCTGTTTGTTATTTTAAATGACAATGAAATGTCAATCGCACCGCCTGTTGGTGCAATGTCATCCTATTTATCACGTGTGAATCAAAATGATGTTTTTGGCAAATTGAAAGAGATTGGCGAAAGCCTTGACGATCATTTGCCATTCAAATTGCGGGATCACGCAAGACGGGCAAAACAATTGGTTACTGGAACGATGGGCCAAGCAACTTTGTTCGAAGAACTTGGGTTTGACTATATTGGCCCGATTGATGGGCATGACATGGATCAATTGCTGTCTACGTTGCGTTCAGCGAAAGCGCGCGCAAATGGTCCAGTTTTGATCCATGTTTGCACGAAAAAAGGCTATGGCTACGCCCCAGCTGAAAATTCCGCCGACAAATATCATGGCGTATCAAAATTTGATGTATCCACAGGGGTGCAGAAAAAAACCCCGGCCAATTCGCCGTCCTATACAAGCGTCTTTGGAAAATCTTTGTTGGCAGAAGCGTCACAGGATCCTCGTGTCGTGGCCGTAACAGCGGCGATGCCCTCTGGAACAGGGGTTGATATTTTAGCCAAGGAGTATCCTCGTCGTGTGTATGATGTTGGCATCGCAGAACAGCATGCGGTTACATTCGCGGCTGGATTGGCGGCAACCGGAATGCGTCCGTTCTGTGCAATCTATTCTACTTTTTTACAACGTGCTTACGATCAAATCGTGCATGATGTGGCCTTACAGAATTTACCCGTACGTTTTGCAATTGACCGAGCTGGATTGGTGGGCGCGGATGGGCCAACGCATGGAGGCGTATTTGATATATCCTATATGGCCAACATCCCTAATATGACGGTTATGGCCGCGAGCGACGAGGCAGAGCTTGCGCATATGGTGCGCACAGCTGCCGAATTTGATGATGGCCCAATTTGTTTCCGATATCCGCGTGGGACGGGCCCAGGGGTAAGTGTTCCTACGCGAGGCGATTTGATTGAAATTGGCAAAGGAAGGATCGTCAAACGCGGTTCGGACTTGGCAATATTGTCTTTTGGTGCGCATCTCGATGTTGCACGCGAAGCAGCGCAATTATTGGAGCAACAAGGTGTTAGCGTCACGATTGCAGACGCGCGTTTCGCTAAGCCACTTGATACTGAATTGGTTGATCAACTGGTTGCGTCGCATGTAGGCATTGTGACGCTTGAACAAGGGGCAATGGGCGGATTTGGAGCGATCGTCTTGCAGCATTTGGCGCTTACGGGACAGTTAGTCCATGGCGTTAATATTGACACGCTTTTCTTGCCTGATCGCTTTATTGATCAAGGATCGCCGGATGACATGTACCAAGATGCTGAACTTAGTTTGTCGCACGTTTTTCACCGCAGTATGAACCTGCTTCAGCGTACGAAATCTGACGCGGTTAATTATTCCGCATAGTGTGTAAATAAATATTGACACAATAAGGAGTCATGTGATTGCATGAATGTGCCTTATTAACTTCCGTAGCATTGGAAAAGGCAGTGACTGAGAGCTTCATGCGTCGTTCGAGGCTCTCAGTCCGTTTATCTCTGTACAATTGGTTCTGTCTGTAGTGTATTTAAATTTTTAAACATATGATTAATTGAGATAAAAATAATTTGGCGGACGATTTAGAGTTTGAATACAACGGTTTTATCGTCCGCCATCGTAACGCGCATAACATCTTTGTAGCCAACAAAAGGAGCTGCACGATACGCGCCCAAACAGAGGGTTTAAGCAGTTCCATTCTTTCTCAATTTGAAGATATGTCAATCTTTATTTACACTTTAGCAGGATATGAAAATTGATTGATACAACGAACAAATGATAACTCTAAGATTTGTAAAAATGCCACGTGTCTGTGAATAAGCCCAACTTGCCAGCCAAAGCACTATGACTGCATACTATTGTAGTGTTATCCAAGCATGGTCTAACTAGGTCTGGTGATATGAAGAGTGTTTTGAAAATCGAACCGAAGCGGCATGGAGATCACCGAGGTTTTTTTGCGGATTTTAGCTGGCGCAGTAGATTGTTTTTATGCGATCAAACAATAGTGTTTGTCTGACATGTGATGTGTCCCAAGTCACTTACAAAGCTGCTTTTTGCTGCTCAATTCTGTCGACGGAAATTTTCGGTTTTGGTCGCTGCAAATACGCCACCTTTAAATCACAATATATTTACGCGAAATTGCTGTGCTTCGATCAAACTTTCTTGCTAACCTCGTGATTTAGGCGTTTTAGAATTTTCTTTAATTCTGGTTGCTCCAACTTGCGAATGGCGGTGTTTATGCGAACCCAACGCATGTTACGCTGCCCGCGTTCGGGAAAGTTTTTTGCGAGCTTCGTCGCTTCGAAGCTATATAAATGTAAGTCGATTGGCACAGAAATACCGCTTT
>CBFHNF010000042.1:0-5589 GCA_965657135.1 uncultured Paracoccaceae bacterium
ACTGACGAATGAAATCATGCAGCCAGCAAAGATCGCAAGTTTGAGTTCACAAGAGAGTTGTTTCGTGGCTGTTGTGATGCCGCTCCTCTAATTGGCTAAGAGAAGGTTAGGATAAGTATCAAAAAATACTCAGAAAAAAATTATTCCTGTTCTTTTTCTGAAGGTGCCTATTGTCTCAATGCTTCTGACATACCGTCCATCGCCTTGCCGTTAAACACGGCATAAATCATGTTCCAAATCCGGACTATCGTCTCCCACAATTCGCTGTTGGCGCTGTAATGAAACAGGAAATAATAGGCAAAAGAGCCAAAACCGATGAGAAATAGCAGAATCAAAAACGCCTCTGTTGCCATCATTCCATTGATATCGTGCCAGAATTTTTTGGCAGCGGTTTGAATGTAATTCATGAATACACCCCTTTGATTGTCGTTTCCAAAGGGGTGCCATCTAAAGTTGTAAATAATTTGACCCAATCACGGCGATTTCGCCCTAATCAATTGTCCATTTTCAATGCTGAAATGAACGCGTCTTGCGGAATATCGACTTTGCCGAATTGGCGCATCTTTTTCTTACCCGCTTTTTGTTTGTCCAATAGTTTGCGTTTACGCGATGCATCGCCACCGTAACATTTTGCGGTCACGTCTTTTCGTAAAGCCGCAAGCGTTTCACGCGCGATCACCTTGCCACCAATCGCGGCTTGAATTGGAATTTTAAACATGTGGCGTGGGATCAACTCTTTTAGTTTTTCACACATCGCCCGTCCACGCATTTCTGCGCGATCACGATGCACCATGACCGAGAGGGCATCCACAGGCTCGTCATTCACAAGGATCGACATTTTTACCAAATTGTCTTGGCGATAACCGGTCATTTGATAATCAAATGATGCATATCCCTTGGTCACTGATTTCAGTCGGTCATAGAAATCAAAAACCACCTCGTTTAGCGGAAGATCGTATACTGCCATCGCGCGTGAACCTGCGTATGTGAGGTCTTCTTGTAATCCGCGACGGTCTTGGCACAGTTTTAGTACATCGCCTAAATAATCATCAGGGACCATAATCGTTGCTTTGATGCGGGGTTCTTCTAGGTGATCAACCTTGGACAAATCCGGCATATCAGCTGGGTTATGCAATTCGATCATTGCGCCGTCTTTCATATAGACGTGATATATGACCGACGGGGCCGTAGTGATTAATTCGATGTCATATTCGCGCTCAATGCGGTCACGGATCACCTCAAGGTGCAATAGACCCAAAAAACCGCAACGGAAGCCAAAGCCAAGCGCAGCAGAGGTTTCCATTTCATAGCTGAAAGAGGCGTCGTTTAGCGCCAGTTTTTCAATGGCGTCACGCAAGTCTTCGAACTGTGCGCTGTCGACAGGGAATAGTCCACAGAAAACCACAGGTTGAGAAGGTTTGAAACCAGGCAAGGCTTCGTCCGTTCCCTTTTTCTCATGTGTGATTGTGTCACCTACACGTGTGTCGCGTACCTGTTTGATGGATGCGGTGATGAAACCAATCTCACCAGGGCCCAATTCATCGATATCCTGCATGGTTGGGCGGAATACCCCTAAACGATCAATATGGTGCGTTGAATGGTTTGAGAGCATTTTGATGCGTTCGCCCTTTTTCAACACGCCGTCCATGACACGCACCAAAACAACAACACCCAAATAGGCGTCATACCAACTGTCCACCAACATCGCCTTGAGCGGGGCATCACGATCACCGGATGGGGCCGGTAGGCGTTTTACAATCGCTTCTAGCGTCTCTTTGATACCAATCCCTGTTTTTGCTGAAACCATCAACGCGTCTGAGGCATCAATGCCAATCACATCTTCGATCTGTTCAGCAACACGTTCACAATCCGCAGCAGGCAGGTCGATTTTATTAAGGACAGGTACGATTTCGTGATCCGCGTCAATGGCTTGGTACACATTGGCTAGTGTTTGCGCTTCCACGCCTTGGGTGCTGTCCACGACCAAAAGCGATCCTTCAACGGCACGCATTGAACGGGACACTTCGTAGGCAAAGTCAACGTGACCGGGCGTGTCAATCAGGTTTAGAACATAGGCCTCTCCGTCGTCGGCCACGTAATCAATGCGAACGGTGTTGGCCTTAATTGTAATGCCGCGTTCACGTTCGATATCCATGCTGTCCAACAGCTGCGCCTTCATATCCCGATCCGCCACTGTATTGGTGGATTGAATTAATCGATCGGCAAGGGTGGATTTCCCATGATCGATGTGGGCCACAATAGAAAAATTACGGATTTTACTAAGCTCTGTCATAGCGCAGCATATGATTTGAATTTGTGAAATCGTCAAGCATTGATCGCCAAAACGACCCAAGGTTTTTGCGAAAGTTTTCAAGAGGTAAAGTGGCAATTAATCACCAGAGCACGCCAAGGCTTTGACTGTGACCGGTTTTGTGATAAAATCCACAGCTAAGGGCAAGTAAATATGCCCACAAGATTGAGGCAAGATCATGAAACACCCTTTTGCGGGCGCCCTTGCTGCGTTCATAATGTTTTCTGGACACACTGCGATTGCCGGGGCTGTTCAGCAGGCCTGCTTAACTGCGGCGTCAAGCAAAGCGAATTATCGCCTCTGCCGCTGTATTCAGAATGCGGCCGATGCAACGCTAAGCCATAAGGAATAGTCGCTGGCTGCAGCGATCATTTGAAATCCTGATAACGTTACCGAAATTAAATCCTCAAAACGACGTGCGCATGAACAGTTCATGCAACGCTATTCGCAATTTGGCAAATTGGCTCATGCGTTTTGTTCATAGCGAAACGCGCAGCGAGGACTAATCTCTAGCTGCGCGGAAAAAAATGGCGGACCGCGGACTCAAACTCGCGTGGTTTTTCAGCGTGAAGCCAGTGGCCTGCGCCTTTTAGTTTCGCAAAACGTGCATTTGGAAAATAATTTTTAGCGCGCTGCTTGCCCGCCTCTTGGACATAGGTGCTTTCACTGCCGCTTAGGAACAGGGTAGGGCCATCAAACGCCCCCTGAATATCGGGAAAACCAAGGATATGGGGCATATCACGCTCCAAAACATCCAAGTTTAATTTCCACCGCTTTTGAGCGACATCCAAGGATTGCGTGAAAAAGGATTGCAGCGTTGTATCTTCAATATTGATTGCCAATTGTTGAACTGCGTCTGATCGCTTTTCTACAATGGACAGATCGACGTCTTGCATGGCCTGAATGTATTGGGACTGATCATGTCCATAGGCGATGGGCGCGATATCTGCGACCAGCAGGCGATTGACCAAATCAGGACGCAACAGTGCCATGACCATCGCAGTCTTGCCCCCCATCGAATGGCCAATGATATCAGCAGGTGCGCCAAGGTGGTTGACAACTGCGATCAAGTCCTGCGCCATGTCGGTATAGCTATGCGTGTCAAACCATGGGCTATCCCCATGATTTCGTTGATCAACTGCAATGACATGGCGTTCGTCGGATAAGCGTTTTGCAATAACACCCCAATTGCGTGCAGACCCATAAAGTCCATGCACTATGATGAGCGGTCTGCCATCGCTATCCGGTCTGTGTTCAATTACATTCAACATGGCTACGCCATAACTTGTTCGGGTTAGATTGGCCAGAAAAATGGGGCCGATAGGCCCCAGTTCGTGGTTTAATTCTGAATTGTTCGATCGTAATCCAAACGCTTTGCGTATTCCATTGCCAAGAGTTGTTGCAAAAGCTGGGCTTCTTGGTCACCGCCCGTTGGCGTGTCCCCATTGCCTGCGCCAAAGACATAATTGGGAACATTCCGTTTGGCATAGGCATCCGCCCAAACCCGTTGAATTGAAATTTCCGCTTCCAGTTTTTGGGCCAATGCATTGTCTGCCTCTAGCACAGCGGCCTTGGCATAGGCTTCTGCGTCTGCCGCAACCTTGACAGCCTCTGCATCAATTTCAACCTTCTCCAAAAGGATGACAGAGCGTTCGCGATCAATTTCGGCCTGTTCCTTTAATTTGTTCGCGGATGTGATGGCCAGCTGCTTTTCTGTTTCCGCGTTAGTGGTTTGTTCAATCTGGCGCACTTTGGCCTGAGCCTGTCGTTCAGCCAACTCGCGTTCACCCTTGGCAATGGCCAGCAGACGCTGTTCTTCTTCTTGGATGCGCTGTTCGCGCGCAATGGAACGATCGGCGGCGGCTTGTTGGCGCAGGCGCATGCGTTTTTTGAATTCTGTGTTTGGATCAACATCAGTCACGCGGGCAGATGTGACGCTGATCCCGAATTCTTTAAAACTTTGCTCTTTGTGCTGCGGCTGGCCTGTTTCATCCAGAATTTTTTTGACGGTAAAGACGGTTTTTACCTGTTCTCCATAATCCTGCTGTTGGGTTCCCAGGGATGCGTTCGCACTGCCCAAGTTTGGTTCGTCAACACGCACCACTTCTTCGACGCGGCGCACGATATAAATGCCGTTTTCCATCTGGCGCTGGAATTCATTGTTGAATTCTGTTTTGCCGCCCTGAAAATAATCCTCGGCCGACATCAGTGCCGCGGTTGCACCCAATGTTTCCTGAAACGCCGGGATTAGTTCTGTGCGCAACAAGTTTTTAGGGGTGCTATAGAGACGCGCCATCTTCAAAAATCCATCTTGATCGGATGGCAATTCAAATCGTGCCGTTGCGGTCACATCTGCATCCACCTGATCCAAAAAGACCAAGGATTGGGATGGCAGATTTGCGGACATCGAAGAATAGGCCTCTGTTTCGGCGGTTACACGCCCTTCACCTCCGCGCGTTACCTGAACAGACATGGCGTTTTTCCATGCGTTCACAGGGCCGAATAAATAGGTGTTATATCCCGTATCCGAGACCATTTTTTCCTGACCAGTGATGGTGCGGACATGGTATTTGAAGCCCGGTCCCGCATAAAAGAAGATTCCGTTAAATCCGAAAATTGCAAAATCCCGGGCTAGCAACAAATATCCGATGGATGAAAACGTATTAAACCGCTCGTTGATGTCGGGAAACGCCCGCTGCGAAGCAAACAGAACCATTGCACTAATAGCAGCGGTAATCATTCCAAGCATATTATACTCCTTCTATATTTATTTTAAAAAGTCTAATTTTACGAATTACTTACTAAATATGGTGGTTAATATATGGTTATGATTGTGAAAGTTGCAAGATAATCACCCCAAACGCACAATCGGGGGAATGCGAAATTTTCAATTTTTCAGGGTTTTGTTTGGGATGCTCTATTGACGTTCAAAACTCTCTGAACTACACAGCTCAAATCCTAAGCGGGTATGGTGAAATGGTATCATAAGAGCCTTCCAAGCTTAAGGTGCGGGTTCGATTCCCGCTACCCGCTCCAAGGATTTTCATGCTCATAAACATCAGCTTAAATTGATATTTTTAATGCAATTTACACTAGGTTTCGTGGTTCCAAATTTGAAGCACGAAAAATTTATGGGTCGAGAAGTAGGCGCAGTGTTTAACATGCGCTTTCTTAGCAGACGCGATCAAAGATCATAATGCTGTGTCATGGGTATACCATTTGTTAGTTACACTCTTAAAAATTGTTTAAATGTTCGCTGGGTCTAAACCCCATATTTG
>CBFHNF010000043.1:0-5316 GCA_965657135.1 uncultured Paracoccaceae bacterium
CATGTGATGTCCGTGATAATCCCAGCGTCGAGACAGAATGCCAGGAATTAAATCCATGGTTGGATCAGGTCGTGTTGCCCCTAGTTATTCATGGACTGGGTGGTGGGCGTGACACGCTAACGCTAGGCTTCCTAGATGGCACGCACAGCTGTCATTATCGTTTGATGCCGCTTCTCTTTGCGCGCGAAAGCGACCATGTGATTGATACGCTACGCGAAGTTACAGCACCCAACAAAATCAAAAAAGTGTTTAAAGAATACACGCCCTTCAAACGCATGATTTATCAAAATCGCGGACACCGTGTACGCGACATGTTTGAACAATCCAATTTACCACGCAAAGAACGCCAAATTCGCAACCGTATAAAATCAGCGGGTTTGTGGGAACGGTAGGCGATTTGTCTATTGTACATAATTAGATCTCTGCGTAAGTTTCAGCCTACATTTTCTAAGGAGCTTTGATATGAGCAACGGACCAACTTATGGTTTTGATACATTACAAATCCACGCCGGCGCACGCCCAGATCCAGCAACAGGTGCGCGGCAAACTCCGATTTATCAATCCACTGCTTATGTGTTTCGTGATGCTGATCATGCGGCGGCCCTTTTCAACCTGCAAGAAGTTGGGTTTATCTATTCCCGCCTAACAAACCCAACCGTTGCCGTTTTACAAGAACGCATCGCAACACTAGAAGGCGGCGTTGGCGCGGTATGTTGTTCATCTGGTCACGCGGCACAATTGATGGCGCTATTTCCTCTCATGGCGCCGGGAAAAAACATTATCGCCTCTACCCGCCTTTACGGTGGCACCGTGACCCAGTTCAGCCAAACCATCAAACGTTTCGGATGGTCAGCGACATTTGTGGATTTTGATGATCTGGAGGCCATTCAGGCCGCCATCAACGAAGATACACAAGCGATTTTCTGCGAGGCGATTGCAAACCCAGGCGGTTACATCACCGATCTAGACGCAGTTTCCAAGGTTGCTGATGATGCGGGTCTGCCCCTGATCGTGGATAATACGACAGCTACCCCTTATTTGTGCCGTCCGATTGAACATGGCGCAACACTGGTTGTGCATTCCACCACCAAATACATGACCGGCAATGGCACTGTCACCGGGGGATGTGTCGTCGATAGTGGAAAATTCGACTGGAGCGCGTCTGGCCGCTATCCATCATTGGCTGATCCAGAGCCCGCCTATCATGGTCTACGTTTCCATGAAACTTTTGGCCCGCTCGCATTCACATTCCACTCTATCGCCATTGGTCTGCGCGATTTGGGCATGACAATGAACCCCCAAGGCGCACATTACACATTGATGGGTTTAGAAACGCTATCCTTGCGCATGGAACGCCATGTGCAAAATGCAATGCGCATTTCACAATGGCTTGAGGGCCATGATGCGGTTGATTATGTCACCTACGCGGGCCTGAAATCATCACCCTACAACGACCGCGTTGAACGCATCTGTCCAAAAGGTGCAGGTGGCCTGTTCACGGTTGCGCTAAAGGGTGGGTATGATGCCTGTATCAAGTTCGTTGATAATTTGGAAATCTTTAGTCACGTTGCGAATTTGGGCGATGCACGATCACTGGTGATCCATTCGGCATCCACAACCCACCGTCAGCTGACCAAAGAGCAACAAGAGGCCGCTGGCGCAAGCCCGAATGTTGTTCGCATCTCAATTGGTATTGAGGACGCAGATGATTTGATCGCAGATCTTGACCGCGCCTTGGCGGCGGCTTCGTCAAAATAATTGTGTCGGCGCGGTCACTGGGCCGCGCCATCCATCATTTCAATTTCTAGTATCACGGTTTTAGATATCGTCACGCCCGTTGGTGCGACAAAACTCTGAACACTAAAAGCCTCCATTCGTTGAAAGATAACAGGGCGATGACCGCCTGTCCCCTCCTCTTGTATCAATTGAATATCACCTAAAGTCTGACCCGCAGCCTCTGCCAAGACCTCCGCCTTACGCAAAGCGGACTTAACCGCATGAGATAGGGCTAGGTCGTGGTCTTCTTGCGTGGCGTCTTGGGCGTAATTCAACTGAGATATGCGATTTACATCTGTAATGGATGCAACATCCAACAAAAGCCCAAGTTGATTGATATCGTTTTGTCGAATGGACAGCATCGTTTCCGCGGTATAGCGCGGTTTTTCGCTGGCTTGGCCTGAAAATTTTGATCTAGATAGACATTAAAACGTCTTGTCTTTATGTGCTTTTTGGGGATGCCATTACGTTCAAACGCCAAAACAGCGGCATCAACGCGACTGCGCAATGCACATAAAATCATTCCCGCATTCTGGCCCTCTTCGCGAAATGAGAGGTCCAATAAAACATAACTAGGTGGGTGGTGCACATGCCCCTCGCCTTGAACAACAATCGTGCCTGCACGCAAATTTACACCGCTGAGCACCACAAATATAATTGCTAAAAAGATACGCATTTTTAAAACCTCGGTCTAATCTGTCGTAGGGTATACCGAGTTAGCCCTTGAAAACAGGGCGGGGTTTTGCTTCCACTCATTGAAAAGCTGCGGTAAAGTAAGGCGGAAAGTGGGATGTTCTGGTCAATGGGTACATCAAATGCACAAAGCCCAAAATTTGCTTTGTCGTTGTCCTTTGAGGGCATCGGCCTAGAGGAATATGCCAAAGGCGCATCCTCGCGCATCGCCGAAGCGATGTTGGACAAAGATGACTTCGATCAACGCATGTCAGAGCTATTGCGCAAGGCCGGCGCAATGTCAGGCGATGGGATGCGCGTGGCACTGATTTTACCAAATGATCAAATAAAATATACCTCAATCCCCTGTGCTAATGATGCAGATCCAATCACAATCAACGAACACATCCTAAAAACACTGGATGGCGCCACCCCTTATGCGATTGATGAATTGCGATTTGATCACCACCTGCGCGATGGCACCTTGCATGTGGCGGCCGTTGCGCTGGAGACCCTGCATGAAGCAGAGCAATTTGCAACGCAATACGGGTTTGAACCATTGGCGTGCATCGCGCGCACAGAAACAGAATATTTTCCAGTTGAAGTATTTTTCGGGCTAAGTGATGCGCCGCTTGGGCATATGCCGCGTGCCAGCATCGACCACAAATATGAACCCCTTCAAGAAGATCCCACACAAATTGCATTCGTGCGGCGTGAAACCTGCGATGACACCACAATCATTGCGTCTTCTGCTCCATTGCCCGTCGAGGCACGACTAAGTTTGACCTCACAGGCCCCAGCACCTGCCCCCACAAACATCCAACCAATTGCTGCGACCAATCAATCTCTTGTCGCTAAACAGAGTGAACTGGGCGCCAAAATTGCGGCTCGTATCGCGGAAAACAACGCCTCACAAAACTGGCGCAGGCCCGTGTTGACGCTGGCGCTGATTGCAGTGTTTGGAGGCGCAGTTTGGTATTATTTGAACCAAGAGCAAGAAATCGCACAACCAGATGTTGCAGTGTTGGAACCTACAGCACAACAGCGCGCCACACCAACGGATGTCGCGCCCATACTGCCGCTGAACACCCAATCACAAGACGACGATATTGCACGCGCGCCAGTTAGCACAATGGCGCTACCAAGTCCTGATTTGCGCACACCCTTTGAAACAGAAAGCGCGACACTTGCCCCAGAGGGCGACGAAGATATTGAATTAGCCCCAGACACCGATGGTGCCACATCAAACTATTCGGATCTTGTCCTGCCATTCTTAACAGATCCAGAGAATATTGATCAGGCTGGACTGGAACGAATATATGTGGCCTCGGGTATTTGGTCCATCGCACCTACGCACCCAACAACAGTGCCTCAGGTTCGCTTGGGGGATATTTATATCGCGTCCATCGACCCAAGTTTTGAACAACCTGATGCCTTTGCGCTCAACCCCATTCTAAATCCATTTGCCGATGAAATCATGATTTCTCCACCCTCGCCTGCCCCCGAAGGCACGGTGTTCGTACTGGATGATCGCGGATTGGTTGCGCCCTCAGCAGACGGAACCTTGTCACCAGATGGTCACCGCGTTTTCTCTGGCCTTCCAAATTTTCGCCCCCCAGAACGCCCCAATTTGGTCGATGAACGAGCGCCCGTCGTGGTTCGCCTAACCAACACAGGATTACCGCTCAACGAATTAAAACCTCGTTCGCCGCCAACGGCAGAGAACGTACCTGTCGTCATATCCGCCGCTGCAGGCATTCGCCCTCGTTTACGACCCGAAGAATTGGCAACACCCGCGGCAATCGAATCCGAAATTGAAAGCCTACAAAACACTGCACGTACATCATCCATAAAACCGCGATTACGCCCTGCAAACTTAAAAATTCCAGTTCAAACGGCACTCACACCCCAAACACGCAGTCGCCCGTCAGACGAAACCGTAACTCGACAAAACTCTTCTAGCTTTGTCGCATCAGAAGCCACGGTTAAAGATGGGATTAACCTGCGTAAATTAAATGTTATTGGTATCTATGGAAGCGGCACGAGCCGTCGCGCGTTGGTGCGTACAGCAACCGGACGGCGCATTATGGTTGACGTCGGAGATCGTCTTGACGGCGGACGCGTCGCCGCCATCGGAGAAAGCGAATTACGGTATGTAAAGAGCGGTCGCAATGTAGTTTTAAAACTGCCAAAGGGTTAATTTTATTCCGCTGCTAGCTCACCATTTTCGATTTGCTCGCGTTCAATTGATTCAAACAGTGCCTGAAAATTTCCCTCTCCAAAGCCATCATCCCCTTTGCGTTGGATAAACTCGAAAAAGATTGGGCCAATTACCGTCTTTGAAAAAATTTGCAGAAGGATTTTTGTTTCTCCACCGTCTACAACGCCTTCACCATCAATTAGGATGCCGTATTTTTGCATGAGATCCACTGGCTCTTGATGACCTTTTACACGCTCAAAACTTAAATCGTAATAGGCTTGGGGTGGCCCGGGCATAAAGGTTACGCCATTTGCCGCAATCTGATCCACCGCCGAATAGATGTCTTCGCTACCGACAGCTATGTGCTGGATCCCTTCGCCTTTGTATTTTTTTAAATATGATACGATCTGGCCTGTTTCGCCACGATCTTCGTTAATTGGAATTCGAATGCGCCCACAGGGCGATGTCAATGCGCGACTAAATAATCCTGAATATTTACCGGCAATATCAAAAAACCGAATTTCGCGAAAATTGAACAAGTCACCATAGAATTTAAACCATTTGTTCATGTTGCCCTTGAACACATTATGGGTCAGATGATCCAAGTAATAAAATCCAACGCCTTTTGGTCGATCCACACGATGCATGACATATTCGGGTTCATAGGC
>CBFHNF010000044.1:0-5042 GCA_965657135.1 uncultured Paracoccaceae bacterium
ATCCCATTTCCTTCAACGACTTCGCAATCATCGGCCAATTCATTTCACCTGTTCCCGGTTCACAGCGACCAGGGTTATCTGCGACCTGCACCTCGCCAATCCAAGGTAAACACGCTTGCGCATGGCGAATGACATCGCCTTCACCGACCTGCGTGTGATAAAGATCTAAGTTGATTTTTAACTCGGGACGGTTCACAGCACTAACCAAATTCAAAACATCCGATGTGGAATTAAATGGGCACCCAGGGTGTTCACGCAAATTCAGATTCTCCAACGTAAATTGAACCCCCTCTTGTTCGGCCAAATCGCAGATGCGGTGCAATGTGTCGCGGGCCTTTAACCACATGCCTGGAGCGACATGGTTTAACTGTTGAATTGGGAGCCCAAAGTCACCTAAACCAGTCCCATGTAAATTTAGACGATCCACACCCAGGCGTTTGCCAATCTGCGCTGTTTCGCGGGCAGACTCCAAAAGCATATCAGCACCCTCATTATCCGCCAAACGGCCAACAAGATAGCCATTCATGATGGTGAAATTTGCACCCGTTTTTTCCAAGGCATCCAGATCCCACGCGGGCCAATTCCAAAGCCCAACGCCAAATCCCATCTCGCGTAGGCGGCTTGCCCGCCAATGAATGGGTTGGTCTTGCCACAACATTTCAGCACAAGCCGCAAGTTTAAATACCATCTAAAAATCTTCCCTAGCACATCCATAGTTTCAATTCCTAATGTGTCGTGGAACGTTTAAAACCACAAGCGATCAACGCTTATATTGCGCTAAATCATAAGGCTACGTTTAAATCATCCATGCGACCATCAATACTGTTGCGACATCAAAGGAAGTCTGATAGCCGTCTCGCCGGTAAGGCGGGTCGTTTCAGACGTTCAAATCAAAGGCAACATAGCAGTGACAGAATACAAAACGGCTCAGGACTGGGCAAGATTATTGTCCGAGTACCGTCACCCTTGCAAATTCCGAAGCAGTTTTGAGATCGCTGTAACAATCGCTCCGTTCATTGGATTATGGGTTGTGGCATGGTGGTTATTGCCCTTTTCCAAACTGTTAGCTGCGCTCATCGCGTTAATGAATTCACTCTTTTTGGTTCGGTTATTTTGTATCCAACACGATTGTGGGCATGGAACTCTTTATCGGAATAAATCGACAAATGATTGGATCGGTCGAATTCTGGGGATATTCACGTTAACGCCTTACGAACTTTGGCGCCGCTCGCATTCTATCCATCATGGTGCTTCTGGCAATTTGGGCAAACGCGGCATTGGGGATATCGATACATTAACGGTGATTGAATATCAAAACCTTTCCCGCTGGAATAAGGTCAAATATCGCTTATATCGCCACCCTGTCACACTCTTTGTGTTGGGACCTGCCTATTTGTTCTTTTTTGAAAACCGCTTACCGTTTGGGTACATGAACAACCCGCGTTTTTGGCTGAGCACGATGTCAACAAACATCGCAATCTTAGCAGGCATTTCGTTAATCTACTATTTTGGCGGGGTATCTCCGATCCTGTTTATCTTTCTGCCAACGACATTTTTAGCCGCTGTGATTGGCGTGTGGCTATTTTACGTACAGCATCAATTTGAATACACCTATTGGGAACAAAACCCAGATTGGGATTTACACGAGGCCGCCCTTCAAGGCAGTTCTCACTACGTTTTGCCCAAGTTTTTTCAGTGGATGACAGCCAACATTGGCATTCATCATATTCACCATCTCTCTAGCCGCATCCCATTTTATCGACTTTCCCAAACGCTTCGGGATCATCCGCGTCTTGCTCATATGAACATCTTGACGGTTAAGGACAGTTTAGCACAGGTCAAATTACATTTGTGGGATGAACAAAATAAACGATTGGTACCATTTTCCAACGCGCGACGTTAAAACGTAATTCAACTATTAAATCAAAGATATACAATAAACACCTGAGAAGTCGAAGGTTTGTTTAATGCTTAAATCTAAATGCGTATAAAACACGTTGTTTGATTATTATTTCGCGCAACTTATAATGATGTATCGTAGCGCAGGAAAATTAAGAGCGAGGCAACCACCACAATGAAATGGGCAAGAGTTCAGAGCGAGGATGAAACCGTCTTCGTGGGCGTGATTGTTAATGACACATTTGAGCCGCGCGCAGATCTTGGCTCAGACGAGGTAACTGGCCCAACGAGGGCATTGAATACGTTAACACTGCTGCCACCTGTTCAGCCTGGAAAATTCATTGGGTTGTGGAATAACTTTAAGGCCGCGGCTGAAAAAGGCGGCATGAAACATCCTGATCATCCTCTGTATTTTTTTATGGCAGATACCGCAGTGTCGGGACCAGATGCTCAGATTTCTATACCACAGAGCGCAGGACGCGTCGTTTTCGAAGGTGAACTTGGAATAGTCATTGGGAAACAGTGCAAGAATATCTCGATGGAAGAGGCAACCGATGCAATATTTGGGTTCACCTGCGTGAACGACTTCACCTCGCTTGACATATTACATGCCGATCCTTCATTCCCGCAATGGACACGATCCAAAAGTTTTGATGGGTTTGGCGTGATTGGTCCAGTGATTGAAACAGATATTGATTGGCACGACCTGACTATCAGGGTGTTGGTCAACAATCGTGAACGGCAATGCTATCCAGCAAATGACATGATTTTAACGCCTGAGAAAATTGTAAGCTGTCTTTCTCACGATATGACGTTGAACCCTGGTGATGTGATCGCCTGCGGAACATCAATCGGCGCGCGCCCCGTAAAACCCGGGATGGCAGTCGAAGTGGTGATCGAAGGAATCGGTAATTTACCTGTGGACCTCGTATAAATTTCTGAGGCGCATTTCTACGGACTATCAACGCATGGAATATGCACGTTGTGGAGATAACCGTCTTTGATATGAACTAAGAATTCAGACAGTTACAAATTCGCAATTGATTTGGATGAAAGATTGCCACAACTCAAACTGCGTGAGGCTTTAAATATTTTACTTCATCACGATATGGCGTTGCATTTGGTGGCAGGTCGTAAATGATGACCGCCTTTTCATCCGTTAACTGTTTCCAAAGTACTGGTATTAAACGCTTATATGCTGAATAAATGCTCTTCTCAGCTTCAGGTAAGTCGTCTTTGATCAACTCTCTGAGTGCTGGTAGCTGATAATATGGGATCATCGTAAACATATGATGCTCCACATGATAATTCATATTGAGATACAAAAATCTATTGATCGGTCCCATCATGACGCTGCGCGTGTTCAATCTATGGTCTGTGACATTCTCTGCCATTCCTAAATGTTGAAGAGCGCCAGTCATGCTCATTTGCCAGCTGCCATAAATCCGTGGTGTCACGACAAGCAATATCGGAACAATAGATTGAAAATATATTGCACTCGCCAGAGTGATAAAAAATATTAATCCCCAAACTCTGGCAATTAAGAAAACCTTTGAAAACTCTTTTTCTCGCAAATATGTCGCCTCTTCCTCGTTTATTACGCCCATAAAATGACCAAACCAACGGGACAGGTTCACTATTAACTCTATTAACCCAAAGATGCCTAAAATCTGTTTGATCAAGTCTGGGGGACGCATATTTGCAATTTCTGGATCACGACCAACAATTATTGTGTCGGTATGATGTCTGACATGACTTGCTCTCCAAACGATCGGCGAGCGCAATAGAAAAAAAGAGGCCAACTGATAAATCGCCTCATTTTTCCATTGAGTTTTAAAAGCAGTAGAATGACCACATTCATGCCAACGCGCGTCAGATGCAGAGGAATAGAGCACGCCATAGATAAGCCAAAATGGCAATCCCCACCAAGATGGAAAAGTATACGTGGCTATAGATCCTGACATGAGAAGCAAACCAAGCCATATTAATGCATCCACAGTTGGGCGAAAATCTTGCTTTTTGCTCAATTGGCGAATGTCGTTCGGATTGACTTGAGGGCGAAACCAATGCGGATTGGACAGGCCATCCTCCACTGCCTTTTTCCCCGAATGCCCCGTTAACGAATAATCCTGCTTCATCATGTTTTTCCTGAATGAAAACCAATTTCACAACAAGTTCGAAGGTGCGGATATTTCAACTTCGTTTCAAGTATTTTCTTCAATTTGATCAGGGGGCACGGACAGAGAGTTCAATTTAGATCATCCCAATTCACAGCACCAATTGCTCGCATTAATCAATGCGATGAACTAGGTTTGCGATGAAACCCATAAAACAAGCGAGGAATCTGATGCGATATCTGATGAGCTGTATAATGTT
This sequence comes from uncultured Paracoccaceae bacterium, assembly GCA_965657135.1. Classification (GTDB taxonomy): domain Bacteria; phylum Pseudomonadota; class Alphaproteobacteria; order Rhodobacterales; family Rhodobacteraceae; genus HIMB11. Next base: position 4,276 of record CBFHNF010000044.1, read on the forward strand.
CTTATTGAGTGGAACAATTATCATGGCAGAAGATCGTCTGACTAATGCGGTTACTGCGATTAACGCTGATGTTGTTTTTATGCGCCATGCCTTAGCACCGGGATTTGGTGATCCTGCTCATTTTGAACTAGGAAAGTGTAGCACGCAGCGCAATTTAGACAGTGTTGGTCGTCAGCAAGCCGCAACAATAGGCCTCGAAATTCACCAAAGCAAAACCCAATTCACCGAAGTTTTATCAAGCGAGTGGTGCCGATGCAAAGAGACCGCGGAATTACTGGAGCTAGAAGAGTGGACCACCTTTTCAGGATTAAACTCATTTTTTCAAGATTTTGCTGACAAACGAGAGGTGCTTGGTAAGCTTGAACAAAAACTCGATGAACTGAACACAGGCTTAACGTTGATGGTCACTCACCAAGTCGTCATACGTGCCATCACTGGACAATCAATAGGAAGCGGAGAGTTCGCTGCTTATAACACGCGCACGAAACGCACGCATAAATTCCGATTAGATTGAATAGGTTCACAAAGTGCAACTAGACCAAAGAACCCAAACACAATTATAGATTAGTATTCCTCGCTAATGATTACCAAGTCGCACTATTTGGTGAAGACAGTTTTATAGGCGCTGTCAGACAAACGAGCCCAAACATCAGTAGTCATATGACAGCTTAACTCTATGGGGTCACTAAAGAGCGCCACTCGGTGAGAGCGGCGTCACGGTTAAGTTTAAATATACTGCGTTTAGAGAGGGACCTTTGCGAATTGAA
>CBFHNF010000045.1:0-4702 GCA_965657135.1 uncultured Paracoccaceae bacterium
ATCGTCAACCGCATGGTGCGCAATTCAGGGTATGAAACGGTCGTCTTAGACAACAATCTGCGCATGATACAATTGATGCGTAAATTCGGATACAAAGGTTTTTTTGGTGATCCCTCACGTCCCGAAATTCTTCACGCTGCGGGATTACGCGATGCACGCGTGCTAGTTGTCACAATCGATGACAAAGAGGCCGCAGAAAAATTGATCCGATATGCGCGAAGCGAACGCCCAGATTTGCACATCGTGGCCCGCGCGCATGACCGTGTCCACGTGTATCGTCTATTTCGCGCAGGTGCGAACGATATTGTACGCGAAATGTTTGATAGTTCGCTGCGTGCCGGGCGCTATGTATTAGAAAACGTGGGGCTAACCGAATATGAGGCACACGAAGCAGAAAAAGCATTCTACAAACATGACAGACACGCGATGGGACAATTAGCTCCATTATGGGATACAAATAAGCCCGTCCATGAAAACGAAGCCTATATTAGGCGTTCAAAAGAACTGGAACAGGAACTGGAAGCGACGATGCTAAGTACACGCGCCGGTGATGCAGTAAACGCGGAAGACAGCAGTAGCACAGCAGATAAAGCAGAGGGTTAACCCTCTACCACTCCAGCCTCTGCAAATGTGGCCATGCCCGAATGACACGCCACAGCTGCCTGAACAATGCCCAGCGCCGTAGCGGCCCCTGATCCTTCGCCTAGACGCATGTTCATTTGAAGGACCGCTTCTTTGTTCAGATGGGCCAATAGACGCTGATGCGCCTGTTCTGCGCTAGCATGCCCAGCAATCACATGATCCAATGCTGCGGTATCAATCGCCTGCAAAGTGGCACAGGCCGCCGAACAGATGAACCCATCCATAATTACAGGAATTTTTAAGGTACGCGCGCGTACAACGGCGCCAGCCATTGCCACCAATTCACGCCCACCAAAACAGCGCAGCGCCTCGATCCCGGATGTTGCATCTGGATTGGCAGCAATTCCACGTGTCACGGCAGATGCCTTGCGCGCCAGACCCTCGTCATCCACCCCTGTACCGCGACCAACCCAATCGTGTGCCGTGCCCCCAAAGAGGGCCATCGCAATCGCGGCGGCCGCTGTTGTATTGCCGATGCCCATTTCACCCGTGATCAAGATGTCAGCGTTCACATCCACTGCATCCCATCCTGCCTGAAGACTGGAAACCAACTCAGCCTCACTCATTGCAGGGCCTTGTGTAAAATCGGCAGTCGGGTTTTCCAAATCCAGTGCTATGACATCCAGAGTCGCACCAAAACATTTCGACAATTGGTTGATCGCTGCCCCACCCGCCTGAAAATTATATACCATTTGTTGCGTCACCTCAGTAGGAAAGGCCGACACTCCCTGAGCGCAAACACCGTGGTTTCCTGCGAAGATCACAATTTGTGGAGACTGAATAGTTGGACGAGCATGTCCACGCCATGAGGCATACCACACTGCGATATCTTCTAACTTCCCCAGTGATCCAGCTGGTTTTGTTAGCTGTGCATTTCGATCTAACGCACCTACCGTTGCCTCTTGATCCGCGCTTGGCAGTTCTTTAACTAGGGTTACAAATTCAGTAAGCGATGAAAAACGATCCGTCATTTTGGGCCCCTTGGATAATCGATGATGGCTTATCCTCTGAGCGTTGCACAAGCTCAAGTCCCAAAGTGCCCAGATGGAGACCAAATACGACATGAATGCGATCCTTCATTCCCCAATTCTTCGCGATTTTTTCATATGCATCAGCCTGTTGACGCGCTTACCCGTTAAATTAGACGAAAACACCTATGAACATCGCGGGGGTTCTGCGTGGGCCTTTCCGTTGGTGGGTGTGGTTGTGGGGACGACCAGTGCATTGATTGGAATTCTGTGTTTGATCCTTGGCTTTGGCCCTTCGATCAGTGCAGGATTTGTCGTAATGACATCTCTACTTATAACTGGTGCCATGCACGCCGATGGATTGGCCGACTGCGCGGACGGTTTTTGGGGAGCATGGACCAAAGAACGACGTTTAGAGATCATGAAGGATAGCCATATCGGGGCTTATGGGGTCATTGCATTGGTTTTGGTGATTGGTCTACAATGGCATATTATTTCTGCCCTGATGCAAGCCGAAGTCGCATTCATCGCCCTAATTTCTGCTGCGGTATTATCGCGTGGACCACTGCCCATAATTATGGCGCGCATCCCGAATGCACGGGGATCTGGGTTATCGCACCAAACCGCTATGTCGGACCAAAATGCAGCCTTCGGCGCTCTGGTTTTGGCATTTATTATTGCCCTGATGATGCTGGGATTATCCGGTTTTTGGGTTATAGGGTGTGCCGCGGGGGCCACAATCGCCGCAACCGCCTTGGCCAGATGGAAAGTCGATGGGCACACAGGCGATACATTGGGCGCAACACAAATAACATGTGAAACACTAACCTTGTTGGCCGTGCTGCAATTCCTGCAATAAAAAAGCCCGCTTCGTGAGAGGGCTCTTCAAACCAAGTTGTCGGTGTTTAAGCGGCGCGAGACACCAAAACCTCGTCCACGCGCTTTGCTGCGGCGTCTTCGTCACCATCAGCAACAGCTGCAACTTCGCGCGTCAAACGCTCAAGTGCAGCTTCATAAAGCTGACGCTCTGAATAGCTTTGCTCGCGATCCGAATCATTGCGATGCAAATCACGTACAACCTCGGCAATCGCAATTAAATCACCTGAATTGATTTTTTGTTCATATTCTTGGGCACGGCGTGACCACATGGCACGTTTTACCTTGGCCTTCCCTTTCAAAGTTCGCATAGCCTGATCAATGACATCTGGCGAACTTAGCGAACGCATCCCTATTTCAGTGGCCTTGGCAGTTGGCACACGCAGTGTCATTTTGTCTTTTTCAAAAGAAACCACAAACAATTCCATTGAAATTCCAGCAATTTCTTGCTCTTCGATGGAAACAATTTGTCCAACACCATGGGCTGGATACACCACATAGTCATTTGGACGAAATTCAGATTTCTTACTTTTAGTCATTCAATTATCCCCTTTGCATCTGATGAACAGACGACAAAAATCCTAGGCACATCCCCAAGGATGTCCAAACTAGGTATAAGCTGATTTTATTTAGATACAGTCCAGTGCACTGTATCCATGTCGAGATGTTTATTCATTTGTAACGAGAATATAACACAAAAAATCGATGATTCCCACCCTATCAAGACTCGCTATACCTTTAGCCACCTTCACCGGGGGTTTCAGAGAAATATTTCTCTAATTTTCCCTCTTCTCCGTCGCGTTCATCGGCGTCAGGTAGTGGGTCTTTTTTGGTGATGATAACTGGCCACTGCGCCGCGTACTTTCGATTAAATTCAACCCACTGTTCCGTATCAGGTTCGGTATCTGGGCGAATTGCATCAGCGGGGCATTCAGGTTCACACACGCCACAATCGATACATTCATCTGGATGGATAACCAACATGTTCTCGCCCTCATAGAAACAATCTACGGGGCAAACTTCAACACAATCGGTGTATTTACATGCGATGCAGTTATCGTTGACGATGTATGTCATTGGCTATCATCCTACTTCAATCTCATTTTGCTTGCTAAAGCAGTGTGCACGATCAATCAAGAGTGCGTGATCGGATAAGATCAAGACTTCTTCGATCTTTCTTGGTTGGGCGCGCCCCTGCTCTGGGGGTTTGATCTTGCGAAGTTTTATCCTCTGGTGGGCTCAAATCTTCGTAGAGTGATTGTGCTTCGCTTGCAGGTCCGCGCCGTGCCCCAAGCGCATTGATCTTGATGACTCTGATCTGATTTGCCTGAGGAAACGTTAAAACGGCCCCGATGGTTACCGTCGTTGCGGGCTTTGTTACCTTTGTTCCGTTTACACGCACATGAGCCCCACATACGACCTTGGCGGCAAGCGTGCGTGTTTTAAAAAAACGCGCATGCCAAAGCCATTTGTCCAGACGGATTTTTGGCTCTGACATGCAACACTATCCCTACTTTTTTAATCCCATCAGCGCGGCGGCAAATGGATTATCGGGGTCGATTGCCTTATCTTTCGTGGGCTTTGCCTCGAATGAACGTGATTTGCCCTGATCCCCATGATTTGGTTTGCCTTTTGGCTTGCCACCCTGCTTTTTGCGCGGCTTGTCACTTTTGGGACGATTTTCGCCGTGCTGACGCGGTTTAGGTTTACGTCCCCAAGTGAAGGTATAAAACACTTCGACTTCAGGCGCTGGCTCTTCCTCTGCTGAATCTGCGGCTTGCGACAGGGGTTCTGTTTGGGCAGCAGCCTGTTCAGGCTGCTCTTGGGGATCTAACACTGCCTCCGGCTCTGATACTACCTCTGACGCAGCTTCATTAGTATCACCTGATTGGGCGGCATCTGGCGCATCAACTGGTGTTGGGACGACAGGCACCGCACGTTGTTTTTCGCGCTCACCGCGCGCCGCAGCATACCCCAATCCCTCCATTAGGTTGGCGAATTGCTCTAATGTCATGCCCGTAATCGACAACATATCCGCACTCGCTTCGAAACCGCCACGGCTATCTTGTGCGCGAAGCATGTCGGCCAAACGCTCTAACATATCAATGCGGATCGCACGATCACCTGAATTGCGATAACCAGACAAACGATCAACGCCTGCTGGTGCACTTTGGTCCACAGGAACAGTAACCAAACCTGGCGGTGGCGCTTCGGGG
>CBFHNF010000046.1:0-3976 GCA_965657135.1 uncultured Paracoccaceae bacterium
CCAGACGTCAGGGACAAGAGAGCTTGCCAGACCATCGCAATCTTATCGTTGATATAATTGACGCGCAAAAAGGGCAAATTCAATTCAATATACCTAAGGGTGCTTCGGTTATTTCGTGCCTCGCAAGCAGAACTGGCACAGCACAAGACGCCGAACGCATCGACCATCGGCTTAATTTGGCATTGCTCAGTGCCGCCAAGTCAAAGGGCGCCGCAATGTTCATTATGCTATCGGCAATTTGCGTTCAAAAACCACGGCTTGCATTTCAACACGCAAAATTGAAATTCGAAGCGGCCCTTCAAGCGTCGGATATGACGTTTGTTATCGTACGACCCACCGCTTATTTCAAATCACTTACTGGACAAATTCATCGGTTACGAAAAAAGAAATCATTCTTAGTATTTGGAACGGGAAAAGAAACCGCTTGCATGCCGATTTCGAAACGTGACTTGGCACTGTTTATGATTGGCACAATAAGTCGCCCAAATACCTGGAATTCCGTTCTGCCAATTGGCGGGCCAAAACCAGCATTTACTCCAGTTGAAACAGCGCAAATGATTTCCAAAATTTTTGCCACTCCGGCAAAAACAAGATCTGTATCGCCACGAATATTCGATATTTTACATGGTGTGTTGGCGCCAATTCGTCCGTTTAGTCATTGGGCCAGAGAGAAATCAGAACTGATGAAAATTGGAAAATACTACGCCACAGAATCTATGCTCGTTTGGGATGCAACCCAATGCCGATATGATACCGACGCCACGCCAAGTACGGGCAATGACACATTCTATGATCATCTTCTTAAAATACGTGATATTGGGTCCATTGAAATGGTGGATAAACCGACCCGTCTATTCTAGGGTTTGAAGAAAAGGATACCAATACCCAGTGCCAGCGTTTGATTACAGCGAACTTCCAATAATTATCAGCCTGATCGTAATTTTGATTGGGCTAACGCTACGTGGTTTATGGCTATGGATCTCTTTGACCTTTGCTGTCTTATTTTTGTACCTTTTTGATCGCGACAGTATCGTAACCTTAGTTATCTATTTGTTGACCGCGTCACTATTAATACAAGGGTACATTCATATCAGACGCGGCTATGCTCAGTCACAGATCCAAGGGAAAGCCGATAAATTCACGTTTGCTGTAGATGGAAATAATTTACTAGGTCTCGTCGATTGGGATTTAGACCGTTTCGTCGAATTCATCGATGAATTGGAAAAGGATGAACTAAGAACGCATTTGTTCTTTGACCATAGCATCCGACGCACGCTTCGGGAAAATGATCTTATGATCCCGAATGAAACTGTACCCATGGCTGTGTGCCGCGTATTGGGCAGAGATCGTTCGACCGTAACCGTTTCGAAAAAAGGGTACGGTGCGGATGCATTACTCATCCGCTACGCAGATCGCGAAAAAATCACAGTGCTCAGCAATGACAAATTTAACAAACCAAATGAAGACCGCTTTATTCAGCAGGCTATCCGTAGGTTGGAACAACAAAACCGCATTCGGCGTGTCGACCTTGTCGAAGATAAACTAACAATCATGTGAGGCATACACATGCCTGTCATGAAACTAAGAAGGAACGAAACCAAAATGACAGACAATTTTAGCCAAGAAAAGAAACTTGCAAGTGATTGGTTTCGCACTTTACGGGATCAAATCGTAACGGCATTTGAAGATTTGGAACAATCTCATGATCGAGGTCCTTTTGCCGATCTTGAGCCCAAATCGTTCGAGGTAAAACAAACCAAGCGAACAAGTGATGATGGCACCGATGCAGGTGGTGGATTGATGTCCGTTCTGCGTGGTGGTCGCGTATTTGAAAAGGTGGGCGTCAACGTTTCGACGGTTTTTGGAACCCTTGGAAAAGAGGCCCAGATGGCAATGGCGGCCCGTAAAAACATCTCAGAAATGACAACCGATCCACGATTTTGGGCAAGCGGCATTAGCCTTGTCGCGCATATGCGCAATCCCAAATGCCCCGCGGTACACATGAACACTCGGATGTTTTGGACCCCCCATGCATGGTGGTTTGGCGGTGGCTCGGATTTGAACCCCTGTATCGAATTTGACGAAGATACCCAGCATTTCCATAACCAACAAAAACATCATTTGGATCCACACGGTGAAAATCTTTATCCGGAACTTAAAGCATGGGCGGATGAATATTTTTACATTCCGCACCGTCACCGTGCGCGTGGTGTCGGCGGTATTTTTATGGATGATCGTTGCACGGGTAACTGGCAATCTGACTTTCAATTAACACAAGATATCGGTCGTGCGTTTTTGCCTGCCTATGTCCCTCTTGTAGAAAAACGTCGCGTTCAAGACTTTGACGAGGCCGACAAAGACACCCAACTGGTACATCGCGGTCTTTATGCCGAATATAACCTCGTCTATGATCGGGGAACAAAATTCGGGTTGGCAACAGGTCATGACGCAGATGCTGTATTGATGAGTCTGCCGCCCCTAGCAAAGTGGACTTAAATGGATGGATATTCTCGATCAACTGCGCGAAATCGTTGGACATTCACAAGTTTTGAATGGGGATGACGCCGAACGATACAGTGCGGATTGGCTGAAGCAATATCACTGGAAACCGCTTGCTGTTGTTCGCCCGGCAAACACCGCCGAAGTTGCAAGCGTCGTTAAATTCGCAGATCAAAACAAATTATCTATTGTACCAATGGGAGGAAATACCGGACTGACTGGCGCGACACGTGCGCAAGACTGCATAGTAATAACCATGGAGCGCATGTCAAAAATCCGCGACATTCGTCAGGATGCAAAAGTTGCAATCGTTGAAGCAGGTGCCATTCTGTCAAATGTACATAATGCGGTAGACGATCACGATCTCGTCTTTCCACTGACATTCGGGGCAAAAGGATCTGCAACTATCGGTGGAGTTATCGGCACCAATGCGGGTGGTTCAAATGTCTTGCGGTATGGAAACACACGGGATCTTATATTGGGACTAGAGGTTGTCACACCAAGTGGCGCCATCATGGATTTGATGTCAGAGCTTCATAAGGATAATTCGGGGTACAATCTTCGCAATTTGATCATCGGCGCTGAGGGCAGCCTCGGCATTGTGACTGCTGCCGTCCTGAAGCTGGCACCTAAACCGCGTGCTTTTGCCACCGCAATGGTGGCCGTACGATCCCTTTCTGATGCACTACGCCTGTTAAATGACATACAGACGAATACAGGAGGGGCGGTTGAGGCTTTTGAATATATGCCAAGGGCCTATATCGAACGCCACCTTGCCCAAATTGCCGGCGCGCGCACCCCGTTTGAAAGCGTGCACGACATCAACATAATGGTCGAGGTTGGTACAACCATTCCAATGATGGCACAATCGGATGAAACGGGACAAACACGAATTGTATCGCAGTTACAATCAATCCTTGAAAGTATGTTCGAAGATGGAGCCGTTCTTGATGCAGTCGTTGCACAAAACGAAGCGCAACGTCGCGAGATGTGGGAGCGCCGCGAAGCTGCTGCTGAATTGACCCTGACCTTACCGAATTTAATCAATAACGATGTTGCCGTCCCATTGGACAAAGTGGAAAGTTTTCTATCAGTTGCCGACAAAAAAGTTGCAAATGTCGATCCGGCGGCGCGCATCTTTGTGGTCGCACATTTAGGCGATGGTAATATCCATTATTCTGTCTCAGCATCTCAAAACGACACCATTCTGAAGGATGCCATAATGGAAGCAGTCGAAGATGTCGTATTGGAATTCAGAGGAAGTTTTTCCGCAGAACACGGAATAGGAACATCAAAACTTTCTTCAATGCGTAGACGTAAGGATGCAACATCGATTGAAATGATGCGCCAAATCAAAAATGCGATTGATCCTAATGGAACCCTAAATCCTGGAAAATTGCTGCCCTAATTTTTCCAAACGAAGAAGTTATTTGGAGTTGATTTCAGGATTTTGTTTGCCATTTCGGTTCCGAGGGTT
>CBFHNF010000047.1:0-2097 GCA_965657135.1 uncultured Paracoccaceae bacterium
TGATCCTGATTAATTTTATGTTTCGCGTACAGTATTGATCATGATTTGTACATTGTCTGGATTAGCGTCTGGAGTGATGCCGTGTCCTAGGTTGAAGATGTGCGGTCCGTTTTTGAGGGCGTTGACGATGCGTTTTGTTTCCTGGATGAGGGGTTCACCGCCGCTGACCATGTGGGCTGAGGCAAGGTTGCCTTGGACGCAGCTGTCGGGTTGGACGTTTTGTGCGACCCATTCGGCGCTGACGCTGTTGTCAATGGCGACGCAATCGGCGCCTGTTGCTTTGGCAAATCCGATATATCCGTCACCTGCTTCTCGTGGGAAGGCGATGACGGGGATACCTGGGTGGCGTTGTTTCAAGGCTTGGGTGATTTTAGCCGCAGGCTTCAGCGCATAATTTACAAAATCATCCCCCTTCAGCGATCCCGCCCAGCTGTCAAAGAGTTTGACAACCTCGGCGCCGGCCTCAATCTGTTTGCTGAGGTATTCGATGGTTGCATCCGTTAGACGCTCTAAAATACCCTCAAAGACCGCACGATTTTCCGCCTTTAGCGCATGTGCCGGCCCCTGATCTTTGGTGCCGCGCCCTGCAATCATATAGGTGGCCACGGTCCATGGCGCGCCCGCAAACCCGATCAGTGTCGTTTCGCGAGGTAATTCACGTGATAGGATGCGCACGGTGTCATAAATCGGGTTCAACGTTTCATGGATATCCGCAGTGGGTCGCAAGGCGGCCAATTCATCTGCAGTTGTTGTTGTACTCATTCGCGGGCCTTCGCCCGTTTCAAACCACAAATCCACACCAAGTGCTTGGGGCAACAATAGGATATCCGCAAACAAAATTGCCGCATCAAATCCATAGCGGCGGATGGGCTGCAATGTGACCTCAGCGGCCAGTTCGCTATTGTAGCATAGGGATAGGAAATCCCCCGCCTCAGCCCGCGTCGCGCGGTATTCTGGCAGATAGCGACCCGCTTGGCGCATCATCCAAATTGGAGGGGTGTCTTGGCGTTCACCGGCAAGGGCGCGCAGGATTGTTTTATCTTTATTCATGGCTCACCTATCGTTTCATCCTTCGTCATATGCTCGCGCATGAAAGTCAAGCAATGTGTCTTGTGTTTTAGACGTTATAGACCTAAAACTTTGCTATGTCTTTGAATTTACCTACCCCTAGCACCCCCCTTAAAATCGGCACACGCGGATCGCCTCTTGCGCTGGCACAGGCGCATGAAACGCGGGCGCGCCTGTCGCAGGCCTTTGATCTGGAAGAGAGCTGTTTTGAGATTGTTGTTATCAAAACAACAGGGGATCGTGTTCTGGATCGCCCATTGAAAGAGATCGGGGGCAAGGGGCTGTTCACCCGCGAGATTGAAGAAGATCTGCTGAGTGGGCGGATCGATATTGCGGTTCATTCGATGAAGGATATGCCCACTGAGCAGCCTGCCGGGCTGATTTTGGATACCTATTTGCCGCGTGAAGATGTGCGTGATGCCTTTGTATCCTTGACAAAAAACAGCATGGACGCGTTAGAGGCGGGTCAAAAACTGGGATCGTCCAGTTTGCGCCGGAAGGCCCAGTTGATGCTAGCGCGCCCTGATCTAGAGGTGGTGGAATTTCGAGGCAATGTTCAAACGCGTTTGAAAAAGCTTGAAGATGGCGTAGCCGATGCAACGTTCCTGGCGGCTGCGGGCCTAAACCGTTTGGGCCTGTCGCATATCGCGAAATCCTTTCTTGATCCGGATGTGATGTTGCCAGCAGTGGCACAAGGCGCCATCGGGATTGAACGCCGCGTCGCAGATACACGCGCGGCAGAAATGCTGTCAGCTATACATGACACTCCGACAGGCCATCGATTGGCAGCCGAACGCGCCTTTTTGCGCGGGCTAGATGGATCCTGTGAAACGCCAATCGCAGGACTGGCAGAACTCAACGGTACAACCCTGCGCCTGCGCGGCGAAGTCCTGAGACCAGACGGAAGCGAAGCCATCAAAGACGACCAATCATGCCCCATCGAAGACGCAGAAACCCTCGGAACCGAAATGGCAAACAAAATCCTGAAATCAACTCCAAATAACTTCTTCGTTTGGAAAAATTAGGGCA
>CBFHNF010000048.1:0-1864 GCA_965657135.1 uncultured Paracoccaceae bacterium
AAGACGCAGTTGCAGAAGAGATGGCCTATGTCTTGGGGCATTGTGGTTCGCGATTTGTGATCGCGGGTGACCAAGAACAAGTTGATAAAGTATTGGAAGTTCAATCCGAACTGCCAAATTTCGAACAGATGATCTATTTGGAAGCGCGCGGTTTGCGAAAATACGACCACACGCACTTGCACTCTTATGCGTCGGTGCTGGAAAATGGTCGTGCAAAGACAGGCGCGTTGTCTCAGGAATTAAACGCGCGTGAGGGTGCGTTAGATTACGACACCACTTGTGTCATGCTATACACATCAGGCACCACTGGACGCCCAAAAGGTGTTGTTTTGTCCAATCGAAATATCATTGAAACGGCGCGTGCATCCTCGGAATTTGACAAGCTTGGTATTGGTGAAAATGTGTTGGCGTATTTGCCAATGGCTTGGGTCGGAGATTTTATTTTCTCAATTGGTCAGGCGGCGTGGACCGGATTTTGCGTGAATTGCCCAGAAAGCCAGGGCACTATGCATACTGACTTGCGTGAAATCGGGCCGACCTATTATTTTGCACCTCCGCGCGTATTTGAAAGCCAGTTGACCAACGTCATGATCCGCATGGAGGACGCTGGCAAGACGAAAAAATGGTTGTTTGATGTCTTCATGGCACATGCCAAAAAGGTTGGGCCGGCGATCTTGGATGGTAAAACCGTGGGTTTTATCGATCGACTAAAATATGCGTTGGGTGAACTAATGGTCTATGGGCCATTGAAAAATACCCTAGGATTTTCGAACGTTCGCATTGGATACACTGCTGGCGAGGCGATTGGACCCGAAATTTTTGATTTTTACCGGTCTTTGGGCATCAATTTGAAACAGCTATACGGTCAGACGGAGGCTGCTGTTTTCATTACACAACAGCCAGATGGAGAAGTCCGTAGTGACACGGTTGGTATTCCATCGCCTGGCGTCGAGGTGCGTATTGATGAGAGTGGCGAAGTTTTTTATCGCTCGGCTGGAACATTTGTTGAGTATTACAAAAATCCTGAAAGCACGGCTGACACAAAGGATCCCGAAGGTTGGGTTGCGACTGGGGATGCTGGATTTTTTGAACCAGATACTGGGCATTTGCGCATTATCGACCGTGCAAAAGACGTTGCCAAGTTGGCGGACGGTAGAATGTTTGCGCCAAAATATGTCGAGAACAAATTGAAGTTTTATCCAAATATTCTGGAATCTGTCGTTTTTGGTGCGGGACGTGAAAAATGCATGGCTTTCATCAATATTGATATGTCTGCAGTCGGGAACTGGGCAGAACGGAACAACATTGCCTATTCAAGTTATCAGGAACTTGCCGGACATCCGCGCATATTGGACGCGATCAGAGGGCATGTTGAAGAGGTGAACAAATCAGTCGCACAGGATGAAATGCTATCAGGCTGTCAAATTCACCGCTTTCTTGTATTGCACAAAGAACTGGATGCAGATGATGGCGAACTTACACGGACACGCAAAGTACGTCGTAAAGTGATTGGTGAAAAATTCGCGGATCTTGTGGATGCGCTCTACGACGGCAAGGACAAAGTTTATACCGAAACTGAGGTGACCTATGAAGATGGGCGTAAGGGTAAGATCAATGCCACGCTCACGCTGTGTAATGCAACTACTGTCACACCTGCCCAAAAAATTGCGGCAGAATAAGGGGTAAATTGATGCTAGATCAAGAACAAGGATACGTGACAGCAGACGGTCGTCAGATTGGCGGGACAGTTATGGATATGCGTAACATTACCCTGAGATTTGGGGGGGTTACGGCGATTAAGGACATCAGCTTTGACATCCGCGAAGGAGAAATTCGGGCCATCATCGGCCCTAATGGCGCGGGT
>CBFHNF010000049.1:0-1554 GCA_965657135.1 uncultured Paracoccaceae bacterium
AGGCTGCAGAGCAAGAAATCGTCGATTATCTGCAGAGAATAGCCTCTATGAAAGATGTATCGGGAGACACACTCAGCTATGGCTCTGCCACTGTAACTGATCGTTTAGGGTACGTGACGATCCAAGTCGAAATTCCACTGTTACGCTTGATTTCCTATGTGGGCATGCCGTCTGTATGGCGTCCTTTTGTTGGATCTAACACCAATTTGGCAGTGCGTTATCCTATTGAGGAGCGCCGGTGATGCATCTGATAAAACGCTTCTTGCAGGATTGTCATGGCGGACTAAGCCCGAGCATTGCAATCATAATGATGTATCTGATTACCGTTTGTGGGATGGGGGTCAATGCGGCTTACCTGATGACACAAAAAATGCGCCTAGAGGGCGTGGCAGAAATTATGGCAATTGAGGCGATGCGCGGAATTCGCGACACCACATATAAATTGGAGGGCGTGCGCCACTACGCAATGAATAGAGCAAAAGAAGCGGCCGGCGCAAATAAGATCGACCTCCAACTTTTAAAGGCTGTCACAACAATACAATTTGGCACCTTCGATCAAGACACGATGAAATTTGTTGAGAACGAAGCAAATGCCGATACTGCGGTCGTCACACTTGATTTCACTGCCGATACGGGACATCCTGTCCGGCGTTTGTATTACACTGCAGCGGGTCGGTTTGCGGATCTTTCGGTACGGCGCGTGGCACAGTTTTATCATCCCAGATGTTATCTTTCTGGCATCATTGCAGAGGGTGACATCAATTTTCAAAGTAACGTGTCGATGTATGGAAAATACTGCCTTCGTTCCAATGGCTCAATTAAATTGAATTCCTCTTGGACGCTTGGTGACGATGGGATTATTTCAGTTGCGCCGGATTCAGAGGTCAATTCACAACTTCACTCGAGACATGCGGATTCAGGTGTTTTACAATATCGTTTCTGGGACTTACAATTTTTCCATCAATTTGGTGGATACCTTGGTCAGGTGCGTCGTGGGGTCATTAATAGACCCTATTTAACCAGCAAGGAGGAAATTGAAGTATTCATTCCACGCATTGGGAAACGCAAACCCTGGCGCCATGCGAGCCCAGAAGATTTTCATAAGGGAAGAATAAATTTTACCCGGTGCTGGAATAAAGATACTCTTGTTCTGAATGGGGATCTTTATTCGGATATGATCCTGATTACCAATTGCAAAATTGATATCACCCGGGGTGTAAGTTTTGACAATATGATGCTGATCACTTCAAATGCGAATGCTGGCGCGATTGATGCCCGCGAGGGCCTAAGATTGGGGTCGCACAGCCGCAATTGAACGGGACAATCGAGCACGGTTTTCATGGCCCGCGGTGGGTTCGATGTGGCTGGTTCAATAATATTAAACGGCGCACAACTTATTGCCTATGCGGATCGCAATTATAACGTAAAATCCAAAAGCCGAAATAAAGTGTTCCCTACACAAGAGTTCAAGGGTAACGGCAGAATCGAAATGCGGGGCAGTGTAATTATGTCAGGGGGAAAATTGAAATTTGGCAAAAATGTGCTGTTCAACGA